>JAJZRS010000042.1 GCA_021802545.1 Pseudomonadota bacterium
GATTATGGCGATGCGGGGGTAGAGAAAGAAATCAATTCCCCCAAAAAACTGACTCTTTATCCCCAAAAACAATCGGTAAACAAAACTCCCCTTACGCCGTTCGACGTTTTTACACAGCCTCGCCGAAGAGAAACCAGATAGCTGAATTCCAGAAAGTCCGTGCTAACTCGATTCTCGACTTTACTTCCTCTTCGCGAGCAGCCTGTCGACCTGATTCGCGAAAGCTTGCCGGTCGGCGCTTGAAAAGGCGGAGTCCCCCGTCTCCACCCCGTTGCTGCACAGGCTTTCTATGAAATTCCGCATGGCGATGCGCTCGTCCGCGACATCGAAGCCGCCCGGAACCTGCAGCGGCCTGATCCATGGGGAGGGCGGCACGTGCAGAATCCTGTTGGCAACCAGGGTGAGGGGAATCTCGGCGCACTCGGCCATTCGATAGGGGATTTCCTTGATGACCGCAGGACATGCGTCGGCGGCGCCCCAGATTCTAATGGTATTTTCTTTTCCATTGGCGCACTACGATAGCACTATTCATCTTGAAAAAGCCATGAACTCAATGAGTTGTCATCGTCAGCGATCTGTCGCCCGAGGATTGGGGCGCCCAGGCGATACATTGTTGTCCAGGCAAAGACTATACTTGATCAAATCAATGCATTATTTCCATTATTTGATTGATGAAAGGAACCGCCATGAATTCGAAGCGCTTCTTCCATGGATTATCGGCAGCATTGCTGATCCTGACGCTGGGCGTACAGGCCACGGTTGCCCAGGCGAACATCGTGACCACGAAGGAGATGGCGGCGCAGGATCGGGACAGCAAGGATAGGGCCAAGGTCCGGTCCTTCCTGGAGCGCGCAGATGTAAGGGCCCGCCTGAAAGCCCTCGGCGTGGACGGGCTAATGGCCAAGGATCGCGTTGCTGCGCTCGATGACAACGAAGTCCACCTGCTGGCGGAAAAAATCGATTCCCTTCCTGCGGGCGGTAACTTGAGCAGCCTGACGAATTCCGATCTCATCGTGATATTGCTTGCTGCAATATTGCTCGTGCTGATCTGAGCGGCTCCAAAGACAAAGAAAACCAAGCATTTTGAAAGCGCCTTATTTGCCCTGGATGCGGCGGATCGCCGCTTGCCTGTCCAGCGCCCTCATTCTTGCAGGATGTGGCAGCATGCCCGTTGAGCATTACCTGGAAGCAGGCCGTCTCCCTAGCCGTAAGGAATTGAACGTACCTTTCTACCCGCAGAAAAGTTATCAATGCGGGCCGGCGGCGCTGGCAATGATATTCGCATACGACGGGCTTTCCGTGTCCTCCTCTGATCTTGCCCGGCAGGTTTACCTGCCGGCCAGGGAGGGAAGCCTGCAAGTTGAGATGCTGGCTGCCGCAAGACGTGCAGGTTTGCTCCCCTACGTTCTGGGTGGCGATCCCGATGCGATGCTGGAAGAACTGGCAGCAGGCCATCCCGTCATCGTTCTGCAGAATTTGCGATTCGGGGTTTTTCCAGAATGGCACTATGCCGTCGTGACCGGCTATGACCTGGCAAAGAGGGAAATATTGCTTCATTCAGGGGCAGATCGGCGGCTCGCCATGAAACTGAGCGATTTCGATCGCTCCTGGGCGAGGTCGGGGCGATGGGCATTCGTCGCCCTGCCGCCGACACAACTGCCGGCCAGTGCGGATGAGTCAGGCTTCGTGGAGGCGACGACCGAGCTCGAACCCGTTTCGCCGGACTCGGCCCGAATCGCCTATCGTACGGCGCTGTCGAAATGGCCGGACGACTTGATCGCCCGAATCGGGTTGGGCAATGCAGCTTATGGCAGGCGTGACTATGCCGAGGCGGAAGCCGAATATCGCAGGGCGGTTGCGGATCATCCCGATTCGGGAGATGCCTGGAACAATCTTGCTCAGGTCCTTTATGACCGCGGGCATGCTAGCGAAGCGCTTTCGGCTGTCAATCGCGCGCTACGCATCGGCGGGGATCGAAAAGCGATTTACGAAGCGACCTTGAAGTCGATAAAAGAGGGTACGCGCCAAGCCCTGCCGTGAGATTGCAGGATGTCATTGTAGCGGCTCCGGGTTGAGTGGGAGCTTGCGCGAAGCACGAGTTACCTGAATATCAGAAAGTTTCTGTTCAGGGGAATTCATGGTTGAGCGGCAGGTTACTGACAACTTCCTGACTAATAGAAGCCGATAAGTGAGCGGCAGTTCAGGCCGAAAATCGGCCAAAACGAACGATGCACCTGGCTCAGTCAAACGGACGGTGGTGTAAAGACAGCTGACCTTGGCAAGGCGTTCACGCCGTGGTCACTGCGCCAATCGGCTTGCCAGCCTAAATACAACTGCCCTACAAAAGTCAGAGCGATTCACCTTGCATACCCGGATCAAGGTTGCTCTGCGGAATCCAGGAAGAGTCCGGGCGGGAGCGTTTTTGCGTTCAGCACTTCCTTGAGAAAACTCGTCAGGTCAGCCTGGATGCTGCCAAGCGTACGATCATCGCGGAATCGCATTTCGCCGTTTCCGATAGCATTGGCCACTACCATCGCAGGCAGGTTCGTTTGATACTGGCCGAAATATTTATCCATCTCACTTGAAATGGTGCGGCCCAGCCTGATTCTGGAAAACATGCCATCGGCATGATTGATCTTGTCGATCGCCTCCCGATAAGCCTTCATGAAAGCGGCGTACTGCGCTCGCTTCACAGGGTCCTTGAGCGCGGAGCGGCGTATCGCGAAACCACCATGCGGCAGTTCGTCAGGCTGCCATGACGTGTAGCCGCTGAAGAGCTCCTGTACATCAATGCTGCGCTGCACGCTCTTGCCCGAGCCGAGCGACATGGAGGATTTCAATATCAGGCCGGACGAGGCTGGTTCAACCAGTAATATCCCGGCCGCGGGCATCATGCCCCGGCACGCCGGATTTGAATCCATAGGTTTGCCGCTTTCCAGCAGAGTGACGCCCTGCATCACCGGAAGATGGCAAATCGAAAAATCACCAAGAGACGTTCCATCACGAGCAAGCGCAGCTTGAAAGAGCATGTCTGGCGCGCCGCCCGTACCGCCCGTGACAGGACCGCTGACGATCAGCCCTTTGCCTTTCAAGTTCTTGAAGCTATGCGCCTCTGTCAGTGTCATTTCGAAGAAGCCACGCCAGAAGTATACGCCGGCCAGTGCCAGATCAGGTACGCGCCCGTCTCTAGCCTTTTGCGCAATCGCGTAAGTCATGGCGAGCACCCCGTCCGCGCCCTGGTCGAAGGCAGCATCGATTCCCGCGCTATTCTTCGCCGCGATCAGGCGCACCGGCAAATCGGGATGATCGTGAAGCGCGATGAGCAAGGGAAAAACGTTAGGGTTGGGGGCTGCCACAATCTGCAGTGGTAGCTCCGCACCTCGTGCCTGCAGCGACAACGCAAGAAGTATGGCGAAAATGTTGTTCGCAAATTTCATGAAGCCACTTTTTTTCGGTTCCGGTATTGGACGAACACAGCAGGGAGGGCTCAGCGCAGAATGAAGAATCGACCTATTATTCCTTATGCCGCCACAGTTTGTCACTGCCGATGAATTGCTAACGATTCACTGGATATTTCGTTTCCGATCTTCTCTCGACCTGACAGTACACTAGTTCAACGGCAGCCGCATTGCCCCGTGACCGCTTCCCTCGCCTCCTTGAGCAGCAATGGCACGATGACGAGCGACGCGGCCGAATCGATCCACCACCAATGCAGGAGCGCATTCGCTGCGAGCCCGGCAAGCAGCACCCAGGAAAGATAACCGCAGGTGAACGTCTCCATGGCATCGGCGCGCAAGGCGGGGCTGCCGATCAGGTCGGCTGCGCGCATCTTGGCCTTCGCCAATACCGGCATGCCGAAAGCGGCGACGACGGCAATGAAAAGCCCCAGGATGGAGGTTTCGGCTTCATGCCTGTGCATCAATCCCCAGGCGGCCTCAATAACGACGACCGCGGACAAAGCATAAAGCAGGTACCCGGCAAGCCCCGACGTCCTGCGCTCCAGTGTGTCGATCCGTCCAATTTCAAGCTTGCCGAGATATTCCTGGCGCAGGCGGAAATAGAGCAGGCATGCTGAAAGGAGTTCGATGACGCTGTCCGCGCCGAAAGCTGCGAGCAGCAGGCTGTTCGCTGCCATGCCCGCGCATATTGATGCGATGGATTCGACGACCATCCACAGCAGGGTCCACTTCTCGAGCCGCAGCGCCCAAAGCAGGTTTTCGGACGATTTCTCGCCGCCTGCCGAATTGCATGACGAACAACAATCTGACATCGGATTTGGGGGTCATGGGAACAGGAAACAGTCTACTACGATTGAAACGGTTTCATCACGTTCCGTTAAGACTCGCGGTTTAAAATCTTCCGACTGCTTGTGCAGGAACACATTCAACCATACAGGGAGGGATTGAAATGCTGGCCAGACTGTCCAAATATTTGCTCGTTCTGATGATGCTGGGGTACGGCACGGCCCATGCCGACGTGATGACGGACGACATCGCCATGCTCCAGCACGCGTGGGCGAAAGGCTATTACGGCACGCCCGAAGGCCAGCAGGAGGATTACTTCGACGCGCTGCGCAGGCAGGCGCACGAAGTCGCCTCGAAATATCCGAACAGGGCAGAACCCCTGATCTGGGAAGGCATCATCACCAGCACGCTGGCCAAATACCAGAGCATCTTCTCTGCGGGAGGCACGGCCAAGGATGCGCGCGACCTGCTGCTTTCGGCAGAGCGGATCGATCCGAATGCGCTCGACGGCTCCGCGCTGACTTCACTGGGCAGCCTTTACTACAAGGTGCCACGGTTCGGCTCTTTCGGGAATTACGACAAGGCGCGCGATTATCTGCAGCGCGCACTGAAAGTCGACCCGAACGGCATCGACCAGAACTATTTCTACGGCGAATTCCTGTCGATTCAGGGAGACAAGACGGACGCCATCGCCCACCTGAAAAAGGCGCTTGCCGCCCCTCCCCGCCCGGGACGCGCGGATGCCGATGCGGGACGCCGCAAGGAGATCGAGCAGCTCCTCGCCAAGCTTTCGAAATAGGCAGGCAAATTTTGCCGCACCAGCGGCAAAAAATTGCCCGCCCGCCTCACTTCATTCGGGCGCCTGAAATCGAGCGCCCGCCTCACATTCTCTACCTATTGATTCAAAAAGGATTTATATTCCTTATTCGCCATTACAATTTGTTACGAAACATGGCCCGGTATTTGCCTGTATGAATGCGCACTGAATCATTATCGGAGAAACCCATGTCCATTACAGGCATACAGAACAACGCCTATGTCTCGCAGCTCAATCCCGCGTCCTCATCCGTCCGGCCGAGCATGTCCGGCGGCGACGGAGACAACGACGGAGGCGGAATCAAAAAAGGAGGAGCGCTTTCCTCCGCGATCAACCAGGCCCTTTCGCAATCCGGGATATCGTCTTCTTCCGGAACGGGAACCGACCAGGCCATCCAGGCTTTCATACAGAACCTGCTCGCCGCCCTTCAGGCGCAGCAGAACGCGCAGGCAGTGCAGGCCCAGAACGGCGCAGCGGCTTCAAACGCCGTGGCAGGCCACGGCCATCATCACGGCATCGGCAAGCTGGATGCCGGCCTGCAGAGCCTGATCCAGCAGCTCTCTTCTTCCGGTTCGGGAGGGCAGAATTCGACCAATGCTGCTTTGCAGCAAAGCTTCCAGTCGCTGATCTCGTCGAACGGCTCGAACAGCCAGACTTCGCTCAGCAGCTTCCTTCAGTCCGTGATGCAGAACGTGCAGGGCGCTGGACTTTCAGGAAACTTCGTCAATTCGAAAGGCTGAACCGAAAAAAAGCCCGGCATGACCGGGCTTTTTTCATCATTGCCCTGGATAGGGCGGCGGCGCCATGTGCAGGCGATCCAGGAACTGCTTCATCTGATCCGGCGTCAGGAGATTCTCGATCTCTGTTTCGGTGTCGAGCGCCGATTTGATCATCTGCCGCTTGAGGTCGAATATTCTCTGGTAGGTCTTGTCGATCGCGACCGAATCGCGCTTGTCGGCATGGTAAAGGTCGCGCAGCACGCCCGAGTCGTCCATGATGGTGCCCATGGCCGCCCAGTTGTCGTGCTGAAGCTTCTCGATCAGCTTGTCGATCTTGCCGCGCTGATCCGCAGTGAGATCGAGCGACCAGACGATCGCGGTGCGCGGCCCGAGCATTTTCACGCCCATGCCGCCCATCATCCCTCTTCCGTAACCCATGCCGTGGCCGTAACCCATGCCCTGGCCCATGCCTTGGCCCATTCCGTAACCCATGCCCATGCCATAACCCATGCCGTGCTCGAAATGGCAATCCTTCCCGGGATGAACAAAGCGCTTCGCCGTCGCGGGCTTCTTGGCCGGGGCCGCATCGGCAGCGAATGCCGTGCCAGCGCACAGGCTCAGGACAGCCGCAAAGAGAACCGAATATTTCATGATTTCCTCCTGTTATCTCGAAAGCACATTCTACCTCACCGCGACAAGGCCGTAACAGCATTCTTCGCATCCCTGAATATTGCGGAACTCATGAAGCACAACGCCGTCCAACCAGTCCCGCTTCAGGGCGGCAACAAGTCAAACCGCAATTTCAAGGAGATCACATTGAAGAATCTGCATTTGTTCGCTGCATGCCTGCTCGTCGTTCCCGCGGCAGCGATGGCCAAGGACAAGACGCCCACCATTTCGGATGTCCTCGACGCATCCGGAATTTCCATGACGGGCTATTTCGACCTCGCCTACAACAGCATGAACAGCACCGGACTTTTCGTCAACGCGCCTGCAGGCCCCGTATCGGGCGGCCTTTCTGGAAATTCCCACATATTCGACACGCCCGGCGCGACCCAGGGCAAGAACTTCAACAGCTTCAATCTTCAGCAGTTCTCGGTCATCATCGCCAAGCAGCCCAGGGAAGGGTTCGGCGGCTACGTGAACATGACCACCGGACAGGACGCGACCACCGTCGCCTCCACCGGCCTGGGCGCGGGCGGCCCGGACAACAGCTCTCACGTGTTCGACCTGACCCAGGCTTATCTGAGCTATGCCAAAGGCCCGCTCACCGTCATCGGCGGGAAATTTGCCACCCTGGCCGGCGCAGAGCTGATCACCAGCCCATCGAACAAGAACTACACGAGAGCGTGGATGTTCGGATGGGGCCCCTATACCCACACCGGGCTGCGCGCGACCTATGCCGCGAACGACATGGTCACCCTGATCGCAGGCGTCAACAACGGCTGGGACCAGGTCACTTCGACCACGTCCAGCAAAACCGCCGAGCTCGGCCTCGACATCACCCCGAGCTCACTGTTCTCGCTTGCGACCACCTATTACCAGGGCAAGGAAAACGCGCAGGTCATCCCCGGCGTCGGCGGCGTCGGCACCCGCAAGTATCTTGACATGGTGGGCACCTTCAACGCGACGAACCAGCTGAATCTCGTTTTCGATTATGCCAACGGCAGCCAGGCTAACGCCGCCCTTCCCGGAGCCGCCGGATCGGCCGGGACGGCGAAATGGGACGCGCTCGCCCTCTACGCGAACTACCAGATCAACGATTTGTGGCGCGTTTCCTACCGCAACGAGAATTTCAACGACAAGGACGGCTACCGCTCCGGACTCACCTATGTGGCCGCGCTCGGAGGGGCAGGCATCGTCGGCAATCCGGTCGGCCAGCGCCTGAGGTCGAACACCGTCACGATCGGCTATTCGCCCGTCAAGAACCTGGAATTGCGCGGCGAAGTGCGCTTCGACAAATCCAGCGCGGACGCCTTCCTTCAATCGAATGGAACAGGTGCGAACGCCCAGCACACGATTGCGCTGGACGCGGTTTATCAGTTCTAAAAACAAGGCCGGGCTCAGCCCGGCCTTCTAGCTCGGATCGTCCTTGTCCGTTTCGAAGCTGTATTCGAACAGCACGTTGGTCATGGTGGCGAGACTGGCCTGCCCTTCTATCCTGGCGAAGGATTCGCCCAGAACCATCTGCCAGCGCTGGCTGATCTGCCAGCCGATCTGAGGCGTCAGCACCATCCCTGCAGCGGTATGGCCGTATGAATCGACGCTTGTCCTGTTGAGGTCCAGTTCCATGTGGATCACCCAGTCTTTTGCAATGCGGTGCCCCACCGAAGTGTTCGCCGACCAGCCTGTTCTGGCGTCTGCCGAAACGCGCTGCGTGATGCCGTATTGCCCCTGGATCCAGTAGGTGCCGCGCCTGATGCCGATGAGCACCTGCTCAGTGACGCTCGAGCCCACGCCCGGGAAATTGTCAGACTGCGGCGTCGCCCACCAGGCCCCTTCGATTTCCCCGCCGATCACGCCTGCATTTTCGCTGTCGCCGTCACCCCAGTGTATGGGCACGTATTTCAGCCCGCCTGCGATCGGCGCGAGGACGGTCGGCGCCCGTCCGATCGGCTGCTGCGCGAGCACAACCGGCGCATCGATTTCGCTTCCCAGGTCATCCCCGAGCGCTGCATCCCATTCGATTCCGAAATTCCAGGCGTGCCCACGGGAGGTGTTGTTGTCGCGGCTCGTGGAAAGATAGACCGCGTTTTCGACCCATGGCTCTTCTATGTACAGCACGCGCGCCATGCCCTGGTCCGCATCGGGACCGGCCAGCGCGGCAAGCGGCTGCACGAATACGCATGCCATAAACAAACACAATGAAGACTTGCCCAAGAGAGACCCCTTTTTGTAAATGATAAGCATTCCTATTTAAGGGCATGCTAACATGCATTTCCGAGTCGATGCAAGGGGTTTCGCGATTACCCTGTTCTGTCCATCCTACGGGTGATGCGCAGGATGCCGACGACGAAGGCCGTTGTCTCCCAGAGGGAAAGCAGGAAGAAGACCGTGCCAGGCAGCTTGGGAAGCATGGAAGCGGCTATCGCGATGGCGTCTATGCCGGTGGAGAGGCACAAGAACAGGGAGATCAGATAATATTTGGCTGCGCTGAAAATGATCGAAAGCGCGGCGATCACGACGACGAACCTGAAGACCGAAGTGAATGCGGGGAATGTCCCGAAAGCGATATGCCTGGCGATGGCGAACAGAAACGCCGTCATCATCAGTATGAAGAACGAGGGCGTCGGCTTGCCGGGAAGGCCAGTCCCGTCATGCTTGAAGAAAAGCGCCTGCCCGATGTGCTTCAGGAGGCCAGCGATGAAATTCCCGTTCATTTTCAGTTCCGCATCCATGCCCTTGTTTCGGCACAGCGTGGATTATCGCCTCGCCAAGCGCATCCTGCAACTTCGACCTACCTCCCCTTCAGGTCGGCGCGCTTCTGGAGATATTCTTCCCGCCCCAATTCCCCTCTGGCATAGGCTTCGTCCAGAATCTCGAGCGCGCGGCTGCTCTTCCCGGGACGCTTCGGCCAGCTCAGCAGATACTTGACGAGCGAAAGGATGACCAGAACAGGCGCAAGCATGACCACGGCCATCCAGAGCCAGCCCAGCACCATCCATCCCCATCCGCTTCCGCCGTACATCCAGTCGTGATTGAATCCGTACAAGTTCGTCTCCGAAAGATTGCCTCATGCACCGATTATGGTCGCCGAGAGCGAAAATTGACAGAAAGGCTGCATGAAAGTTCGATTTAAACAATCTCATCATGTTTTCCTGTTATATTCGCAGCTTGCGCAGAATGATAAAAAAACACTAGAGGAGATGTAATGGAATCGATCGGGGTCATGAAGCACATCGATCTGGTCAAGGGGGAAGATGCGGTACTGCTGATCCACGGTCTTTCAGGTTCACCCCTCGAAATGCAATTCGTCGCAAGAGCCCTTTACAAGGCGGGTTTTTCCGTCAGGGTGCCGCGCTTCGTGAACCATGGTTTCGGCAAGGCGGCCCGGTTCGAGAAATGGCAGGAATGGGTCAGCGAAGTCGAGGAACATTTCGACGAGATGAGGCTGCGCTACAAGACAGTCTCGGTATGCGGCCTGTGCATCGGCGCCGTGCTCGCCATGAAGCTCGCCGCAGACAGGAAGGAGGAAGTCGCTTCCCTTTCGCTCTTTTCCACTTCGCTTTATTTCGACGGCTGGAACATCCCGTGGTACCGATTCCTGCTCAATATCGGCTATTACACGCCCTTCCGCTACCTCTATTCCTATCGCGAATGCGCGCCCTACGGCATCAAGAACGAACAGTTGAGGTCTTGGATTTCAAGGGAAATGGGCGAAAAATCCACCTTCGCATCCCTGACCGGAAAGATCCCGATGACCCGGCTCCACCAGGCAGAAAAATTGATCAAGGCCGCAAAAAGATCCATTCCGGAAATAGCAACCCCCACCCTGATCATCCATTCGCTGGAGGACGACACGTCCACGGTGCGCAGCGCGAATTACGTCGAACGTCACATCGGCAGCAAGAAAGTCAGGAAAGTGCTGCTCGACGACAGTTACCACAACATCACGATGGACAACCAGAAGGGAATCGTCGCGGAAGAGGCGGTGCGCTTCATCAAGGAAGCCGTGGCGGGAAGCAACCTCTCGTATACCGCCGAATTCGACACCATACGCATCGCCTGACCAGATCAGGGGAACTCGTTCCCGATTCTGCGCTCTATCCTAATAACCACGTTGAAAACGGTTATGGAAAGGAGGGTAGCATCATGGACAACCCCGACTGGTGGTATTGGATCTTTTTCATCACGACCTTCCTCCTTCCTGGCGTCATTCTTCTCCTCGACGACGGGAATTTCAGCAGAAAGTCGAAACACTGACGCCCTGAACAGGGCTTTCGGGAAACGCCTTGGGAAGATGGGGTGGCTGATGGGACTCGAACCCACGACGACAGGAATCACAATCCTG
>JAJZRS010000043.1 GCA_021802545.1 Pseudomonadota bacterium
CGGCCTTTGCGGACTTTCTCAATATACTTCAAGTATGTCGGTTTCCCAACCTGAAGCGGTCTTTCAGTTCATTACTTCTATGCCGGATCAGTCTTAATGATCTGCAGGTTTTGAATAATTTGCGGTTAGACCTATTCAAGATCAAATAAATATGTGACTGACCCAGCACTGGTATCCCTTTTGGGGGCCGGTCAGTTGGATTCATTGTGAATGCGATACCATGTACTGCACTGCGTTCTGGACCTCTTCATCAGTCAAGGTATTCATGCCGCCCCTGGCCGGCATTTGCTTGTATCCCTGCAACGCATGCTTAAACAGAACATTTTCGCCTTGTTTGATCCTGGCCTCCCAAGCGGCTTTGTTGCCTATCGTCGGTCCAATAGTCATTATCGTGCCATGGCACATTGAACATACTTCCGTGTAGACTTCCTTGCCCGTCATTGCTGCATGGGTGGCTGAAGAAATCAATGCGAGTGCGATTGCAACAGTGAATTTAAATGATTTCATGATCATTCCTTTTGAGTATTGATGCCGGATCCCAGAAGATGACATGCGAAGCTCCAAAGAAAGAGGGGGATACCCCCCCTCCCGTGCTGCCTGCGGATCGAGGATAGGGGGTAACCTCGCCGCGCCGGAATGTATCAACTAATGATATATTCCGGCTTGATGATAAGTCGATGGTGGAATACTGTCAATAGAAAATGTAAAATAAATACATCTTTTGCCATGGATCGCAGAAAGCGCCGAAGATGCGCTTTAGAGACCCTCAAGCCAGCGGCGGGGAAATCGCCCCGAGGTGCATTCTTTCCCGTTTTTCCATTCAAGTGAAGTATCATGACCTGATCCTACTTTAAGCAAGCGCGAGAAACATACATGTCTACATCACTTAGCAGGAAGGAAATAGAAGCGCTCTCGGATTTTCGTTACCGCCTGAGATGCTTCATACGGTTCAGCGAGGATCTTACGCATGCCCTAGGGATTACCAATCTTCAATATTTATTATTGCTCCACACCAAGGGTTACAAGGGGCGCGAATGGGCAACGATTACCGAGCTGGCTGAGCGATTGCAAGCCCACCACCATGGCGTGGTGGCGCTCGTTTCCCGATGCGAGAAGCTGGGGCTGGTTTATCGAAAGCGATCTTCTGAGGACAAGCGGGAGGTCGAAATACATCTCACCCTGGAAGGAGACAAATTGGTCAGGAAAATTGCGGCGCTGCACCGCAACGAACTTCTGAACCTGCAAGGCATTTTCAAAGTTCCTGGAGCGCAGGAGCTTGGAACGGATTGACAGCCTTCAGTTTTCTCGAATGATCTGCTGCGCCGAGCTTTGCGCTTCCTTCATTTCGTTGTCGTAAAGGCCGGTTGAATAACTCTTTCCATTCGTATTGATATCCGTGGCCAAGGAGCGCAAGCTCGGGTAGTTGCGCGTTTCGATGCTAACCGTGACCGACATGCCGGGCCTGAGCGGATGACGCTGCAATTCGGATTTCGAAAGGCTGATTCTCACCGGAACCCGTTCTACGATGTGGATATAGTTCCCCGTGGCGTTGTTCGGCGGGAAAAGGCTGAATGTGCTGCCCCCCGAAGGATCCATGCCGATCACCTTGCCGTGGAAAACAGCATCGCTCCCGTAAGCGTGCGCCCTGATTTCAACTTCTTCTCCGGTTCTCACCCTCGCTATCTTCGTCTCCTTGAGGTTGGCCGTGACCCATAGCTCGTCCAGAGGAACGACTGACATCAGATACTGGCCTGCCTTAACCATCTCTCCTGCCTGAACTCGTCTGTCGGCGGCATAGCCGTTGACCGGAGAAAACAAGCTGGCGCGATGATAGGCAATGTAGGATGCCACATATTCCGCGCGGGCCTGCAGCACTTGCGGGTTGCTTTCGACAGAAGTTCCGGAAACGAATGCGCTTGCCTTCTTGAGCAAGGCCTTCCCGGCGGCTATCTTGTCAGACATGACGGCGATCTCGGCTTGCGTATCGGAAACCTGTTGAGAGGATACGGCACCGCTGGGCTCGGCCTTCATGTAGCGATCGATATCTGCAACCAGCTTTTTCCGGCTTGCCGAAAGCGCGGCGACTTCCGCCTCCTGCCCTGCAACCTGGGCAAAAAGACTCTTCGTCCTGCGCACAGCCTCCGCAAGATCGGCGCCAGCCTTGTCAAGACGCGTCTTGCTGACGTTCCTTTCCTCGTCAAGAAGCCATTGCCCTGCCCGAACCGGCATGCTGTCATCAACGCCGATTCTCGAAACGATGCCTGGAACCAGGGCGCGTATGGGCACGATATTTCCCGATACGTACGCATCATCGGTTTCGACTTCCGTTCGGAGAAAAAGGTACCACCATGAGAACAGGGCAGTGAGTACAATCACGGTCAGGGAGAGCACGCTCCTGAGCCTGTGATGTCTTGTTTTTGATCGGATTACTGTATTGGGTTTCATGACGGCCACTTTCCGAAGCCTCCGCCCAGCGCGGTGGCGACATAGGTAATGCTGTTCAGCCAGTCCAGGCTATCCTCCAGATGGCTCATTTGCTCGCGATGCAGGTCAATCTGGGCAGCGAGCAGCGGAAGCTTCCCGGTAATTCCGGATTCATATCCCGACGCTGCAATGCCGGCTTGGGAGATTTTCAATTCCAGCTTGGCAGAACCGTCTTCCAGCCTGCTTCTGCTGTATTTCAGCTCGGAAAGCGCATCTGCGATTTGCCTGGCTGCGGAGAGGAGCGTGCGGTTATAGGCATGCACGGCCAGGTCATACGAGCTCTCCTGCGCATGCAATCTGCCCTCCAGCTCCTCGCCTTCGAAGATTGGAAGATTGACGGCCGGTCCATAGGCATAATTTGCCCCGCCCGGCCCCAGCAAGTCGAATAGCCCGATGCTGTTGAATCCGGCCAATGCGAACAGGTTGATGTTGGGGTAGAAAGCATTTCTTGCCGCCTTCTCAAGCTGAACTTGCTTCCTGACATTCCAAAGAGCAGCCTGGACGTCCGGACGCTGAGCGACCAGATCGAGACCGATTTTCTTCGGAACGGCAAAACGGTCCGGAATTTGCGCCTGCGCAGTTTCGGGAAGAACGTCTCCCGGTGCTCTGCCCAGCAGTTCCAGCAAGGCGTAGCGCAGGCCATCCGCCCTGCGCTGCAGGATCGCAAGAATCTTCTTGTCCTGCCGGATTTCGCCATCCGCAGCAAGCGACGGAGAGGCAGGCATGACCCCGCTCCGATATGCCGCGCCATACAGCCTTGACTCGTCTTCCGCGATCGAGATCAATTCCTTCTGGAGGGAAGCCAGCCGGCTTGCGACATTCAGCGCAAAGTAGGTTTTGATCACGGCGGAGCTGAGCATCAGGGCGCTCAATCGGTATCTGGCCAGCGCGACTTCTTCCGTGGCCTGGCTTGCCGAAATGATTTCCTCGTCGCGATGCCACAAATCGAGATCGTAATTCAGGGAAAACGGGAATACGTTGGCTATCGTCGCAGTTTTGCCGTTGTAGATTGTATGGTTTCCGTTCCTGGAAAGCCTTTGCCTGGTGATCCTGTTGACGCTGTCCACGTGGGGATAGCGCAAAGACTCGGATTCCATGACCACTGCCTGAGCCCTGGATAACCGGTCCTTCGCCTCGGCCAGCGACGGATTGCTTTTCAGCGCAATGTCTACCATCCTGTCCAGATTTGGGTCATCGAATTGGCTCCACCATTTTTCCGGAAGAGCCGCTTCATCTTTCCTGCCCAGGCCATGGATGGATTTGGAAACCTCGCTCGGGAAGACGACATGATCCGAAACGGGCGCCCCCTGCTTGATGACTGGAGCGCATCCCATCAGAAACAGGAAAATGGCGAATGGAATGTACTTCAAGGCTCTTCCCCGAGATTCTCCAAAATAACCATGTCCGGATCCTTTCGAACCACCGGTTTGAGCAGCCAGATTGCGAAAGCCAGAATGGCCAGGATTATCGATAGCAGGTAAAACAGATCGTTGAATGTCAGAAACGATGCTTGAAGGGAAAATTGTTCATGAAGCAGACGGGGGGAATCGAAAATTTGCAGCATTCTCGCCGAATCCGATTCATCCGGAGAAGCAAGCCGGTTCATCTCGTAATCGGAGAGGCGGTCCCATCCTATATCCGAAAAGGTGATGGCGAGACCGGCAGAAAAATTCCTCGCCGTATTGAGCAGATCGACGCCATGCAACTGGTCCTTCTTGGGTATGTGGGAGAGGGAAATCGCAGTCATGGAGACGAAAAGAAGCCCGAGCCCCGCTCCCATCAGAAACTGGGGAGCAAGCAGCGTTTCCCATGTTGCCGGGCGAACATATCCGGATACCCATCTGAACGAGGCCGAAAGCAGGACCAATGAAAGAAAGGCAAGAATTCGCGGATCCATGCCTTTCCTGATCATGTGTTGCGCGAAAATGCTGAGCGGTTTCGAGAAGACAAAGACAGGCAGGAAAAGCAGCCCGACATGCCAGGCGGTATATCCCTCCACGACCTGCACGCGAATGATGTACTGCACTATCGCGCCCTGGAATGCCATGAATGCCAGGCAAAGCAGCAACATTCCCGCTGCAAAGTTGGGCTTTGCAAACAGCGAAAATTGCACGATGGGGTGATCCGCTTTGCCATTTTCAAACCAGAACAGCCATGCCAGCAATGCAAAGGCGAAGAACAGCCACCAGAACTCCTTGAATCGGCTGGAAAGGTCGCTGAGCAATCCGACATCGAAATATTCCTGCAGGGCCAGGGCTGCTGAAAACAGGATGACGAAAAGGCGCAAGGAATCTGCCAGGGGAAACGAACGGTCGGTCTTGTCATCCCAATCTGCAAGAAGCGCCCAGAGTATCCCTGAAACGGCGAGCGCTATGAAAAAGGAGAAGGAGAAAAGCAGGGTCCAGTCGCCCAATTTGTACGCCAGCCATCCGCCAAGAACAGGCCCGATCGAGAAAGGGACGAAAAGCGCCAAACCCCAAAGCGAAGTGGCAACATGCTGTTCTTCCTCCTTGTAGTACTCGAGAAGCAGGAAGAACGAAGGGATGAGGCTCAGTCCCGCGGAAAACCCCTGTATGACCCTGATCGAGGTGTAGAGCGCGAAATAGGGGATGGTGAAAAGCGCGGCCAGACTGGAAATGGAAAAGGCGAGATAGGCCGCTATCGTGATGTTCTTCGGGCCAAATCGCTTCATGAGCGTCCGCGCAATCAAGAGAGCGGCGCCCATTGCAGTAAAATAGTCGCTCTGCCCCCAGACCACATAGGCGATGGGCTCGTCCATCGAACCCGTCACGTAAGGCAGCATGGGCAGATAAGCGCCCGCATTCAGCAAGACGAGAAAATGCCCTATCCCGAGGGTCAAATTCAGCAAAACGAATTGCGAGGCGGGCAGTATCCGCGAATAGCGTCCAAAGTCGATCATCTTCTGTTCTGGAAATCTAGCCCGTGCTCCAGGCCCGTGGACGCTTCATGCCTGCGATCTTGCAGGCCTGCTTGACGTAGCCGTAGGGGAAGAGCTCGAAGAGCCTGTTGCGATGCTGCCCGAGATGCTTCATCACGTGGCGCGCATCAGGCGCTATCTGATGCTCGGCATAGAACTCGCGCATGAAGCGGATCGCGCTCCAGTGATCCTCGGTAAGTTCAATGCCTTCCCGACGAGCGAATCGGACAGCGATGTCTTCGTTCCAATCGCCTGGTTCGACGAGGTAACCTTCTTCATCCGTCATCGGTGCAGTCATTTTAGATCCCGAAAAATAAGGGGAATCACCCCCTCCAATGCCGCAGCGGCTTTCGGGCAGAAGCCCACTTGCCGCATCAAACCCGAATGCATCATGACTTGATATATTCGGGTTTGATGATATTCCCGTGACGAAACGTTGTCAATAAAAAGTGCTTCGAGAATGCATGTTTATTTCATGGATGCGGTGAGCTTGCTGATGTCGTCCTGGGTAAGCTGTCCCTCATGCTGCCCAACCAGCATGCCATCAGGTGAGTAAAGAAAGGTGGTCGGAAGGCTGTCTATTCCGCCAAACTTCGCAGCGACGTCTTCATTCCCCAGAACCACCGGATACGTTATTTTCTTATCCTTCATGAAATCGAGAACCTCGCTCGCTCCTGAATAGCTGACTGCTATGCCGATGACGACTATGTTTTTGCGCTTCATTGCATTGAGGTGGGGAATTTCGGCGAGGCATGGCGGGCACCATGTGGCCCAGAAATTGACCAGGACCCACTTTCCCTTGTAATCCGAGAGCCGGACCATCTTGCCGTTCGTGTCGGTGAGCGACCAGTTCTCCGACGCCATGGAAGAAGCCGGAACAAGCAGAAGAAAAGCGAATATCCAGAGCATTTTCATGATTCATCCTCAGATTGCATGCAGCAGGCCAATGGATATGATTTTCGTTGGGGTCAGCTGCAGGCCTTGCACATATTGATATACCGGAATCTGGATGAAGGCATAGGCGCTTGTGCCGTCCCCCAGCCTGAGCGACACCCCGGGAGCAAGATAGGCCAGGTCTCCTCCTGTTATAAGCGGCGTTGCATTCGCGCCGCTGTCCGAAATTCTCCTGATGAAATTGAACTGAAGCATGGGAGCGATTCTTTCCCCGAATTTGGCGTAGCGGATGCCGACATTGATGTTGAATGCATCGCCCGGGCGGTAGTCATTGCGGGTTGAAATCGCATGCTGGACAATGCCCTGAATGAACCAGCCCAATTTCAGGCGATTGATATTTCCCTGATGGAATCCTCCGAACAGAATGTCTGTCGACCCGGTGCCGGGCTGAAGGCTGGCATCGAGCGGTGAGCCGCTGGCAAAATTGACGCTGGTAGGGCCGGTGGGAAGCTTTGCTCCAAGAAATATTCCGTTGCTGCCGTCCTTGGAAAATCCGGTGTATCTTCCAAGGATCCGGGCATCTCCCAGCGAACTTGAATTTGAGGAATCGAGCGCAGTGGATCCCTGAGGATAGGTCGAATGGTAGCGGTCGACATAGGGCAGTTGCGCGTTGACGCCCCACCCCGAGCCTTGATAGTCACCGACCAGCGTGGTGAATGAGGTTCGCGTTCTCATTTCGATTTCTTGCGCGTTTGGCAAAGCGAAGCCTGAAGCCTTCCCGGAGCCGATTCTCATTTGGCTCTGGTCGACGTAATCATAGCTCAGTCCGATCGTGAATCCGGGGCTGCTGCCCATCCCCTGGATTTGCCAATCCTTTGAAAGCATGCATCCGCAGGCCGCACAGGCCAGAGCGGAGCTGAAGTGCAGAAACAGGACGCAGAAGACTGCAAGATGGCGAGTTTTCATTGCATTTGTCCAAAAAGGGGGAGGGGGAGCCCCTCCCGAACAGAGCATCCGTTGCCGGAAAGCTGAACTGATGCATTCTACTTCCCGACGATTTTTCCCCAGCTTGTCGCCAGCAAGAGGCAGGGGTAAATGATCATCGTGGCCAGACCCAGAACTTGATAGCTGTTCATGGCAAATCTCCTTGTTGGGTGTTACTTGAGAAGGATTTCGTCTCCCTTGCCTTTCTTAGGATCGGCATCGGGCTTGTTCATCAGTACCGTGATGGCCCCGCGCAACGCGGCTCCCATGGTGTGGTCGACGATCGCATTGTTGGTTGCATGATCCTTGGGAGACACGATATCGAATGCATCCGCTTCAGCCACGGCCACGTTGTACGTTTGCATCCCGTAGAGGGTGTTCTTGGGATTGCCGTTGATGTAGACCCGGTCCCAGATTCCAGCGATGGGATGGAATGCAACGGGCATGTTGATGTTGGCGTTCACGAAATAGACCCTGACTCGTTCGCCGGGCTTGGCTTCCAGCACTTGTGACGCATCCGGATCATGCACAGGATCATAGTGGAACATCTTTCCGTTGATCAGGTTTCCAGCCCAGCCCTTGTTTTCGAGCATCGCCTTGTAGTTCTCCGCATCGGGGAAATACTGCCCTTCGACAAGAACATACTCGCGGTCGGGCTTGGGGAATGCCTTGGAATAGCCTTCCTTGGGATCGACGATGATGACGCCGTACATGCCTCTCGCGATATGCTGAACCATGGGGCTCGCGCCGCAATGATACATGAACACGCCAGGAACCTTAGCCACGAACTTGAAATGCTTCGTTTCGCCCGGCTTGATTGGCGCGAATTCGTTCAGCACATCGACTTGTGCCGCATGGAAGTCTATCGCATGCGAATTCTTGTTCTCGGGCGGATTGACCAGGGTGAAATCGACGGTATCGCCTTCCTTCACGCGCACGACAGGCCCCGGAATCGAACCGTTGAAAGTCCAGGCTTCGTATTTCGTGCCCTTGTTGTTTATTGAAAGAGTCACTTCCTTTGCAGTAAACGTGACTTTTACCGTTTTCGCGCTGGCGTGTTGAGCGCAAAGCACTGCGGCAGCCGTCATGGTTGCCAAGGTCGCCTTCTTGAAAGTATTCATGGTGTTCCCTCTGTTGAATGGTTTGTCAAGTTGATTGCAAGATTCTGCCTGGCTATTTCGATATCTCCCTCCTGTCATGATTAACTCCCTCCGTACTTGCACTTGCACAATGTGCGCAGGTATTGCGCCATGTCCCTGATTTCGTCATCGCTCAAGGTGTCCCCCCAGGGCGGCATCAGCACCGACTTGTCTATGGAAAGGCCGCCTTCCTTGATCACCTTGAAAAGCGTGTCGTCCGAACGGGTGGACATGGCCTTCGCATCGGTATGGTCCCTGGGCTGGACGGACATGTCCCGGATGTTCACTCCCTTTCCGTTCCCGGCCATGCCGTGGCACTGGACGCAATAGGTCCGGTAATTGTCTTTGGCTGATTCCTTTGCGACTGTGGAAATGGGAATCGCGACGAGGAGCGCCAGAAGCAGCTTATTTCGCATGATTGTCCTCCTTGCTCAATGCCTCGAGATAATGGACCAGCTTCTGGATGTTTCCGTCCGAAACATGCTTGTTCGGCATCCAGATTTTCGGATCCCAGGCCTGCGGGCTCCTGATGTAACTCGCGATATATTCGGGCTGCAATCTTTTTCCGGCGGTATACATCTCTGGTCCGGAAAGCCCGCCGTAATCGGGCTCGATCCTGTGGCAGGCCATGCAGCCAAGGAATTTGTCGAAGGCCATCTCCCCCATCGACAAGGAAACCGTCCCTTCCTCGATTTTTTCCTTGGCGATCAGATCGCTTTTGGGCTTCAGCGTCATCAGGGCATCTGCCACCGCCTGGGCATCGGAAGCCGATAGCGCCACATGCGGCTTCAATGTCGAGGGATCGACGACATCCCGCTTTGGTCCAGGCTTGATGTGGTCTTCGTAGAATTCCCCGGCAGGCCTGATCTGGGTCGGATTCTGCAGCCATTGAACCAGCCACTCTTTCCTGTATTTGTTGCCCGCGTAGAAGAGATCGGGGCCCTTTCTCGCCCAGAGCTCCTTCAAGGTCTGTGGCGCAGGACCGGTCAGGTTGTGGCAGGAGGAGCACTGGCCCTTCAATATGTCCATGCCTGCATCCGCCCAGACCGGCTGGGTCATTCCGAGCATCATACCCAGCGCAACCAGCAGCCTATTCATGCTCGTGCCTCCTGTGGCTCTTCTCGATCGGGGTGCCCGCGAATCCTGAGCTGTTGAAAATCCCGTAACCCTGCTTCATCGATTCGCTGTAGAAGAAATTCGGGTCGTAATCCTTGTCCTTGTCTTTCCAGACATACCAGGGTTCCTTGGGAATGCCGTCGTATTCGATGATGGTGATGGCGCCGCCTGGATACTTGCCTCTTGCCGTCACGTGGCGATCGATGTGGTCGTGGAAGATGAAGCGCCCGGGATTGTCCATCTTGATGATCACGTCATAGCGCTCCCCCGGTCCGACCAGGACGGTATCGGCATAGTACGGCTTGGGCAGCGGCAGGCCGTCCTTGTGCGTCACCAGCATGTCGTGACCATGCGAATGCATTTCATGGAATTCACCTCCCGCCCCGATGAAGCGAACGCGCACCACGTCCCCTTTCTTGACGCGGATCGGCTGGGTCAGGGGAAACGATTTGCCGTTGATGGTGAAATAGTCGGTGACGTCATAAGGCGTGCCACCCTGACCATATTTTTCGGCATCCTTGCTTTCCCACCCTGAGAACATCATGATCACGTCCTTGGTGACGGTTTTCTCGATGGGCAGAGGCTTGATCGGATCGACGATCATCGGCCCCCACATGCCGCGTATGCCCACATGCTCGTTGACGTTCACGTGGCAGTGGTACCACAGGGTTCCGGGCTTGGTCGCCTTGAATTTGTAGGTGAAGGTGTCGCCGGGCTGGATCGCTTCCTGGGTAATTCCAGGGACTCCGTCGTTTTTCCAGGTGTTCGTCTGATAGGTGCCATGCCAGTGAATGGTATGGGGAAGGGAGGTATTGTTTGTGACATGCACGATCAGGTCGTCACCCTCCTTCACATGGATCAATGGCCCGGGAACCTGGCCGTTGAAGGCGAAAACTTTGTAATCCAAGTCGGGAGCAACATGAAGTTTTACCTCTTCGATCGTCATGTTGAACTCTCGTGTTGCGCCCCAGCTGAGTGCAGGAAGAAGCGCGAGCAGGAACAGCATCAATAATCTTGTGATTTTCATATCCCCTCCCATTGAAGTTATTGCAAGCACATCATTTAAAGATAAATACATCATCATATGATGTATCTATGGTGCATCATATTCCCGTGAATTA
>JAJZRS010000044.1 GCA_021802545.1 Pseudomonadota bacterium
TTTTCGAAGAATTCCATGATCTTTCCGCTATCGATCCCGGTATCCATAACCCGGTCCAAGGCGAGCGAAAAGCTGCCCGGCTGGGGCTTGGAGCCTGCAATTTCGTGCGCGCGGCGGCGCCTGTTGTGATGCAGATCTTCGGCGATGTTCGAGAGCTGAGAAAAAAAGCTGAAGGCGCGCACGACCAGAATCGCATCTGTCGGGGAAAGCCCGCTCAGACAGGATTCGAGCTCCACTTTTGCGGAATGGTCGCCTTCTCTTCTGAAGCGAATGGCGCATTGCCTGATGGTTTCGATCAGGTCGAAGGTTTCCTGGCCTTCCTGCTCGCGCAGCGTGTCACCGAGTATCCGTCCCAGAAGGCGGATGTCGTCGCGTAGAGGAATGTCTTTTTCTGGTGTAGTCGATTGGTCGGACATTGTTTTTCAGGATATGCGAGGCGCTTTCCCCGGACTTGAGTCGTCCGTGTTAAAATCGAAAAAAATAATTCAGGAGGTGAATTTGAATCAAGCGGTTTCCCCCCCCGCAAACATCGTCATCGCATCACGCGAAAGCGCACTCGCCATGTGGCAGGCGCAATTCATCAGCGGACGGCTTGCGCTATTATACCCGCAAACGGCTATCAGCATAATGGGTATGACTACCCAGGGAGACCAGATCCTCGACAAGCCCTTGGCCAAGATAGGCGGCAAGGGCCTGTTCATCAAGGAATTGGAGCAGGCGCTCGAGGATGGAAGGAGCGATATCGCAGTGCATTCCATGAAGGACGTGCCGATGGCGTTGCCCGACGGCTTCATGCTCGCAGCGATCACGGAAAGGGAAGACCCTAGGGACGCCTTCGTTTCCAACCAGTACAAGCAGCTTTCTGAACTCCCCGAAGGCGCGATTGTCGGCACTTCCAGCCTGCGCCGGGAAAGCCAGCTTCGGAACCGCTTCCCCCATCTCGAGATCAGGCCCTTGCGCGGAAACGTTCAGACCAGGCTCAGGAAGCTCGACGAAGGGCAGTTCGACGCGATCATTCTCGCCGCAGCAGGACTCAAGCGTCTCGGACTTTCCGACAGGATTGCCGCGCTCATCGATCCCAGCGACAGCCTGCCTGCCGTAGGCCAAGGCTCGCTCGGCATAGAATGCCGGCAGGACAGGCGTGAGTTCCTGGATGTCTTGAGGCCGCTCTATCATAAGGACACCGCGCAGTGCGTTCTGGCGGAGCGCGCGGTGAGCGCCGTGCTGGGCGGGAGCTGCCAGGTGCCGCTCGGCGCTTATGCGGAAATATCGGGCGGTCGGCTGTGGCTGCGCGCCTTCGTCGCGAGCCCGGACGGCAGGGAAATGATCAGGACGGAAGAGGAAGGGGTGCCCGACGATTGCGAACAAATCGGCAAGCGGGCGGCTCAAAAGCTTCTGGATGCGGGGGCAGGGAAGATCCTCGCAGCGCTCTGATGCTTCCGCTTTCCGGGACATCCATACTGGTGACGAGGCCGCTCCATCAGGCAGGAAAGCTCGTCGATAGAATAGAGAAGGCGGGGGGCGAGGCAGTGCTTTTCCCGGCCGTCGAGATTGCGGATGTGGAAGACGATGCGCGCCTCATGGAACTGCTCGGGCGCGTGCGCGAATACGATATCGCGATCTTCGTGAGCGCGAATGCAGTCGAGAAGGCTTTCGGGAAGATCGGAAGCCTGCCCGAAGGATTGCGCTGCGCGGCCGTGGGAAAAGCCACGTTCGCTGCGCTCGAGGAAAGAGGGATCGGGAACGTGCTGCTGCCGCGATCCGGATTCGACAGCGAAAGCCTGCTCGAATTGCCCGAGCTTAAGTCCGTTGCCGGATCCAGGATCGTGATCTTCAGAGGCGAGGGCGGCAGGGAGCTGCTTGCGGACGAATTGAAGCGCAGGGGCGCCATGGTGGATTATGCTGAATGCTACAGGCGGATCAGGCCTGCAAACCCGCCCGCGCTGGACGAGAAGGACGTGCAGGCGGTGACGGCGACGAGCGGGGAAATCGTCTCGAACCTCGTCGCCATGACGGAAAACTGGATTTACAAGAAGCCGATTTTCGTGACGCACGAACGGATAGGAAAAATCGCGAAGGATTGCGGTTTCGAGCATGTCGTGGTGACGGAAGGCGGAGATGATGGGCTCGTCGATGGGCTTTTGAGATGGTTTGAATTCGGGGATAAGGCGCATGGATGAACAATCTGGCGGAACAGGCTGGGCCGACAAGGTATTCACCAGCATCAACGTCCTGATCATGATCGCGGTGTGCTGCGCGATCATCGTCGCCTGGCTGTGGTTCGATACGCGCAGCCAGATCGGCAATCTCAGGATCGAGCTCGCATCGCGGCTCGCGTCTTCCGATACCTACAACCACGAAAGCAGGCAGCGCGCAGCCCAGGCCCTGGAAGCCGAGCGTGCAGCCGAGGTGAGATTGGGCATCATGGAGCGCAAGGTGGCCGATTCGCAGAATCAGCAGGCCGCCCTCGAGCAGATGTACCAGGAGCTCGCCCGCAACCGCGACGAATCCGCGCTTGCCGAGGTGGAGCAGGTGCTCCTGATTGCCAACCAGCAGCTGCAGCTCGCCGGGAACGTCAAGGCGGCCCTCATCGCCCTGCAGAATGTCGACGAGACGTTGCAGCGCATGAACAAGCCGCAGCTCGGCCCCCTGAGGAAAGTGATCAACAAGGACATCGACAAGCTGAAGGGCATGCCTTTCGCCGACATCGTCGGCGTGAGCCTGCATCTCGACAGCGTGCTCAACAGGGTGGACACCATGCCGCTCGCCATGGAGGCGAGACCCCATCCTGCTCCTCACCACGCTGAGAACAAGGGAGGGAGCACATGGATCGAACTCGGGCGGGAAGCCTGGAACGACATCAAGAACCTCATCAAGATCCAGAACATGGGAAAACCCGATGTGCCGCTTCTTCCGCCTTCGCAAGCCTATTTCCTCAGGGAGAATCTGAAGCTGAGGCTGCTTTCCGCAAGGCTGTCCCTGCTCGCCCACGACCAGGGGGCATTCAGGCAGGACCTCAGAATGGCGCAGGACTGGATCAGGCAGTATTTCGATACCGCATCCCCTGACGCCAAGGAATCGCTTGCCACCTTGCACCAGATCTACGGCAGCGAGATCGCCATAGACAGGATTGATATCAACGACAGCCTGAATGCCATTCACGACTTCAGGGCGTCCGGGGAGTGGATGGTCAAATGAAGGCGATGCTGTGGATACTCGCCATCTTCGCTGCCGCAGTCGGCCTCACGCTTGCGGCCAAACCCAACGAGGGCTATCTGCTTGCGGTCTATCCGCCCTACCGGGTAGAGCTGTCCTTCAATTTTTTCGTGGTGCTCGTCGTCTCCTTCGTTTTCCTGCTCTACGGTCTGATCAAGCTGGTGTCTTCCATGGTTTCGCTGCCGGTCAGGGCGCGCGAATACCATCTGAAGCGTGCCCAGGAAAAGAACAGGGCATTGATGCTGGATGCGCTCGCATCCTATTTCGAAGGGCGCTATGCAAAAGCCGAAAAGGCGGCCGCTCAGGCGATGGAGGGAGGGGACGCGCCCGGGATCAATGCCGTCGTGGCGGCAAGGGCTGCGCACGAATTGCGCGCATACGACAGGCGTGATGCCTACCTTGCGGAGATCGACGCGCGCGATCCGGAAAGGATGCAGCTCAAATGGATGACCGATGCCGAGCTGCTGACTGACGAGCGGCGCTATACCGATGCGCTTGCCGTCCTCAAAAGGCTCAAGGAATCGGGGGACCGCCAGCATACCGCTGCGCTCAGGCTGGAGCTCAAGGCGCGCCAGCAGCTCAAGGACTGGGATGCGGTGCTCGATCTCGTCGCCCAGCTCGATACCCGGAACGCATTCGAAGCGGCCTATTCGGAGCAGATGAAGCGCCATGCCAGGATAGAGAAGCTGAGGAAGAAGGTATCCGAAGGGCGCGACGGATTCCTTTCGTACTGGCAGAAAATGCCTGAACCGGAAAAGAAGGATGCGAAGGTCGCTTCCGTGGCGGCCCAGAATTTCATCGCCTTCAACGAATGCGCGCTGGCCCAGAAAATCATAGAGGAAAGCCTGGAGCAGCAGTGGAATTCGCATCTCGTCGCCGTCTACGCGGATTGCCCCGAGCCCGATACGGTCAAGCGCATCGAGCGCGCCGAAGCCTGGCTTGAAAAGCATGACGACGATGCCGTCCTGCTGCTCACCCTGGGCAGGCTGTGCATGCATCAGATGCTGTGGGGAAAGGCGAAGAGCTATCTGGACGCGAGCCTCTCCGTGCATCCGAGCGCAGCTGCCCATCTCACCCTGGCGAGGCTCGCTGAAACGATGCAGGATAAGGATGCGGCGGATACCCATTACCGCCTCGCCCAGGAAATGATCCTGAGTGTCTAGCCTTCCTGAAAAATTCGTCTCCCGCCTGAAATCGGTCTTCCCCCCGGACCGATGCTATCTCGATGTCGTGGACTGCTACGCCTATGCCTACGACAATTCGAGGAAGATCTTTCCGCCCGAAGCCGTGGTCTTCCCGCTCGATGCAGGGGAAATACGCGAGCTGATGCTGCTTGCCAACGAATACCTGATTCCGGTGACCCCGCGTGGCAGAGGAACGGGAACGGCAGGCGGCAGCATCCCGGAACGCGGCGGGGTTGCATTGTCTCTCGAGCGCATGAAGCGCATTGTGCAGATCGATGCGCAGAACAGGGTGATCGTCGCCGAGCCCGGCGTGCTGAACAGGGAAATCCAGGAAGCGGCGGGATCATGCGGCTTCTTCTGGCCCCCCGACCCGTCGAGTTCAGCCTACTGCAGCATAGGGGGAAACCTTGCAACCTGCGCGGGCGGCCCGCATGCGGTGAAATACGGCACGACGCGCGATCATGTGCTGGGACTGAAGGCCGTCACCGGGGCAGGTGAGGAAATCCGCACGGGATGCTACACGACGAAAGGGGTGGTGGGATACGATCTCACGCGCCTCATCATCGGCTCGGAAGGGACGCTTGCCGTGATCACCGAGGCGACCCTGAAGCTCACCCCGAAGCCCCAGGCAACCGGCGGAATCGCCGCTCATTACAAGGATGCGCAAAGCTGCGCGGATGCGATCGTCTCCATCATGGGGCAGCCGGTCACGCCTTCGGCGCTCGAATTCCTCGATGAAGGGTCGCTGAATCTGATCCGTTCGCGCCATCCCGGCATGCTGCCGGACGCGTCCCGTGCGATGCTGATGATCGAAGTGGACGGCGCGCCTTCCGAAATACCGCAATCCTGCGCCAGCATTTTGCGCGCGCTGGATCATCCGGGACTCATCGAAGCGGCTCAGGTCGACGATGCAGGCGCGCTCTGGTCGGCAAGGCGCGCGCTGTCCCCCTTGCTGCGCGACATCGCGCCGAAGAAGATCAACGAGGATATCGTCGTGCCCGTATCGAGGCTTCCGGAGCTCCTGGCGGGCCTTTCCGAGCTGAGCTCGAAATACGGTCTTTCCAACGTCAATTTCGGGCATGCCGGAAACGGCAACATCCACGTGAACCTGCTCGTCGATCCGGACGACGAAAACGAAATGGGCAGGGCCGAGGAATGCCTGGACAGCATATTCGACCTCGTGCTTTCCATGCAAGGCACGCTTTCCGGGGAGCACGGCATAGGCAGGGAGAAGCGTCCTTTCGTTCCCAGGGAGATCGACGCGCCCACGCTTTCCCTGATGAAGCGGATCAAGTCCGTGTTCGACCCGAAAGGGATACTCAATCCCGGGAAGCTTTTCCCCGAATAGACGAGCAATCGACCTTGGAAAGCCTGGCCTTCGGGAATCCGGTCAGCTTCGAGGACTCCCCTTCCTGAAGATTGCTGATCAAAAGCTCGATTTCTCCGCCGTCGCGCTTGCCGAATCTGACCGAATTCAATCCCTTCTTTCCGAGCGCAGCCGCATAATTCTTTGCTGCCTCAGGCGTATGGAAGATGCCCAGGGAGATCGCATACTGCCATTTCCCTGTTTCCTTGACGAGGAAGTGGTCCTTGATGCCCATCCCGTCGAGCTTCCTGATCCTGGCCATCCCATCGATCCTCGATTTCGCCGGAGGCAAGTAGACCCAGAAGCCGAGGCCGGCCTTGGAAAGCGGCAGTTCGAAGACCTGGGCCGTCTTGGAGAGGGAAGCGACAGCCTTTTTCGCATTCGCTGCGTCCGTTGAGAAGGGCCCCCATTTGTAGCAGCCGAGCGCAGGAGCGGGTGCCGGAGCTGGCATCGAAGCCGGGGCTGGCATGGAAGCGGGCACGGGCATCGAAGCAGGCGCCGGCATCGAGACGGGTGCGGGGGATGAGACCGGTTCCTGGGGAATAGGCTTTGCGATCTTGATCAGTTCAGGGTGGAGCTCCTGCCGCGTGAGCGGGTTGGGCTGGGATTTGCCTTCGAGCTGCTTCCATCCTGCGAGGAGCAGGTTCGCGAAAAGCAAAACGAAGAAAATCCATTTCATGCGCCATCTCCCGATATCAGGACCAGACCTTCGAGGACGAGATTGTCGACCATGATCGCATTCATGTCGAGATGGGGGAGCACGAATTTCGCGTCCCCGCCGGTTGCGACGCACCGATCGAAGCCGGTCATGCGCGAGATTTTCTCGACGGCCCCGCAAAGCGCGGCAATTGCGCCGGTATGCACGGCATCCATAGTGTTTTTCGGCGGGAATGAAAAACGCCCTTCGTCATTCTTCAGGACGGTCCTTTTCTCGATAGCTTCCTTCATGGCGGAAAATCCGGGCAGGATGAGCCCGCCTTCGAACGTCCCGTCACTGCTCAGGACGTCGATGGTCGCTGCCGTGCCAAGGTCCACGACGAGGCCGCCCTCGGGAAGATGTTGTCTCGCGGCGATGAGCGCCGCCCATCGGTCGCTTCCCAGTTGGGCCGGTTTTTCGTAGCCGTTTCTGACCCCGCACTGGTCCGGTTTCGATTCTATCCAGGAGAATTCGAGGTCGGGGCGCAGGCTTTCGATCGATTCCTGCATCGCCCGTCCTGCAACGTTCGATCCGATCGCAGATGCCGCTTCGAGCTGCTTCCAGGCGTCCCTGATTTCATCGAGATCGGAGTGAATGCCCTTGACGAGCCAGCGGCCCTGGCCGAATAGCCCCCATTTGATCCTGCTGCTTCCGCAATCGATGCAGAGCCGATTCACGAAATTCCCCTGAGACTGACTTCGCCCGATGCGAAGGCGATCCTGCCCTGATCCGAATCGATCAGGATTTCGCCCCTGTCGCTCACCCCTGCGACGCTGCCTTCCTCGATCTTTCCCGAGGGGAGCTTCACCTTGACCGGCTTCATGTCGTAGGCATTGAGGCGCGACCATTCTTCCTTGAACGGGGCGAATCCGCTTTTCTCGAATTGAGTGAGCACGTCGGAAAGCCTTGCCAGGACCGCAAAGAAGAGCCTGTTCCGGCCGGGATTCGTCGGCATGGAAGACAGGCCGATGACGGCCTGGTCGATGTGCTGCTTCGTCTTTTCCGACAGGCTGAAATTGATTCCGATCCCGATCACGGCGAGCGTGGGACCCAGCATGTCGCCCTTCACTTCGATCAGGATGCCGGCCAGCTTGTGGAAATTGTAGAGGACGTCATTGGGCCATTTGAGCCTGATGCCTTCTATGCCGCAGTCCGTCATGGCGCGGGCGAGCGCGATTCCGACAGCGAGGCTGAGTCCCGAGAGGAAGCCCGCGCCGCGATCGAATTTCCAGGCGAGCGAGAAGGTGAGCGATCCGCCCGGCTCTCCGAGCCAAGATCGGCCCATCCTGCCCCGGCCCATGGTCTGCAGCTCTGCGGCGATGACCTTGCCGTGCGGCCCGTTGCGCCTCAGCAGCTCCGAATTCGTCGAGTCGATCATGTCCAGGATCTCGACGTCGAAAGCGCATGAAGCCGGCATTTTTGCAGGATCCAGCCATTCGATACGCTTTTCGAGCCGGTAGCCTCGTCCTTTCACCCTGGAAAGATCGATCCCGGTGTCTTCGATGGATTGCGCGGCGTTCCAGACGCTGGAGCGGGATACGCCCAGCCTTTTCGCGATGTCCTCTCCCGAATGAAAGCGGCCGTCCGAGAGGATGCGCAGCATGGAAAAGGAAAGGGGGGTCAAAGGCCCAGGGCCTTCTTCTGGAGCGCGATGATCCCCCTGATGCCGCTCTCCGCCAGGTCGATCATTTGATCGAGCTCGCTCCTGTGGAAGGGGACGCCTTCTGCCGTTCCCTGGATTTCGACGAGGCCGCCCTTTTCGGTCATCACGACATTCATGTCGGTGTCGCATTCCGAATCCTCGAGATAGTCGAGGTCGAGCACAGGGGAGCCCTGATAGATGCCGACTGAAGTCGCGGCGACGAAATCGGTGAGCGGGAATTCGGCGATCTTTCCGGATGCGGCGAGCTGGCTCACTGCGTCGTGAAGGGCGACGAACGCGCCGCTGATGCTGGCCGTCCGCGTTCCGCCGTCCGCCTGGATGACATCGCAGTCGATCTTGACGGTGCGCTCGCCGAGCTTCCCGAGGTCGGTCACTGCCCTGAGGCTCCTGCCGATCAGCCGCTGGATTTCCTGGGTCCGGCCGGACTGCTTGCCTGAAGCCGCTTCGCGCTGCATTCTCGTGCCCGTGGAGCGGGGCAGCATGCCGTATTCGGCGGTCAGCCAGCCTTGGTTTTTTCCCTTCAGGAAGGAGGGGACCGTCTCCTCGACGGAGGCCGTGCAGATGACGCGCGTGTCCCCGGATTCGATCAGGACGGAGCCTTCAGCATGCTTGACGTAAGAACGGGTGATGCGCAGGGGGCGGATCTGGTCGAATTCTCTTTTGCTCGGGCGCATGGTTTTTTCCTGTTTTGAACGATTATATCAGCGAAGCCGCATCCTTCTGATCCAGGAGCGCCTCGAGTTCCCTGGCCGGGACAGGCCTGCCGCAATAGTAGCCCTGGATCTGGTCGCATCCTTCCTGCTTCAGAAAAGCCACCTGCTCGGCCGTTTCGACGCCTTCGGCGATCACCGTCAGCCTCAGGGAGTGCCCCATGGTGATGATGGTCCTGATGATGGCGGCGTCGTCCGAGCTTGCTGCGATGTCGCCGACGAACGAACGGTCGATCTTCAGCTTGTCGATCGGAAAGCGCTTCAGATAGGAGAGGGAGGAATAGCCCGTTCCGAAGTCGTCGATGGAAAGCCGCAGGCCGATGTCCTTGATGGCGCGCAGCGTCTTGATGGTCGAGTCGGCGTCGTGCATGATGATGCCTTCCGTCATTTCGAGTTCGAGCAGCCTGGGCGGGAGCCCTGTTTCTTCCAGGATGCCTGCGATCGTGCCGACGATGTTCTTCTGCCTGAACTGGATGGCGGACAGGTTGACTGCGACGGGCACGGCGGAAAGTCCGGCATCGAGCCATGCCTTGTTCTGCCTGCATGCTGCCCGGATCACCCATTCGCCTATCGCTGCAATGGCGCCGCATTCTTCCGCGATGGGGATGAAGACGGCGGGCGGCACGGGTCCCCTGTCGGGGTGGAGCCAGCGCAGCAGCGCCTCGATTCCGACGATCTTTCCGCTCGAAAGATCGACTTGCGGCTGGTAGTGGAGGAAGAACTCCCCGCGCTTCATGGCCATCTTCAGGTCGCTTTCGAAGGAGAGCTGCTCGAGCGCCTTGGTGTTCATGTTTTCGGTGAAAAACTGGAAATTGCCGCGCCCCTGGTCCTTGGCATGGTACATCGCGGCGTCTGCGTTCTTGATCAGCGCAGTGTGGCTCCTGCCGTCTTCCGGATAGACGCTGATCCCGATGCTCGGGGAGGTGACGATTTCCTTGCCTTCGATGGGAACGGGTTCCATCATGGATTCGAGCATCTTCTGCGCCACATGGGCCGCATCGCCGGCGCTCTTGATTCCGGTCAGGATCACGACGAATTCGTCTCCCCCCAGCCTTGCGACGGTATCCGTTGCCCTCACGCAGCGCTGCAGTCTTTTTGCCACGGCCTGCAGCAGCAGGTCGCCGGCGAAATGGCCGAGCGAGTCGTTGATGTTTTTGAATCGGTCCAAGTCAAGAAAGAGTACGGCAAGCTTCTTGCTGCTTCGCTCAGCAGATGCGATCGCGGACTCGAGCCGTTCGACGAGGAGCGTCCTGTTGGGGAGATTGGTCAGCGCATCGTAGTGGGCGAGATGCTTGATCTGTTCGAAGGAAGCCTTGCGCTCAGTGATGTCTGAAAACAGCGCGATGTGGTTGGTGATTTCGCCCCGTTCGTTCCTGACGAGATGGATGGAGGCCCATTTCGGGTAGATCTCTCCATTTTTCCGCCTGTCCCAGATCTCCCCCTGCCAGCTTCCCTTGGACAGCAGCGTATGCCACATTTCCTTGTAGAAGG
>JAJZRS010000024.1 GCA_021802545.1 Pseudomonadota bacterium
CCCATTGCGGCGTGCTTTTCCTCGACGAATTGCCTGAATTCGATCGGGCCGTTCTGGAGGCGCTGAGGGAACCCATGGAGTCCGGAAAAATCACCATTTCCAGAATCCAGGAACAGGTCGATTTTCCTTCCCGGTTCCAGCTGATTGCCGCGATGAATCCCTGCCCCTGCGGCTATCTCGGTCACCCCAGCGGAAAATGCCATTGCACCCCTGACCAGATCGCGCACTACAGGGCGAGGCTTTCGGGCCCTTTCCTGGACAGGATAGACATGAGGATAGAAATGCCCTCCGTTCCCTTCGAGGACCTGAAGAATCTGGATTCGGGGGAATCGAGCGAAATCATGAGGAGGCGCGTCGAGGCCGCAAGGAAAATCCAGCTGGATCGGCAGGGAAAAGCCAATTCGCAGCTGGATGCAAAGGAAACGGAAAAATACTGCATGCTAGAGCAGGAAGGGGAAGCGCTGATCAGGCGCGCCATCGCGTCATTGCGCCTCTCCGCACGCGCCTACCATCGGGTGCTGAGGATGGCCAGAAGCATAGCCGACCTCCAGAATATGCCAACGCTTTCCAGGAACCACGTGGCAGAAGCGATCCAGTACAGGCGATTCGAGGTCTAGGTTTTCGAAAAAAAAGTGATTTCAAACAAACCGCCCAAAAACAAAAAAGGGCTGCATATGCAGCCCTTTTTACGGTCTCTTCGATCTCTCGGATCAGTCCGCTTTCTTGGCAGGGAGCTTTTCCTTGATCCTTGCGGATTTGCCGGAGCGCTCGCGCAGATAGTAAAGCTTCGCACGACGCACATCGCCGCGGCGCTTCACCTCGATGCTCGCGATCAGCGGAGAGTAGGTCTGGAAAGTACGCTCGACCCCTTCTCCGGAAGAAATCTTGCGCACGGTGAAGGCCGAATTGAGGCCGCGGTTGCGCTTGGCCACCACGACGCCTTCATAGGCCTGGACGCGCTTCCTTTCGCCTTCGACCACGTTCACGTTGACGATCACGGTATCCCCGGGGGCGAACTCGGGAATGCTCTTGCCCAGACGGGCGATCTCTTCCTGTTCCAATTGGCTGATCAGATTCATTTTCCGCTCCTTAAACATCATTCCATTGCCGCTTGAATTCCTCAAGCAGTTTCGATTCCTCATCGCTCAGTTTCCGGTTCAGCAGATCCGGCCTCCTGAGCCACGTTCTTCCGAGGGCAGCCTTGAGCCGCCAACGCCTGATCTTCTCGTGATCACCCGAAAGCAGCACTTCAGGCACCTGCTCGCCCTTGTAAACCTCGGGCCGAGTGTAATGCGGGCAATCGAGCAATCCTCCGACGAAAGAGTCCTCGGCTGCAGAATCCGCATCCCCCAGCACGCCCGGAAGCTGCCTCACCACCGCATCGATCAGCACCAGCGCAGGAAGCTCTCCGCCCGAGAGGACATAATCCCCGATCGAGATTTCCTCGTCGATCTTCCTCTCGATCAGACGCTCGTCCACGCCTTCGTATCTTCCAGCAACCAGCACGAGCTTGGGCTCGCTTGCAAGGGCCATCACCTTTTCGTGATCGAGCTTTCCGCCCTGCGGCGAAAGATAAATCACCTTGCCCGGAGAGCTTCCCTGAGCCGCATCGATCGCGCCTTCAAGGGGCCCTGCCATCATCACCATCCCGGGGCCTCCGCCGTAGGGCCTGTCGTCGACAGTCCTGTAGCTGTTCGCGGAAAAATCCCTGGGGTTCCACAGCCCGAGGCTGTAAATTCCTTTTTCCTTCGCTCTTCCCGTCACTCCGAAGCCGGAAAAGGCCTCGATCATTTCTGGAAAAAGCGTGACGACTTCTATCCGCACTTCAGTAATCTGCGCCCCAGTCGGCGCGGATCAATCCGTTTTTCAGATCCACCTCGACGATGTAGTCGGAAACAAAGGGAATCAAATGATGCTGTTTTCCCTTCACTTCCAATACATCGTTCGCACCGGTCTCGATCATGCCTGAGACCGTGCCCAATTCAATTCCGCCCTGGCCGATCACCTTGAGTCCGATCAGGTCAAGCCAGTAATATTCGTCTTCAGGCGCGTCCGGCAGGCTGCTCCTCGGCACCGCGACCTGAAGCCCTTTCAGCGCCTCTGCCGCATCCCTGTCGGAACATGCATCCAGGCTTGCCACGACAGAGTCGCCATGCACGGCAGCATCGACCACCCGGCTTTCGCGCCATGAACCGCCTTCTCCCAGATACCAGACAGGGAAATCGAGCAGGCTGTCGATCGTCTCAGTATAGGGATGGATCCTGACCCACCCCTTGACGCCATATGGGGCGGAAATCCGCCCCATCACGACCATTTCTTCAGGCTGCAGCGCCAAAGCGCTTGACCAGCTTGGCGACCGTATCGCTCAACTGGGCGCCGTGCTCCTGCCAATATTTGATCCTGTCCATCTGGATGCGCAGGCCTTCCTGCCCTTCGGTCGCGACAGGGTTGTAGAACCCGACGCGCTCGATGAAACGGCCATCACGCGTGCTGCGCGAATCGGCAACCACCAGATTGAAAAAGGGACGCTTCCTTGCGCCACCACGAGCAAGCCGCACGATAACCATCGCTAACCTATCCGGAAAAACTAAAAGAGCGAAATTCTACGACAGAAACGGGAGATATCGCAAGTGTTTTGTGAAATTCAGCGCATCCCGGGAAGCATGCCCTTCATTCCGCGCAGCATTTTCGCCATGCCGCCCTTGGAAACCATCTTCATCATTTTCTGGGTCTGCTCGAACTGGCTCAACAGCCTGTTGACTTCCTGGACGGAAACTCCCGCGCCAGCGGCGATCCTGCGCTTCCTGGAGGCTTTGATGATCTCGGGCTTCGTTCGCTCGAGCGGAGTCATGGAATTGATGATGCCTTCCACCTTGGACATGGCCTTGTCGTCGACCTGGGAACCCTGAGCCGCCTGGGTGAGCTGGGCAGGCAGCTTGTCCATGAACGCGTTCATTCCGCCCATTTTCTTCATCTGCTGGATTTGCGCCTTGAAATCCTCGAGATCGAATCCCTTTCCGGATTTCACCTTCTTGGCGAGCTTGAGCGCCTCTTCCTGGTCGACGCCGCGCGCCGCTTCCTCGATCAGGGAAAGCACGTCCCCCATGCCGAGGATCCTTGAAGCCATGCGTTCGGGATGGAACACTTCGAGGCCATTGAGCTTCTCGCCCACGCCCACGAATTTGACCGGCTTGCCCGTCACGTGACGCACGGAAAGCGCAGCGCCCCCTCTCGCGTCGCCGTCGAGCTTGGTGAGGATCACGCCGGTCAGCGGCAGGGTCTCGGAAAAGGCTTTCGCCGTGTTGACCGCGTCCTGCCCCTGCATCGCATCGACCACGAAAAGGGTCTCGACCGGATTCAGCCCGGCATGGAGCGCCGCGATTTCCTTCATCATCGCTTCGTCAATAGCAAGCCGGCCCGCGGTATCGACGATCAGCACATCGAAATAATGTTTTTTTCCGTAATCGAGCGCACGTTCGGCGATGTCGAGCGGTTTCTGCGAAGCATCGGATTCGAAGAAATCGATCCCCAATTGCCCGGCGATGGTTTTCAGCTGCTCGATTGCGGCGGGTCGGTAGACGTCGCAGCTGACCAGGAGCACCTTTTTCTTCAGGTTTTCATGTATCCATTTCGCGAGCTTGCCCGTCGTGGTGGTCTTGCCCGCGCCCTGAAGGCCGGCCATGAGAATCACGGCAGGCGGAACAGCGGCAAGATTCAGGGCCGCATTGTGCTCCCCCATCAGCCGCGTCAATTCCTGCTGCACCACGCCGATGAAAGCCTGGCCCGGCGTCAGGCTTCCAATCACCTCGTGCCCCAGCGCCTTTTGCCTGATTTCCTCGATCAGCGCCTTGACCACCGGAAGCGCCACATCGGCTTCCAGGAGCGCCATCCTGACTTCGCGCAGCGCATCCTGGATATTGGCTTCGGAAAGCCTCGCCTGCCCTCGCAGCGTCTTGATTACACTGGAAAGCCGAGCCGTCAAATTGTCCAACATATCCCTGGTTCCCGATTAATGCCAGATGGCATGAGATGGTGTACACTCTAATCTGTCCAGCTAGTCTACAATAAAATGCCGAGCTTTTTAATTTACCTGATTCCATCCCTGCTCTACGCCCTCATCGCTGTGCTGCAATTCTGCGTTCGCGAATCCGAAAAGAACTGGACCAGGTTCGCCATCGTTCCCGCTTTCCTGCTGCACGGCTATGCCCTGTACAGCAATCTGTTCATCGAAACCAGCGAAGGGCTGAACTTCGGCATCGGCAACTCGATTTCCACCATACTCTGGCTCATCGTCGCAATACACTGGATCGGCAGTTTTTTCCACAACCTGCGCGCCCTCCAGGTGCCCATTGCAGCGCTGGCCGCAGTTTCCGTGCTGCTTCCCAGACTCTTTCCCACGCCGCATTTCCTGTCGAACGACCACATGCTGGCCTTCAAGATCCACCTGACGATCGGACTGTTGGCCTACAGCCTGTTCTCGATCGCAGCGCTGCAAGCGCTGCTCATGGACTTCATCGAAAAGCGCCTGCACAGCGCGATGCCTACCCTGCTCAAGAACCTGCCGCCCCTCCTCACCATGGAAACGCTGCTTTTCCGCATCCTGGGCGCCGGATTCGTGCTGCTCACCCTGACGCTCTTCTCTGGCGTCCTTTATTCAGAAGAGCTTTTCGGAAAACCCTTCGAATTCAACCACAAGACCGTGTTCGCTTTTCTTTCTTGGGCGATTTTCGCGGTGCTTCTCGGCGGCCGGCATTTTTACGGCTGGCGCGGCAGGATCGCGATACGTTCGACGATGACCGGATTCATCATGCTCCTGCTCGCCTATGTCGGCAGCAAATTCGTTCTGGAAGTGATCCTTAAGCGGTAATGGAAGACATCTCGCTGACGACGCTGCTTTTATTCCTCGTCGTTTTCATCATTCTTTCCGCCTTTTTCTCCATCTCAGAAACCAGCATGATGGCGATCAACCGCTACCGGTTGAAGCATCTTGCCCAAACCGGCCATCGCGGCGCAAAACTGACCAGCCAGCTCCTTCAAAAGGTGGACAAGCTCCTGAGCGTCGTGCTCCTGGGAAGCAGCCTGGTCAATGCTGCGGCAGCATCCCTTGTCACGGTCATCACCATCAGGCTCATCGGCAACACCGAATGGGCGATCACGCTCGGCGCGCTCGCCCTGACTTTCCTGCTGCTCGTGTTCAGCGAAATCACGCCCAAGATCATCGCTGCCTCTTATCCTGAAAGAATCGCCTTCCCGGCAAGTTTTGCGCTCTCGCCGCTATTGAAGCTCGCACGTCCCATCGTCTGGTTCGTCAACCTGTTCGTCCATTCGCTGCTTTGGCTGATGCGCTTCAAGGCAGTCAATTCGGGAGCGGCACACAAGCTCAGCATGGAAGAGCTGAAGATGCTCGTGCTGGAAGAAAGCCATGTCATCCCCAAGGGGCACCAGAGCATCCTGCTCAATTTGTTCGAGCTCGAGGCGATCACCGTCGACGACGTGATGATCCCCAGAAGCCACATCGAAGCAATCGACATTTCTGAAAACGAGGAGACGATACGCGAGCAGCTCTCGACCGCCTACCATGCGAGACTGCTTATTTACCGGGAAATCCTGGACAATGTCGTCGGCATACTCGACGTGAGAAAGGCGCTCGCCAATCTGGATGAAATCAATGCAGAAAGCCTCACTCAGATCCTGAGAGAGCCGTATTTCGTTCCCGAAGGCACGCCGCTCTTCTCGCAGCTTCAGCATTTCAAGGAAAACAGGCGCAGGCTGGGGCTCGTCGTCGACGAATACGGAGAGCTCAAGGGCATGGTTGCACTCGAAGACATCATCGAGGAAATCCTGGGTGAATTCAATGCGCATTCCCCGATGCAAACAGGCATGTACCAGAAATTCGACGACGGAAGCTTCCTTGTCGAAGGCAGCAGCCCCTTGCGGGAGCTCAACCGGAAGCTCGGACTTTCCCTGCCGCTGGAAGGCCCCAAAACCCTCAACGGACTGATACTGGAGTACTTCGAGGACATTCCGGAATCGGGGACGAGCCTGAAAATAGCCGACTACCCGATGGAAATCGTGCAAACCCAGGGGCGATTTGTCAAAATGGCGCGTATCTTCCCTAAATTGACCAAATGAAAGACAATGCATCATCCATGGAAACTTTGACACGTGGCCATCAAGCTTAACAGCAGCCTAGCCCGAGCGCTGGTGCAGCAGAACAAGCTCTCGGAAAGCGATGCGCGCGCCTTCGAGCTTGCGGCGTCATCAGGAAGCAGCTTCGTCGCAGAACTGATCAAGAGCAGGCGGATCGATGCGCGCGAAGTGGCGACATTCTCCGCCCAGACCTTCGGCTTCCCGCTTTTCGACCTCGACGCCGTCGTTCCTGAAACCCTGCCTGCCTCCCTCGTCGACGTCAAGCTGATGCAAAAGCATAAGGTGGCCGCGTTATACAAGCGGGGAAACAGGCTGTTCGTCGCGATTTCCAATCCGGAGAACCTCCAGGGGCTCGACGAAATAAAATTCAAGACCGGGCTTGCCATCGAGCCCGTGATCGTCGAAGACGACAAACTCGCCGCCTTCATCCAGAAGGCATCTGAGTCTTCTGCCGATGCTTTCAACAAATTCGCCGAAGAGGAAATCGACCTCAATCTCGAGTTCATCGACGAAGTCGCCAAAACGCTGCAGACTGACGTATCGAATGCAGAAATCGAAGATGCGCCGATCGTCAAGTTCATCCAGAAGACCCTGCTGGATGCCATCAATGCCGGCGCCTCCGACATCCATTTCGAACCATACGAAAAATACTACAGGATACGCTACCGGATCGACGGCATGCTCTACGAGGTGGCCCAGCCTCCGCTTTTCGTGAAGGAGAAACTGGCCAGTCGCCTCAAGGTGATTTCCAGGCTGGACATTTCCGAAAAAAGGGTTCCGCAGGACGGCAGGCTGAAGCTCGCCCTCTCCGAAACTCACGCCATCGATTTCCGGATCAGCACGCTGCCCACGCTTTTCGGCGAAAAGATCGTCATGCGCGTCCTGGATCCTTCGAGCGCAAAGCTCGGCATCGACGCGCTCGGCTACGAGCCCGAACAGAAGCAATTGCTGCTCGATGCGATCAAGCGTCCCTACGGCATGATCCTGGTCACGGGGCCCACTGGCAGCGGCAAGACCGTTTCCCTTTACACCTGCCTCAACATACTGAACGAACCCGGAATCAATATTTCGACAGCGGAAGATCCTGCCGAAATCAATCTTCCCGGCGTCAACCAGGTCAACATCAACGAAAAGGCCGGCCTGACCTTTGCCATCGCCCTGAAGGCCTTTCTTCGCCAGGACCCCGATGTATTGATGGTCGGTGAAATACGCGATCTCGAAACTGCGGATATTGCCGTCAAGGCGGCCCAAACGGGCCATCTGGTATTGTCGACCCTGCATACCAATGATGCCCCTGCGACATTGACCCGCCTGCAGAACATGGGCATGGCACCTTTCAACATTGCGAGTTCGGTCATCCTGATCACAGCCCAAAGGCTCGCGAGGCGCCTGTGCAGCTGCAAAAAGAAGAAGGACATTCCCAGGGAAGCATTGCTCGATGCGGGATTCGAGCCTGAAGATCTGGACGGCACTTGGCAGCCCTACGGCCCGGTCGGTTGCGACATCTGCCAGGGAAGGGGATACAAGGGCAGGGTCGGCATTTATCAGGTCATGCCCATTTCCGAGGAAATGTCGCGTATCATTTTGGATCAGGGTTCTTCCAGCGAGATTGCGGAACAGGCACGGCGAGAAGGCATCCGTGACCTGCGCCGATCAGGCCTGCTGAAGGTCAAACAGGGACTGACCTCGCTCGAAGAAGTCGAGGCGATCACCAACCGGTAAGCTGCAAGAGGTCATCATGGCGACAGTCAAAAAGGAAGAAAAGGAGTTTTCCTTTGCCTGGGAAGGCCGGGACAAATCCGGCAAGCAAATGAAGGGGGAAATCCGCGCCAAGGGAGAGGCCATGGTCAATGCCACCTTGCGCAGGCAGGGCATCATCGTCTCGAAAATCAAGAAACAGCGCAGCGCCCGCGAGAAGAAAATCACGGAAAAGGACATCGCGCTTTTCACCCGTCAGCTTGCCACCATGATGAAGGCAGGCGTTCCTCTGCTGCAATCCTTCGACATCGTGGGAAAAGGGCACAGCAACCCCTCCGTGACGAAGCTTTTGATGAGCATCAAGGCCGATGTCGAAACGGGAAGCAGTCTCAACCAGGCCTTCCGCAAGTACCCGCTTTATTTCGACGGCCTGTTCTGCAACCTGATCGCGGCAGGCGAGCAGGCCGGCATACTCGAAAGCCTGCTCGACAGGCTCGCCACCTACAAGGAAAAAATCCTCGCGATCAAGAGCAAGATCAAGTCGGCCATGTTCTACCCTGTCGCCATCCTCGTGGTCGCCTTCATCATCACAGCGGTCATCATGATCTTCGTGATCCCCGCATTCAAGAAGCTTTTTTCGAACTTCGGCGCTGACCTGCCCGCTCCGACGCTCGTCGTCATGCATATTTCCGATTTTTTCGTGGCCTACTGGTATGCGATATTCGGCGGCATAGGATCCGCGCTTTATGGTTTCTTCTATACCTGGAAGCGCTCCATCAAGATGCAGCAGAACATGGACAAGCTCCTGCTGAAGATTCCTGTCTTCGGCGAACTCATCAGGAAATCCTCGATTGCGCGCTGGACCCGAACGCTTTCGACGATGTTCGCGGCAGGCGTACCGCTTGTCGAATCGCTCGATTCGGTGGCGGGAGCCGCTGGAAATTACGTCTATGCGGAAGCCACCAAGAAGATCCAGCTCGAGGTCAGCAGCGGCACAAATCTCATGGCGGCCATGCAGAATACCGGCGTCTTCCCCAACATGGTGCTGCAGATGGTGGCGATCGGAGAAGAGTCAGGCGCGCTGGACGCCATGCTCAGCAAGGTGGCCGATTTCTACGAAGCGGAGGTGGATGACGCCGTCGATGCGCTCTCCAGCCTGATGGAGCCGATCATCATGGTGGTGCTCGGCACGCTGATCGGGGGACTGGTGGTCGCGATGTACCTGCCCATATTCAAGATGGGGCAGGTGGTCTAGATGGATGCGCTGATCTCAGCCCTTTCGTCTTCCCTTCCCCTCTTTTCAGTCGTCTGCGCCATTGTTGGGTTGATGGTCGGAAGCTTCCTCAACGTCGTGATCTACCGACTGCCCAAAATGATGGAAGCCAGCTGGCGGAACCAGTGCGCAGAGCTCGATGGAAAGCCGCCAGAAGAAGGTCCGCGATTCAATCTTGTATTCCCGGGATCGAGATGCGACGCCTGCGGGCATCCCATCGGCGCAATCGAGAACATCCCCGTACTGAGCTACATTTTCCTCAGGGGAAAATGCAGGCATTGCGGAAACAAGATCCCTGCAAGAGTGGCCGTCATCGAAGCGATCACGGGCATCTTGAGCGGCCTGGCCGCCTGGCATTTCGGTTTCGGTCTGCATACCCTCGGCGCGCTCATTTTTCTCTGGTCGATGATTGCGCTCACCTTCATCGACATCGACACCCAGCTTCTTCCCGATTCGATCACGCTGCCGCTGCTCTGGACGGGACTCCTGTTCAACCTGGGCGGACGGTTTGCGAGCATCCACTTCGCCGTGCTGGGCGCAGTTTTCGGCTACCTTTCGTTGTGGAGCATCTATTGGCTGTTCAAGCTCGCCACCAAGAAGGAGGGGATGGGCTACGGGGACTTCAAGCTGCTCGGCGCGATCGGGGCATGGCTTGGCGCGGGGCAGCTTCCTCTGGTGATCCTGCTCTCCTCCGTGGTGGGTGCAGCGATAGGCATCGCCATGATCGTTTTCGCAAAACACGAACACAGCAAACCCATTCCCTTCGGCCCCTATCTCGCCGGAGGCGGGCTGATCGCACTGTTCTGGGGCCATGACATAGCACGAGCCTATCTTGGCTAGGCGATTCTGCGTTGCGCTTACCGGCGGCATCGGTTCCGGGAAAAGCACGGTAGCATCCATTTTCAAGAAACTCGGAGTCGCGGTCGTCGACACCGACGAAATTTCCCATGAACTCACGTCAAAAGACGGCAAGGCGATCGGAAAAATCATGGACGCCTTCGGACCTGAATATATCGAAGATGGAAAGCTCGACAGGGCAAAAATGCGCGAGCTCGTTTTCTCCGATGCTGATTCGAGAAAGAAGCTCGAATCCATCCTCCATCCGATGATCAGGCATGAAGTCGAACAAGGCATCGCCACATGCAATTCCCCCTATTGCCTGATCGTCGTTCCGCTTCTTTTCGAAACCCGCCACTATCATGATCTCGCCGACCGCATACTGGTCGTCGATTGCAGTGAAAATCTGCAGGTCGAACGCGCCATGGCGAGGAGTTCGCTGACAAGCGATGCGGTTCATGCCATCATGAAAAATCAGGTTGATCGATCCGCGCGCCTTTCCGGGGCAGACGACATTCTCCTCAACGATGGAAACCTCGAGGAACTCGAATCGGCAGTCCGGCTTCTCCATGACGGATATCTGGCGAAATGTTTGAAAAATCCGTTCTAATCGTTCAGAATTGTGGAATTGTTCTATTGTCGCCGGCTCGCCTTCAGTGATCTCTTATGAATATCCTATCAACGAGCGGACCCGCACCCTGCTGCGGCTAGAGGATTTGTGCGGGCGGATCAGCTTCTTCAGATCCCAGGACGACGCAATGGCCCACCATGCCGCACTTTCCACCCTGTTCGAGATCCTCGACGTCTCCAGCCGCGCAGACCTAAAAACCGATCTGATGCAGGAACTCGAGAGGCAGAAACAGGCGCTTTCGGGGTTAAGGAGCAATCCCGCCGTATCCGAGAACGCCCTTACCGAAGTGCTGGAACAAATCGAAAAAGCGAGCTCCGGACTATTTTCCATGCCGGGAAAAATAGGCCAGCATCTCAAGGACAACGAATGGCTGATGAACATCAAGCAGCGCACCGCGATCCCGGGCGGAGCCTGCGAATTCGATCTGCCTTCCTACCATTACTGGCTGAGTCAGTCCCCCGAGCGCAGGAAACGTGATCTGGGATTCTGGCTTACCCCTTTGTCTCCCATCGAGGACAGCATCGCCATCGTGCTCAAGATCCTGAGGGAAAGCGGCAGGACATTGCGCTATGTCGCCCAGCATGGCTGCTTTCAGCAGATTCTGGCGGGCAGGACCGCGCAGATGCTTTCCGTGAGCCTGGACGAAAGCCTGCCCTATGTCCCTGAGATCAGCGCGAACAAGTATGCGCTCAACATCCGTTTCGTCACGGCAGAAATCCAGCAAAGGCCGAAGGTCTGCGAGAACGACATCGAATTCAAGCTGAGCTTCTACAACCTGTGAAATGATCGTCGCCTGTCCACAATGCGGTGCCGAATCGCCATGGAATCCTGCCAATCCCTACCGCCCCTTCTGTTCGGAACGATGCAAATTGATCGACCTCGGGCAGTGGGCCACCGAGCAATACCGCATCCCGGATCAACAAGTTGAGGAAAATGATGATTGAAGTCGCTGCGGGGATCATCGTCTCCCCGGAAGGCAACGTTCTGCTCGGCAGGCGCCCCGAAGGAAAGCCCTATTCCGGGTACTGGGAGTTTCCCGGCGGAAAGATCGAGGCGGGCGAGTCGGCCGCGGATGCGTTGAAGCGCGAACTGAAGGAAGAGATCGGCATCGATCCGCATCACCTCCATCCATGGATTTCCAGGATTTTCCATTACTCGCATGCCACGGTAAAGCTGCATTTCTTCAGGGTGCTTGGCTGGATGGGCGAGCCCAGGGGACTGGAAAACCAGGAAATCTCCTGGCAGGATCCCCATGAAGTCGACGTTTCCCCCCTCCTTCCGGCGAACGAACCCATCCTGCGCGCGCTCAGGCTCCCCTCCATCTACGCCATCACGAATGCGGCAAAGCTCGGCGTCGACCTCCAGCTCGAAAAGCTCAGGCAGATGGGCGAAATCGGCTTCATCCAGGTCAGGGAAAAATGGATGGACACCGAATCGTTGAAGCGATTTGCGCTGGCAGTCATGGATGCCGCAAAAGATGCCAAGGTATTGATCAATTCAGAAGTCGAACTCGCCCATGAAATCAAGGCGCACGGCGTGCATCTCTCCTCAGGGCAACTCATGCACCTTTCCGTGCGGCCCGATTTCGACTGGTGCGGCGCATCGGTCCACAACGAAAGGGAATTGGCCAAGGCGGTATCGCTCGGTCTCGATTTCGCAATCCTTGGGCATGTTTTGTCCACGCCCAGCCACCCCGGCATCGCTGGCATGGGATGGGGAAAATTCTCGGAAATCGTGAAAGGCTGCCCGATTCCGGTCTATGCGCTCGGCGGCCTGGAAAAGAAAGACATCGGATGCGCCCAGAGCCAGGGAGCGCACGGCGTCAGCCTGCTGAGCGCCGCCTGGAAATAGCCTAGGATTTCCCTGCCCAGTCCCGGGCAAATTGCCAGGCTATCCTGCCGCTTCTCGAACCTCTGTTCATCGCCCACTGGAGGGCGGCTTCCGTCGCGCCCTTGCGCCGCTTGACCTTGAAATGGTCGAGCCAATGCTCGACGATCATCAGGTATTCATTCTGGTCGAAAGGATGGAAGGAAATCCACAGGCCGAAACGCTCAGAAAGCGATATTTTTTCTTCTGTCGTCTCTCCAGGACGGATTTCATCGCCGGAATACACGGTTTCCAGATTTTCGCTCATGTATTCCGGCATCAGATGGCGCCGGTTTGAAGTCGCATACACGAGCACGTTTTCCGGAGAAGCGGCTATCGAACCATCCAGGACCACCTTCAGCTCCTTGTAGCCCGCCTCTCCGGAATCGAAGGAAAGATCGTCGCAAAACAGGATATATTTTTCACGCCTCCCCTCGATTTCAGAGACGATGTCGGGAAGCTCGACGAGATCCTTCTTGTCGACCTCGATGAGCCTCAACCCGTCGTTGGCATATCGATTGAGGAGCGCCTTCACCAATGAGGATTTTCCGGTGCCCCTTGATCCCGTGAGCAGCACGTTGTTGGCCGGTCGCCCCTTCACGAATTGCCTGGTGTTGCCATCCGCGAGGCTGATCTGATCTTCTATCTCCTTGAGATGGTCGAGAGAGATGGCATGCGGATGCTGCACCTTGACGAGCCCCTTCTTCGGAACCCAACGATAGGCGATCCCGCTCCAGTCGGTCTCGCATGCTTCTGGAAGGAGTTTTTCGAATCTTTCGAGCAGATGCTCCGCCTTTTTCAGCAAAGAATCGAGGTCGGTCACGATCGGTAGTCCGCGTTGATCCGCACATAATCATAGGAGAAATCGCAGGTCCAGACGGTGGTGCGCTTCTCTCCCCGATTCAAGACGACACGGACCAGGATTTCATCCTGCTTCATGACTCTCGCCCCATCCTCCTCCCTGTAGGAAGCTGCGCGGCCGCCCTTTTCGGCGACCAGCACATCGTCCAGATAGACCTGAATGTTGTCGACATCGAGGTCCTCGATTCCCGCATAGCCTATCGCAGCGAGAATCCGTCCGAGATTGGGGTCCGATGCAAAAAAGGCCGTCTTGACGAGCGGCGAATGGGCGATCGAATAGGCAACCTTCGCGCACTCTTCATCATCCTTGCCGCCTTCCACCCCGATCGAAATGAATTTGGTCGCCCCTTCCCCGTCCCGGACGATCGCCTGGGCGAGGAAGACCGAAACCTCGATCACCGCCTGTTTCAATTTCTCGAAAGATGCTCCTGAAATTTCCGGCGAATCGCCGCTCGATATCAGGATGAAGGAATCGTTTGTCGAAGTATCCCCGTCCACGGTGATCCTGTTGAACGACGCGTTCGCAGCTTCGACGACGAGGTCATCGAGCTGCTTCTGCGAAACTTTGGCGTCGAATGCGACAAACCCCAGCATGGTCGCCATGTTGGGATGGATCATCCCGGAACCCTTCGCGATACCCGTGACCCTGACTTTTTTTCCTTCGATTTCGATTTCCTTCGATATCGCCTTTGGCTGAATGTCCGTGGTCATGATCGCCTCGGCCGCCTCGAACCAGCCTCCCTGCCCCAGATTCGACAGGCATTCGGGCAGGCCTGCTATGATCCTGTCCGCTGGAAGCTGCTCGAGAATCACCCCGGTCGAAAAAGGCAAAATCTGCTCCTCTTTGCAGTCCAAAAGCCTGGCCAGTTCGCTGCAGGTCTTCCGCGCGCGGATGAGCCCTTCTTCCCCCGTTCCCGCATTGGCGCACCCCGTGTTGATTACGAGTGCACGGATGCCGCCTGATTTGAGATGCTCCCTGCAGAGCAGGACCGGTGCCGCACAAAAGCGATTCTTCGTGAACACCCCCGAGACCCGGGCGCCCTCTTCGAGTTCGACGACGAGCAGATCCCGCCTGTCAGGCTTCCTGATGTTGGCGCGCGCTGTGCCCAGCTTCACGCCGCCCACTTGCAAGAGTTCTTCCGGTTTGGGGATTCTGAGATTGACTGGCATGTTTTTTCCGTGAATGAAGGAACCATGCAATTCTAAACCAAATCATCCGCACCATCGATCCTCCATTTTCTTTTGAATTTCCTTCGCCACCTGTCATAAATGACAGGTGACAGATCGGCAGAAATTGCTCATTCTGGAACCATAAATGAATCGGCACTTCGGTCGAAATGCGCCCGCCAACAGCACCAGAAACAAGCATACAAAACTGATTCAAATATGAATTTTAAAAACTTCATTGACTTTTCAATTTCCAGAATCATAAAGGGGAAATCATGAAACAGTTCCTTGCAGCATTTCTGATCTTTATTTCCATTTCGAATGCCCTGGCAGGCAACGCAAGCGCCCCTTCGGCTTCACCAGGAGTATCCGCTCCCGCTGCTACAAGCGCACCCTCAGCGCCGGTATCTGCCTCGGACACACCGGCATACGGAATGCTAGCCTTTCTCTTCACTGCCGGTGCAATGACGCTGTTTCTTTTCGCAGGATTCAACCTGGTATCCTCTTCCATATTCCAAAAGGATTCCGGGTGGTCGATGAAGGATGCGCTGTCGGAAGAATCGACATTCCAGCCTGACGACAAAAGTAAGCCACCTCGCATGGTGGCAAGCTCGAGCCGCCTGATCGCCTTCCTAGGCACCTGGGCAATAGTCGGATTGCTCATCGGGCTCGCCTATTTCATGCTTTGGGCGCTTTTCCTGAATCAGGACCTGTCACGGCTCGACAAGGTATCGGCTTTCCTGAGCGCATCATGGACCTTGTTCGTGCCTTATATCGCCAACAGGGCCAGCTCGGCCATTTCGTCGATTGGCAAGCAGAATGGCTGATTACAGAATTCTTTCCCTGGATGGAGGGGGAAGCTGGGCGTTGATCCAGGCTCGAGCGCTGATGGAGATTTTCGGCCGCGACACGCCTGGGAGGGAAATTTTATCGAATTTCGATCTTATTGCTGCCAATTCAGGAGGAAGTATTGTTGCTGCAGGTCTTGCCTCGAACATGTCGCCAACCCAAATCTACAGCTTTTTCCTGAGCGAAGATTCGAGAAAATCCGTTTTCGTCGAGAAATGGGATGCGGAGCTTTCCAGGATTTTCGGCATCGGTCCGAGATACAAAACCGATGCAAAACTTTCCGGCCTGAAAAATGCGCTCGGCGTAACAGGGGGCATGAAACTTGTCGATCTTCCAGGCCTGATCAACAGGCGATCCGGAACGACGCACTTTCTCATCACTTCATTCGACTACGACAGGCAGCGCGCAGTATTCTTCCGCTCCGACCCTAAAAGCGCTGCCAGAAGTTCAGCCTCATTCCCCATGCCCACACTGGCTGAAGCCGTGCACGCTTCATCCACGGCTCCCGTCAACTATTTCGACGAGCCGGCGACCTTCACGGATTCCTCGGACAGGAGAAGATTCTGGGACGGAGGAACCGCCGGTCTCAACAATCCGGTATTGGCAGCCGTCACGGAAGCGCTTGCGTATGGCAATCCGAGAGACGGCATCCTGGCACTCGCTATTGGCACAGGCTCGAACTGCCTCCCTCTGGAAAGCGACAATGTTCACCCTCCTCTCGCCGTCGCTCCCGGAAACCCGTCGACCATCAACGACATCAAGAAACTTTCCAAGACCATCGTCGACGACCCGCCCGATGCCGCAACCTTCATTTCGCATGTCGCCCTGGGGCAGCCACTATCCAGCTCTGACGGCAATCCTCCCTGCGGAAACCTCGTTCGCCTCAACCCACTCATTCAGCCGGTCAAAAGCGGCGGAAAATGGGTTCTTCCACAGGGATTGGATGAGGAGGAATTCGGAAAGCTCGCGGGAATGGACATGGATGCAGTAGAGCAGGACGACATCGATTTGATTGCGAAATTCTGTGACCTCTGGCTGGAAGACAATATCCCCAACCAGCCTATCCGCAGCGGACAGGATTTCAATTGCGACATAGGCCATTCTCTATTCAACGCTGCAGTCTCTCACTGGAGATCCTTGTGAAGAGCCGAATTTTTTGGTCGCTGATTATCTTATCGATTTACGGGTGCGCCTCTCAGGAATCCCGGAAAAGCCTCGAAAATGTTGCGAAGCAATGGTGTGAAACCATTCGTGCAAGCCAGATCATTTGTGCCTATCCCCTGACCGAGGATCTTGTTCCCGGTGACGTTTATCTGGTCCAAACTACAATTCAGGAACAAAGCGACCTCTACCGCAAGCACGGATTTCTCTCCCTCGACGATCATCAGACCAGGTTAAAAACGGATTACAAACTGAACTATTTCGATGCCTACTGGAAGGACGCATACGGCAATACTCCCCACCAGAAGCCTAATGTATCCGCCAGTTCCCCCCAAGCCGTCGATGCTCCCCGTGCAGCTTTTCCTTCCTACACCTTCGATGCTTCCAGCACCGGCGGCATTTCTCTTGCACTACCTATCAATGGGATCCCTATTGGGCTCGGTTTCCTCAAGGCAGACAATGCCACCGGAAATATCGTTCTTTCCAATGCCTACACCTATGCGGCCGATACCGGCGCACTTTACGACGCGCTGAAATCCTGGGCCGACAATAACAAAACCCGGCTTGCCATGACCTTGAATCAATCGGGAATGGATGTGATGTTTCTCAGAGTGGTATCGCGAGTCTATCTAGTGGGAGGCGTCAATGTCACCCTGACCAGAGCGGCAAACACAGGAGGACAAGCGACAATCAATGGCGGAACCCCGCCGGAACCCGCCTCGGCTCCTGAACCTGCTTCGGCTCCCGGAGCGGCTTCGGCCGCTGCAAACGACATGCTTGCAAAATTGAACGCACAAGCGGGTCAACTCAAATCAGCACTGCCTGGATCAGGCGGTATAAAGTTCCTTTCGGCTTCATCGTCCAGCGTTACCCTTGCTGAAACTTTCGACAGGCCTCTTGTCGTGGGATATCTCGGATTCGATGTTCCCGTATTGAAAGGGGGATTATTGGGAGCGCCGATTCCGGTCTTCGAAAGGCTGGAAGGCAGACTGGCCGGGAGCGGATATCCCGTGAACATGGTTTCTCCGGACATTGCTTCCTACAAACTTCAGAAATTCGCATTTCAGTCGCTCGCCGCGAAATATCCATCCCAGGCGCTCAATGTCGCGAGATATGTATCCGAACAGATCAATTCTTCAGAATTTCGCGATGCATTGCAATCCATTGCAAAAGCCGAAAAGGACGCCAGCCTGACCCAGGACGCCTTCTCGAAATTCATGGCTGCTTCCGACAAGTATGTCGGCGCCGAAGGCCTGACTGGGCAGCGCTATGAAACTTATGAAGAGATATTTTCTGCCGGTTTCGATAGGCGAGATGTACCAATGAAAAGAGGAAACTGATGACTGATACGCTGCGTTGTGAAATGAATCCCCAAAAAGACGATATCTTGATCGACGGAACCTGTACCCCGGAAAGCATCTGGGCTAATGTGCAGAGCAACTGCACTCCGGATTCCGGCGTGTTTTTTTTCAGTTACCAAGGGCAATTCTACATGCGCAACATATCGCAGACACAAACATGATGGTGGCCCCTGCGACCCGATAGACGCGAAAGCCAGGCAGCATTGCGATGCATATCGCCAACGCATCGATCTCCGCAAAAATCGACTGGCCCTGCAAAGCCCGCACTCTTCCTGCGCACCAAAATGAATCCCACCTGCGCACGGACAGTGCGTTAAACGCAGAAGAATACCGTGAATTTTACATAACAGATTGATTTTATTATACGGCCTTAGTGGAACAGTATTTGCTTATATATAAGCAAAGCAGCACATGAAGGAGGCCGACATGAACAATCGCTATCACGTCATCCCTGACAAGGCAGGTCCCGGCGTATTCATCCTCGATATCGAGACGGGGGCAGTCCAGTACCCTGCCTGCTGGCAGGACATCTCAGCCTATCACAATTACCTCGTCGATCGAGGCAGAATCGCCGAATCCCAGGAACTGCTTGCGGAGAGCATGGCTGGGAAGAAGCCGATGACCAACATGGTATTGCGCACCAGCAGCTTTCGCTGAACCCGCCATTCCGCCACAAGCGTGATCTGCCGAACCAGGCGGATGGGGTTTCTTCAGCTTTGTCCCCACACCTGCGGGGATTGGATTATCATAACCCCGTCCGATTTTGAATGGCCGCGATATGCAGCCAACCACGGGGAGTCATTTCATGTCGTCTCAAAACAGCATTGCTCATGCCCTCACCAGCGAAGACTGGACCAAATTTTCCACCGAGTGACTCAGATGACAATGGGCGACCTGCTCGGCTATCCAGCCGCTTTTCTCACCACCATCGCTTTCGTGCCCCAGGCATGGAAATCGTGGAAGACGCGGGACTTGTCCGGCATTTCGCTGCCCATGTACGCGCTTTTCACGCTCGGCGTGGCGCTCTGGTTCGGCTACGGCATCGTCATCGGAAGCATGCCGGTGATTACCGCGAACGGCATCACGCTGGTTCTCGCTTCCATTGTCCTGTGGCTCAAGATCTCGGCCAGATGAGTTCAGTCGTCTCGCAATTGGCGACAGCGCCCAGGGCGGCTTCCAGCGGGTCTTTTCCCCATGCGGCAAGTGCAGCAAGTATGGGGTTTTCGTGGCTCACCGCAAGTATCCTTTTTCCGGGATGACGGATCGCCATTTCGTCGAGGAAGCTTCTCACCCTGATCATTTCCTCATGAAATGATTCTCCGCCCAGGGGCCTGAAATGGACGGGATCGAGCCTCATTTTTTCGTTGAATTCGTGAACGGGCATGCCATCCATGCCCGATCTTCGCTCGTTGATGCGGGGATCGACATGAAGCGGAATGCTCGTTTTCCTGAGGATGATGCGTGCAGTCTGCTGCGCTCTCGGAAATTCAGAGGCATAGGCGAAGTCGATGCATCCCGCATCGACCGACTCGGCCTGCAGCCTGCCGAGCTCGGTGAGGTTGACCTGCCGATTCGGGTCGTCGTTGATGCATCTCGCGATGTTCGCCTCGCTTTCGCCGTGGCGAACGAGGACGACCGTTACGCCAGCTTGCCGTGGCACTGCTTGTATTTCTTTCCGGATCCGCAGGGACAGGGATCGTTGCGCCCGACTTTCTGCCCGATCCTGACGAATGGCTGATGCTCGCCTCCTTCTTCGTCCTTGGCCAGCGCCTCGTCGTAGTCGGCATGCTGGTAGCGAACGTTCTCGAACACGGCAGGCGTCTCGACAGCCTCGATATCCTCGACGCTCCTGATCTGGACGGTCAATAGATTCTGGATGACGTCGACCCTGATCGATTCAAGCATGTCTGAAAAGAGCTCGAAGGCCTCGCGCTTGTATTCCTGCTTGGGATCCTTCTGGGCATAACCGCGCAAATGGATGCCTTGCCTCAGATGGTCAAGGGCAGCCAAGTGCTCGCGCCAATGGTTGTCGAGGCTCTGCAGCATCACCGCGCGTTCGTAATGGCGCATCAGATCGACCCCGGCATGGGTCACCTTGCCCTGGTAGATTTCCTCGGCTTTTGAAGCAATGCGCTCGCGCAATGCATCTTCGTGGAGATCGTGCTCCTCTTCGAGCCATTTTGAGACCGTAAGCTGCATCTGGTATTCGGCTGCGAGCGCCTTCTCGAGCCCAGGAACGTCCCACTCCTCTTCCATGCTCTGCGGCGAGATGTACTGGCTCACGAGGGAATCCAGCACGTCGTTGCGCATCGCTTTCACCGTCTCGGAGATATCGGTTGCGTTCAGGAGCTCGTTCCGTTGCTGATAAATCACCTTGCGCTGGTCGTTCGAGACGTCGTCATATTCGAGAAGCTGTTTCCTGATGTCGAAGTTCCTCGCCTCTACTTTCTTCTGCGCATTCTCGATCGCTCTCGTCACCCAGGGATGTTCGATAGCCTCGCCCTCGGGCATGTTGAGCTTCTGCATGATCGCCGATACCCTGTCGGATGCGAATATCCTGAGAAGCGGATCTTCCAGCGAAAGATAGAAGCGCGAAGATCCTGGATCCCCCTGCCGCCCAGAGCGCCCCCTCAGCTGGTTGTCGACCCGCCTGGACTCGTGTCGCTCGGTGCCGATGATGTGCAGCCCGCCCTTGGCCAGCACGTCTTCGTGGCGCACCTGCCATTCTTCCCTGATTTTCGCGATTCTCTGCTCTTTGGCCACATCGTCGAGCTTTTCGTCGAGCCGCACTTCATCGAGTTCAGCCTCGATGCTGCCGCCCAGGACGATGTCCGTGCCGCGGCCAGCCATGTTGGTCGCGATCGTCACCATCTTGGCTCGCCCTGCCTGGGCCACGATCTCAGCTTCGCGCTCGTGGTGCTTCGCGTTCAGGACCTGGTGGGGCAATTTGTCCCTCTTGAGCAAAGCGGAAAGCAGTTCCGAGTTCTCGATCGATGTCGTGCCGACCAGCACGGGCTGCCCCCGCTCATGGCAATCCTTGATGTCGTTGATGACGGCCTGGTATTTCTCCTTGGCCGTCCTGTAGACCTGGTCGAGATGGTCGCGCCGCTGCGTCGGCCTGTGGGTCGGAATGATCACCGTTTCGAGGTTGTATATCTGCTGGAATTCGAACGCCTCGGTATCGGCTGTTCCCGTCATGCCGGCAAGCTTCCCGTACATCCTGAAATAATTCTGGAAGGTGATCGAGGCCAGCGTCTGGTTCTCTTTCTGTATGGATACCCCTTCCTTGGCTTCAACGGCCTGGTGCAGTCCGTCTGACCAGCGCCTTCCCGACATGAGACGCCCGGTGAACTCGTCGACGATCACGACCTCGCCATCCTGGACCACATAGTGCTGGTCCTTGAAATAGAGCGCATGAGCGCGCAATGCAGCATAGAGGTGATGGATCAGGGTGATGTTCGCCGAATCATAGAGGCTGGTCCCGGCTGGTAGCATGCCCGCCTGAGCGAGCAGCTTCTCCGCGTGCTCGTGACCCTCCTCGGTAAGCAGCACCTGATGCGCCTTCTCGTCGACAGAATAATCCCCTGGGCCGTCCTCGGTTTCCTGGCGGTTGAGCTTGGGTGCGAGGTCATTGATCCTGTAATAGAGATCGATGTTGTCCTCGGCCTGGCCTGAAATGATCAGCGGCGTCCTCGCTTCGTCGATCAGGATCGAGTCGACTTCGTCGACGATGGCGAAATTGAGCACGCGCTGCACCTTCTCTTCCGGATCGGTGACCATGTTGTCGCGCAGGTAGTCGAAGCCGAATTCGTTGTTGGTGCCGTAGGTGATGTCCGCTTCATAGGCTGCCTGCCTGTCGTCGTGATCCATCTGGGAAAGGATCACGCCGACGGAGAGCCCCAGAAATTCGTGTATCTTGCCCATCCAGCCAGCGTCGCGCTCTGCAAGGTAATCGTTGACCGTCACCACGTGGACGCCGCGGCCAGAGAGCGCATTGAGATAGGAAGGCAAGGTCGCGACCAGCGTCTTGCCCTCGCCTGTGCGCATTTCGGAAATCTTTCCCTGATGGAGCACCATCCCGCCGATCAGCTGGACGTCGAAGTGGCGCATGCCCAGCACCCTTTTCCCTGCCTCCCTCACCACGGCAAAGGCTTCGGGGAGCAGATCGTCGAGCGATTCTCCCTTGCTGTATCTTTCCCTGAAGACGTCCGTCTTCGATTTCAGTTCGGCGTCGGACAATGGCGCAATCTGCGATTCAAGTGCATTGATTTCGCGCACTTTCTGCATGTATTGCTTGATCAGCCTGTCGTTGCGGCTCCCGAATATGTTTTTAAGCAGGCCGGAAATCATGGATGATTGGTCTTGGCAGGTTTAAAATAGGGTTTTCGATTCTACCACAAGCATGGCAATCAGGCTCGACTTCTACCTGGGAGATCTGCTGGGAGATGCAAAAAGATCGCTCGCCATCGAAAGGATCTTGAGAGCATCCCTGCCCAAGGAACTTGGCAAATGCTGCAGCGCAGGCAGGCTTGCGCGTGGAGAACTGCATCTTTATGCCGACAACGGCGCTGCAGCGTCGAAAGTCAGACAGCTTTCCCGGAGCCTTCTGGAAAAACTCAGGATGAGGGGTCTTGCCATCGACTCGATCAAGGTATTGGTCAGGGTAAATCCCCCGCAAAGAAAGTTGCCGCACAAGAAACCGGTCATGGGAAAACGGGGGATTGATTCCTTCAGGGAGCTTGCCGCAACGCTTCCTGATTCCCCCCTCAGGTCTTCGATCGAATCTCTCGTCGACAAATTAGACGATGAGAAGAACCCGCTCGACGAAGTAGAATAGCCCGAAAATCAAAGCCAGGATCAGGGCATACTTGAGGAGCCGGTAGGCGAACTCCAGGTAACTCCTGTCTTTTTTCACCGCGTAGGCGAAGAAGGATGCGCCGATTGCAACGAGTACAGCGAATGCGATCAGCCTCAGCACCAGCATCAGGCTGGCCTGGGCTGATACCTTAGATAGGCGGGGATTTCCTCGGCCCTGTCGAAGGAAACGTATTCCCAGGCTTCCGCATCCTCCAGGAGGGTGCGCAGCAGCTGGTTGTTGAGCGCGTGCCCTGAACGGAATCCGGTGAATGCGCCGAGCAGGGGGTGACCAAGGAGGTACAGATCCCCGATCGCATCCAGCACCTTGTGGCGCACGAATTCGTTTTCGTAGCGCAACCCGTCGCTGTTCAGGACGCGAAACTCGTCCATGACGATGGCATTCTCGAGGCTGCCGCCCAATGCGAGACCCTGGGATCTCAGATACTCGACATCCCTGACGAAACCGAATGTCCGCGCACGGCTCAATTCCTTCAGGTAGGAAGACGAGCCGAAATCGATAGACACGCTCTGGTTGGTTCCCTCAACGACAGGGTGGGCGAAGGCGATCGTGAAATTGAGCCTGAATCCGTTGTATGGGTCGAAACGCACCCAGCTTTTCTCGCCTCCCGCCTGCACGGACTTTTTGATCCGGATGAACTTCTTCGGGGAAGATTGCTCCTCGATTCCGGCAGACTGTATCAGGAACACGAATGGGCCTGCGCTGCCGTCCATGATCGGCACTTCGGATGCGGTCAGATCGACATAAGCGTTGTCGATGCCCATACCTGCAAAGGCTGACATCAGGTGCTCGATCGTCGCAACCCTCGCCCCTCCGGACTCCAGGCAGGTGGAAAGCCGGGTGTCGTGCACCTTGAACGGATCGGCCTTGATCTCGACCGGATCGTCGAGATCGATGCGCCTGAAAACGATGCCGGTATCGACCGCGGCAGGACGCAAGGTCATATAGACCTTTTCGCCTGTGTGCAGTCCGATGCCGGTGGCGCGGACGATATTTTTCAAAGTGCGCTGTCTGAGCATGGCACGACCGAGGAATTTTTCCTTATATTACCATAACTTCAAACAACGCGCACGATCAGTCCGCCTGTTTCCTGAGGAAAGCGGGGATATCCAGCGTTTCCATTCCGGACTGTCTCATCGCTTCGACTTCCGATTCGCGCTTTCTGCCGGTGCGCATCACGGTGGGCAAATCGAGCGCGCCGAAATCGAAATCCGCCGGCATGTTGTCCGTTCCCGTCTTGACGATGGTGATCGGCCTGGATTGAGGCTTGACTGCAGGCATGCCGAGTCCGGTGGCCACCATGGTCACGCGCAGGCTGTCGCCGATTGCATCGTCGATCACGGTGCCCACGATCACGGTCGCATCTTCCGCCACGAATTCCTTGATGGTGTTCATCACGTCGTGGACTTCCTTCATCTTGAGGGAGAGGTTGGCCGTGATGTTGACGAGCACGCCTCGCGCGCCGGAAAGGTTGACATCCTCGAGCAACGGGCTCGCAACAGCCTGCTCTGCGGCGATCCTTGCGCGCTCGGCTCCGGAAGCCATGGACGAACCCATCATCGCCATGCCCATTTCCGACATCACTGTCCTGACGTCGGCGAAATCGACGTTGACAAGACCCGGGCAATTGATGACCTCGGCTATTCCCGCGACTGCGCCGTAAAGCACGTTGTTGGCCGCCTTGAATGCGTCCAGCATGCTGACGTCCTCGCCGAGAACGGCCATCAGTTTCTCGTTCGGGATCACGATCAGCGAATCGACATGCTGAGTCAGCTCGTCGAGCCCGTTCTGCGCGACTTTCAGCCTTTTCCCTTCGAATTCGAAAGGCTTGGTGACCACGGCAACCGTCAAGATGCCGAGTTCCTTCGCCACCTGGGCCACGATGGGAGCTGCGCCAGTGCCCGTGCCGCCGCCCATGCCCGCCGTGATGAAAAGCATGTCGGCGCCTGCGATCGCCTCCGCAATCCTGTCCCTGTTCTCGATCGCCGATTCCCTGCCGATATCCGGATTCGCGCCTGCCCCGAGCCCTTTCGTGATCTCTTCTCCAAGCTGAAGGACCGTGCTGGCGCGGTTCCTCTGCAACGCCTGGGCGTCCGTGTTGGCGCTGATGAATTCGACGCCCTGCACGCCGTTTTCGATCATGTGGTCGACCGCGTTGCCGCCGCACCCGCCCACACCGATCACCTTGATGACAGCCAGTTGATTCTGCGCATCCATCACTTCAAACATGTTTCACCTCCCTAGTAAATTGAAACCTCAGAAACTCCGCTGAAACCAGCTCTTCATCCTTTCGAATATCTGCCCAAATGAACCCGAATGCATCGAAATCAGATTCTGGCGCTTGTGCTGCTCCAACCCCATCAACAACAGCCCCACCCCCGTGGAAAAACGCGGCGTCCTCACCACTTCCGCAAGTCCGCCGACATACTGCGGAATACCGAGCCTGACGGGCATGTGGAAGACTTCTTCTCCCAATTCGACCATCCCCGCCATTGCGCTGCTTCCTCCCGTGATCACGATCCCTGAAGACAAGAGCTCTTCGAACCGGCTTCTTCTCAATTCGGCCTGGATGAGCGAATAAAGCTCTTCCACCCTGGGTTCGATGACTTCGGCAAGCGTCTGGCGGGAAAGCTGGCGCGCGCCGCGCTCCCCCACGCCGGGCACTTCGATCATTTCCGTTGGATCGGCCAGCTGACGCAATGCGCACCCATAGCGCACCTTGATGTCTTCGGCCTCCTTGGTCGGCGTTCTGAGCGCCATCGCGATGTCATTCGTGATCTGGTCCCCGGCGATCGGAATCACTGCCGTATGCCTGATTGCGCCCTGCGAAAAGACCGCGATGTCGGCCGTGCCGCCGCCGATATCGACCAGGCAAACCCCGAGGTCTTTTTCGTCCTCGGAAAGGACGGCCATGGCGGAAGCGAGCGGCTGCAGGATGAGATCGCGCTCGACGAGGCCGCAGCGCCTCACGCACTTCACGATGTTCTGGGCGGCCGAGATTGCGCCCGTCACGATGTGCACCTTCACTTCAAGCCTCATCCCGCTCATGCCGAGCGGCTCCCTGACGTCTTCCTGTCCGTCGATGATGAATTCCTGGTTCAGGATGTGAAGGATCTGCTGGTCCGTCGGAATGTTCACCGCTTTGGCCGTCTCCACCACGCGCTCGACGTCCATCTGGCTGACTTCCTTTTCCTTGATCGCCACCATGCCGTGAGAATTGAAGCTTTTGATGTGGCTGCCCGCGATGCCCGTGAAGACTTCCCTGATTTTGCAGTCCGCCATCAGCTCGGCTTCTTCCAGCGCGCGCTGGATCGCATTCACCGTCGATTCGATGTTGACCACAACGCCCTTCTTGAGTCCGCGCGACGGATGGCTTCCCATGCCGACGATCTCGAGTTTCCCTTCGTGCGTGATTTCGGCGACGATCGCGACGATTTTCGATGTACCGATATCGAGGCCGACGATCAGATTTTTCGCTTCCCTAGCCATTTCCCGCCCCTTTACAATCCGTTAAGCGCCCGCCCGGGCTTTCAACCCCGGAACCCGCACTGCAAATCCATTTTCGTAACGCAAATCGACATAATCGATGCGCCCGGCAAGCCTCCCCACCGTCCTCGAGTAAAGGGCAGCAAAATCGGCAAGATGTGGTTCCACATTGTCCCTGCCCAGCTCGATCGTCATGCCGTCATCCAGCAAAATTTCCCAAGACCGTCTTTCCGAAAGACTGAGCCTCGCAAGACGAAACCCGAGCGGAGCAAGGTTTTTCGAGAACGCCCCATACTCCTCAGCAACTTCCTGGGACGAGCCGTAAGGACCTGAAAAATAGGGAAGCTGCCTGTCCGTCGAGGCATCGAAAACATCGCCGTAGGTGTCGACGAGCTGGTCCGCACCCCAATGGGCGAGCGGCACATGCTCCTCTATCTTCACATCCACTTCCAGCGGCCATCTGCGCCTCACGCTCACCGTCCTCACCCATGGCAGCTTCTCGAAGTCGCTGCGCATCCCGTCAATGTCCATGGTGAAGAAATTGCCCTTCACCCGTCTGTCCGCAATGAACCGGACCTGATCGCGGGTCAGGTGGTGAGTCATGCCTTCCACTTTCAACACTTCGAGCGAGAAATTGGGCAGATGGACGATGCGGAAGAGCAGCGCATAGAGGCTGAATCCGACCACGAAGGCGAACAGGATATTGGATATGGCATTCAGATCCTGTGGCCTATCCCACATGGCTTTCCTCCAGGATGCGCAATACCAGATCGTCGAATTCCATTCCCGTTTTTCGTGCCGACATGGGAACCAGGCTGTGGTCGGTCATGCCGGGCACGGTATTCATTTCGAGGAAAACCGGGCCATCTTGCCCGATGATGAGGTCCACTCTTCCCCAGCCCCTGCATCCCAGCGCATTGAAGGACTTGAGGACCAGTTCGTGCAGTTTTTCCTCTTCCTCATCCGGCAAGCCGGGGCAAATGTAGCGCGTGTCGTTTGCGAAATATTTCGCGTCATAATCGTAGAATTCATGCGGCGTCTCTATCCTGATGGAAGGCAGCACTTTTTCCCCGAGAACCGGAAACTGCACTTCCTTTCCTTCGACGAAGGATTCGGCAATGACGATGGAGTCGTATTGCGCTGCGAGGCCATAGGCCTCCTTCAGCCTTGCCGCATCCTTGACCTTGCTGATGCCGATGCTCGATCCCTCGCATGCGGGCTTGACGAAGATCGGCAACCCCAGTCGCATCGCCACTGCCTCGAAATCGGAATCAGCAGTCAGCAGCTCGTATTTCGCGATCGGAATTCCGGAAGCCTGCCAGATCAGCTTGGTGCGCCATTTGTCCATGGAGAGGCTGGAAGCCAGCACGCCGCTCCCCGTATAGGGAATGCCCATCAATTCGAGCGCGCCCTGTATCGTGCCATCCTCCCCGTAGCGGCCGTGCAGCGCGATGAAAGCCCGGTCGAAACCTCTGAGGCCGGCAATGTCGTGTTCTGCAGGATCGAAGGCATGCGCGTCGACGTTTTTTCTGATCAGCGCGGCAAGCACGGCATTCCCGCTTTTCAGGGAAATTTCCCGCTCGGCTGAACGGCCTCCCATCAGCACCGCGACCTTTCCGAAATTCATGCTGCCTCCCCGATGATGCGCACTTCACGCTCCAGTTCGATTCCCGTTTCCGTCAAGACCGTCTGCCTGACGAGATCGATCAGGCTTTCGATGTCCGACGCTTTCGCATCCCCCGTATTGACGATGAAGTTGGCGTGCTTCTCCGAAACCATCGCCCCTCCTATCGTGCATCCCTTGAGCCCGCATGATTCGATCAGTCGCGCCGCATAATCGCCCTGCGGATTCCTGAACACGGACCCTGCATTGGGATAGGAAAGCGGCTGGGCAGCGATCCTCTTCTTGAGCATGGTCTTGATTTCCTCCATCCCGCCTTGTCCACGAACCAGCCTGAACCATGCAGAAACGAACCATTCCCTGGCCGGCCCCGATACGGAGCGATAGCCGATCTTGTATTCCCCGGGATGCCTCGTTTTCACGATGCCGTCCCGGCCGATCGACTCGACCTTTTCCACGATCTTCCACGTCTCCCCGCCATAACATCCCGCGTTCATCGCAAGCGCTCCGCCCACCGTTCCCGGAATTCCAGCCAGAAATTCGGCGCCTCGCCATTCCCGATTTGCCGCAAATCGCGCCACCTTCGCGCATGCGACCCCTGCCTGGGCATGGATCAGACCTTCCTCTTCCGATAGCCCTTCCAGCACCTTGTGCATGAGGATCACCGTTCCCCTGACGCCGCCGTCCCTCACCAACAGGTTGCTGCCGAGACCGATCACCTCTATCGGCTCGTCTTCCGGCAGGGATCTCAGGAATTCTGAAAGATCCGCGAGGTCGGCCGGCCTGTAGAACTGGTCGGCATTGCCCCCCACCTTCCAGCTGGTGTGGCGCCTCATCGGTTCCGCATGCATGAGCTCGCCGCGCATCAGCTATTCCCTTCAACAATCTTCTTTGGGATGGATCCGATGGAACCCGCCCCCATCACGAGCACGACATCCCCGTCCTGGACGACGTTGCCGAGCATGCCGACGATTTCCTCTGGCGTCTCCACGAAAATCGGATCGACCTGTCCCTGTAGCCTCACGCTCCGCGCGAGCGACCTGCCGTCTGCCGCGACGATGGGGGATTCTCCTGCCGGATAGACTTCGGTGAGAAAAAGCACGTCGACCGATGCGAGCACCTTGACGAAATCCTCGAAAAGATCGCGCGTCCTCGAGTACCTGTGAGGCTGGAAGGCGAGCACGATTCGCTTGCCCGGGAACGCGCCGCGGGCGGCAGCGATCGTCGCAGCCATCTCTGCAGGATGATGTCCGTAGTCGTCGATCAGGGTATAGCTTCCCCCTTTGATCGGGATTTCCCCATAGTTCTGGAACCGCCTTCCCACCCCCTTGAATTCCGAAAGCGCCTTGGCGATCGCATCGTCCGAAATGTTGAGCTCGACCCCGACGGCAACTGCAGCAAGCGCGTTCCTGACGTTGTGAAGCCCGGGAAGATTGAGGGTGACCGGAAAGGAATGGCCGTTGCGCTTCACCCTGAACTTCATCTGCCCGCCGCAATGCTCGATGTCGAAAGCGCGGACCTGAGCTTCTTCCGAAATGCCGTAGGTCGTGATCGTCTTGGTGATGCTCTTGCTCATCTCCATCACGCTGGGATCGTCTGCGCACAGCACCGCAACTCCGTAGAACGGGAGATGCTCGACGAAATCGGCGAAGGTCTGCCTGAGTTTCGCAAAATCGTGCCCGTAGGTTTCCATGTGATCTGCGTCGATATTCGTGACGACTGCGATGACGGGCTGAAGATGTAGGAATGAAGCGTCCGACTCGTCCGCTTCCACGACGATGAATTCGCCGCTGCCCAGCTTGGCGTTGGACCCGGCGCTGTTGAGTTTTCCGCCGATCACGAAGGTCGGATCAATCCCGCCTTCGGCCAGCACGCTGGACACCAGGCTCGTTGTGGTCGTCTTGCCATGGGTGCCTGCCACCGCAATTCCCTTTTTGAGCCTCATCAGCTCGGCCAGCATCACCGCACGCGGCACAACCGGTATCCTCTTCTGCCTTGCGGTAGCGACTTCGGGATTGTCTTCCTTCACCGCGGTCGATACCACCACAACGTCCGCCTGGGAGATGTTTTCGGCCCGGTGCCCGATGCTCACGGATGCGCCGAGCGCCTTGAGCCGGGCAGTCGATGCGTTTTCGTGCAGATCCGAACCGCTCACGGCGTACCCCAGATTGAGCAATACTTCGGCGATCCCGCTCATGCCCGAACCGCCTATCCCTACAAAATGAATGTGACTGATCTTGTGTCTCATGCAGCAAGCTCCATGCAGGCTTGAGCGACTTTTTCCGTCGCATCTGTCATCGCAAGTTTTCTTGCCCTATTCGCCATCTCGAGCAGCTTCTGTCTGTCCATGCTCTTCATCAGCTCGGCAAGCTTGGCTGGCTCGAATTCGTTCTGGGGAATCAATATTGCAGCGCCCGATTCGCTCAGATAACGCGCATTCCATCTCTGGTGATCGTCTACCGCATGGGGATAGGGAACCAGGATGCTGGCAATCCCCGCTGCAGCGATCTCGGATACCGTGAGCGCCCCAGACCTGCAAACGATCAGATCGGCCTTTGCGTAAGCCTCTCCCATGTCTGCGATGAAGGGTACGACTTCAGCGCTTGCGCCGCATTCTCGATAGGCGGCCTTCACCCTTTCCAGATCATCAACGCCTGCCTGGTGGAGCACATGCGGCTTTTGCTCCATCATCCCAATGGCCTTCGGCAACGTTTCGTTGAGCGCCCTTGCGCCGCGACTGCCGCCGACAATAAGCAGCGACAACGGGCCTGCCCTGTTTTCGAAGCGCACACCGGGTGCGGGAAGGGCGGCGATTTCGCTTCTCACCGGATTGCCGACATGAATTGCCTTTTTCAGTGCGCCGGGGAATGCGACCAGTGTCCTGGTTGCAAACCTGGACAGGATTTTGTTCGAAAGACCGGCAATCGCATTCTGTTCATGGATGACGAGCGGCTTTTTGAGCGTTGCAGCCGTCATTCCGCCCGGAAAAGAGGCAAATCCGCCCATTCCCAGAACGACATCAGGCCTTCGCGAAAGGATAATCTTCGCGCTTTGCAGACAGGCGAAAGCCAGCGCAAAGGGAAGCGTCAGCCATCTCAATATCCCGCTTTTTCTCACCCCGGAGAACCTCACGTATTCGATTTCAATCCCCTTTTCCGGCACGAGCTTGGCTTCCATGCCGCTCTTCGTACCGAGCCAGACGATATTGAAGCCCTTTTTCTTCAGCTCTTGTGCGACAGCCAGGGCCGGGAAGATATGCCCTCCCGTTCCCCCCGCCATGATGAGCGCCGTGCGCTTCAAAATACTTTCCCTTTCATCATGAGCCTGTTTTCGAAATCCACCCTGAACAGCATCCCGAGCGCGATGCAGTTCGAAACGATGCCGCTCCCTCCGAAGCTGAGAAGCGGGAGAGTCAAGCCCTTGGTCGGCAGCACACCCATGTTCACCCCGAAATTGATGATGGACTGCACCCCGAGCCAAATCCCTATCCCCTGGGCGACCAGCGCGGGAAAATAGCGCTCGAGGGAAGCGGCTGTCCTGCCGATGGAAAAGGCGCGGATCACGAGCCATGCGAACAGCCCGATCACCGTCGCAATGCCGACAAAACCGAGTTCCTCGCCGATCACCGCGAGCAGAAAGTCGGTGTGCGCTTCAGGAAGATAGAAGAGCTTCTCGACGCTGCCGCCAAGACCCACGCCGAACCATTCTCCCCTGCCTATCGCGATCAGCGCATGGCTCAGCTGATATCCCTTGCCGAAGGGATCGGACCACGGATCCATGAATCCCGCCACGCGCTGCATCCTGTACGGGGAAGTCCATATCAAAAGAACGAAGCCTACGAGCAGCATCAGGATGAGCCCGACGAAAAGCCTGCCGTTCATGCCACCCAGGAAAAGGGCCGACATCGCGATTGCGGTGATGACAGCGAAGGCGCCGAAATCCGGTTCCGCGAGCAGGAGAAAACCCGTCACAAGCATGACGAGAAACATGGGCAGGAAGCCCTTCTTGAGGTCCTGCATGTAAGCCGCCTTGCGAACCGTGTAATCGGCCGCATAGATCACGACGCAGAGCTTCATGAATTCCGAGGGCTGGAGATTGACCACGAAAAGCGAAAGCCATCGCCGGCTCCCGTTCACTTCCCGTCCTATTCCGGGGATCAGCACCAGCACCAGCAGGATCGCGGCTGCGATGAAGAGATAGAGCGCCATTTTCTGCCATGTCCTCGTCGGCACCTGGAAGACCGCCATGCCTGCTATCGTTCCGATTGCGAGGAAAACGGCCTGCCTGAGCAGGAAATAGGTGGGATGTCCGCCCGAAGCATGCTTACCCGCATCGGCGATTGCGATCGACGCGGAATAGACCATGACGAGTCCGATGCCGAACAGGAACAGGACGATCCAGAACAGCGTCCTGTCGTAGTCAGCTTCCATGTTCAGCGGGGCGTACATGTTTCCAGCCTCTTGAAAGCGGCCGAGAATGCTTCGGCCCGGTGAACGTAGTTTCTGAACATGTCGAAACTCGCGCAGGCGGGAGACAGAAGCACTGCATCTCCCGTTTTTGCCGTATAAAAAGCCTTGTCCACCGCCTCATCCATGCTCGATGCATGCATTATCGGGATCGAGACGCCCGCTATGGCGCGCTCGATGATGGAAGCGTCCCTGCCGATCAGCACGACTGCTCTTGAATGGTTTTCGACTGCCGTCTTGAGGGGAGAAAAGTCCTGTCCTTTGCCCTCCCCCCCGAGTATCAGAACGGACTTGGCAGGAAGTCCCACGAGGGCCGCGACGGTCGCCCCCACATTCGTCCCTTTCGAGTCGTCGTAGAATGCGACGCCTCCGATCTCGCCTATTTTTTCGACTCTGTGCGGCAACCCTGAAAATTCGGAAAGCGCGCCTGCCAACGCCTCTTCGGGCACATCGAGGACTGAGCAGAGGGCAAGGGACGCTAGCGCATTGAGGACATTGTGAAGCCCGGCAACCTTCAGGCTTGACGCCTGCATCAGACGCCTTTCCCCCTTCATCAGCCAGCCGTCAGAGAGGCCGTATTCGGATTCGCCCCTGGGGGAGGAAAGACCGAAAGAAACCATTTTCCTTCCGGGAAGGCGCATCGCCATGGTCGCCTCGTCGTCGCGATTGAGCACCTGGACGCCGTCGCCCTTGAAAATTGCGGACTTCGCCCTTCCGTAATCATTCATCGAGTCATAGCGATCGAGATGATCCTCGCTCAAATTCAGCACAACTGCAGCCTTCGCATTCAGACTGTTCAGCGTCTCGAGCTGGAAGCTGGAGAGTTCGAGCACGTAGGCGGAAGGATTCCTGTCCAGCGTGTCCAATACGGGCAGTCCGATGTTGCCGGCCACAACCGTCTCCAGCCCTGCTTTTCTGCACATTTCTCCGACCATGGACGTGACGGTGCTCTTCCCGTTCGAGCCGGTGATCGCGATGACGATGGGCGCAGGATTTCTCTTGGCGATTTCCATGGCGAAAAGCTCGACGTCACCTGCGACCGGGATGTTCCTTTTGATGGCCTCGATAATGACGGGTTCCTTCAGGGAAAGCCCTGGGCTCACCACGACCAGATCCGCTTTGTCGAGCAGTTCATGCTTGAAAGGGCCGGTTGCGATCGGCAGTTTCAGGTCGGCTGCGCGAGGCGGATTTTCGCGGCTGTCCGCGGCGAACACCTCTGCGCCGATGGACTGCAGCCATCGTGCGGCGGATATGCCCGTCTCTCCCATACCCAGAACCAATACCTTTTTCCCTTTCAATTCCATCCTCACCTCAGCTTCAGGGTGGATAAGCCCAGCAGGACCAGCATCATGGTGATGATCCAGAAGCGCACGACGACCTGGGTTTCCTTCCATCCCTTCAATTCGAAGTGGTGGTGAAGCGGCGCCATCTTGAACACTCTTTTCCCGGTGAGCTTGAAGGAGGCGACCTGGATCATCACCGAAAGCGTTTCAACCACGAAAACGCCGCCCATCATGAAGAGCACGATCTCCTGCCTGACGATGACCGCGATGACACCGAGCGCACCGCCCAGGGCAAGCGCCCCCACATCACCCATGAACACTTCCGCCGGATAGGCATTGAACCAGAGAAAGGCGAGGCCTGCGCCAGTCAGCGCCCCGCAGAAAACCGAGAGCTCGCCCGAACCCGGTATGTGGGGAACGCCGAGGTATTTCGAAAACACGGCATGCCCCGCCACATAAGCGAAGATCGAGAATGCACCTGCCACGAGCACGGTCGGCATGATGGCGAGCCCGTCCAGTCCGTCTGTCAGGTTGACAGCATTGCTCGTTCCGACGATGACGAAATAGGCGAGCAGCACGAACCCGAATGCGCCGAGCGGGAACACGAGATGCTTGAAGAAGGGCACGATGAGTTCAGTCTCGGCAGGCAGCGTGGACGTCTTGACGAGATAGACGGCCACCCCGATTGCGATCGCGGATTGCCAGAACATCTTCGCTTTCGCAGATAGGCCCTTTGGATTTCTTTCAACGACCTTTCTGTAATCGTCGACCCAGCCGATTGCACCGTATCCCAGCGTGGTGAAGAGCACGAGCCATACATAGCGGTCGGATAGATCCCCCCAGAGCAGCGTCGAAATGGCCACCGATATCAGGATAAGCGCACCGCCCATCGTCGGCGTGCCAGCCTTGACGAGATGGGTCTGCGGGCCGTCGCTCCTGACCGATTGGCCGATCTTGTAGGCGGTCAGCTTCCTGATCATGGCGGGACCGACCATGAAGGAAATCACGAGAGAAGTCATCGATGCGAGCACTGTGCGCAGCGTGATGTAGCTGAACGCATTGAAGGCATGTATATCGTGCGCCAGGTATTGCGCCAGGATCAGCAGCATGCCTTTTCCCTTTCCTCCAGTTTTTCGACGATCCGCTCCATCTTCATGAAGCGCGATCCCTTGACCAGGACGGTCGTATCTTGATCGATGATTGATGCCGCTTTGGCAGACAACTCGTCTGCATCCGTGAATGATTCGCCTCGACCGAATGAGGTTGCCGCACCCGCACTCAGTTTCCCCAGGGTGAGGAGCACGCCTATTCCGGCTTCCCGTGCAGCGATTCCGATTTCCCTGTGCAGTTTCTCCGCATCCGCCCCGAGTTCTCCCATGTCGCCCAGAATCAGAAGCGTTTTCCCTTTTGCCCTGGAAAGCCACGAGATTGCAGCCTTGACCGACTCGGGATTGGCGTTGTAGGTGTCGTCGATCAGCACTGCGCCTTTCATGCCTTTTCTGCGCTGCATCCTGCCAGCAACCCCAGTGAATTTTTCGAGGCCTGCCCTGATCGATTCCGCATCGATTCCCAAGGCGCACGCTGCAGCCGTTGCCGCGAGTGCGTTTTTCACGTTGTGCAGGCCTGGAACGGCGAGCTTCATTGTCAATTTTCCCTGCGGCGTGCGCATGTTGACGATGCTCTCAAACTCGCCGAGTTCGCATTCGGCCGATACCTGGGCTTCGCGCTCCAGGCCGAAATCGACGATTTTCCGTTTTGCCGCGAGCGTCTTCCAAAGCGGGGCAAAAGCATCGTCTGCGTTGACGACCGCGACCCCTTTTTCCTTCAGCCCCTCGAAAATTTCCCCCTTGGCGCGGGCAACTGCTGCGATTGAACCCAAACCCTGCAGATGTGCGCTGGCCGCATTGGTGACGAGCGCGACATCGGGGGGCGCAATTTTGCACAGGTATTCGATCTCGCCAGGATGGTTCATTCCCATTTCGATCACGGCAAAGCGATGCTCTTTTGTCAGCCTGAACAGGGTAAGCGGGACGCCTATGTCGTTGTTGAGATTGCCCTGGGTGGCCAGCACTTCGCCCTTCTCGCGCAGAATGGAGGCAAGCATTTCCTTAGTCGTCGTCTTTCCGTTGCTTCCCGTGACCGCAACGATGGGGATGCCGAATCGGCCGAGCCAGAATGATGCCAATTTCCCCAAAGCGATCCGCGCGTCCTTCACGACAAGAAGCGGTATGGAAGATTCGATTTTCCTCTCCACGATCGCCGCAACTGCCCCTTTTTCGGCAGCGTCATTGACGAAATCGGTACCATCGAAGTTTTCGCCCTTGAGCGCGACGAAAAGATCGCCCTTGCAAACTTTCCTCGTGTCCGTCGACACATTGTCGAATGTTGCATCAGGACCGATGCGTTCGGCTGCGAGCGCGTCAAGGATTTCGTTCAGGCTCAGCATGTTCCACCCCAAGCTTCCAGTGCGCATCTGGCGATTTCGACATCGCTGAATGGAAATCTTTTTCCCTTGATTTCCTGATAGTCCTCATGCCCTTTTCCTGCGATCAGCACGACATCCTCGATGCCTGAATCATGTATCGAACGGACAATCGCATCCTTTCTGTCGCGCATCGCGCAATAATCCCCTTCGATGCCGTCAACGATCTGATCGATGATGGAATCGATTTCTTCGCTTCGCGGATTGTCGGAGGTGACATAGATTCTGTCGGCATGCCTTGAGGCGATTTTTCCCATGATCGGTCTTTTTCCGGGATCCCGATCACCCCCGCATCCGAATACGCAGACAAGCTCTCCTTGTGCCATTTCCCGCAGCGCATCCAGCGCGTTTTCGAGCGCATCAGGCGTATGTGCATAATCGACCACCACCACGGGTTTTCCATCTCCGCCCAGTTTCTGCATCCTGCCCGGAACCGCCTCTATATTTGCGAGCGCACCCAATGCTTCATCGAATCCGCACCCGCTTGCCAGCAGGACGCACAAAACGCCGAGCAGATTGGATGCGTTGAATTTTCCGACCGTCTTCGAACGCACCACCCCGCATCCCCAGGAAGACTCGACTTCCAGAACCATCTCTCCTCGCTCGAACCGCAGGTTTTTCCCTCTGACCCACTCTTTTCCGCCCATTTCGGAAAAGCCGTAGGCGATTTTCTCTTTCGCTGCAGACTGCTTCATGAGCGATGAGCCGAAGGCATCGTCCACGTTCAGGATCGCCTGCTTCAGTTCCGTTCGATCGAAAAGCATGGCTTTCGCAGCGCCGTAGGATGCCATGTCGCCGTGATAATCGAGGTGGTCGCGGGTCAGATTGGTGAAGAGCGCGATGTCGAAGCGGACGCCGTTGACCCGCCCCTGTGCGAGCGCATGGGACGATACCTCCATCGCCACGCATCCTGCGCCTTCTCCCAGATATTCCGCCAGGAGCGCCTGTATGGCGACCGCATCCGGCGTGGTATTGACCGTCGCCGACAGCTTTCCTGGAAAACCGTTGCCCAAGGTGCCGATCACGGCGGTTTTCCTGCCCAGGCCCGTCATGGCCTGAGCGATCCAGTGGGTGCTTGAAGTCTTGCCGTTTGTTCCCGTCACCCCAATCACGTGAAGTTTTTCGGAAGGATTCCCATAGACGAGACTCGCGATCTCCCCAGCTTTTTCACGAAGATTTTTTACGGGCAGATTCGGCACGTGAAGATCTGTATCCCAGGAATAGCCCTCTTCCTCCCATATCACGGAAGCTGCCCCCCTTTTTACGGCGTCCAGGATGAATCGCCTGCCGTCCGTGCTTTCTCCGACATAGGCGACGAAGGTATCGCCAGGCGCGACTTTGCGGCTGTCCGTGACAAGCCGCTTGACACCCAAATTCTCGAGCCCCTTCACATGTCCTCCTTCAAGAACGCATTCATGGAAGGCATGACGACGTTGTTGGGTGGCGCATCGGAAGGAACCCCGAGCATTTGGAGCGCACCGCCCATGACCCTGCTGAACACGGGAGCAGCGACCTCGCCGCCGTAGTACTTGCCGTTGGATGGCTCGTCGACCGCCACCGCGACAATCAGACGGGGATTCGAAGCAGGCGCGAAGCCGATAAAGGAAGCGACATACCGATGGGCTGCATAGCCGTTTCCTTCAACTTTGTGCGCCGTGCCCGTTTTTCCCGCGACGTTGTACCCCACCACCTGCGCAAGCGGTCCGGTGCCATCAGGCTGAACCACGCTTTCAAGGATTTTGACCATCTCGTTTGCGGTTTTTTCGGAAATCACGCGCTTTCCGTGAGGCTGCCCATCCTTTTTCAGGAAGGTGATCGGCATGAGGACGCCCCCGTCGGTGAAAATCGTATAAGCCCTCGCCAGTTGCAACAGGCTTACGGATATGCCATTGCCGAACGACATCGTCGCCTGCTCTATGGGATGCCAGTTCTCGTAAGGCCTGAGCCGCCCCGATGCTTCCCCTGGAAATCCCGATTCAGGCGCCGTGCCAAACCCGCAGCTGTGAAGCATGTCCCACATGGCCTTGGGTTCGAGAGACAACGCGATCTTGGATGCGCCGACATTGCTCGACTTCTGGATGACCTGGCTGACGCTGAGAAGGCCCGATTTTTCCGCGTCATGAATCGTGGCGCGTCCTATGGTGAGCGTGCCCGGCGCCGTCTGTATGAGGGTATCGGGCGTATATTTCCCGGATTCCAGTCCTGCGGCGATGGTGAACGGTTTCAGGGTCGAGCCCGGCTCGTAGTTGTCCGTGACGGCCCGGTTGCGCACGAGACCCGCTTTCAGGTCTTCCCTGTTATTGGGGTTGTAGGTCGGGATAGTGGCCATGGCGAGCACCTCTCCCGTCCTGCTGTCGAGCACGATGATGCTGCCGGACTTGGCCTTGTTCTGTTCGACTGCATTCTTGATTTCCCGATAGGCAAGATACTGGATCTGGCTGTCTATGCTGAGGGTGACATTCTGTCCGGGTCTGGGCGTCCTGATGCTCTCCACATCCTCCACGATCCTGCCCAGCCTGTCCTTGATGACCCTTCTGCTGCCAGGCTGCCCACCCAATACATTCTGATAGCCGAGCTCCAGACCTTCCTGGCCGTTGTCGTCGGAATTGGTGAATCCGATCACGTGCGCCATGACATCGCCTGAAGGATAGTAGCGGCGGTATTCCCGCTGCAGGAATATGCCCGGGATTTTCAGCTCGACCACCTGGGCGGCGACATCCGGCGGGAGCTGGCGTTCGATGTAGACGAAGTCCTTGCTCGTCTCCGAAAGCTTCTTCCTGATTTCTCTGGAAGGCATGCCCAGGATCTTTGACAATTCCGTCAATTTCGCCGAATCGATTTCCACATCGTCCGGACTCGCCCACACGGATTCAACCGGCGTACTGATCGCGAGCGGCTGTCCGTTGCGATCGACGATCATGCCGCGATGGGCGGAAAGCTCGATCACCCTGCTGTAGCGGGATTCTCCTTTCTGGCGAAGGAAATCGTTGCGTATTCCCTGAAGATATATTGCCCTTGTCAGCATTCCCGCAAAACTCAACATAATCAACGCCAGGAGGAAGTGGGAGCGCCACGTAGGCAACTGCAGCACCAGCGCCTTGGGCCTGTAGCTCATTTGATGCCCGTCTCGGGAAAAATAAGCTGGACCCGCTCAGGCGTCGGCACTTTCATGTGGAGATCGCTGCTCGCGATTTTTTCCACCCTGGACGGCGTCGCCCAAGTACTCTGCTCAAGCTGCAACTGCCCAAGTTCCACATCCAGGCTCCGAGCCTCATCCTTTTCTTTCTGCAACGCGACAAAAAGCTTCCTCGCTTTGTGCTGGGAAGTGACGACGCCTAGCGCACAAGCGACCAGAATCGCAAAAAGCACCAAATTGAGCCGCATCGCTCTCCCTCTTCGCTAGATTCTTTCTGCCACCCTCATCACCGCACTGCGCGCCCGAGGATTCGCGTTCACTTCCTCAATCGTCGGCCGCACGATCTTTCCGACGAGACGCAAGTTCGGCGCCTTCAATTCGTTCGCCCTCACCGGCAATTTCCTGGGAAGCGGCTCGCCTTCCGCCTCACGTCTCATGAACTGCTTGACCACCCGATCCTCAAGCGAATGAAAGCTGATCACAACCAGCCTCCCGCCGGGCTTCAGCAAGTTCAGGCACTGCGGCAATACGCTCGAGAGCTCTTCAAGTTCCTGATTGACGAAAATCCGTATAGCCTGGAAGGTACGCGTCGCTGGATTCTGGTCGGGCTCACGCGTGCGCACGGCTTTTGCCACGATCTCGGCAAGCCTGCCCGTTGTGTCGATAGCGCCTCCGGACCGAGCCGCAACAATCGCTCTTGCAATCTGTTTAGCAAACCGTTCTTCGCCATATTCTTTTATCACCTCCGTCAGTTCTTTTTCAGATGCCGCATTCAACCAGTCAGCAGCGGTTTGCCCGCGGCTCGTATCCATCCTCATGTCCAAGGGCCCATCGAATCTGAAACTGAACCCCCTTTCAGCCTCATCCAGCTGGGGCGAGGAGACGCCCAAATCGAGCAATATGCCGTCCACGCCGGCAACCCCCATCCCCCCAAGGACCGCCCCAAGCCTGCCGAAAGCGCTGTGCACCATCGTCAGCCCGCCTTCCTCCAGGGACCGCCCTTCCGCCACTGCCTCGGGATCGCGATCCAGGGCGATCAATCTGCCCGACCCATGAATCCTCGAAAGAATCAGTCTCGAATGCCCGCCGCGCCCGAAAGTGCAATCGACGTAAACGCCGCCCTGCCTGACATTCAATGCATCGACCGCCTCGTTCAGCAGGACGGTTTCATGCCGACTCACAAGGAGAAACCCTCCAGCTCGGCCGGCATGCCGTCTTCAAGCGAGCCCACAGCCAGACCCAGCCACTTGGCCTCTTCCCACAATTCCAGCCTGTTCCCCTGGCCAGCCAAGACGACGCGCTTTTCCAGAGACGCATAGTCACGCAGCGTGGAAGGAAGCAGTATCCGCCCCGCCCCGTCCATCTCGACATCCTCGGCATAGCCCACGAGCAGCCTTTGCAAGGACCTTGTTTTCGGATTGAAGCTGGAGAGCCCCATCAGCTTCTTCTGGATGGGATCCCATTCCTGCTGCGGATAAATCAACAGGCAACGATCCGGATCGGCAGTGACCACGAGGCGCCCCTCGCAGGACGCAAGCAACCCATCCCTGTACTTCGCAGGAATAGCCAAACGCCCCTTGCTGTCGAGATTGAGTTGAGCCGAACCGTGAAACATTCAAAAATTCTCCAAGTAGAGAGAAAAACCCACTATTCCCCACTTTTCACCACATATCCCCACTATAGAGAAAAAACAGAGGGCGGTCAAGATTGATCGAAGACTTTCTTTTTTCCTCACAAAGACTTAGTTTTCAACAAACAGGTAATATTATTTAACTTATTTTAAATAATGAACTATAAAAAAAACCTAATGTAATTTGTTAAGAATCTTGGTGGCGCCGCTATTCAAACACCATCATTCCCGGCCTTGCACGCATCATGGCGAGCACGCTCAAGAGCCGGATGGAGAGGCGAACTTTGCCCGGCTTCCAGATGCACTATTCAAGTTGAAACCGATGAGATACAATGCGTTCAACCAATGAACAAAGCATGCTGAACGACGAATACCGATACAAACTACTGAAACGGCTTGAACACGAGCCGGAAGTGAGCCAGCGCGAGCTCGCGAAGGATCTCGGCATCAGCCTGGGCAAGGTCAACTACTGCATGCAGGCGCTCATAGAGCGCGGCCTGATAAAAGCCAACAATTTCAGGAAGTCAGGCAACCGTAGCGCATACGCCTATTATCTCACCCCTAAAGGCATCGAAGAAAAAGCGAGGGTGACCATTGCCTTTCTGAAATACAAGCTTGCCGAATACGAAGCGCTGAAGCGAGAAATCGACAACCTGCAACGCGAAACAGAGCAAAGAGAGTTGCCGGACAGACCATGACTGATATCTATGCGATCATTCTTGCCGGTGGGAGCGGAAGCGGACTTTGGCCACTTTCCCGCCAGAGCCTCCCCAAACAGTTCCTCGCATTGAACGGAGATGACGCCATCACGGCACATCAGAACCAGAACACCTATATTCCCAGAGGAACCAAGCATCGCCTTGAGAACCGGGAAAATGAGCCCCTGCACATCGCGGAGGTTCAGGACGGCGACTATCTGGGTGAAGACGATATTACCCGCTACGATGATCATTATGGAAGGTAGTACCATGACAAAAATCGCACTGATCACCGGTGTCACCGGGCAGGATGGCGCATACCTCGCGGAATTCCTTCTGAACAAGGGATACGAAGTCCACGGCATCAAGCGAAGATCATCTCTTTTCAACACGGCAAGGATCGACCATCTTTACCAGGATCCGCATGTGTCGGACAGAAGGTTCATTCTCCATCACGGGGACATGACGGACTCTTCGAGCCTGGTTCGGATCATTCAGAACGTGCAGCCGAACGAGATATACAATTTGGCGGCGCAGAGCCACGTGGCGGTTTCCTTCGAAGAGCCTGAATACACGGCGAATTCCGATGCGCTGGGTGCACTGAGGATACTGGAGGCGATCAGGATATTGGGGCTTGAACAGAAGACGCGCTTCTATCAGGCATCCACCTCGGAGCTTTACGGTCTGGTTCAGGAAATTCCTCAGAAGGAAACAACGCCCTTCTATCCCAGGAGTCCCTATGCCGTGGCGAAGCTCTATGCCTACTGGATCACGGTGAACTATCGTGAAGCCTACGGCATGTACGCATGCAACGGAATTCTTTTCAACCACGAGTCGCCCATCAGGGGCGAGACCTTCGTCACCAGGAAAATCACGAGAGCCTTGGCCAGGATCAGTCTTGGATTGCAGGACTGCCTTTATCTGGGCAACCTGGATGCGAAGCGTGACTGGGGTCATGCGAAGGATTACGTGGAAATGCAGTGGCTGATGCTGCAGCAGGAGAAGCCGGAGGACTTCGTGATCGCCACCGGTGTTCAGTACAGCGTGCGTGACTTCGTGAATGCCGCAGCGCAAGAGATCGGGATGGAGATTGAGTGGCGCGGAAACGGGGTTGATGAGAAAGGCTACTGGATGAATCGTCCCGATTC
>JAJZRS010000003.1 GCA_021802545.1 Pseudomonadota bacterium
GCTTCCAGGCCATGTATTCGACGAAGCGCGTCTTGCCGCATCCCGTCGGGCCTTTCAGCATCATCGGCATCCTCACCGAATACGCTGCCTCATACAGCGCCACTTCGTCCGTGACCTCCCGGTAATACGGCTCCTTCTCTATCCGGTACTGGCTGATGATCTCGCTCATGGTCTCTTCCTCTTGTATTTGCAGGGTCTGACCATTCGACTCATTGAATCGAATGGTCAGACCCCGCCTTGCGGCGGGGTGAACCTTATACTGTCTTGCCGCGATAGATCACCATGGCGGTGCCTTGCGACTGCGCGAAGTTGTCGTAGCCGACCAGACGCACATGGTTGTTCGGATTGGCCTTGTGGCAGGCCTCGGCTTCGCCGAGAATCCTGTCCACATCGGTTTCACCGAACATGGGGAGCTTCCACATGTACCAGTAGTTGTCCATCAGGTGCTCCGGCTCGGTGTGCTCGATGGCCGGGTTCCAACCCTTCTTGACGATGTATTCGACCTGTTTCCTGATCTTTTCTGAATCCATTGCGGGCAGATAGGAAAAGGTTTCGAACTTGCGGCTGGAAGGATCGTTCAGCCGGCTCTTGTAATCCATCATTTCAGACATAGTGTTCTCCAATTATCAGTTGATTCCCGGCGCAATGCGCCGGGGCATTCATCACTTGTGGGCGACGTCGAGCTTGTCGACGGTGTCGAACTCGAATTTGATTTCCTTCCATGTTTCCATGGCGATCTTGAGTTCGGGGCTGGACTTGGCGGCTTCGGTCAGGACTGCCTTGCCCTCCTTCTCGATGGCCACGCCGCGATTGCGTGCTTCCACGCAGGCTTCCAGCGCGACGCGGTTGGCCGCAGCGCCTGCCGCGTTGCCCCAGGGATGGCCCAGGGTGCCGCCGCCGAATTGGAGCACGGAGTCGTCGCCGAAGATGGTCACGAGCGCGGGCATGTGCCAGACATGGATGCCGCCGGAAGCCACGGCAAATGCGCCGGGCATGGAACCCCAGTCCTGGTCGAAGAAGATGCCGCGCGAGCGGTCTTCCTTGATGTAGGATTCGCGCAGGATGTCGATCCAGCCGAGGGTTGCTTCGCGGTCGCCTTCGAGCTTGCCGACGACGGTGCCGGTGTGCAGGTGGTCGCCGCCGGAAAGGCGCAGGATCTTGGTCAGCACGCGGAAATGGATGCCATGGTGCGGGTTGCGGTCGAGCACGGCGTGCATGGCGCGGTGGATATGCAGCAGCATGCCGTTGTCGCGGCACCAGTTGGCAAGCCCCGTGTTGGCGCAGAAACCGCCCGTGATGTAGTCGTGCATGATGATGGGTGCGCCGATTTCCTTGGCATATTCGGCACGTTTGTACATTTCTTCGGGGGTCGGCGCGGTGACGTTCAGGTAGTGGCCCTTACGCTCGCCGGTTTCCCTTTCTGCTTTTTCGATCGCTTCCATGACGAAGTCGAAACGCTGCCTCCAGCGCATGAAGGGCTGGCTGTTGACGTTCTCGTCGTCCTTGGTGAAATCCAGTCCGCCCCTCAGGCATTCGTAAACGGCGCGGCCGTAGTTCTTGGCGGAAAGACCGAGCTTGGGCTTGATGGTGCAGCCGAGAAGCGGACGGCCGTATTTGTTCATCTTGTCGCGCTCGACCTGGATGCCATGGGGAGGGCCATTGCAGGTCTTCACATAGTGCAGCGGGAAGCGCACGTCTTCGAGGCGCAGGGCGCGGACGGCCTTGAAGCCGAACACGTTGCCCACCAGGGAGGTGAACACGTTGACCACCGAGCCCTCTTCGAACAGATCGATGGGATAGGCGATGAAGGCATAGAAGCAGGTGTCGTCGCCGGGCACGTCTTCGATGGCGTAGGCGCGGCCCTTGTAGTAATCGAGGTCGGTCAGAAGATCGGTCCAGACGGTGGTCCAGGTGCCGGTCGAGGATTCCGCGGCAACGGCTGCCGCAGCTTCTTCGCGATCGACGCCGGGTTGCGGGGTGATTTTGAACACCGCAAGGATATCGGTATCCGACGGGGTGTATTCGGGCATCCAGTAAGTCTGGCGGTATTCCTTCACGCCAGCGTTGTATGTTTTGACAGCCATAGCAGCCTCCTCATGTGATTGGAAAGAATCCCCTGGGATTCGGTGAGTCGCACGTTCTCGACTTGCTGAAACTATAATCCCGACGATCCATAAGAAACATTCATTTGTTTTGATTGTTACCATCAGCACAAGCTTATGGTATAGTGCAATCGTCGAATTTGAAGTATAGGACAGCATGCTCCATGTGACTTTCCGGCAGCTCAGCGTCTTCGAATCAGTTGCGCGCAATCTCAGTTTTTCGCGCGCAGCCGAAGAAATGCACCTCACCCAACCCGCGGTTTCCATGCAGATCAAGCAGCTGGAGGAAAATGTCGGCCTGCCGCTCTTCGAACAATTGGGCAAGAAAATCTTCCTCACCGAGGCAGGGCGCGAGCTTCATCACTACAGCCGGGTGATCGCGCAGCAGCTCAGGGAAGCCAACGCCGTGCTTTCGGAGCTGAAAGGACTCGAGCGCGGAAAGCTGAACATTTCCGTCGTCAGCACAGCGAATTATTTCGCGCCGCAATTGCTTGCGAAATTCTGCGCCCTCCATCCCCAGGTCAAGGTCAGCCTCAATGTCGGCAACCGCGAGTCAGTGCTGAAGCAGCTTGACGACAACGAAATCGATCTTGCGATACTCGGCACGCCGCCCGAAGGGATCGATGCCGAGGCCTACCCCTTCATGGAAAACAGGCTGGTGATCATTGCCTCATCCGGCCATCCGTTGGCCGGTGAAAAATCGATTCCCGCCTTCTTGTTCCAGAATGAGGCTTTCGTCATGAGGGAGGAGGGTTCGGGAACCCGGCTTGCTGCCGAGAAGTATTTCTCGTCCCATCACGTTTCCGTGAAGACGGCCATGGAAATGAGCACGAACGAAGCGGTCAAACAGGCGGTGCAGGCGGGGATGGGGCTCGGCATCCTCTCCCTCGATACGGTGAAGCTTGAGGTCGAGACTGGGAGACTGAAGATACTGGACGTGGAGGGTTTTCCCATCATCCGCCACTGGTATCTCGTTCACAGGAAGCAGAAAAGGCTGTCGGGTATCGCCCAGGCATTCAAGGATTTCCTGCTTTCGAAATGAAAAAGGCGGCCTAGGCCGCCTTTTTCATTCGCTGCAGAACCTTATTTCACGACAGCCTTCAGCTCGCCCTTTGCATAGCGGGTTGCCATGGCGTCGAGCGAAATCGCCTTGATCTTCGATGCCTGGCCTGCGGAGCCGAATGCCTCGTAGCGCGCCTTGCAGATTTCCTTCATGGCCTTGGTGGCGACCGTGAGGAACTTGCGCGGATCGAAGTTCTTGCGGTCTTCGGCGAGGAATTTGCGGATCGCGCCTGTGGAAGCCATCCTGAGGTCGGTGTCGATGTTCACCTTGCGTACGCCGTGCTTGATGCCTTCGACGATTTCCTCGACGGGCACGCCGTAAGTTTCACCCATGTCGCCGCCGAATTCGTTGATGATCTTGAGCCATTCCTGGGGAACCGAGGAGGAACCGTGCATCACGAGGTGCGTGTTGGGAATGCGCGCATGGATTTCCTTGATGCGGTTGATCGCCAGGATCTCGCCGGTGGGCGGGCGGGTGAACTTGTATGCGCCGTGGGAGGTGCCGATAGCGATCGCGAGCGCATCCACTCCGGTTTCCTTGACGAATTTTGCCGCCTCTTCCGGGTCGGTCAGAAGCTGGTCGTGGGAGAGCTTGCCTTCCGCGCCGTGCCCGTCTTCCTTTTCGCCCTCTCCCGTTTCAAGAGAACCCAGGCAACCCAGTTCGCCTTCGACCGAAACGCCGACCGCATGGGACATGTCGACGACCCTGCGGGTCACGTCGACATTGTATTCGAATGAAGAAGGCGTCTTGGCGTCTTCCATGAGGGAACCGTCCATCATCACGCTGGAAAAGCCGGAGCGGATGGCCTGGATGCAGATCGCAGGAGATGCGCCATGATCCTGGTGCATGACGATGGGAATGTGGGGATAGGCTTCGACAGCGGCTTCGATCAGGTGGCGCAGGAAAGCTTCGCCCGCGTATTTTCTCGCGCCGGCGGAACCCTGCATGATCACCGGACTGTTGCATTCGTCGGCAGCCTGCATGATCGCCTGCACCTGTTCGAGATTGTTAACGTTGAAAGCCGGGAGGCCGTAGCCGTTTTCAGCCGCATGATCCAACAACTGTCTCAGTGATACCAGAGCCATGATTTTCTCCTTCAGATAAATTCAGATAACAAAACGTTATTTCCTATGGTCGCCCACCTTGACGATCTTCATCGTGTTGGTTCCCCCGGGCTGGCCGATGGGCTCGCCTATGGTCAGCGCGATGAAATCGCCGATCTCGATGATCTTGTTCTCCAGCATGACTTCTTCGACTTTCTCCAGCAACTTGTCCCTGTCGTAGCCCTTGAACTTGCCGAGCATCGGATAGACGCCGCGGTAGAGCGTCATTTTCCGCCTGGTTTCCTCAGTATTCGTCAGCGCGTAGATCGGAACGCCGCTGTTGATACGCGACATCCAGAGCGGCGTCGAGCCCGATTCCGTGAGGGAGGCAATCGCCTTCACTTTCAGGTGGAAGGCCGTGAAGATCGTGGCCATGGCGATCGACTGGTCTATCCGGGTATATTCCCTGTTCAAGAAGCCACGCTCCAAGGCCGCCTCGACCGATTTTTCCGCCTCGATGCATATCCTGCTCATCGCCTCGATCGTCTCGACAGGATATTTCCCCGCCGCAGTTTCGGCAGAGAGCATGACCGCGTCGGTTCCGTCGAGCACAGCGTTCGCCACGTCGGACACTTCTGCCCGTGTCGGGATCGGGTTCTCGATCATCGACTCCATCATCTGCGTCGCAGTGATAGTCAGCTTGTTCTTGTCGCGGGCAAGCTTGATCATTTTCTTCTGAAGCGCCGGCACTGCTGCATCTCCGACTTCGACGCCCAGATCGCCCCGCGCAACCATGATGCCGTCGCTTGCCTCGAGAATTTCATCGAGCGCGGGAATCGCTTCGGCACGCTCGACCTTCGCAATCAAGAGTCCATGTCCGCCCGCTTTTCTGAGCAGCTGTCTTGCCTGTTCGATGTCTGCGCCCGATCGCGGAAAGGACACGGCAAGGTAATCGGCCTGCAGTTCTGCTGCCGTGATGATGTCTTCCATGTCCTTCGGCGTCAGTGCTGGCGCGCTCAAACCGCCGCCCAGCCTGTTGATTCCCTTGTTGTTCGACAAGATACCGCCGTGTTTGACGCTGCAGTTGATCCTCGGTCCGTCAATCGACAGCACATTGAGGACGATCCTGCCGTCGTCGAGAAGCAGCACGTCTTCCGGTAAAACGTCTTTGGGGAGATCCTTGTAATCCAGGCCGACGCAGTGCTGGTTGCCGAGCGAACACTCGGCATCGAGCACGAAATTGTCGCCCTTTTCGAGCCTGACCTTTCCCTGCTCGAATTTTCCTATCCTGATTTTCGGACCTTGCAGGTCGGCCATGACGCCAACCGATTTGCCCATCTTGTCGGCGATTTTCCTGACCAGTTCGGCTCTTTGCTTGTGGTCTTGCGCCGTGCCGTGGGAAAAATTCATCCTGACCACATCCAGGCCAGCCGCGATCATTCTTTCAAGCGTTTCCGCTTCAGTCGAGGAAGGCCCTAATGTTGCTACTATCTTCGTTCTTCTTTGCATGATCGTTCAAAGGAAGACCGGCCCAGAGGGCCGGCTGATTTTCATTTTGCGCGCTGTTCCAGAATTTCCACCGCAGGGAGTTTCTTGCCCTCGAGGAACTCGAGGAAAGCGCCGCCTGCTGTCGAAATATAGGACACTTTGTCGTATATGTCGTATTTCTGGATCGCCGCGATGGTGTCTCCGCCGCCAGCCAGGGTAAATGCCTTCGTTTCTGCGATTGCCTTGGCAATGGCTTTGGTCCCTTCACCGAACTGGTCGAATTCGAACACTCCGACCGGTCCGTTCCAGACCACGGTACCCGCCTTCATGATGACGTCGACGAGTTCCTGGGCGGATTTCGGTCCGATGTCGAAGATCATCTCGTCGTCCGCAACTTCTCCGGCATCCTTCAGCACTGCAGGCTCGTTGGCATCGAACTTCTTGCCCACGACCACGTCGACTGCGATCGGAATGTTCGCGCCGCGATCAGCCATCTTCTTCATCAGTGCTTGCGCCGTGGGAACCAGATCATCCTCGCAGAGCGACTTGCCGACATTCTTGCCTGCCGCCTTCAGGAAGGTATTGGCAATGCCTCCACCCACCACCAGCTGGTCGACCTTTTCGGAAAGGGATTCGAGCACGGTGAGCTTGGTCGATACCTTGGATCCACCCACGATGGCTACCATCGGACGGACAGGTTCGGCCAGCGCTTTCTCGAGCGCATCCAGTTCCTCTGTGAGAAGGATCCCGGCGCAGGCGATCGGCGCGTATTTCGCGATACCGTGCGTTGAAGCCTCGGCCCGATGTGCCGTGCCAAAAGCATCCATGATGAAAATGTCGCAGAGCGCCGCATACTTCTTGGCCGTATCGTCGACGTTCTTCTTCTCGCCGACATTGAATCGGCAATTCTCCAGGACAACCAGTTCGCCGCCCGCGACATTGAAACCGCCATCCACCCATTCACGGATCAGGCGGACGGATTTTCCAAGACGCTTCGAAATGTCGTCGGCAACCGGTTTCAGGGAATTCTCCTCGGAAAACTCCCCTTCAGTGGGACGGCCGAGGTGCGACGTGACCATGACCTTCGCGCCCTGCTTCAGGCAATGATTGATCGTAGCCATGGATGCAGTGATTCTTGCATCCGAAGTCACCTTGCCATCCTTCACCGGCACATTCAGGTCGGCGCGGATGAAAACGCGCTTTCCGGAAAGGTCCAGGTCGGTCATTCGAATGAATTCGCCCATGACTTATCCCTTTGCGACGACGCCCACGAGGCGCATCAGGTTGCATGTATAGCCGTACTCATTGTCGTACCAGGAAACCACCTTGACGAAGGTCGGGTCGAGCGCGATGCCTGCATCCGAATCGAAAACCGAAGGGCAGGTCTCGCCCCTGAAGTCGGTGGAAACCACTTTTTCAGTGGTGTAGCCGAGTACGCCCTTCATGCTGCCTTCGGAAGCCTTCTTCATGGCTGCGCAGATCTCTTCATAGGTGGCCGGCTTGTTGAGTTCGACCGTCAAATCGACGACGGAAACGTCCGAAGTCGGTACCCTGAAGGCCATGCCGGTGAGCTTCTTGTTGAGTTCCGGAATGACGACGCCGACTGCTTTCGCTGCACCGGTCGAGGACGGGATGATGTTCTCCAGGATGCCGCGGCCGCCTCGCCAGTCTTTGCTGGAAGGGCCATCGACGGTCTTCTGGGTAGCCGTTGCAGCGTGCACGGTGGTCATCAGTCCGCGCTTGACGCCGAAGGTGTCGTTCAGGACCTTGGCCACGGGCGCAAGGCAGTTCGTCGTGCAGGAAGCTGCGGAAACGATATTCTCGCCGGCATACTTGTCGTGGTTCACGCCGTAGACGAACATCGGCGTGTCATCCTTGCTGGGTGCGGACTGAACCACCTTCTTGGCGCCTGCAGCAAGATGCTTTTCGCAGGTTTCCTTGGTCAGGAAAAGGCCGGTGCTCTCGATCACGATATCGGCGCCCACTTCGTCCCATTTCAGCTCGGAAGGATCCTTGACTGCGCTCAGGCGAATGCGCTTGCCGTTGACGACAAGCGTGCTGCCTTCCACCGAGACGTCCCCCTTGAAACGGCCGTGAACGGAATCATGCTTCAGCATGTAGGCCAGGTATTCGGGCTCGAGCAGATCGTTGATGCCGACAACTTCGATTTCAGGAAAATCCTTAACCGCAGCGCGAAACACCATGCGACCTATGCGTCCGAATCCATTGATTCCTACCTTAATTGTCATTTTAAACCCCTCTCCAAGTTGAAAAAACTTTTACAGGACACTCATTGCCGTATTGACTACATTGTCCACAGTGAATCCGAAATGCTTGAACAAGTCGCCTGCCGGTGCCGATTCTCCGAAAGAGTCTATGCCGACAACAGCGCCTTCAAGGCCCACATATTTGCGCCAGAAATCCGTAACGCCTGCCTCGACGGCGATGCGCACGATTCCCTTGGGCAGCACGCTTTCCTTGTAAGCGGCATCCTGGCGGTCAAACACGGAAGTCGAAGGCATGGAAACGACACGGACGGAAACGCCCTTTTCGGCCAGCGCTTTCTGCGCCTGCACGGCGAGATCGACTTCCGATCCTGTAGCGATGATGACTGCTTTGATTTTTCCTTCCCCTTCTGACAGGACGTAGCCGCCTTTTTTGATATTGGCGATCTTCTGGTCGTCCCTTTGCTGGAACTTGAGGTTCTGGCGGCTGAAGATCAGGGCGGAAGGGCCATTTTTTCTTTCCACAGCGCAGGTCCAGGAAACTGCCGATTCGACGGTATCGCAGGGGCGCCAGACATCCATGTTCGGAATGTAGCGCAAGGTGGACGTCTGCTCGACTGGCTGGTGCGTCGGCCCGTCTTCTCCGAGGCCGATCGAATCATGGGTGAATACGTAAATCACGCGCTGCTTCATCAGCGCGGACATGCGCAGCGCGTTCCTCGCATATTCCGAGAACATGAGGAAAGTGCCGCCAAACGGCAGTATTCCGCCATGGAGCGCCATGCCGTTCATGATATGGGACATGCCGAATTCACGGACGCCGTAACTGATGTAGTTGCCTGGCGTTTTCCCGTGGACATGGTGGCATCCGGGCCAGTTGGTCAGGTTGGATCCGGTCAGGTCAGCCGATCCGCCGACGAATTCGGGCAATGCAGGCTGAAGGCCTGCAATGCAATTCTGCGATGCCTTGCGGGTAGCGATGGTCTCCGCCTTTTCATTCGTTTTGGCGACGAATTCGGCCGCATGCTTCTCCCAACCCTTGGGCAGTTCCCCGGCCATGCGGCGCTTGTATTCAGCCGCTTCCTGAGGATAAGCCTTTGCATATTCTGCGAACTTGTTGGCCCAAAGCTTTTCTGCGCCTTCGCCCTTGACGCGCGCATCCCATCCTGCATAGACGTCTTCCGGAATCTCGAAGGGAGGATAATTCCAGCCGATATTGGCGCGCGTATCGGCAATTTCCGCATCCCCCAGGGCTGCGCCATGCACGTCGTGCGTGCCTTCCTTGTTCGGGGAACCCCTTCCGATGACGGTCTTGCAGCAGATCAGGCTAGGCTTGTCCGTCACGGCCTTTGCAGCATTCACAGCCGCATCCACTGCCACAGGATCATGACCGTCCACGTTGGCGATGACATGCCATCCATAGGCTTCGAAGCGCCTAGGCGTATCGTCCGTGAACCAGCCGTCCACATGCCCGTCGATGGAAATGCCATTGTCGTCCCAGAAGGCAATCAGCTTGCCGAGTCCCCATGTGCCAGCCAGTGCGCAGGCTTCATGGGAGATGCCTTCCATCAGGCAACCGTCGCCCAGGAAAACATAGGTATTGTGATCCACGATATCGAAGCCAGGCCTGTTGAATTCGTTGGCCAGCAACTTTTCGGCCATCGCCATGCCTACTGCATTGGTGATGCCCTGGCCGAGCGGACCTGTTGTCGTTTCCACGCCCGGAGTATAACCGTACTCGGGATGTCCCGGTGTTTTGGAATGCAATTGCCTGAAGCGCTTGAGTTCTTCTATGGGCAGATCGTATCCGGTCAGATGAAGCAAAGCATAGATCAGCATGGATCCATGCCCATTGGACAAGACAAATCTATCACGATCGGCCCACTTGGGATTTGCAGGGTTATGACGAAGATGCCTGTTCCATACCACTTCGGCAATTTCGGCCATGCCCATAGGCGCTCCAGGATGACCTGAATTCGCTTTTTGTACGCCGTCCATGGCCAACGCACGTATGGCATTGGCCAGTTTGCTGAAATTAGGTTTACTCGAACTTTGAGAAGTTGCCATTTATTTGTTCCTCGTTGTCCAAAATTATTGCGGCGTTAGATTGCGATTAGGAATTGCTTCCTGGTCAAAAGAATTTAAGATTATTACTCATAGCCTGTTCCAAGGCAATAATTGCACGATATCTTTAGCTTTTGATATGTCAAACAATGATAAAAGCTAATAAAGCTTTAAAAGTTTTTGGATATGTATTTTTATCAAGCTGCTTCAAAAAGTTGAATCAATATTTTGGAAATGAAATCGCCTGTTTTTCCTGTGGATAATTTGTGTGCCTTTTATTCTTTTTCTGGAATGAGAAGGTTATGCACAAGTTATTCTCTCAGTTCTTTTTGAACAGTATTCCAAGCTGTTTCAGTTTTCTGTAAAGATGGGTTCTTTCCAGTCCCACGTTCTCGGCGACCCTGGTAATTCCTCCGCTTTCCTTGGCGAGATGATATTCGAAATACATCTTTTCGAAAGCATCCCTGGCTTCGCGCAGAGGAAGATCCAAGGGAAAAGGAAGACCGTCTTCGCTAGTCTGGTTTTTCTGTTTGGTGAGGATCTGGTTTGTGTTGGCCAGCGTGATTTCCTCTTCCAGGGAAGTGAGCGCGAGCGATTTGATGGTTGCCATGAGCTGGGCAAGGTTGCCAGGCCAGGCATAGTTGCGCAATGCATTGAGCGATGCGGTACTGAACCGCTTCATGGGAATTTCATTGGATTCCACATACTGGGAAAGAATCAGGTTAGAGAGATTGGGGATATCTTCCGGGTGAGCCCTCAAAGGGGGGATGACGATGGTCAGGCTCATGAGTTTCTGGAAAAGATCGGCATCGTATTCACCTCGGGCAACAAGATTTGCAAGCGGCTTGCTTGAAGCGCAGATCAGCTTGATGCCGTTTTGCTCTGCCTTGTCGAAAAGGGAAAGCAAGGCTTTCTGCTCTTCCTTGTCAAAGTCGCAGATTTCCTTGATGAAGATCAATCCTTCCTTCGCCCGGTCGAGCAGCTCGGAAGAAAAAAGCATGCTCGATTCCTTGATTTCCACCCAGGGAAAATTGGGATTTCTGAAGAAATGGGCGCAAATTTCGATTTCGCTTCCGGGCTCCCCCGTCAGCAATACGGGAAGGGTCAATTGTTTGGCGTGCTCCAGCGTTCTTTTCAGTTCGGCGACGACGCTGCTTTTGCCGAGCGAAGACAGGGAAAGGAGCGTGCTGTTTGCGGTGGCATTTCTCTGCAGAGCCCTTCCCACGGTGTTCAGCAGCTTCTGCAGGGCAATGGGTTTTTCAAGGAAATCGCAGGCGCCGATGCGTGTTGCTTCTACTGCGGTGTCGATGGTGCCATGCCCGGACATCATCACGACCGGCATGGTCAGTAGGCCGGAATTGGCCCATTCCTTCAGAAGGGTGATGCCATCCGTGTCGGGCATCCAGATGTCGAGGAGGACGAGATCCGGCCGTGCCATGTTCCTCCTCTGCCGGGCTTCTTCCGCGTTTTCGGCCAGGACAACCTCGTAGCCTTCATCCCAGAGAATTTCCGATAAAAGGTCGCGGATGCCTATTTCGTCATCGACGACAAGAATCTGTTTTGCGCTCATTCAAGCCTCCTCGAGCGAAGGAAGGGAGATGCTGACGCGAGCTCCCTTGGGGTTGACGTTTTCAATCTGAATCGAGCCATTGTGCTCTTCCACGATCTTTTTGACGATGGCGAGCCCTAAGCCGGTTCCTTTCGGCTTTGTCGTGATGTAGGGTTCAAAGGCTCGGGATATCAGCTGTTCAGGGAATCCGGTGCCATTGTCGACAATGCTCAGCTTGACGAGATTGCCTACGGATTCGGTCGAAACGCCGATCTGCGGGTTTTTCGAATCGATCAGGGAATCCTGTGCATTTTTCAGCAGATTGTGCATGACTTGGCGAAGCTGGGTCTGATCTCCATTGATTTTAGGGAGGCGTTCTTCGAGCTGCACCGAAATGTGCGAGGATTCGTACAGCGTAAGCACTTCGCGGATCAGATGGTTGAGATCCACCGGCTGGAACTGCGGTTCGGCCGTTTTCGCATATTTGCTGAACGCATCGACCATGCTGTTCAGTGCGGAAACCTGATTGACGATGGTCTGGGTGGAGCGGGTCAGCATCTTGCTGTCCTGGGGATCCAGTTTGCTTTCCAGTTTTTGCTGAAGTCTTTCCGCAGAAAGCTGAATGGGCGTGAGCGGATTCTTGATTTCGTGGGCAAGGCGCCTTGCCACTTCCCCCCAGGCCGCGCTTCTTTGCGCCTGGACGAGATGCGTGATGTCGTCGAAAACGACAAGGTAGCCGTTCTCTGTAACATCCGGAAGGCGTGAGCCGCGCACAAGCAGGATCTGCGTGCTGCCCTTTCCGGAAAGGTCTAGCTGCTTTTGCCATTCGATCTCGTCCGATGAGGCGAATTCCCTGCGTATCTCGGACGAAAGTGGTTCGAGGAAAGGATGGTGCCATCCCCATTCGCCGAGCGGCGCATTCCAGAGATCGGAAAAATCCAGGCCAAGGATCGCCCGTGCTGCCGGATTGGCCGAACGCAGCACGAAGGACTTGTCGAAAGCGAGCACTCCGGACGACAGGCTGGACAGGATGCTTTCGAGATAGGCTTTTGCGCTTTCGATCTGCTCCTGGTTCTTCTGGACGGAAGCTCGCGCTTCGGCAAGCTGGTACGTCATCAGATTGAAGGACTGGGTCAATATGCCCAGTTCGTCACGGCTCTTGACCGGATGGAACTGGCTGAAATCGCCCTGGGCGACGGCGCGCGTTCCCTCGGCAAGAATGGCGAGCGGGGCGCTCAACCTTTCGCTGATGAAGAAAGCGACGGCAAGCGCGGAAAGCAGGGCGAGCAGGAGCGAGAGCGTGAGCGTCAGGCCGTACAGCCTTTTCAAGCCCAGCCTGGACAAGGAAAGCCCCTGATAGTCGCGATAGACGTTCTGGACCGTCTCGGCATCCCTGGCCAGCTGCTTGGGCACATGCTCGAGGAGCTGCAGGACGCGAATGTCTTCGTTGAGCCTCAGGACGTTCACGGGAACGACGACGCGCAGATAAAGCCCTTTCCCCGGAATGGACTCGACGACGCTGTAGGATTTTTGCATCCTGATTTGATGGAGGACGGAAGGCGAAGGAAAATCGAGCACAGGTCCTTCGTTTTCGGAGCCGGAAAAAGCGATGATCTGCCCTGATTTCCTGAAGAGCGTGCCGTCCTGCGCACCTGTCTGGTCGACCATGCGGCTGAAGTTCGAAGGGAGAAGATCGTCGGGAAGGTCGGCCAGGGAGAAGGCCATGGCGTTCGCCCGTTTTTCGAGATCCTTGCTCATGTTGTCAAGCGTCGTCCGCCCGAGATTCAGCCCGCCTTCGAGCGCCTTGTCGACCCTGACGTCGAACCAGGATTCGATGCTTTTGGAAAGAAACTGCACGGAAAGCGTGTAAATCAATACACCCGGAAGGATGGACATGAGAGAAAAGAAAAGCACGAGCCGGAAGGTGAGTTTGGCGCCGAACACCTTGGTTTTGAGTTTTCTGAGCAGCACGAAAAGCTGATAGGCGACGAGCCCCGAAAGCAGAAGAACAATGCCTCCGCTCAGGCCGAACAGTACGGTGTAGTGCTTGGAAAACAGGGCCGTGTTGGCGCTGGCAAGCGACAGCAGATAAAGCAGTACCGTGCCGAGGGCGGCGCAAATGATCAGGAGATATTTCAAGATGCTGCCGTCACGGAACGAAATTCCATTTGAACCAGTCGGAGCTCAGGTTCCATTCGTTGGATGCCAGGGCATCGATCTGGAAGGGCTTGGGCAGCATGGAAACGTCCAGGGACATGCGCAGCATGCCGGTATAGTCAGCTCCCTTTGTCAGGACAGCCCTGTCGATGACCTGCCTGTGGAGCAGGCTGCCGAGAACGCTCACTGCATCGGAAAGGTTGTCGAAATTCTGGTAAAGCGTACCGCTGCTCAGCCTGTACTGCTGGGTCAGCGCATTGTAGCTCAGTTTGGTATGCCAGGTGGCGTCGACGATTTTTTCGTTGAACCAATACCAGCGCACCCGGGTGAGTTCGAATTCGGTCAGAAAAGTGAGCGGGACCCCTTTTTTCAGGGCCTCCTCAAGGGTTGAGTTGAGGCTGATCTCGAAATAGGCATTGAGGCGGTATTCGTCGTTGGCGGAAAACCCGGCCGATTTGACGCGGATGCCGTCCGCATGGGCCGAAAAGCTGAACAGGAGAAGAAGCGCGACCAATCGCCAGAAGCGCATCGGATCAAGCCTTCTTGATGAGCGCATAGAAAAAGCCGTCTTGTTTGTCGTCAGGCAGCAATTGAAACCCTTCATCAGCCAGGAGGATTGCGTCGGCATGCCTTTTCAAGAAAAGCGCGACGAGCCCCATGTTTTCTTCTTCGAATACCGAGCAGGTTGAGTAAAGCAATTTACCACCACTTTCCAAGGTTTGCCATAAAGCGTCGAGGATGGCGCTCTGCTGAGTGGTGAAGGTCTCGATGTCTTCCGGCCGCCTCAGCCATTTGATGTCCGGGTGGCGCCGGACCACGCCGGATGCGGAGCAGGGGACATCGGCGAGGATGCGCTGGAAGAGCGTGCCGTCCCACCAGGATGAGGTGTCGGAGGCATCTGCGGTCAGGACTTTCCCGGCAAGCCCCAGCCTGCCGAAGTTTTCCCTGATCTGCTCTGCACGGGATGGACTGTTGTCGAGACTGAGCAGGTCGACCGAAGCGGCCTCCAGGATGTGCGCCGATTTTCCGCCCGGCGCAGCGCAGGCATCCAGCACCCGCATGCCGTCCTCGAGATCGAGAAGGATGGCCGCCTTCTGCGCGCCCAGATCCTGGACGGATGCGAGCCCTTCAGCGAATCCCGGTAGGCTGTCCACGGGCATGGGCTTGGAGAGCATCAGGGCGGATTCAGAAAGCGGGATGAATTCGATGCCGTTTTCCTGAAGAAGCGCCTGATAGGCCGCGGACGTGGTTTTTCTCCTGTTGATCCTCAATGTCATCGGCGGGCGGGAGTTTCCCGCATCCAGAATCCGGGCGTAATCCGCCGGATACTGGTTCTTCAGCTTGTCTATCCACCATTTCGGATGATTGAAGATGGCCGCCTCGCTGTTCGATGCGGCCTCGAGGAGCGCGTCTTTCTGCCTGAGGAAATTGCGCAGCACGGCATTGACCAGGGGCTTTCCAAATTTCGGGGCCACCCCGACGGCATGGTCGACGACGGCGTGTTTCGCTGCCTGGGAATAGTTGAGCTGGTAGAGCGCGACCAGCAGGAGGGCCTCGATCTGGCTGTCCTTGGGCTGCTTTTTGACGAGCATGCCCAGGATCGTTTTCAGGAAACCCAGATTGCGGAAAACCCCGTAGCTCAAGTCCTGGATCGCGCCGCGCTGCGCGGGATTCAGCCCGGAGTGGGTGTGCCAGATTTCGTTCAGCGTTTTTGTCAGGTTCCGCCCGCCCAGCGTCCTGGACACGGCGTAGCTTGCAAGCCGCTGGACCTGGTGCATCGGTCAGCGCAGCTTCGAGCCTGCGGGAATCGGAAACCCCGGCAGGAATTGTTTCACGTGAAGCCTTTTCCCCCCGGGCTTCTGGAGCACTTCAAGTTCGAGCCCATCCTTGCCGCAGGCAACGAGCAGCCCGCCATCCTTCTGCACTTCGCCGGGGGCGCCAGTGACCCCCTCGACTAGGCGCGCTTTCCAGATCTTGATGGGCGTTTCCTCGAACAGGCAGGCAGCGCCTGGAAAAGGATCGAAGGCACGGATTTGCCGTTCGATTTGCCTGGCGTCTTCTTCCCAGCGTATCGAGGATTCCGATTTGTTCAGCTTCGCCGCATAAGTGGCGAGCGCATCGTCCTGCTTTTTTCCCTGGAAGCGTTCGCCCGGGTTCTTCGAGAGCTGGCCGACGATGGATTTCGCGCCGAGCTCGGCGAGCTTGTCGTGCAGGCTCTGGCCCGTATCATCGTCCTCGATGGGGATCTGCGCGATATCGAGGATGTCGCCCGTATCGAGCCCTTCGTCCATCTGCATGAGGGTGATGCCCGTTGCGGCATCGCCGGCGAGAATGGCGCGCTGTATGGGCGCCGCCCCGCGCCACCTGGGCAGGATGGACGCATGGATGTTGATGCACCCGAGGCGAGGGATTTCCAGGATGGAGGCGGGGAGGATCAGGCCGTAGGCAGCAACCACCATGACGTCGGCGTGGAGGGAATCGAGCATCTTCTCGATGTCCGGGTTGTTCTTGAGCGTGCTGGGCTGGAACACGGAAAGCCCGTGTTTTTCGGCGAGCACCTTCACCGGGCTTTGCGTCGTCTTCATGCCGCGGCCGGCAGCCTTGTCGGGTTGGGTGAGGACAAGGGCAATGTCGTGCCCCGCCGCAAGAAGGGCGTCCAGGGCTGCTGCTGCGAAAAAGGGTGTACCTGCGAAAATGATTTTCAAATGACTACATCCGCTCCCTGGCCAGTTTCTTCATTTTGGCCAGGATTCTCGTTTGTTTCAGACGGGAAAGATATTCGACGAACACCTTGCCCTTGAGGTGATCGATTTCATGCTGGATGCAGATGGAAAGCAGTCCGTCGGCATGAATCTCGAAAGTGTTTCCCTCATCGTCCTGGGCCGTGACGGTGACGCGCTCGGCCCGATCGACGTTCTCGAATATGCCGGGGACGGAAAGGCAGCCTTCCTCGACGTCGGATTTGCCGCTCATGGCGGTGATTTCCGGATTGACCAGGATCATCGGTTTGTCCTTGGCTTCCGAAAGGTCGATCACGATGACCTGCTTTTGCACGTCGACCTGGGTTGCAGCGAGACCGACGCCTGGCGCGGCGTACATCGTTTCCTTCATGTCGGCAACCAGCGACTTCAGCGCTTCGTCGAAGACGGTGACCCTTTCCGCGGCAAGGTGCAGCCGCTCGTCAGGGTATTGGAGGATTCTCAAGAGTGCCATAGGTACTTGCCAATTCGTTTTGCCGGATGCAGAATCTGACAGGATGTCTTCCTGCTCAGGAGCGCCAATGCGCAATATTATTATATCGTTGTTTTTCCTTTCGAGCTTGATTCCTTTGGGTTCCGGCGCAGAGGAAATCCAGCTGCAGGACCAGGCTCCCTCCCGTTATGTCGTCAAGCAAGGCGACACGCTCTGGGGAATTTCCGCCCGCTTCCTCAAGGATCCCTGGAAGTGGCCGCAGATCTGGGGAATGAACCGCGAAGAGATAGAAAACCCGCACCTCATCTATCCGGGCGACGTGATCGTTCTGGAAAACGAAAACGGGACGACGAAACTCATGATCGAGAAGTCCCAGGAGAAGCCGCTTGAGACGGTCAAGCTCGAACCCGGGGTCCAGATCAGGGATCTGGGCAGGGCGATCCCGACCATTTCCATGTCCGTCATCGGCCCGTTCCTGACGAAAACCCGTGTGATGAGCGAGACGGAATGGGAAGGTGCGCCCAGCATCGTCGCCGGCACGGAAAGCAGCGACATCCTGGGCGAAGGGGAGTCGGGATATGTTTCTGGATTGAAGGGCAAGAACGTCACCTTTTCGATATACGGAAAGGGGAGGGAGCTCGTCGATCCTGATACCGGGGAATCCCTCGGGTTGGAGGCCGAATACCTGGGCGAGGCGAGGGTCGTCAAGGCAGGAAATCCCGCAAAGATAGAAGTCACCCGCTCCGTGAAGGAAATCGACATTGGCGCAAAGCTGTTCCCCGTCGTCGAGCAGACGGTTCTGCATTACGTGCCGCACGCGCCTGACAAGATGATCACGGGCCACATCCTTTCCTCCTACAGCGGCATGATCGGCCAGGGCGACATCGTCGCCATCGATCTCGGCACGAAAAAAGGCATCGAACTGGGTGACGTGCTCGCCGTCTATCGCGATGGAAAAGAAGTCAACGACGTCAAGCTTCCGTCCGAGCGGGTGGGGCTCATCATGGTTTTCCTCGCTTATGACGATGTCTCCTATGCGCTCGTCGTCCAGAGCAAACGGACGATCTACAATACGGACATCGTAAGGACGCCCTAGTTTGGACGCCGCGGGCTGGATCGCTCTCGGCGCAATCGAAGGCCTGGGAGGAGCGTCCTACAGGAAGCTCCTCTCCGCATTCGGCGACCCCGAGATCGTTCTCAAGGCGGGGAGAGGGGATCTTTGCAAGGTCGTCGATTCTTCCCTGGCGTCCCGCATTCTTCAGGGACCCGATCAGACGCTTGTCGAGAAGACGCTCAGGTGGCTCGAGGATCCGGCCTGCGGCATCGTCACGCTTGCAGACGAAGACTATCCTCGCCTCCTGTTCGATGTTCCCGATCCGCCGCCCTTCTTCTATTTCAAGGGAAACAGGGCTCTGCTCGGCAAAAAGGCTTTGGCCGTCGTCGGAAGCAGGAATGCGACGCCCCAGGGGATCGAAAATGCCAGGCAAATTTCCAGGGCGCTGAGCGATTCCGGGCTTTCGATCGTCAGCGGGCTCGCCCATGGGATAGACGCCGCAGCCCACGAAGGGGGGTTGGCAGGCGCATCGTCCAGCATCGCGGTGATCGGGACGGGAATGGACATTCGCTATCCTTCGGGAAATTCGCTTCTTGCCCAAAGGTTGGAGAAGGAGGGACTGATCATTTCGGAGTTCCCGCTCGGGATGCCGCCGCTTGCCGGAAATTTCCCGAGGCGCAACCGCATCATCAGCGGCCTTTGCCTCGGCTGCCTCGTCGTCGAGGCGGGGATCAGGAGCGGCTCGCTGATCACTGCGCGATATGCCATGGAGCAGGGGAGAGAGATTTTTGCGGTTCCCGGGTCGATCCATTCCCCGCTTTCCAAGGGCCCCCACAAGCTCATCAAACAGGGCGCAAAGCTTGTCGAGAGCGCCAACGACATTCTCGAGGAATTGAATCTGCCTGCATACGCGTCTCAGGAAGGGAAGCAATTAGTTCAGGATTCCTTTCTTGACGCCATGGGATTCGACCCGGTCGACCAGGATGTCCTTTGCGAAAGGACCGGGCTTGCCGCCCAGGCTGTTTCCGCCCGGCTGCTCGAGCTGGAAATGTCGGGAATCGTGAAAAGGATGGCGGGCGGAATGTACCAGAGGCTGAGTTAATTTTCTTGCCCTTCGCTAATTTTGTTTCTATGATCCACGAATCTTGAAAATTTAAGCATTTCGTATGTCGTCAAATCTGGTCATCGTCGAATCGCCTTCCAAGGCCAAAACACTGAAGAAATATCTCGGCAAGGATTTCGAGATCCTGGCGAGCTTCGGCCATGTGCGCGACCTCGTTCCCAAGCAGGGCGCCGTCGACCCGGAAAACGGATTCGCCATGGACTACCAGCTGATCGAGCGCAATGCCAAGCATGTCGATGAAATCGTCAAGGCGGCGGCCCTGGCCGACCAGATCTTTCTGGCGACTGACCCTGACAGGGAAGGGGAGGCGATCGCCTGGCACATCTCCGAAATCCTTGCGGGAAAGCCCAAGCTGAAATCGAAGCCATTGAAGCGCGTCGCCTTCTACGAGATCACGGAGTCGGCCGTGAAGGAGGCGATCAGCCATCCGAGGGACATTTCCATGCCGCTCGTCAACGCGCAGCAGGCAAGGCGCGCCCTGGACTATCTCGTCGGGTTCAATCTTTCCCCGCTGCTTTGGCGCAAGGTAAGGCCAGGGCTTTCCGCAGGCAGGGTGCAGAGCCCGGCGCTTCGCCTCATCACCGAGCGGGAAATCGAGATCCAGAACTTCAAGGCGAAAGAATACTGGACCATTCATCTCGACAGCCACAAGGGAAAAGAGGCTTTCTCGGCCAAGCTCTTCCAGTTTGAGGGGGACAAGCTCAAGCAGTTCGACATTCCAGACGAAGAGAAGCAGAAGGAGATCTTGGATAGTCTCTCCTCTGCGCAGGAAGGCAAGGTCGAGAACGTCGAGAAAAAGCGCAAGCTGCGTCATGCAGCCCCGCCATTCACCACCTCCACCCTCCAGCAGGAGGCTGTCAGGAAGCTCGGCATGACCACCGACAGGGCGATGCGCATCGCCCAGCAGCTCTACGAGGGTATCGACCTTGGCGGCGCGACGGTCGGCCTCATCACCTACATGAGGACGGATTCCTTGTCGCTCGCCAGGGAAGCGGTCGAGGAAATCAGGGAATATGTGAATCGCGAATTCGCCCAGGATTACCTGCCGAAGCAGCCGAACGTCTACAAGAGCAAGGTCAAGAACGCACAGGAAGCGCACGAGGCGATCCGGCCCACTTCCATCATGAGGACGCCGCAAAGCGTATCGAAATTCCTCAACCAGGACCAGGCGAGGCTTTACGAGATGATCTGGAAGCGCACCGTCGCGAGCCAGATGAGCCCCGCCCAGTTCGACACGGTGAGCCTGGATATCTCGGTCGGGTCGCCTGGAAACCTTTTCCGCGCGACCGGTCAGACCCTGGTCTTTCCCGGATTCATCGCCGTCTACAGGGAAGGGGTGGACGACGAAGACGACGAAGAGGAAGGCAGGCTTCCCCAGCTCGAAACGGGTGAAATCGTGCCCGTCGACAAGCTTTACGGCGAGCAGCATTTCACCCAGCCCCCGCCCAGATACAGCGAGGCGTCCCTGGTCAAGACGCTCGAGGAATACGGCATAGGCCGTCCTTCGACCTATGCCTCGATCATCTCGACCCTGCTCGACCGGGAATACGTGATCCTCGACAAGAAGCGCTTCGTCCCGACCGACGTGGGGTATGTCGTCAACCGCTTTTTGACCGAGCATTTCTCGCCCTACCTCAACTACGATTTCACGGCCCGCCTAGAGGACCAGCTCGATTCCGTTTCCACCGGAAAGCAGCAATGGGTCCCGCTTCTGGGAGAATTCTGGCAGGGTTTTTCTTCCCTCATCGAGGAGAAGAAGAACATCTCGAGGAAGGAAGTCACCCAGGAGCTTCTGGAAGAGACCTGCCCCAAATGCGGCAAGCCGCTCTGCATGAGGCTCGGTAAAAGGGGAAGGTTCGTCGGCTGCAGCGGATTCCCGGAATGCGACTACACGAGGAACATGGGGGAAGAAGGTGCAGTAAATGAGCCCCAGATCCTGGGCAACGACGAAGCGAGCGGGCAGCCCGTGATGCTTCTGAAAGGGCCTTACGGTCATTATCTCCAGGTGGGAGAGGGGGCAGAAGGGAAGAAGCCCAAGCGCGTCTCCTGGCCCAAGGAAATCCCGCTGGAATCGGCCAGCATGGAAACCGCGAAAAAGCTCCTTTCCCTGCCCAGGGAGGTCGGCATCCATCCTGACTCGGGAAAGAAGATCGTCGCGAACATCGGGCGTTTCGGCCCCTATGTCAGCCACGACGGATCGTTCAAGTCGATCCCGAAAACTGAGAGCGTCTTCGACATCGGTCTGGAGCGCGCAATCGCCCTGCTCGCCGAAGAGAAGGCGGGAAGGAATCTCTTGCGCGATCTGGGCAAGCACCCGGACGGAAAGCCTGTTGGCGTCTACAGCGGCCGCTTCGGCCCCTACATCAAGCACGGCCGCGACAATGCGAAGATTCCCTCGGGCTACGATCCCGACACGGTGACTCTGGAAGTCGCCCTCGGTGCCCTGGCCGAGAAGGCCGAGAAACCCGTAAAGGGCAAGGCGAAGCCTGCGAAAAAGACTGCAGCGAAGAAACCTGCTGCGAAAAAGACGGCGAAGAAGGCGGCAGCCTGATCGATGGCGATAGGCTCCACCGTCTGCAAGGCGGTCCTGCAGGTCTCGGACATGGACCGCAATCGATACGGCGACCATTCCCTCACGCTAGCGCGCCATCCTTCGGAGACGGAAGAGCGCATGATGGTGAGGCTGCTCGCCTTCGCGCTCAATGCGTCGGACGCGCTTTCCTTCGGGCGCGGGCTTTCGACGGATGATGAGCCCGATCTCTGGGAAAAGGACCTGACAGGGGGCATTGCGCTCTGGATAGACGTCGGCCTGCCCGACGAGAAGCTGGTCAGGAAGGCCTGCAATCGATCGGAGCGGGTGGTCGTCTATGCCTACGGGGGCAGGGCTGCGCAAATCTGGTGGAGCCAGGCGCAACCGACCCTCGAGAGGCTTGCCAATCTTTCCGTTTACGACTTGCCATCTGATTTCACCCGAAAGCTTTCCGAAATGGCCGGACGGAGCATGCAGCTCCAGTGCCTGATCCAGGAAGGCTCGATCTGGTTCTCGAACGAGGAGGGCAGTCTATCCCTCGAACTCGGCGTTCTGAAGGCCTAGTCAGGCCGGGTATTCTGCGAATCTTGGCATATCGTCTTGGCAGGACCAGTCTGCCCTTGAATCCCAGAATATCCTGGACTGGGGCTTGATGGGCGGCTCGTCATCCAGACTGCCCGCAGGAATGACGACCCTGTCGGCTTCCCCTGAAATCCTCGGCAACGAAGAGCCGCATTGGCTGCAGAACTGCTTGCCGAATCGTTTGGCTTCCGGCACCTTGTACTGCTTCAGCAGCTCTTCTCCCTGAGTGAAGCGCAGCGATGCGCTGATCATGAGCAGATTGGAGGCGTGTCCTGTTCCGCTCGCCTTCCTGCAGCGCTTGCAATGGCAATGATAGAAGCGGCTCGCATCCCCCTCGACTTCGTAATGCACTGCGCCGCAAAGGCAGCTTCCCTTCAGCACGGATTGAAACATGGTTTTCCCTTCATTCTGATCTGATCGTGCCATTGATGCGGACGGCAGCCTTGCCGCCCACCCAGATAGCGCTATCATATTCTATCTCCACTTGCCCGTCCCTGCCCAAACATCTCCCCTGCAGGGCCGTGTAGCCTGACACTGAAATCAGCTTTTTTCGCCTGATCAAGGCTGCGACGCAACCGTTTCCGCTTCCGCAGACCGGATCTTCGGGTACGCCGTAAGCCGGGGCGAACGACCTGACCTCGTATTTCCCGTCGGGATGGGGGCCGAAAACGGTGATCCCGGTGATCCCTTCGAGTGCAGAAATCCTTTCCATGTCCGGCTTCAATGCGATGACTTTTTGTGCGGATGCAAGCTGCAGGGTGAACCATGTCGGTCCCACGTCGACATGCGCGCCGTTCAGGATATCGCATCGATTTATCCCGAGCGATTGTGCAGCGAAGAGCAATTCATGCGCTTTCGCCTCATTGAATCCGGGCTCCGGAAGCCTCAAGAATATCGATCCTTCGCCTATTCTGAGGTCAACGAGCCCTTTGCCGCATTCCTGGACGAGGGCCCCCGCTTTCTTCGGTTTCAATCCGTATTCGAGAAGCGCATGTGCGCTGCCCAGGGTAGGGTGCCCGGCGAAAGGGATCTCTGAATTGGGGGTGAAGATGCGCAACCTGTAGTCTGCCTCTACATGAGCAGGAGGAAGAACGAAGGTGGTTTCCGACAGGTTCGTCCAGCGGGCGATCGCCTGCATTTGTCCGTCGGAGAGGTCTTGCGCTTCAAGTATGACTGCGACCGGGTTTCCCATGAATGGTTTTTCGGTGAAGACGTCGACCTGGCTGTATGCGCGATCCATCACTCAGTGCTTTCTGCAAAAATAGCATTATATATGTCGAAAATTTGACCTTGATCAACTTGACATCAAATTTTCAAAATACTGCTTGAATATGTGTTGAGTGTGCCCTAGTGTTTTATTAGCATATTCTGATGCTTCTGCGTCGCAAACGAGAAGGCAGTGAGATGCGCCCACTTCAACAACCCGTGTCGAATGCTTGCATAGACGACGTTGCTGCGCTGATGCTGGACGAACGCGGCATGATCCTCGATTGCAGCAAATCTGCGGAAGAACTGCTCGGTTACTTGCGCAGCGAACTCGTATGGCGCCATGTCTCGCTGCTGGTGCCCCACTTCGAGAATAACACGATGATTTTGAACGGGAAGGTCAATCCGCGGATACGGTACCTGTGTCATTGCGGCCATCTTTTCAAGGTGCGGGACAGGCAAGGCCAATCGTTTCTCAGCGAAATTCATCTGTTCGAACCGCAAAACCAGGATCGGCGCACAGTGAGGCTGATTCTCTGCCATTAATTCCAAACAAGCTTGAGGGGTAAACATGTTTTCATCTGATCATTTTGAAATCGACGCCAATTCCAGCCGCAGCTCATCCTCAGATGCCGATCCAGAGGAGTCCTGTCTCGACATCACCCAGGTTTACTTCAACGAGATCAGGAAGAAGGAGCTGCTGACAGCCGATGAAGAAAGGGCGCTCGCCTGTCTTGCCAGGGATGGCGATGCGTCTGCAAGACGGAAAATGATCGAGCATAACCTCAGGCTTGTCGTCAAAATTGCCAGAAAATACATGCATGCGAACATGGCGCTGCTCGATCTGATCGAGGAAGGCAACATCGGACTCATGCATGCGCTCGACAAATTCGACCCTGATCGCGGATTCCGTTTTTCGACTTATGCGACATGGTGGATCAAGCAGGGCATCGAACGCGCGATCATGAACCAGTCCAGAACGATCAGGCTTCCCGTTCATGTCGTGAAAAAGATCAATGCAATCAGGCGTGAAATGTACAACCATGCCGACAATGCAGATGGCCGTGATATGGAGCGCGTGGCCAGCACGCTGGGCATTGCCATCGAGCAGGCATGGGACGCCTTGCACCAGAACGAAACGACTATTTCTCTCGATGCGCCGCTTGACATCGATCCCTCGCTTTCCATAGGTGAAGCGATCCCGGATGAGCTTCGACTCGAGCCCGATAGGCAGGCCGAGGAGGCTCAAATGCACGAATGGGTGAGCGAAAGGATAGAACGCCTCAATTCAAAGGAAAGGGCAGTTCTTGAAATGCGTTACGGCTTCAACGACAACGACCCGATGACGCTCGAGCAGATTTCCCTTCAGCTGGGAGTCACCAAGGAAAGGATCAGGCAGATACAGAACGATGCGCTCAAGCGCATCAGGAAGCAATGCGCTGCAGGCAAAATGACAAGCGAAATGCTCGTGTGAGCATTCAGGCAAACGGCATTGCGCTTATGGCACATGCGGAACCGCCAATGAAAAAGGGCCTCGGATGAGGCCCTTGCATTTGCAAGAAGCATGTAGGATCCCACATAAAGTGAAAAATCGATGCCTTACGGATCAAGGCTTTTTTCATTTATTCCGAAGCGCTCCTAGGCTGCCAGTCCCACTTAACGTGAAAATTTCCTAACAGAATCCCAGATAAGGTGAAAACTTCCTACAAATTTGCTGGCAGATTTTCCTCGCTGCTCATAACAGCTCCGTTGTTTGTCTTTTAGGCGAATAGATGTCTATTGGCTCGGGGGGCGATTCAATTCATTATTCACTCTCGACCGATTTACTTACATATTTGCCACCAAGAAAGTTGCTTACTGTTGCATCCCCTCGTATTTCTGCCAGATGTAGCTTAGTATTTTTTCCTGATTTTATCGGTACAAATGTCTCCTTTCGTACCCCGTATCCGGCATGACCACCTTTAAATGATTCATTTAAAAATTTTGATTTGTAATCAAAATCGGGGACTATACGATTCTTTAGTATGTCCATGACCAATCCTATTGAAGCTTTAGCCTCAGCTAATACCATACTGGGGAGAGCCCGAGTCAGATCCTTAATCTCTTCCTTTAAACGCTCCCGATCATCATCGAAATCCAATTCGACCCGAGGAAAAGCGCCATTGAGGTCGGTCAGTAATTCTTGTTGTAAGATAGATATAATCTCCTCTTGTTGTTTGAAACGACCAGGGGTTTAAAGGCACGTTTGTGCCTTTAATTCTCCACAAAAAGTGGTCTTTACTAGTTTTATGATGGTTGCCTTGTTGGGCGCCAGGTCAGTCCAGCTGTCGCACACCGCTTTATAAGCGGAGCTCATTATGTCTAGAGGGTGGCTAGAAAGCCGGTCCGCAATTGAAACATTTATCCCTCAGTTGGTTCGATTAACCAACCTCGTGATTGAGCAAGGAATTGAAGGCGCTCAAGGAGCTTTCGGAATACTTTTGGCGTTCCGTATTCTGGGGACGCAGTGATTAAGGCGTGGGCAAGATTATGTGGTTGTATTGGATCGGGTGTGACATCAATTGCGTGAGTTTGGATAGGGTTTCCTTTTGCATCATTTTGGATAACAGTCGCCGTCGCACGGACATCAATTGTAACAACGCTGACAACACCATCCTTTTCTGACTTTTGTGTGTGGAAGGGATTAGTATTGCAAAGAACTGCACGATCAACAGAAGGCTTAAATGACCGATCAGAAAAGGCTTGGGAGCTTAAGTGCCAAGATCCATCTGCATTCTTTTTACATTGGTTGTGCGCGAAGGAAATATTGCGAAACAATATTTCTTCATCACCAACACAATCTACCAATTACACCTCCAACCAAGCCAGTAAGTGCGCGGTATTCTCTTCTGATACTTGACCATCTTCCATTTCATGATCAATGTCAGGTCCCCACACTTTAATGAAATCTAATTGCTCTTCGTTTACATATACGGTGAGCTTTTTTGTATTGTTCCACCATTCGAGCACGACCTCTCCATGAGGGCTTGCGGTTACATTTGGTTCGAGCCACTCAATGTCGATTTGGCGTGCTACGACATACATATTTCTGATTAAAGCAACTGCACTTGCAATGCTTACTTGATTAATCGCAGCAGCCCCTGCCCCGTCCCAGTTCTCACCCCAGTTTTGCAAGGATCGAATTTTTTGGATCACTCTGTAGATTTGAAGTTCATTATCAGCAATAAACGTTTCGGGCTCTGGCTTGGATATGTTTTTAAGCAAACTACCCATTTCAGTAGCGCTAGGGGTGCGGTTGATCGGAATTAACATTCCCCAATCATCATGGAGCGCTGCGCTAGCACTATACATTACTGGATTAACTCCCTCGTCGTGTCGGTAACAAAGCTCTCAAACAACTCATTTTTTCGAATACGAAGTTGCTCCAAGGTATCCCAAACCTCAGTACTATTCGGCTGTATTGAGGTTATCTTGAATAAATCAATATCAAGCATAATAGAAAACCCACCCGGAATAACAGGGGCAACCACGGCCTCTTTTATAACCGCAGTACTGTTTAGATCTTCTTGGAACAAGTGTAGCTGCAAAAACATTCCGTTAACCATTTGTGGTATGCCTGACGGAATATGCGGGTAAACGCTCAGGTAATCCTCAAGCTCTATTGGGCTAACAGGAATGTCAATTCGGTTAATGTATCGAACAGCGCACCTAGTGACTTTTTCGGGTTTGCAGTATTCAAGAAATCGCCCCCAATACTCGCGCGCGTCTTGACTAAAGTGTTCCCAGTCGGTGTATGGAGGAAGATGACTGAAAGTGAGTCCTGTCTTTTTTAATTGCAGAACGCGGCTGTTGATCTCATCAGAAAGCCTAAATCCAAGTTTGTCACTAGAAGAAGATAAGTGATGCTTTTCGTCATCAGCATTACCGGTATCTAATTGCATTTGAATAGCAGTAATGTTGTTCCGGATTGGAAATTTGCCACCAAGGGAATCGGCGATTTCTGCCAGGCGACTTTCAGTAAACCCAGAAGGCAAAGCAACCTGAATATCTATGAGAGCTTCAATAATGGGGGCTTTAGAATAATGCCGCTTATCCATGGTGCCATGCTGTCCGCAGGTTCATCTTTGTATTCTATGACGTGAATAATGGTTAGCGCAACACTACAACTCCATATGACTAGAAATTCCGTTGATAAAGGTATTGTGCACACCCATCGATGTTTTTCCCACACACCGGCCTGATTCCTCGCTTCGCAAGCAATCTCATGGTGTGCGATGCCGAGGTACCAGCCGACTCTGCGAGATCCCGGCTAAGGACGTAATTGGTTCTGAATCGCAGAATTTCCGCTTGTGTGATCAAGGTCGCATTTGCCGATGCGCCCATTTTGACGGCCTTCAGAATTCCCTTTCGTACGAAGTGATAGGCGGCCTCCTGTTTGATACCGAGTTCCACCGCAACCTGGGGGATGGTCAGGGCGCCGTTCCTCGCCTGTTGGGTCTGTTCGCCACACCATGTTTTTAGGCGATCATGCTCGAATACCCAGCCAGGTATTCCGGGCTGACCGGGGGAAATGGCAACCGGCATGATTTCACGATTTTTTACGGCCCGTATCAGGGCAGGGAACAGAAAATCTTCCAGTAGCCAAAACCGTAGGGCGTGATCCATGCCGACTATCGTGGTCGAGATATCCTCAGGTGTCGGCATGCCTTCACCGATCGAGAGGATTTCTTTGATCGACTTCAATGAGATTCCCCATATGCCCCCGGTTTTTCGCAGTTCCGTGTAGGCGTGGACGACATGGGATTTCAGCAGTTGGGTCATCCTGGTTTTCTTGATGTTCAGGATGGCGGATGCTTTCGTATGATCGACCATGTCATCCAATATTTCCTGGATGCCAGGTAGAAATGCGCGATCGATGCACATCATGCGCTTGTTCGATTCCATCCGCCGTACGTGTACGTTGATCATGCCCGCGTCATACATCGATTCGAGATGCTGGCGCGTAGTCCCAAGCTGCTTGGCGGCCTGGTTCAGCGGCAGCCATACACCGCTGGATACTCCTTCGGGGGAGATGCGCTTGTTGCGTCGGGTCAAGGGAACCAGCCAGTTGTTCGAAATGTGGCTCTCGAAGGCCTCGCGGATGAAATCGAATTTTTTGCTGCTCATGCGACTACTGAATACGTAGGAATAGAAAACCCCGTATTCCCTGGCAAGCAGTCTGTTGCCCTCTGGTGATGCATTGACTCTCCTGAGGTTGTCGAGCATCAGGTAGAAGTTTCCCGGCCAATGGGTGATGATTTCGGCGGCAATTTTGGTGAGTCTTGCTGCGACCTCGATGTTGGACAGGTTCAGGATCTTTTGCGACACCTTCACTTCATCAGCATGCCCAAAAGTTCCGAACGCATGAGTCATTTGGCACAGCTGCTCAAGGTTGAGATGTCTCGTCAGGGAGATCGAGTGTGGCTTAGTTTCGTCGATCTTTGAAAGAATCGCCGCAGCGAGGCTGATTTCAGCACCATTCGCTTTGTCGGCGGTTGCGCCGACTAGATGCGCACCGCAATCGCAGGCAAGCAGGCTGCCGCGCTTCCAGGTAAGACGCTTGCCGCAGTCAGTGCATACTTCTACCAGGCGATTTCCGTGTTCAGGGCAAACGGTGAAATATTTGCACTCCCATTCGATTTTCCATGTCGGGGAGTTTTCCAAGCATTGAGGGCAGTAACGGCTGTTGTGCAGGTTCCACGGCTGGATGTGGGCCAGCCAGGGTGATCGAAGCTGGGGGATGAGCTGCTTGAGTGGCCGCGAGGTGCTGAGCCCCAGCCATTGAACCAGCTGTCTGATCGAGATCTTATTTTGTCCCAGCAGAAAATTGATGCTGCCGTATCCATTACCCTCGGCCAGCCTGAAAAGATACCCCTGAAGTCCCTCCCCATAGGCGGGGAGGGGACGATACGGTAATTTGCTCATGATCGCCCCCTCTGCTTCACGCTGCCTTGATTCGGCTTGTCCCCCAGGACGGGGCTGAGTTAATCAAAGCGAAGGGCTCGCCAGGGCGGTTCAGGTATCGAAGCTTATCCTGGTCGGCTGTGAACGGATTGAGTTCCCGTGGAGCCTCGCGCCACACTTCCTCCTCGAAGGCTTCAGCAAAACCAAGTTCGTCCAGGCGTGAGTAACCATGCCGGTGCGCCTGCATGACTGCGCCATCCACGATCTTCCCGACATAATCGATCAAACCGTGGCTCGCGTAATGGAATCGCTGTGCGATTTCAGGGTGGCTCAACGAAATCGATGGCAGCGGCAGGCTTTTTTCGATGGCGCTTAAAAGCCCTCGAAACTGCTGGATTTCTCCGGGGCTGCTGAAGCCGAACGGCCGCAAGTAATGTCTCGAGGAGAAGCGCCTGGCGAGCTGCACGTTGAGGCGCAGTACCTGGTCGCTGTAGGGGAGGCCAATCAGCACCACGGGAATCCCGGCCTTGTTGAGCATGTTCTTGAGCCAGTCGGTGACGCGCCCAATCTCATGCCGCCGGCCATTCTCGAAGAACTGCTGGAACTCATCGATGATGATGAGTTCAACCCTGCACAGTTTGAGCAGATGATAGATGCGCTGCGTCTTCTGCTCGGCAGTACCCTTGTAGCTCAGCGAATCCCCTAGCTCGATCAGGAAGGCTTCTGCCAGGTTTTTTGCCGTTGGTGCGCTCGGCGTTTCAACGCAAAGAACGGGTATCCTGGTCCTGTCGGATTCGCGCTGTTGCGGGTACCTGGCAGCATATTCCTTTTTGACCGTCGTTTTTCCCGATCCGGAATACCCTGTGATCAGCAGCCCGCCCGCGTAGCCTGAAGCCTTGGCCCGTTGGTGCAGTAGCTGGATCCTGTCCAAAGCGTCCAGGTGAATCGGGTACTGGATGGCCTGCTTGCGGCAGGAATAGTTCAGTAATGGGTTGGATGTCATGTTTGCCTCCTAGTTGTGGCTACCGTAGAGCGTGTTCTTGCTCACAGAGAAGTCCGGGAGATCCTGATCGGCAATCACCGAAAGAACCGGCTGTACAGAGGGTTGGGGGAGGGCCGTGGATTTCGGGGTGAGGCCATCAGGGGTCACGCTGTCGATCTTGCGAAGCTTCGCAGCCTTTTTGCGCACGCCCATCTTCTTGTGCGCGACCGCAACGTCGATGATTGCCTGCAGCTGGCGCTTCTTCTCCAGAATCAGCGCTCGATCCATGTAGTCCTTCGCTTCGTTTCGTAGCGCCTGACGGACCAATTCATGCTGATCGAGGGTCAGCCCAACCGCGTATTCCTGGTCGATCGCGGGAACCTTGAGATAGACCTTCTCATCGGGATCGAAGGCGTGAATGAAGGATATGTCATCCTCGTGATACTTCAACGCCAACTTGAGGTTGCTGCCATGACGGCGATAAAGAGACTGAAGCTCGGGACAGTTGTACTTCAGTCCGTTTATCTCGATGCCATACCTGAATAGCGTCCGCTCGGCCGTATGCGCCGTGATGATCCACAATTGCTCGGGATTGGATGGGTACTCAATCAGGCGTTCCCGCTCGCCTTTCTCCCACTTCAAGGCCGGAGGTATTCCGATTCCACGATGGATTTCCTGGTGGTAAATTTCCACGACCCATTTATACAGTAGGCCGAGGAGGGTTTTGAAACCGATGCATGCCATCGTCTCCGATTCATAATCGCCCCGTTCCCAGACGTTTGAAAATGTCGCGCCGGGCAAGCGATGGATCAGATCTTGGCTGATTGTCCTGAAGAACCGCTCGATCGAACCCTTGTACTCGGGGAGCTTCGCCGGACAGAACTGGATTTGGACATTGAGTTCCTGGCATGCCTTGATCAATGAATGCGAATGCAGCTCCATGCCGTTGTCGCAGACAATTACCTCAGGAATCCCTCTCGCAGGCCAAGGAAAGGTGATGTCTGGGTACTGCTTCAATAGCTCGTCTTTGGGAAGGATTGCCTGTCTGAGGCATTGCAGGACTGAATACGCTGACGGATTGCCGAAGCTTACAAAGATCCCCATGATCATCCGGCTGTTCTTGTCGAGAATGGCCGTCAACCACGGGCGCCCATGGGGCATTTTTGTCGCTTCATCGTAGACGATGAAATCAAGCGGCGTGTGGTCGATCTCCCATCGTTCCAGGATGTGGTCAGCTTTCTGTACCCCAAGAACGGCTCTGAATTTTCTGTTTGCTGCTGGTCGACCAAGGCGTGCTGCATCTACCGCATATCTCTCGAGTTTATTCAGATATCGGTAGACCGTAGGTCTGGAAGGAATTCGATATATGTTTATTTTGTCCGGGTTTCGTCGTTGAAGCTCCAGGAGCTTCCTGCAGACTTCGTCATAAACAGCTTTCCCGGGATGCTTTTGTTGGTTGAGGTAAACTTGATCGATACTTTCGTCTATGACCGCGATAACTTCATTCGACCATGTGATTTTGCGCCCCTTGGATTCATGCCTATCTGCCAGATCGACTACACTTCGGGTTCTTCGATACCGGCGGTACCATCGATACACTGAAATTGGGCTGGGCGGCATTTGATCCCCAATTTCTTCAGCGATGGCGATGATTCGCTTCTTTAAGGCATCATGGGTCGAAACCAATTCATCTTCTTCAATCAGCAGCCGGTTAAGATAATCTTGTCGACGACATGCCCCTTCCTGTACTACCACGGGAAAAGATGCAAGGTCGCGCCGAATTTTGCTCTCGATAATTGGGCCGTCAGCCTGGTCTTCTGGATTTATGCGCCATGATCCTTGGGCGCAGCCGACAAGAATTTCCGTTTCAGAAGCGTTGATGATTTCCCCATCATCCGCTTCGAGCTGCAACGACCCATTCATCAGCCGACGCTCAATGGTGAGGATGCGTGCACCATGTTGAAAGCGTAGTCCCTTTTTAAACATGAAGCGCATCATGGCTGTCTCCCTGGGAATTGGTAAGTGATTTCCGTTGTAATCGTGATGGGGGTGTCAAGGTTGCATGATATGTAGCCAGCAGCTAAAAGCCGCAGAACGATTTTCATATCACCCAAAACAAATGTCGCGCCTCCAACAGTTCTTGCAGGAAGCAACACTAATTGCTGCATTGCATCAAGCAAATCCTGCTCGTCGTGGATCTTGGGAAGATGGTAAGCAAGGCGGCGGAGGTTTTTCAGACGAGTTTTCTTGCGGAGTTCGCGCTCCGTCAATATTTGGTACCAGATATCGGTTTTTTCATCGTAGTGTTTCTTGATGGCGGCATAGCGTTCGGCGATCTCTGGCTTTTCGAGTTTCTTGGCGGGCTTCACCTCTATATGGCTGATTAACCCATCCGTAAATTCTGCTTCAAAATCGGGTATACAGTATTTGTTGGCGCCATTCATGCTAAAGGTTGTGCGAGTTGGTTGTGCTTTGTATCGCACCACTTCTCGAGAAAACTCCAGCAAAAGAATCGCGTCTCTTTCGAGGGTCGACTCCCAGGGAACCATTGCCCGCATTTTCCGTGAAGGGAAGTACCCCCTGATGCTCCGGCCTGAGCGTGTGACAACTTTACGTACCATGTCTCTTCTCCTCTGTTTTTCCAGAATCGGGGTAACAGTTACCCGCGACCCATAATTGATGAATCGAATTTGCCAATTGTTGGGCATAAAAACGCCCCTTGCGGGTAATTTCGGCCGCAATTTGGCAAGGTGAATCCGGAATAGGGTTGACTGCCGGAGCGAGATGAGAGGATACTTCCGTTGTCTAGGCGGTTCTCACCAACGGTACAATGTACGGGGCAGGCCCTGTGTGGTTTGTCCTTTTACATTTGTGCCCCCTCTGGTAGTTTTTCAGGAATACCCCGGCTTTCGGCCGGGGCCGCTATATTCAATGACAGCACCTCGTTAATCATCCGGATCTGCGCCGGATGAAGACTGTCTATCTCACTCCAAAGTTTATGTATCATCCGATAAACATCTGTTGCCGTATCTTCTGGCAGCACATATCGTCGCTGAGACTCTTCCACTGCTTGAAGTAACGCAGTTTGTTCGTTCTCATCGAGGCGTAGTGCCTGAATAAGCCTGGTAACGAATTCATCGTTTGGCGGTCCTTTTCGCCCTATCTCTAGTCCTGAAACATAGGCTTGCTCATAGCCCATCAGGCTCGCCAATTTTTTCTGGCTAACCCGAAAACGTCTACGCAGATCATGAAAATACACTGAGAATGGACTCAAGGCGGAAACCAATTTTTACTTGAAATTAATGCTTCCAATATAAGTCATCTTTCGGCAACGCACAAGCATAATATGCATAATAAACAGCAACATACGAACACTTATACTTGAAGTGTAAATGTGCATGTTCGTGATTTTTGAATGTGGATCAGAGGGATATGTTAGGAAGAATTCTATTGGGAAATGATGCATTATTCAGCCGAGGCATACGTCTCAAATCGGTCGCAACAGTCGGTCGTCTATGTTGGCTTTGGTGTCCGGTTGAGGTCACAAGTAGACATCTAACGACTAGAACCTAGACCTGTCCGATTTGCCGCAATAGTTCTTCATTTTCTCGTCTTCGCTTGGCATTCAGATCTGGCTTTGACGGTATTGATGCAATGGATGCGACGTAGTCGGCCGGGAAGCCGTGATATCGCGCCCCTGCAATAACGAGTTCCTTGTACCAGTCGTAAGGGACTAGAGTCGAATCGATATGGGTGGATTGAGCGACATAGACATATGGGAGGTATGTTTTCCCATCAAGTTGCAACTGCATGAGTTGCTCTCTATATCCGTTGCCCGTCCCCTCTGCCTTATCAAGTGCGTTTTTTTCGCGGGCATCAATCTCATAAAGGACGCCATGCATCTTATGGTGTTGCCCTTGCTCCGAGTAGATAAGGCACTTACCTGAACCATCGACGCTACGCTTGTGAAACGCCAGAAAAAACCCTGGTATTTCAACAACGCTGACAATGCGTGCCGAAGGTACCCGAGCAGTAAGCCTTAGTGGATGGAGATTGGAACCGTAAGCGAGATAGAAGACAGCGGGCATGGCAGGTCTACCAGCGTCTAAAATCTAGGCAATATAGATCGGCAAGGTCACGGAAATTCATCAGCTTCGTCGTCAGCCATCTCATGGTTGTTTGGCCTATTAATGTGTTTGTCAATCTCAATATTGACCTGTCCAATGAATTCCTGAAGCTCTGCCCTTATTGGTTCGTACAGATCAGAACTAAGTAATCCGAACGGTTTTTCCAAAGTTACCTTGTTTCCGTTGATCGTCAGCCCAGGGTCCTCTTCAACCGTCAGTATGAGCTGCTGGTCGGTAGGGGTTCGATTGAGGATGAATTTCAGAATCCGCTCAAGATTTTCCTTGTCCTGAGCCTGCTGATTCGGCGAGTCGACCACAATCGGGAAGAGCTTCCCATCACCCTTTTCCTTAGCCGTATGAATGATGGCGTATTGGTATGCCAATATCGCACGGGGAAGAGAACTGCCGGTTCCCTTCACTGTCGCGTCTGGGCGTTCTTTGATATCATCACCTAGCTCCTGCAACGATGACAGCTCAGAGCCGAATAACTGAATTCGTTCCGAGTAGTAATCATTGATGGCTTTCGCGCGCTCGGGTGCGTAGTACTGCGCCACCTTGGCCTTCAATTCAACGATTTCGTCATCTCGGCGTTCGATGTTCTTCCGCAACGTCGCAATATCGCTGGAAAACACGGATCGCACGACTTCGGCGCTTTGACTTTCCACGACGTCTCGAAGCTTGAGGGATCCCTTCTTGGTTTGAAGTGCTTTCTCTATATCTCGTTCTCGATTCCTGAGTTGGCTAATCTTGGTTTGAACAGTGGTCAGTTCCTTTTCTACCTTTTGTAGGTCAGCTTCCAACTCAGCCGTGATCCCGCGCAGCGTCACTGCGTCCTCGACGAGCTCAAATCGCACCGGGAAGGCATTTTCGTGCTCATCGCCGCATGTGGGACAAATTATTTTGCCATCCGGCTGTGTCTCGGTCAGATACTTCAGGTCGCCCTCAATCTCCCGGAGGGAGGTTTTGGCCATTTGAATCTGTGCGGTCAAAGACAGCTTTGCTGTACCAAGAGAGAAAGCTTTTGCCCGTAAAATCTCCTGATCCTTTTGTAATGCCGAAGCATCCCGCAGGAGGTCATTTATTTCCTGTCGGAATACATTCTGATCGATATGGACTGATGCTTTCGGTAGAGCCTTTTTGACTCGATTCATGGCAGTCTGCACCGCACCGAGTTCTTGCTCCAGTTCCTTCCTTTCCGCTTTTGAACGCGACCAGTTCAACTTGGCCAGAAAGTATTCGTTTGGCCGCTGACCCGTTACATAGGAGATCAGCATTTTCTTCCACGCCCCGTGAAACTGCGACAGCTTATCAAAGGAGTTCCAGGCCTTCTGCCAGCCACCGTCCTGGTCGATGTAGTAGGGTAGAAAAAGGTAAGGAGGAGTCGCTTGCCGGAGTTGATCTTGGTGGGTCTGCAACTGCAACCGAAAGTCGAACAGGCTGGCGATGATGCCTGTCCAGTCCTTATAGCTTATCGTGGCCGTGATCTCGCCTATCTGTGTATTCTTCAGTGCATATGCATTTGCCCGCCGATACGCTAGATAGTCGATTCCGTCACATTCAAACGACAAAACAGAAAGCGCCTGGGGGTCCCACTTATCTGACTTACCGAGGATCTCACACCCCAATGTCTGGAAGATGTGCTTCACCAGTGTCGACTTCCCCGTGCGATTCTTGCCGACCAGCAGTGTCATTTGTGGATGGAAGTTGATGCTGAATGCTTCCCTGCTTTGCTCTGATACAAGCCAGAGCTTTTTGTATCGCAAACGTTTCATGTTTGCCCTTTCTTAGATTTCTGGCCAGACGAATGGTGTTTGAAAGCTTGCTCATTTGTTGATGGCGTAAAGAATGATGGCCACGACATAGGGCTTGCCGAGGGTCGATATCGTGGCATTTGTTCTGGTCGATGCGGCTACTTGGTCGAGCATCCAGTGAGCAACATCCCAGGCCTTAGAAAGCCCTTCCGGGATTGATGCTCTGAGAATCTCGATTTCTCTCTCGATTGAATCGATAGTGCTATTGCTCTTGCCGGCACGCTCTATCAAATAGCGTCGAGCTAGTTCCTTGAACTGATTTCGGTCGGCCCAGGAAACGCCTTCCATAGCCAGCGAGTTATATATTGTCTCAACGATGTCGGCTGGAGCCTTTGAGTGAAGTACTGACGCAAGCATCGTCTTGAGTTCCGAAGCGCCGATACCTCGCGCCTTTTTCAGCTCGTCAAAGGAAGGAGCATCCTGGGTATTACCTGCTCGCTTGGATATTTCGAAATAAAGTTGCTGGCACAGAATGTCAGGACGGCAGCGGTGATCGGGAAACTTTTCGGCCAGATAATTGCCCACTTTGCCTGATGCATGGGTTGCTAGGTCGTCCAGTGCTAAGTCACTCTTTAGAAATCGCAGCGAGGTAAGGGAAAGCTCATTCGGTTCGCACTTGAGCTGCGTAGCCAGTGAGTTCCGCAATTCAAGCTTTAGGTCATCCGTCAGGATATCGGCATCAAACTCAGCCAGATTCTTAGAGTCTTTGCCGGAGACAAGGTCCAAAGAAATTGGAGCATTGCTGCCGAAGGCAACAGTGGCCTCATCTGGTTTGAACTGCCTATGCGATTCAAACAGCTTCCCAAGAACAGAATGCTCGCCCTCCTTGGGGGGATTGATTAATCCCGCTTTCGTCCAGCTAGTGGAGCCAGCTTTCTTTTTCAGCTGGATGAGTTCTATGTGCCTCGGATTACTCTCCGAGTCCAGCACGGCTACATCCTCTACGTACTCGATCAGCAGGAGATAGTCATTTGTCTCCAGATCCAGTTTCAGCAAGTGGCAGAGCGCCCAATAGCGTTGAAAGTCATGACCTTTGCCACCATGGCGCCCACCTTTCTCCTTGTCCAGAGCGTCGGTTAGAAGGTCAGTGAATGCCATCGTTAAGTCTCAGCGAATGATTATTTTGGAGTGAATCCGAAACTCTTAAGCTTTGATATTTTATGGCTTTGCGCTTTTCTTTTTTTGTTTGTCAGGCACAAATCGTAGTATCTCATACGTTACAGACTGCTCTTCGCATTTTAGCACTGAGCACTGTCGCGTAAAGACATTTGTATAAGCCATCTATTCAGTCACTCGAAGTGACCACCGTCTGCAATTCGCTGCTTTGCGGACTTAGTGCGAACGGCACCCTGGTGACCACTTTGGCCGACAGGAGGCTTCAAAACAAAAAGGCCTATTTATTAGGCCCTTTTGTCGATTGACCACCCCAAGTGTTTTCACATATATGAGATTCTTTTCATTTTATGTGAGAACCTACAAAGCAAGCCCTAGACGTCTAGATTCCGGGCGGCGAGGGCGTTGGTTTCGATGAAGTTGCGCCTAGGCTCGACTTCGTCCCCCATCAGCGTGGTGAAGATTTCGTCGGCTGCGATCGAGTCCTCGATCCTAGCGCGCATCAATCGCCTCACGTTGGGGTCCATGGTAGTCTCCCACAGCTGCTCCGGATTCATCTCGCCCAGGCCCTTGTAGCGCTGGATCGAGATGCCCTTGCGCGTCTCGTCAAGGAGCCATTCCATCGCTTCCCTGAATTCGGAAATTCGCTTTTGCTGGGATCCCCTTTTCACGGTCGCCCCGTCCCGCATCAGCGCGCGCAAAATTTCCCCGGTCTTCTTGATCTGGGAATAGTCGTTGCTTTCCAGGAACTGGGAATCGATTCTTGAATAGTTCGCGTTGCCGTGCTTCACTGTCTTGATTTTCAAGCGGAAAGATTCGTCTATCTCATCGTATTCCGGATGGATTTCGACGTTCTTTCCTGACAGCAGCGCCATCAGCGATTCCGCGCTCTTCTTCGAAGCGGCTTCGTCGACCAGCGAGATTTCAGGCCCTTTCAGAAGCGCGTGCAGCACTTCCGGCTCGACCAGGTGGCTGAGCCTTGCGATGATAGCCTCGGTCAGCAGGTATTCCTTGGCGACTTCCTCAAGGGCGTCGCGCCCCATCGGGGATTCCGAACCTGATGGAGCCAGTTCCGCGTCCTGCAGCGCCTGCTTCACCAGGTACTGCTGAAGCTCCTGGTCGTCCTTGAGGTAGCGTTCCTGCTTGCCGTGCTTGATCTTGTAGAGCGGTGGCTGGGCGATGTAGACGTGGCCGCGCTCGATGAGCTCGGGCATCTGCCTGTAGAAGAAGGTCAGAAGCAGGGTCCTGATGTGCGCGCCGTCGACGTCAGCGTCGGTCATGATGATGATGCGGTGATACCTCAGCTTGTCCGCATTGTATTCGTCCTTGCCGATTCCCGTGCCGAGCGCGGTGATGAGGGTCACGATCTCCTGTGACGAGATGATCTTCTCGAAGCGGGATTTCTCGACGTTGAGGATCTTTCCCTTCAATGGCAGTATCGCCTGGAATTTCCTGTCGCGTCCCTGCTTGGCCGAGCCTCCCGCAGAATCGCCCTCGACGAGGTAGATCTCGGACAGGGCCGGATCCTTTTCCTGGCAGTCGGCAAGCTTGCCGGGCAGGCCGAGGCCGTCGAGCGCCCCTTTCCTTCTGGTGAGTTCTCTCGCTTTTCTCGCCGCTTCCCGGGCTCTTGCAGCGTCGATGATCTTGGCCACGATGAGCTTCGCATCCGCAGGATTTTCCAGGAGGAATTCGGAAAGCGAATTGGCGACGGCCTCCTCGACGAGCGGCCTGATTTCGGACGAGACGAGCTTGTCCTTGGTCTGCGAGGAGAACTTAGGGTCGGGAAGCTTCACGGAAAGGATGGCGGTGAGGCCTTCCCTCATGTCGTCCCCGGTCGTTTCGGCCTTGGCTTTTTTCGCCGCTTCCGAAGTCTCGATGTAGTGGTTGAGCGTCCGGGTCATGGCCGTGCGCAAAGCGGTCAGATGGGTTCCGCCGTCCCGCTGGGGAATGTTGTTGGTGAAGCACAGGACGGATTCCTGGTAGGAATCGTTCCACTGCATCGCGACTTCGACCGTCATGCCTTCCTTGTCCGCGGTCGCGTGGAAGATCTTGGGATGGAGGACGTTCTTGTTCCGGTTGATGTATTCGACGAAGCCCTTGACCCCGCCTGCGAAGGCGAAATCCTCCTCTTTCCCGGTCCTGAGGTCGGTCATCTTGATCTTGACGCCGTTGTTGAGGAAGGAGAGCTCCCTCAGCCTTTTCGCCAGGATGTCGTAATGGAACTCGATGTTGCCGAAGACTTCCGTGCTCGGCAGGAAATGGATTTCGGTGCCGTGCTTGTCACTTTTCCCGACCACCTTGAGTGGCTCGACGGCCTCGCCGTTCCTGAACTCCATCTGGTACACATGGCCGTCGCGCCTGATGGTGAGCTTCAGCCATTCGGACAACGCGTTGACGACTGAAACCCCGACGCCGTGCAGGCCGCCCGAGATCTTGTAGGAATTGCCGTCGAACTTGCCCCCGGCGTGCAGCACGGTCATGATGACCTCGGCTGCGGAGCGGCCTTCCTCTTCGTGGATGTCGACGGGAATGCCTCGCCCGTTGTCCGCGACGCTGACGGAATTGTCCGGGTGAACGATAACCTGGATGTCGTCGCAATAGCCCGCCAGGGCCTCGTCGATCGCATTGTCCGTTACTTCGAAGACCATGTGGTGCAGACCGCTGCCGTCGCCGGTGTCGCCGATGTACATGCCCGGGCGCTTGCGTACCGCTTCGAGCCCCTTCAGGACCTTGATGTTTGTCGAGTCGTATGTAGTCATGGTTTCACGTGAAACTTAAATTCTCATCGGCATGACGACGTACTTGAAATCGTCTCGCCCGGGTAAGGATATCAGAACGCTGCTGTTCGAGTCGCCGAAGGCGCAATCGAGCGTCTCGGAAGAAAGGTTGGTCAGGACGTCGAGCAGATAGCTGATGTTAAAGCCGATGTCGAGCGGGGTGCCGTTGTAGCTGACCTCGAACTCCTCCTGCGCTTCTTCCTGTTCGGTATTCGTGCAGATGATGCGCAGATTCCTGTCCGACAGCACGAGCCTTACCCCCCGGATCTTCTCGTTCGATAGGATGGCGGCCCGCTGCAGGGCCTGGAGGAGGGTGAGCCTGTCTATGGCCATGTGCTGCTGGTAATTGACCGGGATGACCTTCGTGTAGTCCGGGAACTTGCCGTCGACAAGCTTCGAGATCAGGGTCACGCTCGCGAATTCGAAGCGGATCTGGTTCTGCAATATGTCGAGCACGAGCGGCTCTTCGCTGTCGGAAAGCAGCTTGGAGAGCTCGAGCACGGTCTTCCTCGGCAGGATCACTTCCCGGCGTTCGTATTCCCGGTCGAGGTTCGCGCTTGCGAAGGCTAGTCTGTGCCCGTCGGTGGCCACCACCTTGATGAGGCTGCCTTCGATCACGAGGAGCAGGCCGTTCAGGTAGTAGCGTATGTCCTGCTGGGCCATGGCGTACTGGACCAGGGAAAGCAGGCTCTTGAAAAGCTTCTGGGTCACCGTGAGCTTGCCGCCAAGGGCTTCGCCTTCGGAAAGCCTGGGGAAGTCCTCTGCCGGAAGGGTCTGCAGATTGAAGCGGCTGTGCCCTGCCTTGACCTGAAGCCGGCTGTCCTGGAGATCGAGCGAGACGTTCGTGTCATCCGGCAGGGAGCGCAGGATGTCCTGGAGCTTCTTCGCGCCGACAGTGACCGAAACCTTCTGCCCGTCGCCTTCGCACGGGGTGGAAGACGTGATCTGGATTTCGAGGTCGGTCGCCGCGAATGAGATCGACTCGCCGTTCTTTTCGATCAGGACGTTGGCGAGGATGGGGAGCGTGTGGCGTCTTTCGACCACGCCTGTCACGGATTGGAGCGGCTTCAAGAGCAGGTCCCTGTTGGCTTTGATGAGTAGCATAGGCTTTCCCTGTTCAGTTTCTCAATATTTGTAGAAGGGTGTTGAATTCGCGTGCGATGTCCGGGTTGGTAGACTTCAGCTCGTCTATCTTTCTGCAGGCGTGAAGGACGGTGGTATGGTCCCTGCCGCCGAAAGCGTCGCCGATATCGGGCAGACTGAGCTGAGTCAATTCCTTGGTCAGCGCCATCGCCATCTGGCGGGGGCGAGCAAGCACGCGGGTGCGCTTCTTCGAATACATTTCCGCCACCTTGATCTTGTAGAAGTCGGCCACGGTCTTCTGGATGTTTTCGGTCGAAATCTGCCTGTTCTGAACGGCGAGCAGGTCCTTGAGCGCTTCCTTGGCGAGCTCCAGGGTGACGGCGTGACCTGAAAAACGGCAATAGGCGAGAACGCGCTTCAGCGCACCCTCGAGCTCCCTGATGTTGGACCGGATGTGCTTGGCGATGAAAAATGCGATGCTCTCGTCGAGGGCCATGTTTTCCATTTCCGCCTTCTTCAGGAGAATCGCCACGCGCATCTCCAGTTCTGGCGGCTCGACCGCAACGGTCAATCCCCAGCCGAATCGAGAAATGAGGCGGTCTTCCACGCCGGCGATTTCCTTCGGATACGTGTCGCAGGTGATGATCACCTGCTTGTGGGAATCGACCAGCGCATTGAAAGCATAAAAAAATTCTTCCTGGGTTCGCGCTTTGCCGCTGAAGAACTGGATGTCGTCTATGAGCAGCAGGTCGAGCGAATGGTAGTACTGCTTGAAATCGTCGAAAGCCTTGTGCCTGTAGGCCTTGACCACGTCCGAGACGTATTGTTCCGCGTGGGTGTAGCGTATCTTCGCTTCGGGATGCCGCTCTTGCACGAGATTGCCGATCGCCTGGATGAGGTGGGTCTTGCCGAGTCCCACGCCGCCGTAGATGAAAAGCGGATTGTAGGCCATGCCCGGATTTTCTGCGATCTGGATCGCGGCCGCACGGGCCAGTTGATTGGCCTTTCCGGTCACGAAATTGTCGAAGTTGAATGCCTTGTTGAGCCTGCTCTGATCCGGCTGCTTGTTCAGGGCGTGCATCTGCGGGGCGGGCGCCTTCTGCTGCTGGGCCGAATCGGCCGAAACCAGGTCGAACGCGATGCGCTTGCCGAAGAACTCCTCGGCCATCTCTTCTATCCTGGGCAGAAAGCGATCCTTGACCCAGAGCAGCACGAAAGGGCTCGGCGTGACGAGCGAAAAGGAATCGCCTGCGGTTTCAAGTCTAAGCGGCTTGATCCAAGTGTTGAATTGCTGTGCGGTCAATTCGTTCTTGAAGCGCTCGAGACAGGCGTGCCAGAATTTATCCATGAACACTTTTCTATTTAATAACAAATAGATATAATTTTAGGCGTGACTTGCAGAATACGGTATTCTAGCCCCTTTTCGCATACTTATCCACAGCAGGGCGCCATTTTCGGGAAAAAAAGAAAGTTGACAGAGGTCGCCTTAAAAGGGTGTAATAAGCAGTTTTATTGACGGAGAGCAGGAATGAAGCGTACATATCAACCCTCGGTAACGAGGCGGAAGCGGACTCATGGCTTCTTGGTCAGGATGAAGACCCGCGGCGGGCGTGCTGTGATCAGGGCTCGCAGGGCGCGCGGACGCGCGAGGCTGGGTGTCTGAGAGGACGTCATTCACCTTTTCCGAGATCGTATCGCTTGCTGAAAGCGGACGAGTTTTCGTCCGTTTTTAGTTTCAGGCGGGCCGTTTTCGGCGAGTTTTTCCAGATCCAGCTCAGGCCGAACGGAAGGCATCATCCGAGGCTGGGCATGATCGTTTCGAAGAAGATCGAACGGCTTGCCGTTTACAGGAATTTCGCGAAACGGATCATCAGGGAGGTGTTTCGGGCGCATGCCGGAGAACTTCGCGGGGTGGATCTCGTCGTAAGGCTTAAAAAGCCCCTGAGGCGGGACGCCGCCACAGGGGCGAGGCAGGAATTGTGCAAACTGGTCGGCAGGGCATCCCATGTCTCGTCTTCTGATCGGACTGATTAAGCTTTATCAATATGCGCTGAGTCCGTTCTTGGGGCCTTCGTGCAGGTTCACCCCGACCTGTTCGGAATATGCCTGCCAGGCCTTGAGAAAATACGGGTTTTTTAAAGGCATCTGGCTCGGGGCGAGGCGGATTTCGAGATGCCATCCGTGGAATCCGGGCGGCCATGACCCCGTCCCCTGAAATGGTAGAGAGTTATGGACAATAAACGGCTGATTGTTTTTCTCATATTTTCCCTGTCCGTTCTGCTGCTGTGGCAGAAATGGCAGTCCTCCCATCAGCCGCCGTCGGCGCCGGTCGCACAGCAATCGCCTGTTCCCAGCGCCCAGCTGACCGAGGCCAAGCCTTCGGCAGGCGGGGCTGCTGTCGAGGCTTCTTCCGAGCTGCAGAAAAGCGCCGTCATCCAGGTCAAAACGGATTTGATGCAGGCCCAGATCAGCACGGTTGGAGGAGATCTTCGCGAGCTCGAGCTTACCCGGTATCGCGACGCCAAGGACGCTTCCAAGCCCTATTCCTTCCTGCACAGCGAGGGAAGCAGGGTCTACGTTGCGCAGACCGGCCTGATCGGCGCTGGTATGCCCACCCACAAGACGCCTTTCACTTCCCAGGCCGCGAGCTATGCGCTTCAATCCGGAAAGGACACCCTCGAGGTGAAGCTTGAAGCGCCCGAGAACGCTGGCTTCAAGGTCGAGAAGATATACACCTTCCACAGGAACAGCTATGTCGTCGATGTATCCTACGACATCCGCAATACGGGCGGCGCCGTCATCCAGCCCTACGCCTATTTCCAGCTGCTCAGGGATGGCGATCCGCCCGAGGGTGCATCCCGCTTCGCCAAGACATACACGGGCGCTGCGGTCTATACGGAGAAATCCAAGTTTGTGAAGGCGGATTTTTCTGAAATCGCCAAGGGCAAGACGAATTATCCGAACACCGACGACAATGGCTGGATCGCCATGATCCAGCATTATTTCGTCTCCGCCTGGCTGCCTGAAGGCAAGGTCAAGCGCGAGTTCTACACCAAGCAGCTCGGCCCTGACCTCTATTCGGCCGGCGTCGTTCTGCCCGTGGGCAGCATACAGCCGGGCAGGGACGGGCAGCTTACGGTTCCGCTCTATGCCGGGCCCCAGGAACAGAATCTGCTCGCCAAGCTCGCGCCCGGGCTCGATCTCGTGGTCGACTACGGATGGGTCACTGTCATCGCAAAGCCGCTTTTCTGGGTGCTGGCGCTCTTCTACAAGTGGGTCCAGAACTGGGGAATCGCCATCGTATTGCTGACCGTCTGCATCAAGCTCATCTTTTTCCCGCTTTCCGCGGCGAGCTACAAATCCATGGCGAAGATGCGGGCGCTCAACCCCAAGCTCCAGGTGCTCAAGGAGCAGTACGGCGAAGACAAGCAGCGCATGAACCAGGCGATGATGGAGCTTTACAAGACGGAAAAGGTCAACCCGCTCGGCGGATGCCTGCCGATCGCCGTGCAGATACCGGTGTTCATCGCCCTTTACACCGTCCTGCTCACCGCGGTCGAACTGCGCAACGCGCCCTTCATGCTGTGGATCCAGGACCTTTCCCAGCCTGACCCGTATTACGTTCTGCCCCTCGTCATGGGCATTACCATGCTGCTGCAGACGAAGATGAATCCCGCCCCGCCCGATCCGATCCAGGCGAAGGTGATGCAGATCATGCCGATCGCATTCAGCATTTTCTTCTTCTTCTTCCCCGCCGGTCTCGTGCTTTACTGGCTGGTGAACAACGTGCTCTCCATTTCCCAGCAATGGTACATCACCCGCATGATCGGAAAGGAAACCGCCGCCGCCCATGCCAAGCGGTGACACCATCGCGGCCATAGCGACGCCTCCGGGCAAGGGGGGGGTCGGCGTGGTACGCATCTCCGGGCCCGGCGTCAGGCAAATGATGCCGGGACTCCTCGCGAGACCGATCGATCCAAGGCAGGCCACGCTGTGCCGATTTCACGACGAAAAAGGCCGCGTCATCGATTTCGGCCTCGCCCTCTTTTTCGAAGGCCCGCGTTCATTCACGGGAGAGGATGTGCTCGAGCTGCAGGGCCATGGCGGACAGGTCGTGCTAGGCATGGTGCTCTCGCGCTGCCTGGAACTCGGGGCGAGCATCGCCGAACCGGGCGAATTCACGCGCCGCGCATTTCTAAACGACAAGATCGATCTTGCCCAGGCGGAAAGCGTGGCCGATCTGATCGATGCGGCCACACAAGGCGCTGCCCGCAGCGCGATTCGCTCGCTTTCCGGGGAATTTTCCAGAAGGGTTCACGAACTGGTGGATGGCCTGATAGAGCTTCGCATGCTTGTCGAGGCCACCCTGGATTTTCCTGAGGAAGAAATCGATTTCCTTGAGGCTACCGACGCTTACAAGAAACTGGAAGGCATTCTGGATCGGCTCGAGAGCGTGCTCGAATCAGCCAGGCAGGGGAGCCTTTTGAGAAGCGGCATCCATGTCGTCTTCGCCGGGCAGCCCAACGTCGGCAAGTCCAGCTTGCTGAACAGGCTTTCCGGGGAAGAGGTCGCCATCGTCACCGACATTCCCGGCACGACCCGGGACGCCATCAGGCAGTTTCTCGAGGTCGAGGGCTTCCCCATTCATGTGGTCGATACGGCAGGACTCAGGCAATCTGAAGATCCCGTCGAGAGGATCGGAATGGCTAGGACCAGAGAAGCGATAGAAAAGTCCGACCTGATCCTCTACATTGCGGATTCAGCAAAAGGGATAGACGAAGAGGACAGGAAAATATTGGAGAGCCTGCCCGATCTTCCCGTGCAGATCGTGCTGAACAAGGCCGATCTATCGAACAGCGCATTCGGTTTGCTCGAGACCGGAGAGGTCAGCATTTCCGCGAAGACGGGGGAAGGCGTTGATGCGCTGAAGAAGCGCCTTCTTGATTTGCTTTCCCTGCACGAGCCCGGCGAGAACCAGTTCATTGCGAGGCAAAGGCATGTTTCTGCGCTGCGCGAAGCAAAAGAGGCGATCGAATGCGCCGGGACCTCGGCTGGCGTTGAAATTTTCGCCGAGGATCTGCGCCGCGCGCAGGTTTCTCTTTCACGAATCACGGGCGAATTCAGCCCGGACGACCTGCTCGGTGAGATTTTCAGTCGCTTCTGCATCGGCAAGTAACGTTCCACGTGAAACACTACCTGAAGCAAAAGTGGAGTATCATTCACACCTCGGTCTGATCTTCACGAAAAATGCAAAATTTTGATGTCATCGTAGTCGGCGGCGGCCATGCGGGAACCGAAGCGGCGCTCGCATCGGCCAGAATGGGCAGGAAAACCCTGCTGCTCACGCACAACATCGAAACGCTCGGGCAGATGTCCTGCAATCCCGCCATAGGCGGCATAGGCAAGGGGCATCTTGTCAGGGAGATCGATGCGCTGGGCGGCGCAATGGCGCTTGCCGCGGACGAGGCGGGCATCCAGTTCAGGACGTTGAATGCAAGCAAGGGGTATGCTGTCCGGGCAACCCGCGCCCAGGCCGACAGAATGCTGTACAGGCAGGCGATCCGGAGCAGGGTCGAATCCCAACCCAATTTATGGCTATTCCAGCAGGCGGTCGACGACCTGATCCTGGAGGGGGACAGGGTCGCGGGCGTCGTGACCCAGCTCGGCATCAGGATTTCCGGAAAAGCGGTCGTGCTTACTGCGGGCACATTTCTTTCGGGCTTGATCCATGTCGGGCTGAAGAATTACCAGGCGGGAAGGGCTGGGGACCCGCCCTCGATCAGCCTTGCGGCCAGGCTGCGCGAGCTGGCATTGCCGGTCGGCAGGCTGAAGACGGGCACCCCACCCAGGATTCACGGTGCAAGCATCGATTATTCCGAGCTGGCCATGCAGCCCGGAGACGATCCCGTTCCTGTCTTTTCTTTCGTCGGGAGCGCCGACCTCCATCCGCGCCAGGTGCCGTGCTGGATCACGCACACCAACGAGAAGACGCACGAAATCATCCGCGGCGGACTTGACCGATCCCCAATGTTCACAGGCGTTATTGAGGGAGTGGGTCCTCGCTACTGCCCCTCCATCGAGGACAAGGTTACGCGCTTTGCGGAAAGGACAAGCCACCAGATTTTCCTCGAGCCGGAAGGGCTGAATACGCACGAAGTCTATCCGAACGGCATTTCGACCAGCCTGCCCTATGACGTGCAGGTCGAACTGATCCATTCGATGAAGGGGCTGGAAAATGCGCACGTCACGCGCCCCGGGTATGCCATCGAATACGACTACTTCGATCCGACGGGCCTCAAGAGTTCTCTGGAAACGAAGGCTATCGCCAATCTCTATTTCGCCGGACAGATCAACGGGACGACCGGCTACGAAGAAGCGGCCGCCCAGGGAATACTGGCGGGCATCAATGCTGCGTTGAGATCCGAGGACAAGGAAGCCTGGAGCCCGAAGCGGAACCAGGCCTATATCGGCGTGATGGTCGACGATCTGGTCACCAAGGGCGTGACCGAGCCTTACAGGATGTTCACCAGCCGGGCGGAATTTCGCCTGACGCTGAGGGAGGACAACGCGGATCTGAGGCTCACTGAAACCGGAAGGGAACTCGGTGCTGTGGATGACGCAAGGTGGCGGGCATTCTGCGAGAAAAGGGAGGCGATCGAGCGGGAGTCTTCCAGGCTCAAGTCCACCTGGGTGAATCCGAAGCTGGCATCCCAGGAGCACATTGAAAAGGTGCTCGGCAAATCCATCGAGCGAGAATACAGCCTGTACGAGCTCTTGAGGCGCCCTGACGTGAATTACGAAGCGCTGGTGGCGCTCGGTGAAAGGGCGGAAGTGGCGCCGGAGGTGGCGAGCCAGGTCGAAATCCAGGCGAAATACGGCGGCTACATCGAGCGGCAGGAGCTCGAGATCGCGAGAAGGATGGAATATGAGGCGCTCCGTCTGCCGATGGACGTCGATTATGCGCAAGTGAAAGGGCTCTCTGCCGAAACCTGGCAGATCCTCAACCGCCACAAGCCCGAGACCATCGGGCAGGCGTCGCGGCTTTCTGGCATCACGCCGGCTGCGGTGTCCCTGCTTCTTGTGCACCAGAAGCGCGGGTTTTCGGCCGCATGAACCTTCGCCAGGGAATCGAAGCGCTCGATCTCGACATTCCGAGCTCACGAATCGAAAAGCTCGAGGCTTATGTCGGCCTGATCGAAAAGTGGAACAAGGTGTACAACCTGACTGCGATCAGGGACAGGGAAAAAATGGTCAGCCACCATCTGCTCGACAGCCTTTCAATCCTGCCGCACATCGAAGCAAGAAGCGTTGCGGACGTCGGCAGCGGAGCTGGGCTGCCGGGCATTCCGCTTGCGATAGCGCGGCCCGATTGGCAGGTGACGCTCATCGAGAGCAACCAGAAGAAGGCGGCGTTCCTCAGACAGGCGGTCATCGAGTTGGGCCTGAAGAATGCTGGGGTGCTGGCAGAGAGGGTCGAAGCGGTCGGGGAAGGAAAATTTGATCTTGTCACATCGCGCGCATTTTCGGAAATAGGCGAATTCCTGCGCTTATCCGGGCATCTGGGAAAGCGTTTTGCCGCGATGAAGGGGCAATATCCCGAGAAAGAGCTGGCGCAATTGCCCGAGCGGGTTGTAGTCGAAGCGGTCATTCCCCTCGAAGTTCCGGGTTTGGAAGGGGAGAGGCATCTGGTCATCATGAAACTGGAGACGGATTAGCATGGCGAGAATATTGGCGATTACCAATCAAAAGGGCGGCGTGGGGAAGACAACCACGACGGTCAACCTTGGCGCGAGCCTCGCGGCCGCGAGGCAGAAAGTGCTGCTGGTCGATCTCGATCCGCAGGGCAATGCCACGATGGGGAGCGGGGTGGACAAAGCCGCCTTGTCCAGGACCGTCTATCATCTGCTTCTGAAGGAACGCTCGCTCGAAGAGGTCAGGGTCGCCTCACCCGCGGGAAGCTACGACCTGCTGCCGGCCAACCGGGATCTCGCTGGGGCTGAAGTCGAGCTCGTCGACGAAGAGGGAAGGGAATCCAGGCTCAAGGATGCGCTTGCTGCCGTATCGGAAAACTACGATTACATCCTGATAGACTGCCCTCCTGCGCTCAATTTGCTCACGGTCAACGGTCTGTGCGCGGCGGATGCCGTGATGATTCCGATGCAGTGCGAGTACTATGCGCTGGAAGGACTCTCCGACCTCATCAGGACGATCAAAAGGGTGCGCTCCAATCTCAACCCCGAGCTGCAGATAGAAGGACTGCTTCGCACCATGTTCGATCCTAGAAACATGCTTGCGCAACAGGTGTCGGACCAGTTGCAGCAGCATTTCGGAGACAAGGTATACCGTACCGTGATCCCGCGCAATGTCAGGCTGGCCGAAGCGCCGAGCTACGGGCTGCCTGCGATGGTTCACGACAGGAATTCGAAGGGGGCCGCGGCCTATCTGACATTGGCCGGGGAAATCCTCAACAGGCATCATTCATAAGGGACGAAGATGACAAGACAAAAGGGATTGGGAAGGGGGCTCGACGCGCTGCTCGGAGGGGAAGAAGCGTCTTCCGGAGACTTGCGCAAGCTGAAAGTGGGCGAGTTGCAACCTGGAAAATACCAGCCCAGAAGCATGATGGATCAGGATTCCTTGATGCATCTTGCTGAATCCATAAGGTCGCAAGGAATCATGCAGCCCATACTCGTGAGAAAGGTCGAGCAGGGCAAATACGAAATCATAGCAGGAGAGCGGCGCTGGAGAGCGTCCCAGCTCGCAGGGCTCGATGAAGTCCCCGTTCTGATAAGGGAAGTGCCGGACGAGGCGGCGCTTTCGATGGCGCTCATCGAAAACATACAAAGGGAAGACCTGAATCCGCTTGAGCAGGCGATTGGCATCCAGCGCCTCGTGGATGAATTCGGCATGACGCACCAGGAGGCGGCAGATGCGGTGGGTTATTCGCGCAGCGCGGTCAGCAATTTGCTGCGCCTCCTCAATCTGGCCAAGCCGGCACAGGATCTGCTCATGCAGGGCAAGATCGACATGGGACACGCAAGGGCACTTCTGAGCCTCTCTGCTGCAGAGCAGATCGAGCTCGGCAACCTCATCGCGAAAAAACAGCTTTCGGTGAGGGAGGCCGAAAGGCTGGTACAGTCGCTGCAGGGCGGGCAAAAACAGGAAAAGCATTCGGATCACGACGTGATCAGGCTTCAGGAGGAAATCTCGGCAAAGCTCGGCACAGGCGTGACGATCAGCCATGGAAAGAAGGGAGCCGGCAAGCTCGTGATCGAATATTCAAGCCTCGAGCACCTCGATTCCATCCTTGGCAGGTTTCGCGTTTGACAGCGCCGGAAAACGTTGCTAACATCCACAAGGTTTGTAATGGCGCGATGAGAAATAACGCGTTGCGTGTAGCAGGGATACAGGCAATAGTCGCGATAACGGGCGCCACTGCAGCTTACCTCCTAGATAATCCACTTGCGGCCAAATCGGTACTGTGCGGCTTCTGCGCTTCGCTGGCTAATGGGTTGATGCTGGCTTGTCATGGCCGGGAAAGGCTGGAAACCGCGCACCTAGATGCTGCGGGGCAGCTGAAGGCGATGTATCGCTCAAGTCTTGAGCGTTATGTCGTGGTGGTCCTGTTGCTGGCTGCGGGAATGAGGTTTCTTGGGTTGACTCCGCTTCATGTGCTGGCGGGGTTTGTGGCAGGGCAGATAAGTCTGGTTGCGGCCGGGCTGCTTTGGAACGGGTTTGAGAAATAATATGGCTACCGAAACATCATCCGAATATATCAAGCACCATCTTACGCATTTGACCTGGGGGCATCTGCCTGACGGCGCGTGGGGCGTCGCACAGAACGCCGAACAAGCGAAGGCAATGGGTTTCTGGTCGCTCAATCTCGATACCTTTTTCGTTTCGCTCCTTCTCGGCGCGATTTTCCTCTACATCTTCGGCAGGGCTGCCAAGGCTGCGAACGCCGGCGTACCTTCGGGTCTCCTGAATTTCGTCGAATGGATGGTGGAATTCGTCGAGGACAGCGTGCGCGGATCCTTTTCCGGCAGAAACGCCTTGGTTGCGCCGCTCGCGTTGACCATCTTCTTCTGGATCTATCTGATGAACTGGATGGACCTGATTCCTGTCGATTACGTGCCTTATATCGCCGGGGCACTCGGTGTCCCATTCTTCAAAGTCGTGCCGACAACCGACCCGAATGCGACTTTCGGCATGTCGATCGGCGTGTTTCTGCTCGTCCTCTACTACAGCATCAAGATCAAGGGCCTGGGCGGATTCGTTGGCGAACTCACGCTGCAGCCTTTCGGCAAATTCGGCCTGCCCGCCAACCTGTTTCTCGAAGGCGTGAACCTGATATCGAAACCGGTTTCGCTGGCCCTTCGTCTTTTCGGAAACATGTATGCGGGTGAGATGATCTTCATCCTGATCGCGATCCTGCCCTTCTGGGTTCAGTGGACGCTTTCCCTGCCGTGGGCGATCTTCCATATTCTGATCGTGACCTTGCAGGCCTTCATTTTCATGACCCTGACGATCGTCTATCTCGACATGGCGCATCAGGAACATCATTAAGATTCTTTTCAACCCAACTTTAATTTATATACAGGAGAAAAATTAAATGGAAACGGCACAAGCTCTTCTTTACGTAGCCGGCGCGATCATGATGGGCCTCGGCGCGCTGGGCGCGGCGATCGGCATCGGCGTGCTGGGCGGACGCTTCCTCGAAGGCGCGGCTCGCCAGCCCGAACTGATCCCCATGCTGCGTACCCAGTTCTTTATCGTCATGGGTCTGGTTGACGCGGTTCCGATGATTGCCGTCGGTATTTCCATGTACATCCTGTTTGCTGTCGCCGGCAAGTAAGCAAGCGGGAATTAACCGAAGGAAGAATTTGCATGAACATCAATGCAACCCTTCTCGGCCAAACGATCATGTTCGTCATGTTCGTCTGGTTCTGCATGAAGTACATCTGGCCTCCCATCACCAATGCAATGGGCGAGCGCGCAAAGCGGATCGCCGATGGGCTTGCTGCAGGCGAGCGCGGGAAATCTGAACTCGAATTGGCGACGAAGAAGTCCCTCGAAATTTTGCATGAAGCCAAGCAGAAAGCTGCCGAAGTGATTTCGCAAGCCGAAAATCGCGCGGCTCAGATCGTCGACGAAGCCAAGACCGCCGCCAAGGAAGAAGGCGAGCGGCTCCTGAACGGCGCAAAAGCGGAAATCGAGCAGGAAGTCTTCCGTGCCCGTGAATCCCTGCGGGATCAGGTGGCGGCGCTTGCCGTGGCAGGTGCGGAAAAGATACTGCGCCAGGAAGTCGATACGGCCAAGCACGCAGAGCTTCTCAAGTCGATCCAGTCGGAGCTTTAAGGGACTGTCATGGCCGAAATCGTAACCATTGCTAGACCCTATGCCGAAGCGGCGTTTCGAGTCGCCAAGGAAAAAGGAACCCTTGAAGAGTGGTCCGGGGAGCTGCAATTCCTTGCTGCGGTCGTTCAGGATGCAGGCATGCAATCATGCATCACCGATCCAAACATCACGCCTTCCAAGCTCGAGGCGCTGATCACATCGGTTGCAGCCGGAAAGATCGGCGAAATGGGGGTCAATTTCGTCAAGGAGCTCATTCACAATGGACGCCTTGGCATTCTGCCGCAGATTGCAGAGCTTTTTGAAGCGCTGAAGGCTGAGGAAGGCGGGATGCTGGAAGCCAGGGTGACTTCGGCCTATCCAATGACCAAGGCCCAGCTTGGCGATCTCGTTAAAAAGCTTGAGGCCAAGTTCAAGAAAAAAGTCGAAGCCAGCGCTGAAGTGGACGCGGATCTAATCGGCGGCGTCAAGATCGAGATCGGGGACGACGTGATCGATGCGTCGGTGCGCGGCAAGTTACAGGCGATGGCATTCGCCCTTACAAGATAGGAGTTATCATGCAGTTGAATGCATCTGAAATCAGTGAGCTGATCAAAAGCAAGATAGAAGGCCTGGCGACGACGACAGAAATTCGTACGCAAGGCACGGTCGTATCATTGACCGACGGCATTGTCAGGATCCACGGGCTGCGCGATGCAATGCAGGGCGAAATGCTGGAATTCCCCGGCAACACCTTCGGTCTTGCGCTCAACCTCGAGCGCGATTCCGTCGGCGCGGTTGTGCTTGGGGAATACGGGCATATCTCGGAAGGCGACATCGTCAAGTGCACAGGCAGGATCCTCGAGGTGCCGGTCGGCCCCGAGCTCGTCGGCCGCGTGGTCAATGCGCTCGGCCAGCCCATCGACGGCAAGGGTCCGATTGCAACTTCGAAGACATCGCCGATCGAAAAAATCGCCCCCGGCGTGATCGCCAGGCAGTCCGTTGATCAGCCGATGGGCACGGGTCTCAAGTCGATCGACTCGATGGTGCCGATCGGGCGCGGCCAGCGCGAACTGATCATCGGCGACCGCCAGACAGGCAAGACTGCAGTTGCGGTCGACGCGATCATCAACCAGAAAGGCAACGGCGTCATCTGTATTTACGTGGCCATCGGACAGAAAGCCTCCTCGATTGCCAACGTGGTGAGAAAGCTGGAAGAGCACGGCGCAATGGGCCACACCATCGTGGTGGCCGCATCCGCTTCCGAATCTGCTGCAATGCAGTACATCGCTCCCTATTCCGGATGCACCATGGGCGAATACTTCAGGGATCGCGGCGAAGATGCGCTGATCGTGTACGACGACTTGACCAAGCAGGCCTGGGCCTACCGTCAAATCTCGCTGCTGCTGCGTCGTCCTCCCGGCCGTGAAGCTTATCCCGGCGACGTTTTCTACCTGCACTCGAGGCTGCTCGAGCGCGCCGCTCGCGTGAATGCGGACTACGTGGAAAGGCTGACGAACGGAGAAGTCAAAGGCAAGACCGGTTCGCTCACCGCGCTTCCCATCATTGAAACGCAGGCGGGCGACGTTTCGGCGTTCGTTCCGACCAACGTGATTTCGATCACCGACGGACAGATCTTTCTTGAGACGGACCTGTTCAACGCCGGTATCCGTCCCGCAATCAACGCAGGCCTTTCCGTTTCTCGCGTGGGCGGTGCTGCGCAAACCAAGGTCATCAAGAAGCTCGGCGGCGGCATCCGTCTTGCGCTTGCACAGTACAGGGAGCTGGCCGCATTCGCGCAGTTCGCGTCGGACCTCGACGAGGCGACGAGAAAACAGCTTGAACGCGGCAAGCTCGTGACCGAACTCATGAAGCAGAACCAGTACAGCCCGATGAGCATTTCCGAGATGGCCCTCACGCTTTTCGCCGTGAACAAGGGCTACCTGGACGATGTCGAGGTGAAGAAGGCGCTTGCCTTCGAATCCGCGCTTCAGGCCTACATGAAGACCACGCACGCTGACCTGATGAACAGGATAGAGACCGAAAAAGACCTGAAGGCGGACGCCGAAAGCGCACTTTCGGATGCAATCTCCAAATTCAAGGAAAGCGCGGTTTACTAAGGAGTCGCCATGGCTGGTGGGAAAGAAATAAGGACGAAGATCAAGAGCGTCCAGAACACCCAGAAAATCACGCGGGCGATGGAAATGGTCGCGGCTGCCAAGATGCGCAAGGCACAGGACAGGATGCGCCTGGCTAGGCCCTACGGCGAGAAGATGCGGATAGTCGCCGCGCACATGAGCCGCGCGCACCCGGAATACACGCATCCGTTCATGGCGGAGCGGGCGAATTCCAAGCGCATCGGAATCATCGTGGTCAGTTCGGACAAGGGTCTTTGCGGCGGTCTGAATACCAATGTGCAGCGGCTTGTGCTCGCAAAGGTAAAGGATTGGGTCGAGGAAGGCAATGCGGTAGAGGCATGCGCCATAGGCAACAAGGGACTCGGCTTCCTGCAGCGACTGGGCGTGAACATTGCTGCGAGCGTTACCGGGCTCGGCGATACGCCCCACATGGACAAGCTGATCGGGCCTGTGAAGGTGATGCTTGACGATTATTCGGAAGGCAGGCTGGATGCGCTCTACCTCTTCTACACCAAATTCGTCAACACGATGAAGCAGGAGCCGGTGATGGAGCAATTGCTCCCGCTGCCCACGGAAAAGCTCGAGGGCGCGCACGGCATATGGGACTACATATACGAGCCCGACGCCAAGACTGTGATCGATCAGGTGCTGCGCCGCTACATCGAAGCGCTGATTTACCAGGCCGTTGCGGAAAACATGGCCTCGGAACAGAGCGCGCGGATGGTGGCGATGAAGGCGGCTTCCGACAATGCCGGAAATGTGATCGGCGAGCTCAAGCTGATATACAACAAGACTCGCCAAGCGGCGATCACCAAGGAACTTGCCGAAATCTGCGCAGGCGCTGCCGCAGTCGGTTGATAGGTTTTAACTAGATTAGGGAATAACGATGAGCCAGGGAAAAATCGTACAAATTATCGGTGCGGTGGTGGACGTGGAGTTCTCCAGGGAGCAAATGCCCCATGTATACGATGCGCTGAAGATTGACGAAGTCAATGTCACCATGGAAGTGCAGCAGCAACTCGGCGACGGCATCGTGCGCGCCATTGCGCTGGGCACCACGGACGGTCTGCGCAGAGGCATGGCGGTGACCGGTACGGGAGCCCCGATTTCCGTTCCTGTCGGACAGAAAACGCTGGGCAGGATCATGGACGTGCTGGGCAATCCCATCGATGAGGCGGGAGACATCGGCGAAGAACAACGCTGGTCGATCCACAGGAAAGCGCCTGCATTCGACGAACTTTCCGCTTCCACGGAACTGCTCGAGACGGGCATCAAGGTGATCGACCTGATCTGCCCGTTTGCCAAGGGCGGCAAGGTCGGCCTGTTCGGCGGCGCAGGCGTGGGCAAGACGGTCAACATGATGGAGCTGATCCGCAACATCGCGGCCGAGCACTCCGGCTATTCAGTTTTCGCTGGCGTCGGCGAGCGTACGCGCGAAGGCAACGACTTCTATCACGAAATGAAGGATTCCAACGTCATCGACAAGGTGTCGCTGGTTTACGGACAGATGAACGAGCCGCCCGGCAACCGCCTGCGCGTTGCTCTGACGGGGCTGACCATGGCCGAATACTTCCGTGATGAGGGCCGCGACATCCTGTTCTTCGTCGACAATATCTATCGTTACACGCTGGCTGGTACGGAAGTCTCCGCGCTGCTCGGTCGTATGCCTTCCGCTGTGGGCTACCAGCCGACGCTGGCCGAAGAAATGGGTCGCCTTCAGGAGCGCATCACCTCCACGAAGACAGGTTCGATCACCTCGATCCAGGCCGTGTACGTTCCTGCGGACGATCTGACAGATCCCTCCCCTGCAACGACCTTTTCCCACCTGGATGCGACCGTCGTGCTTTCACGTCAAGTGGCCGAACTCGGGATCTATCCTGCGGTAGACCCGCTCGATTCGACTTCGCGCCAGCTCGATCCGCTGGTCGTCGGGGAAGAGCACTACGGCATAGCACGTTCGGTGCAGAATACGCTGCAGCGCTACAAGGAACTCCGTGACATCATCGCGATTCTCGGCATGGACGAGCTCTCTCCCGAAGACAAGCTGATTGTCTCCAGGGCGCGCAAGATCCAGCGTTTCCTGAGCCAGCCGTTCTTCGTGGCCGAAGTCTTCACCGGAAGCCCGGGCAAGTACGTTCCGCTCAAGGACACGCTGGCCGGCTTCAAGGGCATCGTCAACGGCGAATACGACCATCTTCCTGAGCAGGCCTTCTACATGGTCGGCTCGATTGAAGAAGCTGTCGAAAAAGCCAAGACTATTCAGTGAGGAACGACATGGCAATGACCATGCAAGTCGATATCGTGAGCGCTGAGGAGAGCTTCTTCTCCGGCCTTGCCGAATTCGTGGCTGCACCTTCCATACTCGGTGAAGTGGGTATCTATCCCCGCCATGCCCCGATGCTCACCAGGATCAAGCCCGGCTCGGTCAGGGTCAAGAAGGCGATGAGCGACGAGGAAGAGCTGATCTACGTGTCTGGCGGCATACTCGAGGTTCAACCCGATGTCGTCACCGTACTGGCCGACTCGGCCATTCGAGGCGAAGATCTGGATGAAGCCAAGGCTACTGAAGCGAAACAGCGCGCAGAAGAAGCCATGAAAAACAAAGAAGCAGCCATCGAATTCGCGAGAGCCGAGGCCGAGCTCGCCGAAGCCGTCGCGCAGCTCGCGGCAATCCAGAAGCTGAGAAAGAGGCGCTGAGACCGCGCATTGATGAAAAGGCAGCCTCGGCTGCCTTTTTGTTTTGTGTCATAATGTCATGTCATGTCGAACACTGAAAATCTGAGCGTAATCATCCTGGCCGCGGGCAAGGGTACGCGCATGAATTCCTCCATTCCCAAGGTGCTGCACGAACTCGCCGGCAAGCCCCTGCTGAGGCAGGTCGTCGACGTGGCGAAATCATTGAATCCCAGGAAAATATGCGTCGTTTACGGGCATGGCGGAGAAATGGTTCCCAAGGCTCTTGATGACGACGACGCATTGCAATTCGTGCTGCAGGAGCCGCAATTGGGCACGGGGCACGCCGTTCAGATGGCGATGCCTTGTCTAGATGGGAAGGGCAGGACGCTGGTGCTGTACGGCGACGTTCCACTGATCAAGCCGGATACCCTGCATCATCTTCTTGAAAGCGGCGCAGGACTGTCGCTCTTGACGATGGAACTCGAAAACCCGCATGGCTACGGAAGGATAGTCAGGAATGATGACGGAGATATCGTCGGGATAGTGGAAGAAAAAGATGCCACTGAAGCACAAAGGGGTATAAGAGAAGTAAATACTGGCGTACTTGTTTGTCCAACTGCACAGCTAAAATCCTGGCTTTCCGAACTGAAAAATGAAAACGCACAAAAGGAATACTATCTGACCGACATCGTGGGCATCGCGGCCAGTGAGGGAGAAATGATCCATTCCGCATCCCCGGGGCGCCAATGGGAAGTGATGGGCGTGAACGACAAGATCCAGCTTGCCGAGCTGGAGCGTGTATTCCAGATGGAAAGGGCTGTGGAACTGATGAGAAGCGGCACGAGCTTGGCCGATCCCTCGAGATTTGACTTGAGAGGCTCCCTCTCATGCGGTAGGGATGTGATCATCGACGTGAATTGCCTGTTCGAGGGCAGCGTGAAACTGGGCAGCAAGGTTAAAATAGGCGCAAATTCAGTATTAAAGAACGTCGAAGTCATGGATGGCGCAGAAATCGCCCCGTTCTGCCACATCGAAGATGCAGTGATCGGGCAGAATTGCAGAATCGGCCCTTATGCGAGGATAAGGCCGGGGACCCAGCTTGGAGAGGGTGTGCACATCGGAAATTTCGTCGAAGTGAAGAACAGCAGAATCGCAGAGAAAAGCAAGGCGAACCACTTGAGCTATGTAGGGGATGCCACCGTGGGCAAAAACGTCAACATAGGTGCGGGCACGATTACCTGCAACTATGACGGCGCGAACAAGCACAGGACGATCATCGAGGACGATGCATTCATCGGCTCGGATACCCAGCTTATTGCGCCGGTGACCGTGGGCAAGGGCGCTACGATAGGCGCAGGTTCCACGATAGTCAGAAATACGCCTGAAGGCGGGTTGACGCTGTCGCGCGCCAAGCAGGTACATATCGAATACTGGAAAAGACCTGTGAAGAAGAAGGACTAGACATGTGCGGGATAGTCGGCGCTGTAGCGCAAAGGAATGTGGTGCCCATCCTTCTCGAGGGACTTCGGCGCCTCGAGTACCGCGGATACGATTCTGCAGGCCTAGCCATCATCAACGGCGGGCTAAAGCGGATCAGAAGCACAGGCCGCGTGGCCGAGCTCTCATCTCTCTCCAAGGAGCTCAAGGGTAATCTAGGGATTGCGCATACCCGCTGGGCAACGCACGGCGCGCCGACTGAAAAGAACGCCCATCCTCACGCCAGCCGCGAGGAGATCGCGGTGGTGCACAACGGCATCATCGAAAACCATGTTGAATTGCGCAAAGAACTCGAAGATCTCGGTTACGAATTCGAATCCGATACCGACACGGAAGTCATCGTCCACCTGATCCATCATCATTTTCAGCAAAGCCGCGATTTGTTCAATGCAACCCGATCAGCGGTGAAGCAGCTGAAGGGCGCTTACGCGATAGCGGTTGTAAGCGCTGACTCACGTGAAAAACTCGTATGCGCGAGACAAGGAAGCCCGCTTCTGATCGGGCTTGGCATAGAAGAAAACTTCATCGCATCGGATGCCTCTGCGCTCCTGCCCGTGACGAGAAGGATAGTTTATTTGGAAGATGGCGATGTTGCCGAACTCGGGCTCTTCGAATACAGGATCTTTGATGCATCGGGCAATCCCGCCGAACGCACAATACACATCAGCGAACTCAGCGCAGAAACGGCGGAGCTGGGTCAATACCGCCATTTCATGCAGAAAGAGATCTTCGAACAGCCGAAGGCAATCGCAGACACGCTGGACATCGCCATCAACGAAACAGGAATATCTCCGGAACTGTATGGCCATCTCGGAGAAAGCGTTCTGCAAGACGCGGAAGCCGTCACCATCCTGGCATGCGGTACGAGCTATCATGCGGGACTTGTCGCAAGATACTGGATCGAAAGCCTGGCGGGCATACCCTGCAATGCCGAAATTGCAAGCGAGTACCGATACCGGGAAAGCGTACCCAACCCGAATGCGCTCATCGTCACCATATCGCAATCGGGAGAAACTGCAGATACCCTGGCTGCACTCGATCACGCTAAATCGCTCGGACAGTCGAAAACGCTTGCTATCTGCAATGTGGATGAAAGCGCATTGGTCAGGCAATCGAAACTGCGCTTTCTGACAAGGGCAGGACCTGAAATCGGCGTGGCCTCCACAAAGGCATTCACGACCCAATTGGCCGCGCTATTTCTGCTGACGCTCGTCCTTGCGAAATTGAAAGGAAAGTTGAGCCGCGAACAGGAAGCCGGGCACATCGAATCGCTTCGCAAGCTTCCCCATGCCGTCAACAGGGCGCTCGAATTAGAGCCCGATATCATGCAATGGGCGGAGCGGTTTGCCCAAAAAGATCATGCGCTTTTCCTGGCCAGAGGCATTCACTATCCTATCGCACTGGAAGGCGCGCTCAAACTCAAGGAAATTTCGTATATCCACGCCGAAGCCTATCCGGCGGGTGAGCTGAAACACGGACCGCTCGCGCTGGTGGACAGCAACATGCCCGTCATCGCGGTTGCACCAAGCGATGCCCTGATAGAAAAACTGAAATCCAATCTTCAGGAGGTCAAGGCAAGAGGTGGCGAGCTCTACGTCGTGGCAGACGAGGAATCCCATTTCCACGACGAAGCGAGTATTCACGTCGCAAGAATGGCGGGCCACGCGCATTATCTGAGTCCCATCCTGCACGCTGTACCGATGCAGCTGCTCGCCTATCATGCGGCCTTGCAGAAGGGAACGGATGTCGACAAACCCAGAAATCTCGCCAAATCCGTCACGGTAGAATAGCTGTCACAAAACCGCAAACATACTGCTGATATAGTGGACAGATGAATGTCCTGATGATATCAGACGTATATTTCCCCCGCGTCAACGGCGTTTCTACATCCATAGAAACGTTCAGAAAAGAACTTTCCCAAAGAGGCGCGAGCGTCACTCTGATTGCGCCGGATTATGGTGCTCATGGAGAAGAAAAGGACATCATCCGCATCCCTTCCAAAAAGGTAATGTTCGATCCTGAAGACAGGATGATGTCCTACCGATCCATCATTGCACTAAAGGAAGAGCTCAGGGACAGGGAATTCGATCTGGTTCATATCCAGACGCCATTCGTCGCGCACTATGCGGGTGTCGCCATGGCAAAAGAGCTCGGGGTCCCGAAGATCGTGACCTACCATACCTTTTTCGAAGAATACCTCTACCACTATATCCCCTTTCTTCCCGCATCATGGATGCGCGCGTTGGCCCGAGGGTTTTCAAGGACGCAGTGCAATGATGTGGACGGCATCGTTGTCCCCTCGCACGCCATGGCCAAAACCCTGGAACAATACGGCGTGCAAAAACCACTGCATCTCATCCCGACGGGCATTCCCGAAGCGATGTTCGAATCCGGGGAAAGGGCCGCCTTCCGCGAGAAATACGGCATCCCTCACGATACGCCCGTGATGCTGTTCGTCGGGCGCGTTGCATTCGAAAAGAACCTCGAATTCCTGCTCCATGCGACCGACATGGCAAGGCGCAAAATCCCAGATCTATTGCTCGTCATTGCAGGAGAGGGCCCGGCGCTGAAATCGATCGAAAAGCTGGCGGGCAGCCTGAACCTCGAGAAGAACGTCAGGATGATCGGTTACCTGGACAGGGAAAAAGGGCTGAGGGATTGCTACAGTGCGGCAGACGTATTCGTTTTCGCTTCGCGCACGGAAACGCAGGGCCTGGTTCTGCTCGAAGCAATGGCTGCCGGCGTGCCCGTCATATCGACGGCGCACATGGGAACAAAGGATATCCTCAAGGAAGAATCCGGTGCGGTCGTGCCTCAAGACGATGTGACAGATTTCGCGGAAGCGATCACAGACATGATCCATAAAGTTGAGCTCAGAAGTGAGCGCGCGCTTCAAGCCCACCGCTATGCCAGGACATGGAGCTCGGGCGCGATGGCGGATAAGATGAGGGATCTGTACAAGAATATGAAAGAGGGTAGTTCAACAGGAGCGCCTATTACGGTAAGATAGCAGGGTCGAAAAAAGATCGGGGAAGCATGGCGACCATTGCAGTCTTCAATCAAAAAGGAGGGGTTGGCAAGACCACGACAACCCTGAACATTGCAGCGGCGCTTGCCATGCTCGAGAAAAACCCGCTCGCGATCGATCTTGATCCGCAGGCCCACCTGACGCAATCGCTCGGCGTCGACCAGTCGATATCGAATGGCATTTCCTCATTTTTCAGGGATGAGCGATCATTGCTCGACCTTGTTCAATACCGACCGGGCCTACGCGTCATTCCGGCACATTCAGACCTGTCCAAGATCGATGCGCTATCGGGAAAGAAGGGAAGCGTTGCATCAAGACTGAAAGAAGGGTTGGGTGAAAACCTGGCCAAGGACAGCAGCCCGATTGTCATCGATTGCTGTCCCCTGCTGGGCATACTGTCGCTCAATGCTATCATTTCAGCAGACAGGGTGCTGATTCCCGTTTCAGCGGATTTTCTTTCCATGCAAGGCGTCCAGAAAGTCGTCGCGCTGCTCGAAATATTGCGCGTTCGATACGGCAAGGAATTCGAATTCAGGATTCTTTTGACCCGGTTCAATGCAAGACGCAAACTCTCCCATTCCATTTACGACACGCTCAGGGAGCGTTACGGCGAAAAGGTTTGCGATACCCGCATCATGGAAAACGTCAGCCTGGCGGAGAGCCCGGCCTACGGCAAGGATGTTTTCAGCCATGCTCCGAACAGCCAGGGGGCGCGGGACTACTACGCGCTTACCCAGGAACTGGTCGATACAGGTTTCTTCAAAAACTCTCCCGCCTAGGCTTGTGCGGGGCCTTTGAGAAGACTAAAGCATGAAGCCGCTTCGGCAGCATAACCATGATTTTTCCGACGATCATCATTTGCCAGGGAAAGGTGTAGAAGAGCTTTCCGCTTGAGATTGCGTTGGCGATTTTTTTCGCTGCCCTGTCGGCCGGAACAAGAAAAGGCATGGGGTAAGGATTGTGCGCCGTCATCGGCGTGTCGACATAACCGGGACAGATCGTGACCACGTCAACGCCCGATCCGTACAATTCGCTTCTCAAGCTCTCCAGATAATTGATCGCTGCAGCTTTTGAAGAGGAGTAAGCGCCAGCTCCTGGAAGCCCCCTGAAACCCGCGACGCTGGCAATCCCGACCAGTTTGCCGCTCTTCGCGGCTTTCATTCCGTGAATGTAGGGCTGAAACGTTTTGATCATGCCGATGACGTTCGTATCGAAAATATCCTGAACGGAGTCGATGTCTTCGGAAAATTCCGTCAGGTTGCCGATACTGATTCCGGCATTGGCGATGACGATGTCGGGGCAGCCACAATGGGAAATGAAGTCCCTTGCTGCAGACTGGATTGCAGGGAGATCGCGCACATCCGCTGAATAAATTCTGGCCGACTCAGGCCAGTTCTCCGCGAAAAAACTCAGCTTGTCGGGACGCCTCGCGAGCAGACCGACTGTGGCGCCGCTTTCAAGGTAATGCCTGGCCAGCTCGAACCCGATCCCGCTCGATGCGCCGCTGATGAAAATGCGTCTATTCATTGTCCTCGCGCTTTCGAGACAAGCCGATCGAGCAGATCTCCCCTGGCAAGATTGCCCAGGACAAGGTACTTCCCGCCCACGACGAGCGAAGGCACGCCGTTGATTTCGAGCCTGGCGGCAAGCTGTCTGGATTCCTCGATTTTCCTGTCCACGGCATCCGAATGGTAGATCGCTTTGAATTGCTTCATGTCGACGGCATGCCCGCCAAGCCAGTCGAAAAGGGCGGCCTCGTCATTCAGATCGACCCCGTCATGGATTGCCGAATAGATCTCGTCTCGCAGACGGCTTTCCTGGCCCAGCATGGAGAGTGCATAGAAAGTTCTGGCGAGCGGCAGCCATGCACGCCTGAATGCGGGGACGGGAACCCATTCGACTTCGGGGTGGTGGCCGGTCCAGTCATTCAGGAAAGGCTCCAGCGCGTAGCATTGTGGGCAGCCATAGTAGAAGAATTCGATAAGCTCGACTTTCTTCGACTTGACCTGCAGCGGCGGGTCAATCGCCAGATAATCCTTTTCCGCCTGAACGGAAAAGGAAAGAATGATCAGTGCCGTCGCCAGCCCGATTTTCAGTGCCTGGCCCGTTCAGCCCTCGCCTTCTGGATGAGTTTGTCGAGTTCTGCAATCGTTCCGGGAAGCGATTGCGTGAGCTCGGGGGAGGTGAGGTATTTTCCGTCGATCACCAGTGATGGGGTGCCCATGATTCCATAGCTTCTGGTCATCTGCTTCGACTTGTTCATGTCAACCTGGGCTGAAAAGGAGGAATAGGCGGCGGCAAGCTTGGCGCGATCGACGCCCTGCTTTACAGCCCAATCAAGCAGTGTGTTTTCGTCTCCCAGGTCGATATTGTCGAGCTGGACGGCTTTATAAACCGCGCCGTGCAGCGCAGGTTCCTTCCCAATGACGTCCAAGGCATAGTAGGTCTTGGCGAGCTTTGCCCACTGGTCGTTGAAGATCGTCGGTACGTAGCGGAATTCGACATCCTTGGGCAGAGTTTTCAGCCATGGATCGAGATAGCGCTGCAGGTGGTAGCAATGCGGGCAGCCGTAATAGAAAAATTCGAGGACCTCGATTTTTTTGCCGCTCTCAGTGGGCTGAGGCGGTGATACCAGCGTATATCCCTTGTCGGCATGTGCAAGGGAAGCCCAGAAAAGCAGCGTGGCGAAGAACAAGCTTTTGAAAATGCGCATGACGAATCTCCGTTATTGACCCAGTTCCTTGATTTTGACAACGCTGGAAGCGATGCCGTTCTGCTGCAGCTCGTCCTGGGCCTTCTTCAGATCCTCTTCGTTCTGATAAGGACCGATACGGACGCGGTATTTTGAAGCGCCCGGGCCTGCTTGAATTTCGGATTCGAGCCCTATCATGGCAAGCTTGGCTTTCATGTTGTCGGCTTCGTCTTTTTTCTGAAATGCGCCAGCCTGAAGATAATAGCTTTCGGAAGCCGGTGTGGTAGGCGAGGGCGCGGCAGGCGCAGCGGCGGCCGGCGCCACCTTGGCGGGACCGCTTTCTTTTCCGGGAAGAATATTATAGAAATCGAACTTGGGCTTGCCTTCAGGCGGAGCTGTCGCAGCTTGCGGTGCTGGAAGCGGCGCTGGCTTTTGCGCGACCTGTTCGTGACTGAGGAACGGGCTGGGCATCTTGTTGATGTACCACGCCACGCCAAGGGCGGTTCCTATGCCCAGAATGAAACCAATCAAGATGCCGGCAAACATTGAACCGCCGCGTCCCCCACCGGAACTCGATTTCGACCTGGGCTTGTAGTCTCTACTCATAATCTGATCTCTTTCACATTTTTTCCGGCGCGCTGACGCCGAGAAGGTCGAGCCCGTTTCGAATAACCTGCTTGACTGCGGCAATCAGAGAAAGGCGTGCGAGCTTGACGGACTCATCCTGAACGAGGAAGTGGGAAGCATTGTAATAGCTGTGGAAGGCTGCTGCCAGGTCCTTGAGGAAGAATGCGATCAGATGAGGCGACAATTCCCTTGCCGCCCCCCTGATCAGGTCGGGATAATCGATCAGGCGCTGCAGCAGATCGGCTTCGTGCTCGCTCGACAAACAGGATGGGTCGGCATCCACCAGCGACTCGAGATTGCCGCCCCATTGCTCCAGAACGCTGGCGATTCGCGCATGCGCATATTGAACATAGTATACGGGGTTGTCATTGCTCTGCGACTTTGCGAGATCAAGGTCGAAATCCAGGTGCTGGTCGCATTTGCGCAAGACGTAAAAAAAGCGCGCCGCGTCGTTGCCCACTTCACGTCTCAGCTCCCTGAGCGTGACGAATTCACCGCTCCTGGTCGACATGGAAGCCTTTTTGCCGTCTCGATAGAGGACGGCGAACTGGACCAGTTCGACATGGAGCTTTTCTGCAGGCGCGCCGGCGGCAAGCAGCGCGCCCTTGACCCGCGAAATATAGCCGTGATGATCCGCCCCCCAGATATCGATGATGAGTTCGAAGCCGCGTTCGATCTTGTTGAGGTGGTAGGCAATATCCGAGGCGAAATAGGTATACAGGCCGTTTTCCCGCTGGACCACCCGGTCCTTCTCGTCCCCGAAATGGGTGGAACGGAACCATTTCGCGCCGTCCTGGACGTAGATATGCCCGCCTTCCTCGAGTTTGCTCAAGGCGTGCTCGACCATGCCGCTGTCGAAAAGCGATTGTTCCGAGAACCAGGAATCGAATACGACGCCAAATTCGAGGAGGTCGTTGCGGCAGTCGCCGAGCTGCTCGTTCAGCACGAAGTCGTGAAGGTATTGATAGTCCTGGCCGAGCAGGTTCTTAGCGCTTGCAATCAGATTGTCGAGATGGGCGTCTTCGTCGGAAACCGGGATGTCGTAAAGGATGGCCCCAATGGGGTGCTTGTAGCGCTCGCCGTGCATCTCGTGAATGATGCGCGCCATATCCCGCACATAGCCTCCCTGATAGGCGTTGGCCGGAAAGAGGATATCGACGCCGACGATTTCAAGGTAGCGAAGCCAGGTTGAAAGGGTCAGGATGTCCATTTGCCTGCCGGCATCGTTGACGTAATATTCCCGAACGACCTCATAGCCTGCAGCATTGAGCAGGTTGGACAGGCTTGCGCCGAATGCGGCGCCTCGTCCGTGACCCACGTGAAGCGGGCCGGTAGGATTGGCCGAGACGAATTCGACCTGGATCTTCTTTCCGGCGCCGAGCGTGGATTTTCCGAATGACGCTCCGTTTTGCAATATATGGCCGATGATGCGCTGCTTGGATGCATTCTTGAGGAAAATGTTGATGAACCCCGCGCCTGCGATTTCGAGCTTTTCGACGTGCTCGGAATGGGGGAGGGCTGCAATGATGTTCGCTGCGACTTCTCGCGGATTCTTTTTCAGCGATTTTGCAAGCTGCATGGCGATATTGCAGGAATAATCGCCGTGCACGGAAAGTTTTGGGCGCTCAAGATGGATTTCCGGGGCATCAGTGAGCGCCTCGGAAAATAGAGCGGCAAGATGGGTTTTGAAGTCGAAAGTCATAATATTGCCTGTAATTATATCTTCTGGTTAGACTAAAACTCTAGGGGATCGACGTCGATATGCCATTTCACTGCGCGACTTGCTGCAGGATCCAGGTTCGACAATAGCTCGTCCAAAAAATTCTGCAGCCTGATCCGGGAGGCCGACTGGAAAAGGATATGCGCTCTTTCCATGTTGCCCAGGCGAATCATTGATGCGGCGGCGGGATCGAAAATCGTGACTCCCTGCGCGATTTTCGAGGCGGCAGATCTGATTTTCTCGAGGAAATCCATCGCCTTGTCGAGGGCAGGCGCCTCCGCGCGTATCAGCGCCTGATGGACATAGGGCGGAAAGCCGGCCGCGGATCGCTCATCCAGGAGCATGGCTGCAATGGCGTCGAAATCGTGATGCTCGAGGGCGCGGTAGAGGGGGTGGTCCTTGTATTCCGTCTGGATCAGCACTTCTCCGGGTGAACCGGCTCGGCCAGCTCTTCCGGAGACCTGGGTGAGCAGGGCGAAAAGCCGTTCCGAGGCCCTGAAATCGCTGCTGAAGAGGGATGCGTCGGAATTGAGGATGCCCACCAGGGTCAGGTTGGGGAAATCGTGCCCTTTCGCAAGCAGCTGCGTTCCGATCAGGATGTCCGCATCCCCGCTCCTGATTTTGTCGAGCATGCCCAGCCAATCATGCTTTTTCCTGATGCTGTCCCGGTCTATCCGCAGAATGCGGGCATCCGGAAATAAGCTGCCGAGCTCGGATTCGATGCGCTGGGTTCCATGTCCGACGGGTTTGAGATCCAGATTGCCGCACTCGGGGCAGGCGGGCGGTATCTTTTCGACAAATCCGCAGTAATGGCAGCGCAACCGCCCTAGCTTCAGGTGCAGCACAAGCCTGCTTGTGCAGCGCGGGCACGAAGGGGTCCAGGAACAGGCTCTGCAGATCATGGCGGGGGAATATCCCCTTCTGTTGAGAAAGACCATGCTCTGCTCGCCTCGATTCAGTCGGACGGATATGGCTGCGATCAGCTTCTCGCTCAGACCGCTCTTTCGTTTTTCCTGTCTGAGATCGATATAGCGTACGCGCGGCAGCGATGCGCTCTGAATTGCGCGATGTCTCAGCTCGAGCAGCCCATAGCGGCCTGTTTTTGCGCTCCGATAGCTTTCAAGGGAAGGGGTGGCCGAGCCGAGGACGACAGGAACGGCTTCCTGTTTGGCGCGAAATACGGCGACATCGCGGGCGCTGTAGCGCAGGCCCTCCTGCTGCTTGAACGAGGCGTCATGTTCTTCGTCGACGATGATTAGGCCGGGGTTGGGGAGCGGCGTGAAGACGGCAAGCCGCGTGCCAAGCACGATTCCCGCTTCGCCTGATTGCGCCATCAGCCAGCCCTGCAGCCTTTCCGTATCGCTGAGCCCGCTGTGCAGGCTCACGATGCCGGTGTTGGGAAAGCGGGCTGCGAACAAGTTTTCCAGGTGCGGCGTAAGGTTGATTTCGGGGACGAGGAAAAGGACCTGCTGGCCGGCTTCCAGAATCCTGGCAATGACCTGGAGATAGACTTCTGTTTTTCCGCTTCCGGTGATGCCATAAAGCAGCCATGGCTGGAATTTTCCCTTCTCGTCGAGAATGCGCGCTACGGCGTGCGCCTGTTCAAGCGTGAGTTGGGGCGATGGCGAGATTGATAGCGGCAGCGCTTTCCCCGGGATTTCATCGACCAGGCCGAGAGAGAGAAGCTTCTTGAGCGCCTGTGCGGGATACGTCTTTCTGATCTCGGCTTCGCTCAGCCCGGAGCTTTCATTCAGGCGATCGATCAGGCTTTTCATTTGCCTGCCCCTGACGTTGGCATGCTGGCCAGCCTCCGTGAGCGAAAAATGGCGTGGTCGCTTGATTTCGACAGGCCTCTGGGCCTTGAGGCGAGCGGGCAGCGCATTCAGGACGACCTGGCCGATTGGCTGGTGGTAGTAAGCGCTGCAGAAGCGGAACAGATCGAGGAGCTTCCCGGACAGGGGGGGGATATCCCGAAACACGAATTCGGCGGATTTGAGCCGCTCGACCGGGATGTCCGTATTTTCGGAGATCCCGAGCACGACGCCTGTCAGTTTCTTGGCCCCGAAAGGGACGATCGCCCTGGCGCCGATATCGCCGATGTCGGCCTCTTTCGCCAGATAATCGAACAGCGCAGGCACCGGGATATCCAGGGCGACCTTGATGATATTGGCGGAATAGTCGGATGCCATTTTGTATGGTTAAGCCGCCTCATTAGGGTGAATTCTAGGAAAACGATATAACATACTATTTAAAATGAATAAAAAAGTTACTCACAAAATCTGTTGATAACTTTGTGAATTATTCCTTTCATTTAGGCTAAGTTTTTATCTTTCAAGGCAATTCTTCATTCACCAAATTGGTGCACGAAAGATTTTATATTCAAAATCAGTTGATTGGAAATTCAGCATCCGGCGTAAAATTCTCTTCCGGTTTTCCATGAAATGTGCATAAGTCCGCATAGGTGGATGCGGAATGCATGTTAGAAAGCCCCGCTTATTGCGAGGCGACTTCGTGGTATTTCCGGCTCGACGAACGGACGGTTTCGATCAGAACGGCGGCATGATCCGGATTGGTGTATTGGGATATGCCGTGACCGAGATTGAATACATGGCCGCTGCCGTGACCGAAGCTTTCCAGAACCTTTTCTGCTTCCTTCACGATCTGCGCAGGTTCCGCGAACAACACGAGGGGATCGAGATTGCCCTGCAGGGCTACCTTGTCGCCTACCAGACGCCTTGCCCTGCCGATATCCATCGTCCAGTCGAGTCCGACAGCATCGCAGCCGATCGAGGCGATTTTTTCTATCCAAAGGCCGCCGCCCTTGGTGAACACGATGCTCGGTACCTTGGCGCCGTCATGCTTCTTGTGAAGCATGGATACGATTCTTTCCAGGTAGGCGAGCGAAAATTCGGCATAGGCCGCTTCGGACAGCGCTCCTCCCCATGAATCGAAGATCATCACGGCTTGCGCGCCGTGTTCGATCTGCGCGTTCAGGTAGTCCGCAACGGCGCGCGCATTGATCTCGAGTATGTGATGCAGCAGCTCCGGTCTGCGGTAGAGCATCGTCTTGGTATGGAGGAAGTCGCTGCTGCTGCCGCCCTCGATCATGTAGCAGGCGAGGGTGAAGGGGCTTCCCGAAAAGCCGATCAGCGGTACGGAATCGTCCAGGGATTTGCGGATCTGGGAGACCGCATCCATGACATAGCGGAGATGGACGACCGGGTCCGGAGAAGCCAGGTTCTTGATTTCCCATTCGTCCCTCAGGGGACGTTCGAACTTCGGCCCCTCGCCTTCAGCGAAATAGAGCCCGAGCCCCATTGCATCGGGGACGGTCAGAATATCGGAAAAAAGAATTGCGGCATCCAGGGGGAATCTCGCCAGCGGCTGCAATGTCACTTCGGTCGCAAGATCCGGATTCTTGCACAGGGAGAGAAAGCTGCCCGCGCGGGATCGCGTCTGGTTGTATTCCGGAAGATAGCGCCCCGCCTGCCGCATCATCCAGATGGGCGTGTAGGGGACGGGTTCGCGCAGCAGGGCGCGGAGGAAAGTATCGTTCTTGAGTTTGCTCATCGGGGCAATTCCGAGTGTCCCATCAGGTATTCGTCGACCGACCTTGCGGCCTGCCTGCCTTCCCTGATCGCCCAGACCACGAGCGACTGGCCGCGGCGCATGTCCCCGGCCGAGAAGACCTTGGGAATGGAGGTCTGGTATTTGTTCGTGTCGGCTTTGACGTTGCCCCTGCCGTCGAATTCGATGCCGAGTTCCTTCAGCATGCCTTCGTGCACGGGGTGAAGATAGCCCATGGCGAGCAGCACGAGATCGGCCTTGAGCTCGAATTCGGAACCTTCGACTTCCTGCATCTTCATGCCGCCCGCATCATTCGGAACCCACTCGACGCGAACGGCGTGCAGCTTCCCGACTTGTCCGTTCTCGCCTGAAAAGCGTTTCGTGACGACGCTCCAATCCCTTTCGCATCCCTCTTCCTGCGAGCTCGAGGTGCGCATCTTCAAGGGCCAGTTGGGCCATGTGAGCGGCCTGTTTTCCCTTTCGGGCGGCCTTGGCATGACTTCAAGCTGGGTCACGGATGCGGCGCCCTGCCTGATCGAGGTGCCGACGCAATCGGAGCCGGTGTCTCCCCCGCCGATGACGACGACATGCTTGTCTTTCGCGATGATCTGGGAAGGCAGGGTATCGCCCGCATTTTTCTTGTTCTGCGGAATGAGGAAATTCAGAGCGAAATGCACGCCGTCGAGGTCTCTTCCCAGAATGGGAAGGTCGCGCGGCGTTTCGCTCCCGCCGGTGAGGACGACGGCATCGTATTCGTCGACGAGCGTTTTGGCTGGAAAGTCGACGCCCACATGCTGATTCACCCGAAATTCGACGCCTTCCTGCTTCATCTGCTCGACGCGCCTGTCGATATGACGCTTTTCAAGCTTGAAATCGGGAATGCCGTAACGCAGGAGCCCGCCTATCCTGTCGTTCTTTTCGAAAAGGACGACCTGGTGCCCGGCACGCGCCAGCTGCTGAGCGCAGGCCATCCCTGCTGGTCCTGAACCGACCACCGCGACTTTCTTGCCCGTTTTCCTTGCGGGGGCTTTCGGCTTGATCCAGCCTTCTTCCCAGCCCTTGTCGACTATGGCGTGTTCAATCGACTTGATCGTCACCGCATCATCATTGATGTTCAGGGTACAGGCGGCCTCGCAAGGTGCGGGGCAGATCCTTCCGGTGAAGTCGGGAAAATTGTTCGTCGAATGCAGGACCTCTATGGCATCCTGCCACCTGCCCCTGTAGACCAGGTCGTTCCAGTCGGGAATGATGTTGTTGACGGGGCACCCCGAATGGCAGAAAGGAATGCCGCAATCCATGCAGCGCGCGCCTTGCTGGCGTATCCCTTCTTCGGAAAGCGGGTGAACGAACTCGTGATAATGATGGATGCGCTCTTCAACCGGCGATGCGGATTCGTTGACGCGCTTGATTTCCATGAACCCTGTCGGCTTGCCCATTACGCAGACTCCAATACGGCCTTCTTGTTTTTCATGTCCTGAAGCGCACGCCTGAATTCGGTGGGCATGACCTTCACGAATTTCGGCATGTAGTGCGCCCAGTTGTCCAGTATCGCCTTGGCCCTTGCGCTCCCCGTATAGGCGAAATGGTTCGAGATCAGCCTGCGCAAAAGGGTTTGATCGCTCTGAGCCAGGTGATCGACGCTGACTTTCCCATGCGATTCGAGATCACCCGATTCGTCGATGGCCTCTTCTTCGGGGATCGGTTCGAGCTCGACCATCGCCAGGTTGCAGCGCGCATCGAAATTGTTTTCCTCGTTAAGCACATAGGCGACCCCGCCGCTCATGCCAGCCGCGAAATTGCGCCCGGTTTGACCCAGAACGACCACGACGCCGCCAGTCATGTATTCGCAGCAGTGATCGCCCACGCCTTCTACGACAGCGGTGCAGCCGGAATTGCGCACGGCGAAGCGTTCCCCTGCGACGCCTCTGAAATAGGCCTCGCCCGAAATCGCGCCGTAAAGCACGGTGTTGCCGGCAACGATGTTCTCCTCGGGTACGGTCTTGCAGTCCCGGTCCGGGTAGATCACGACCCTGCCGCCCGAGAGCCCCTTGCCGACATAATCGTTGCCGTCGCCCTCGAGTTCGAAGGTGACGCCTGCGGCGAGGAAGGCACCGAAGCTTTGTCCTGCCGTTCCCCTGAAGTTGACATGGATGGTGTCGTCGGGGAGGCCGGCATGGCCGTACTGCTTCGCCACCTCGCCCGAGAGCATGGCCCCCGCAGAGCGGTTGACGTTGCAGATGCCGCTTTCAATCCTGACCTTGGTGCGGTGCTGGATGGCAGGTTGGGCCTCGCCGATCAACTTGTGGTCGAGCGCCTTGGCGATACCGTGATCCTGGGTTTCCTGGTGATAGCGGGCGACTTCGCTCGGCATGTCAGGGCTGTAGAGTACGCTGGAGAGGTCGAGTCCCTTTGCCTTCCAGTGATTGACTGCGCGGCGGACGTCGATCAGATCGGTCCTGCCGATCAGGTCGTCGAACTTCCTGATGCCCATCTGAGCCATGTATTCGCGCACTTCCTCCGCGACGAAGAAGAAGTAGTTGACGACATGCTCGGGCTGTCCGGAGAATTTCTTGCGCAAGGTCTCGTCCTGGGTGGCGACGCCGACCGGGCAGGTGTTGAGATGGCATTTGCGCATCATGATGCAGCCTTCGACCACCAGGGGGGCGGTGGCGAAGCCGAATTCGTCTGCGCCCAAAAGCGCGCCGATCAGCACGTCGCGGCCGGTCTTCATCTGTCCGTCGACCTGTACGGCCACCCTGCCCCTGAGCTTGTTGAGCACCAGGGTCTGCTGGGTTTCGGAAAGGCCGAGCTCCCATGGGGCGCCGGCATGCTTGACCGAGCTCAGCGGGCTCGCGCCTGTGCCGCCGTCGTATCCGGAGATCGTGATGTGGTCGGCTTTTGCCTTGGCCACGCCTGCCGCGATGGTTCCGACGCCCACTTCGGAAACGAGCTTGACGCTGATGCTCGCAGCGGGATTGACGTTCTTGAGGTCGTGGATCAACTGGGCAAGATCCTCGATCGAATAGATGTCGTGATGCGGCGGCGGGGAAATCAGCCCGACACCCGGTACGGAATGGCGCAGCTTGGCGATGTACTCGCTGACCTTGTGCCCGGGGAGTTGCCCGCCTTCACCGGGTTTTGCGCCCTGCGCCATCTTGATCTGGAGCTGGTCGGCATTGACCAGGTATTCAGCGGTGACGCCGAAGCGGCCGGCAGCGATCTGCTTGATCGCAGAGCGCATCGAATCGCCGTTCGGCAACGGCTTGAACCGGATGGGGTCTTCTCCGCCTTCGCCGGTATTGGATTTGCCGCCTATCCTGTTCATGGCAATGGCAAGCGTGCTGTGCGCCTCCTTGGAAATGGAGCCGAGCGACATCGCGCCGGTGGCGAAGCGCTTGACGATTTCCTTCGCCGGCTCGACTTCTTCGAGCGGAACCGACTTGCCCGGCTTGATGTCGAAAAGGCCGCGCAGCGTCATCAGCTGCTCGCTCTGATCGTTGATGAGCTTCGCGTATTCCTTGTAGGTGCTGAAGCTGCCGGAGCGCGTCGCATGCTGCAGCTTCGAAATGCTCTCTGGCGTCCAGAGATGGGCTTCGCCCCTCAATCTATAGGCGTATTCCCCGCCCACGTCCAACGCATTCTGGTAAATCGGGGCATTGCCGAAGGCAAGCTGATGGATTTCCGCCGCTTCCCTTGCGACCTCGTCAAGCCCGATGCCTTCCACGCGGCTGGAAGTGCCGGGGAAATAGCGCTGGATGAAGGCCGAATTCAATCCGACCGCTTCGAAAATCTGGGCGCCGCAATAGGACTGGTAGGTCGATATGCCCATCTTCGACATGACCTTCAGCAGTCCTTTGGAAACGGCCTTGACGAAGCGTTTCTTGGCTTCCCCTGGCGACAGGTCGGCGGGAAGCATTTCAGTCATGTTTTCAATGGTCTCGAACGCGAGCCAGGGATGAACCGCTTCGGCACCGTATCCCGCGAGCAGCGCGAAATGGTGAACCTCGCGCGCGGAACCCGTCTCGACCACCAAGCCGGAGCTCGTCCTGAGGCCGGTCTTGACGAGATGGTGGTGCACGCACGATGTCGCGAGCAGCGCAGGAACAGGAATGCGGGTTCCGTCGACGGAGTGGTCGGAGAGGATCAGGATGGTGACCCCTTCCCGCACCGATTTTTCAGCGGTATCGCAAAGGGATTCCAGTGCGGCTTCCATGCCGGCCGCGCCGTCCGCTGCCGGATAGCAGATGTCCAGCACCTTCGAGGTGAAGCGTCCGCCCGTGAGCGCCGAGATTTCTTTCAGCTTTTCCATGTCGGCCGACGACAGGACGGGCTGGCTCACTTCCAGTCTCGCCTGCGGATTGGTTTCGTCTATGCCGAGCAGATTCGGTTTGGGGCCGATGAAGGACACAAGCGACATCACCAGCTCTTCCCTGATCGGGTCGATCGGGGGGTTCGTGACCTGCGCGAAGAGCTGCTTGAAATAACTGTAGAGCGGCTTGAGCTTGTTCGACATCACCGCGAGCGGCGAGTCGTTGCCCATGGACCCGGTGGCTTCCTGGCCTGTCGCAGCCATGGGCTGCATCAGGAACTTGATGTCTTCCTGGGTGTAGTCGAAAGCCTGCTGGCAGTCGAGGAGCGGCGTCGAATGACCGGATTCAGTCGCGGTTTCGGGCAATTCGGAGAGCAGCAGTCTGGATTCGCCGAGCCATTTTCCGTAAGGCTTCTTGGCGGCCAAGGTGTCCTTGAGTTCCTTGTCGTCGATGATGCGGCCGGCCTCCAGGTCGATCAGGAACATCTTGCCCGGCTGCAGGCGCCATTTCTTGACGATGCTGCTTTGCGGAATGTCGAGCACCCCCATCTCGGAAGCCATGACGACCAGGTTGTCGTCGGTGATCAGGTAGCGTGCGGGCCGCAGTCCGTTCCTGTCCAGGGTTGCGCCGATCTGCCTGCCGTCCGTGAAGGCGACTGCAGCCGGACCATCCCAGGGTTCCATCAGGGCAGCATGGTATTCGTAGAAGTCGCGGCGTGCATCGTCCATGAGCGGATTGCCTGCCCAGGCTTCGGGGATCAGCATCATCATCGCATGGGCGAGCGAATAGCCGCCCGCAACGAGCAGCTCGAGCGCATTGTCGAAACAGGCCGAGTCGGACTGGCCTTCGACGATCAGCGGCCAGATCTTTTCGAGGTCGTCGCCCAACACAGGAGAGGACATGGCTTCGTGGCGCGCCGTCATCCAGTTGACATTGCCGCGCATGGTGTTGATTTCGCCGTTATGCGCGATCATCCTGAAGGGATGGGCGAGATCCCAGGTCGGGAATGTGTTGGTCGAAAAACGCTGATGAACCAGCGCAAGCGCGGAGACGACATCCTCGTTTTCAAGATCGGGATAATATTCGCCGACCTGGTCGGCCAGCAGCATGCCCTTGTAGACGATGGTCCTTGAAGACATCGAGGGGATGTAGAATGCCTCGGTGAGGCCGAGCTTCCTTACGGCATGCTCGACGCTTTTCCTGATGACGAAAAGGCGACGCTCGAAGCCGTCCTGGTCCTGGCAAGCGCTGCCGATGAAGACCTGGCGCACGCGAGGCTCGACCTTCTTCACGCCCTCGCCAAGCCCGGCGTTTCTGGTGGGTACATCCCGCCAGCCCAGCAGGACTTGGCCTTCGGATGCGATGAGGTCGGAAATGATTTTTTCGCAGGCTTCGCGTTCCCCGGTATTTTGGGGCAGGAAAATCATGCCGACGCCGTATTTGCCCGCATTGGGGAGGGAAAAGCCGCATTTCTGCCTGAAATAGGCATCAGGAATCTGGATAAGGATGCCCGCGCCGTCGCCTGCAAGCGGATCCGCGCCTGTTGCGCCTCGATGCGTGAGATTCTTCAGGATCTGCAGCCCCTGGCTGACTATGCTGTGGCGCTTGTTTCCCTTGATATGGGCGATAAAGCCGACGCCGCAGGCGTCGTGCTCGAAACCCGGATCATACAATCCCTGCCTTCCAGGCAACGTGAATTGGCTCAAGTTCTACCTCTTGATCTATAAGCTATCGAAAGCCGGCGCTTCATGCGCCGCAACCCCTGAACACTCGAGGGAAAGTTTTTGATTCTACCTTTTCCGGGAGATCACTTCAACCTCGAAAGTCAAAGGGTGATTTCTTCGACAGCGAAGATGCGCCGGTGTTCTCGGATGGCGTAGCGGTCGGTCATGCCGGCGATATAGTCGGCGGTGACGCGCATGAGGTCGCTGTCGGTTTTTTCCTGGAATTGCGAGGGGAGCAGGCGGGGGTCTTGCGTGAAGGCTGTAAAAAGATCGGAAATGATGCGCTTGGCTTTCGCACTCATCCTGGTCACTTTGTAGTGCTGGTATAAGCGCGTTCTCAAAAAATGCTTGAGTTCATGCTGCTCTTCCCGCATTTGCGGGCTGAATGCGATGAGGGCGGGGGAAGAGCGGACATCTTCCATGTTTCCGGGGTTGCTGGAAGCGATGTTACTGCTGCTCTGCACGATCAGGTCGACCACTTGGGAGTTGATCATGCGGCGGATCGTTTCATGGATCATGCGCCGCCCGGAGATGTCCGGGAAATGCGATCTGGCCATCTCAATGTGTCTTGAAAATATGGGGACGGAAGCGAGCTCATCGAGCGTGATGAGGCCTGAGCGCAGGCCGTCGTCGACATCGTGGTTGTTGTAGGCGATTTCGTCTGCGAGATTGGCGAGCTGTGCCTCCAGGTTCGGCTGCTGTTTCTTCAGAAAGCGTTCGCCGACATCTCCAAGAAGTTCCGCATTCTTGGCCGAGCAGTGCTTGAGGATTCCCTCCCGGGTTTCGAAGCACAAATTGAGTCCGTCGAAAGCGCCGTAACGCTCTTCGAGGATGTCCACAACGCGCAGGGACTGCAGGTTGTGTTCGAAGCCGCCGTGGGCTTTCATGCATTCGTTGAGGGCGTCCTGTCCGGCATGGCCGAAAGGCGTGTGCCCAAGATCGTGGGCGAGCGCGATCGCCTCCACCAGGTCTTCGTTGAGGTTCAGATTGCGCGCGATTGAACGGCCGATCTGGGCGACTTCAATGCTGTGGGTGAGCCGTGTGCGGAAAAGGTCACCCTCGTGGTTCACGAACACCTGGGTCTTGTATTCGAGCCTTCTGAACGCCGAGGAATGAATGATCCTGTCGCGGTCCCGCTGGAATTCGGTGCGGCCTTCCGGCGCATCTTCCCGGTGCCGCCTGCCGCGGCTTCTTTCCGGACTTGCTGCGTAGGGGGCGAGTTCAGCCATGGACTTTCAGGACGAAAGAGAGGTCATCGCGAGAAACGTCGGATCTGATGCTGGCCTTGCCGATCTCGTCCAGCACGATGAAGCGCATTTTTCCGCCTTCGACCTTCTTGTCTAGCTCCATCAACTGGATATAGCGCTCGATTCCGATATTTGGGGATGCCGTCGGGAGCCCGGCTTGTTCGAAGATGCGGGTAATGCGCCCGACATCCTCGGCGGCCAGCATGCCCAGCTTCTGCGAAAGCCTTGCGGCGAGGATGGTGCCTGCAGCGACCGCTTCCCCATGCAGCCAGTTCCCGTATCCCATCGCGTTCTCTATGGCGTGGCCGAATGTATGCCCCAGGTTGAGCAAGGCGCGCTCCCCCGATTCCCGCTCGTCGCGCCCGACGACAATGGCCTTGTTTTCGCAGGAGCGCGAGATGGCGTAGCCCAGTGCATCCGGATCGCGCGCAAGCAGCGCCGCCATGTTGTTTTCGAGCCACTCGAAGAATGCAATATCCCTGATCAGGCCGTACTTGATGATTTCGGCGATGCCGGCCTTGAGCTCCCTGTCGGGCAGCGTGTTCAGGGTGCCTGTGTCGGCAAGCACCAGTTTCGGCTGATAGAAGGCGCCGATCATGTTCTTGCCCAGCGGATGGTTGATTCCGGTCTTGCCCCCTACCGAGGAATCGACCTGTGAAAGCAGGGTGGTCGGTATCTGGATGAAGGGCACGCCGCGCAGATAGGTGGCTGCCGCGAAGCCCGAGATGTCACCGATGACGCCGCCGCCGAGGGCAATCAGGGTGGTGCTGCGCTCGCAACGGTTTTCCAGCAGGGCGTCGTAGATCAGGTTCAGGGTTTCCCAGTTCTTGTACCGCTCGCCATCGGGAAGGATGATGGAAATGCCGGCGACTCCCGCATCGTCCAGCGCCCGCTTCAGCGCATCGAGGTAAAGCGGGGCGACCGTCGTGTTGGTGACGATGGCCGCCCTTTTTTGCGCCAATGCGGGGAGCAGGAGTTCAACGCGCTCAAGGAGATTCGTTCCGATATGGATGGGATAGCTGCGGTGATTCAGGTCGACGGTCAGTGTGCGCATTCTCAGGAGTTTCCCTTTTCCAGCAGTTGCAGGATGTGGCGGGCGAGGCTGCTTACGCTTTGCTTGCTGGTATCGACCACGATGTCGGCCACTTCCTTGTAAAGCGGATCGCGCAGGGCAAACAGCTCGGAAAGCTTTGCGTGCGGGTCCTCGGTCTGCAGCAGGGGGCGGTTCTTGTCATGCCTCGTTCTCGCCCAGAGGTCATCGACGGACGCTCGCAGGTAGATGACGATACCGTTGTTTCTAAGCAAGGCCCGGTTTTGCTCGGCGAGCACGGCGCCCCCGCCGGTTGCCAGGACGATGTTGCGCATCTGGGTCAATTCATTCAGCACGGACGATTCGCGAACCCTGAAACCGGCCTCGCCTTCCACTTCAAAAATGTGGGAAATGCTTACCCCGGTCTTGTTCTTGATTTCCTGATCGGAATCGTAAAAAACTTTTCCGGTCTGCCTGGCAAGCATTTTCCCTACGGTTGTTTTTCCGGCCCCCATGAGGCCGACAAGATAAATATTATCCGAAAAATTCATTCATGGAGGCCAGCTCGACGCTGGCCGGTTCAAAAGAGGTTGAGGCTGCTCTGCAACACCTTGGGCGATACGAATATCAAAAGCTCGCTCTTCTGATCGAGTTTCGCGCTGCCCTTGAACAGATTGCCCAATACGGGAATATCGCCCAGCAGCGGCACCTTGTTGATGGTATTGCTGATGTTCTGGGTATGGATTCCGCCCACGACCACCGTGCCTCCGTTGTCGACCAGCACCTGGGTCTTGATCTTCTTGGTATTGATCGGCGGCGGACTGCCAGGCGCTGCGGTACCGGGGCTGTCCTGGGTGACGGTGAGATCCATGATGATGCTGTTGTTCGGCGTGATCTGCGGCTTGACCTTGAGGCTCAGAACGGCGCTGATGAACTGCGTGACAGGCAGTACGCCAACAGTTCCTGTGGTCGCCGTAGTATAAGGGATCTGCTGCCCCGACTCGATCGTGGCTTCGACGTTATTTGCCGTCACGACTTTGGGGCTCGAAATGACCTTGCCCGTTCCGTCGGTTTCCAGCGCATCGATTTCGAGATTGAGGAACTTGGTCGCAGAGGAATTGAAGAGCAGGAAGGAAAGCGCGCCCTGGCCTGCTGCTCCTGTAACGCTTGGCGTCGTGAACGGGATGTTTACGTTGGTGTTGCCTGCAGTGCTGGTGCCGCCAGTTGCACCGCTGCCAGCCGTGTTGCTGCCCCCGAGCGTGACGATCGGGCTGCCGCTGTTTTGCGCCGTGCCGCCGATCGGGCTCGAATACCCGAGCTTTGTTCCGATATTTCTGCCGAAATCGGTAGAGGCCTGAACGATTCTCGCCTCGATCATGACCTGTCGCAGAGGGGTGTCGATTTTCTGGACGAATTTCCTGACTTCCTCGAGCTTGGTCGGCGTATCCTGCACGAACAGCGTGTTCGTCACCGGATCGACGACGACGCTGCCGCGCTTCGATAGAATGCGCTGCTTCTCGTCGCCCAGGATCTTCTGAATGTCGACCGCTTTCTGGTAATTGAGCTGAATGCTTTCAGTACGGGTTTCTTCGAGCTCGGAGATTTTCTGTTTGCCTTCGAGATCCTGTTTCTCCCTCGCCGCGATCTCGGCGCGGGGCGCGATCATGACGACGTTGCCGACCTTGGTCATGCCGAGGCCCTTTTGCTCGAGAATGATATCGAGCGCCTGGTCCCACGGCACATCCTTGAGCCGCAAAGTCAGGTTGCCGCTGACAGTGTCGCTGATCACGATGTTGAGCCCGGTGAAGTCGGCGATTGCAAAAAGCAGCGAGCGCACATCGGTGTTCCTGAAATCGAGAGAAAGCTTGTTTCCGCTATATCCGGGTTTGCCTCCCTGAACGAGTGCGTTGGGGTTGACCACGACCGGCTTCACTTCCAGGATGAACTTGTCGTCTGCCTGGTAGGCCGACTGTTCCCATTGCCCCTTGGGTTCGATCACCATCTTCACGTTGTTCCCCTGGGAGAAGGTGTCGATGGTGTTGACCGGCGTGCCGAAGTCGATGACTTCCAGCCTGCGTTCGAGATTGCTGGGCAGTTTGGTCTTGAGAAACTGGACGACGATCCCTGTCCCCTGCCGGCTGACATCGATGCCCGTGTTCGAATCGGAGAGGTCGACTTCGACCCTGGCTTCTCCGTTTGCGCCGCGGTGGAAACCGATGTCGCGTATGGCGTGGACCTGGTCGCCGGGTTCGGGAGAAGCGAAAAGCGTGGCCGAGCTTGTTCCGGTGCCTGCGGCAGGCCCGATCGAATGAAGCGTGATGAGGAGGTTGCTGCCGTCGATCTTGGATTCATAAGTGACCGGGCGCAGCAGGTTCATCACCATCCTGGTGCGCTCGCCGGCCTGCACGATGTTGATGCTTGTCAGATCGCCCTTGTCGACCTGCACCGTATTCTTGTCGAGCGTGCTGCCGACCCCCTTGAAATCGAAAGCGACCCTGGCGGGATTGTTGATTGCGAAAGAAGAGGGGACCGCCGGTAATTTCTGTTTCAAGGCAACCTTGACCAGGAGTCCGCCGCCTTCAAGGCTGACCACCCCGACTGAGTTGATGCTGTTGGATGCTGCCATGGCCACCGAAAGTGACAGGCTGAGCATCAGGCCTAATATCTGGGTGATTAGTCGCTTCATGTTGGCTCCCATTAATCCACCAGCTGCAGCGTGCTGGTTCTCTCGGTCCAGTCTCCAGAAGTATCCTGGACGAGTTCCCGAATCTTGATCTCTTTTTCAGTGATTTCGACGATCTTGCCGAAATTCTGCCCCAAGTGATTGCCCTTGGTGACGCGGTAAAGGGTGTTGTCGGGCGCCTTGATCAGCGCATAGATCGTATCCCCCTGGCGGATCACCCCGACCATCCTCAGCCCGTCGATCGGGAAGGACTCGAGCGCTTCCTTGCGCCGGTTGGGGTCGGGCTGCAGCGCGCCGCCCTTTCCGAGTTTCAGCATTTCCATCTTCTTGGGATTGAAGGGATCGGTCAGATCGAAATCGTCATAAACGAAAGGCTCGTAAGGCCGCACTTCGGGAAGCGGCTCGACCTTTCCCCTGAGCCCGTTGCCGGAATTCTTCACGAAATCCTGAAGGTCCTGGAATTTGCCGTTTCCGCAAGCGGCAAGCGAAAGGGCGACTATCATGATCATTATCCCTTTCATTTCGCGCCTTTCTTGACCGGTTTGTTGCCGTGTCCGCGCTCGTCGGGATAGCGATAAGTCTTGACGGTTGCATTCATGGTCAGCATGCTGTCCGATTTCGGCACGATGCTGATGTTGCCCAAGGTGACGATGCGGGGCAATTGAGCGAGATCGCTGGCGAAAGCGCCGATGTCGTGATAACTGCCTGTGACCTTGATCTGGATAGGCAGCTCGTCATAATATTCCGTGATCGTTTCCTTCTGCGCAGGCCTGAACAGATCGAACTGCAGGCCGCGGCCGATGCCTGCCTGATTGATGTCGACAAGCAGCGCTTCCATTTCGGAACGGTTGGGCAGCTGCTTCAGAAGCGCACCGAAGGATTTCTCGATTTCCTTGAGCTGGTTCTTGTAAAAAACGAGATTGACCGCCTCCTTTTTCTTTTCAAGGAAGGTTTGCTTCAGCGTGATTTCCTGGTGCTTGGCATTGTCGAGTTCGTCCCATTGCCCTTTCCAGTCCAGGAAAAAGCCGAGAACGATGAAAGCCAGAAGAATCCCGCCGAGCAGGGCCATCTTGGGCCCCCAGGGCCAGGAACCCGGGTCTTTCAAGTTCAGATTCTTGAATTCATCAAGATTCATGATCTGCTCGCGGCTTGCTTGCTGCTTTGTGGGTCAACGTAAGAAACAGGCTGAACGCGCTCAGCCGCCTTCCGCCCACCGTGGCGCTATGGATTTCGATCAGATTGGGGGACGCCATCCACTCTGAATCGTCGAGGCTGCGCATCAGGGTGGAGACGCGCGCATTGGATTCCGCATAGCCGGAAAGGTTGATTGTCGTGACATTCCCCTGCGTGTCCTCGCGCAGCGAGCTGAGATAGGTGCCGTCGGGGAGCCGTTTGGCGAGCTGATCGAGCAAATGGACCACTTCCGAACGGTTGTCCTGCAGTTGTTCCACGACGCGTTTCCTGGCGAGCATGGCGCGGCTCTGCTGCTTGAGTTTCTTGATTTCGGCGATCTGGCCGTCCAGTATGGCGATCTGCTGCTTGAGGTAGGCGTTGCGTTCGTTCTGGTAGTCAATCCTGGAATCGATGGCAACGTGGACAGCCAGGATGATGACGAGTCCAAGTGCGGCGCTCATCCCCGACAGAATCGCGATCTGGCGCCTGAGCGCCTGACGCTTTCTTTCACGGTGGGGAAGGAGGTTGATCCTGATCATGTCGGGTCGAATCCTCGAAGCGCCAGGCCGCAGGCGATCATGAGCATGGGGGCATCCGTTGCGAGCTGTCTCGGGTTGACCCGACCGGAAAGCTCCATGTCGGCGAACGGGTTGGCGATGAGCGTATTCACCTGGGTCCTGCCGGATACGGTATCGTCCAGATCGGAAATGGTGGCGCAGCCTCCTGCCAGCACGATGTGATGCACTTCGTTGAACGGCGTGGAAGTGAAGAAGAATTGCAGCGCACGGGAAACCTCGAGCGCCAGATTTTCCCTGAAGGGTCGAAGAATCTCGGTTTCGTAACTGTCCGGAAGCCCCCCCTTGCGCTTTGCGGTTTCCGCTTCGTCCAGCGTCAGGTTGTAGAAATGCTGGATGTCATAGGTCAGCTGGTTTCCGCCGAAAGGCTGGTCGCGCATGTAAACCGACTGGCCGTTGCGCAGGACGTTGATGCTCATCAGGCTGGCGCCGATATCGACGATCGCGATGGTCCTGTCTCGTCCGCCGTTCGGGAACTGGTTCTGGATCAGTTCGAAAGCGGTCTGGGTGGCGTAGGGCTCGACATCCATCACCAGCGCATTCAGGCCGGAAGCTTCCGCAGTCGCGACCCTGTCCTCCACCTTTTCCTTGCGCGATGCAGCGATCAGCACCTCGATTTCGTCCCCTTCACCCGGGGCCGGGCCGATCACCTGAAAATCGAGATTGACTTCGTCAAGCGCGAAAGGAATGTACTGGTTCGCCTCGGTTTCGACAAGGAAACTCAGGTCGTCTTCGCTTTGTCCTGCAGGGACTGTGATTTTTTTCGTGATGACTGCTGCGGCAGGCAGCGCCATTGCAACGTTCTTGTTGCGTGTTCCGAGCGACTTCCATGCCCTTCCGACGCATTCGCTGACGGCATCGAATTCGTTGATATTGCCGTCCAGAACGGCATCCCTGGGGAGCGGTTCGATGGCGTAACGTTCGACTCTGTACTGGTTTTCTCCGGTTTTTTCCAGTTCGACCATCTTGACGGCCGATGAACTGATATCGACCCCGATCAAAGGCAACGTTTTGATTTTCCAGAAGTCCAGGTCGAAACTGAAATTTCCCTTAAACATAGGCCAGTTATGCGCACTTTCGGACAATTCGCTTCAGATGCTAGCAGTAACGCAAAAGCATGTAAAGAAATTCCTCTTTACTGACAGCCGTGTTTCTTTTGTCAGGCGACAAGCCATATAATAAGACATTTACACAGATTTTAGCTTTTATGCTTCGATGGTTGCTTTACATTTTGCTCAGCGCGCTGGGGTTTGGCCTGATTTGCGCTGGGCTCATCGCATTCGCTGCCGTGATGACCTATCCGAACCTGCCCTCGCTCGATGCGTTGAAGGATTATCGTCCCAAGGTTCCGCTCAGGGTTTACAGTGAAGAGGGTGTCCTGATTGGCGAATTCGGCGAAGAGCGCAGGGCTGTCGTTTCGATCAACCAGGTCCCCAAGCTGATGAAGGAGGCCATCCTCGCCGCAGAGGATGAGCGTTTCTACGAGCATGGCGGCATTGATTACCAAGGCGTGCTGAGGGCGGCCTGGGTCAATTTCGTGCATGGCGGTTCCCGCCAGGGGGCGAGCACGATCACGATGCAGGTTGCGCGCAATTTCTTCCTGACCAAGGAAAAAACGCTTTCGCGGAAATTCAACGAAGCCCTGCTTTCTTTCAAAATCGAGCATACCCTGACCAAGGACGAAATACTGCAGCTTTACATCAATCAGATCTATCTGGGGCAGAAGGCATACGGATTCGCTGCAGCATCCGAGGCTTATTTCGGGAAGCCGCTGGACAAGCTGAGCGTTGCAGAAATGGCGACCCTGGCAGGATTGCCGAAAGCCCCTTCGGCCTACAATCCCGTCGTCAATCCCAAGCGCTCCAAGCTGCGCGAGCTCTACGTTCTGAGCCGGATGAGGGCGCTCGGCTACATCACCCAGGGACAGTACGACGAATCGGTGAAGGAGTCCATCAAGGTGAAGCACGAAAAGCATGATTACCCGGTCAAGGCCGAGTATCTTGCCGAGATGGTTCGTCAGGACATGTATGACAGATACAAGGAAGACGCCTATACCAAAGGGTACAAGGTTTACACGACGCTACGCTGGGCCGATCAGGTCGCGGCCTATCAAGCTGTGCGCAATGGCGTGCTGGCTTACGATGAGCGGCATCCCTACAAGGGGCCCGAGAAATATGTCGACCTTTCCGAAAACGAGAGCAAACTCGACGAAGTGCTCGACGACTTCGACAGCAGCGACGGTATCCTGCCTGCCGTCGTGCTGCGCGCATCGCCCATGTCGGTGAGCGCTTATGTCAAGGGCGTCGGCAAGATTTCCCTCGGCCCCGAAGGATTGAAATTTGCAAAGAGAATGCTGGAGGACAAGCCTTCTAAAATCAGGCCAGGGGCTGTGATCAGGGTGATCAAGAATGCGAAGGAAAGATGGGAGATCTCCGAGCTGCCCGCCGTGGAAGCGGCGCTGATTTCAGTTTCTCCACAGACCGGCGCGGTGCGCGCCCTGGTGGGCGGGTTCGACTTTTACCTGAACCAGTTCAACCATGTGACTCAGGCCTGGCGTCAGCCGGGTTCGAGCTTCAAGCCCTTCATTTATTCGGCGGCGCTCGAGAAAGGGTTCACGCCGGCCTCGATCGTCGACGACGCCCCGCTTTCTTTCACCGCCGAGCAGACGGGAAGCGTGCCCTGGGAGCCCAAGAATTACGAGGGGACCTATTCCGGGCCGATGCGGATCAGGGTGGCGCTTGCTGAATCCAAGAATCTGGTCGCCATCAGAATATTGCAGGCCATCGGCACCAATTATGCCCAGGATTACATCACCCGCTTCGGTTTCGACCCGAAAATGCATCCGCCTTACCTCACGATGGCGCTCGGTGCCGGTCTCGTGACGCCTTGGCAGATGGCGGGCGCTTATTCCGTCTTTGCGAACGGCGGATACAAGATCAGCCCCTATTACATCGAACGCATCGAAGATCAGCAAGGGCATGTGCTGGCCAAGGCGGCGCCTGTCGTGGCTGGTGCTCAAGGCACATCCCCTGTGATCGATCCCAGGAATGCCTTCATCATGACCAGCATGATGCAGGACGTGATCAAGTACGGCACGGGCGCCAAGGCGATGGGGCTTGGCCGCGCGGATCTTGCCGGCAAGACGGGAACCACCAACGACCAGGTGGACGCCTGGTTCGCAGGGTTCCAGCCGACGCTCACGACCATTGCCTGGATCGGCTACGATCAGCCCAGGACGCTCGGGCATGGAGAGACAGGCGCCCAGGCTGCGCTTCCGATCTGGATGGGTTATATGGGCAAGGCGCTTGCAAACGTGGCCGAAGCGACCTTCACTATGCCGCAAGGGGTCGTTGAGGCGAAGATCGATCCTTTGACCGGGCAGATCGAAATGGATGGCGGCGGCATCGACGATTATTTCTATCAGGAGTCGCTGCCCAAATCGCAGGTGGCCGTCAAGGCCGCTGCGCCCTGATCGTGGCGAAAGAACGCTCGAAGAAATACGAGCACATGCGCGAGCGGATCGCCTATCTCGCCGCAAGGCTCATCGCCGAAGACGGCATCGACGATTTTTCCCAGGCAAAACGCAAGGCGGCCCAGCAGATCGGCGCGCCCGACACCCACTGCCTGCCCAACAATGGCGAGATAGAAAAGGCGTTGCGCACCTTCAGGAGCCTTTATCAGCATGAAGAGCAGCCCAGGGTGCTTGCGCACCTGAGGCAGACAGCGCTCGATCTGATGAAGCTGCTCGAGCGCTTCAATCCCTATCTTTCAGGACCTGTGCTGACGGGAACGGCGGGAAAGTATTCGGAGATCGACTTGCAGCTTTACACGGGCAGCGTGAAGGACGTTGAATTCTTTCTCATCGACCGGCGCATCCCTTACAAGTCGGGCGAGATCAGGACGGGTTCGGGCTCCATTCCCGTCTTCTTCCTCGAGCAGGACGGCATCAAGGCCAATGTCGCGGTCTATTCCGAAACCGACCTGTATTCCCCTTCCAACGCCCGAGCCAAGCGCTCCCACGTCGAAGCATTGCTTTCGGAAGAGGGCACTTAGATCAATTCGTGTTGTTGCAGCCTGCGGCCGTCCCGAACGTGCTGATTTGGCCTGGGGGCTGCACGGAAGCGGAATTGTAGTCCGATGCGGCCCCCTGGAGCAGATAATCTGCTGTGGAGGGCGGGTCGTTGCCCACCACGCCGGCCCTTGCTTCCAGAGTGACCTTGACCCAGTAGGCGTAGCTCTTCGCATAGCTGATGGTCGCCAGGGCGAATCCGTTGGCGTCCGTCGTGGCTGTCGCATTCACGCTCGCCACATTACCCGGATCCAGCCTGCCGTTTCCGTTGTAATCATTCGTTGCAATGGCAATCGGGCCGGCAACGCTCATGCCGTTCAGGGGAGTCGGGGCAGCGTTTACCGAAACCGGGCCGACTGTGCCGTTGAAATTGACGTCTTCATTGCCGCAGGTCGCCGCGTAGGTAGGCACCCAGACGGCGGCGGTTGCGTTGAAGCTTTCCTGCCCCTTGTAGAAAGCTACCGGGCGTAGAACGAACCTGACCTGGGTTCCTGCCGGGGCGGGATTGCCCGCCGAATCGGTCACCAGCGCAGAAAAGGTTTTGGTGTAGTTGGGCGGACTGGATGACACCGTATTGTCGGTACCCAAACGGACGAAGAGCGCGGAGCCGCCCACGGTAAGCGAAACGTTGGACGGGGCGATTGCAGGCGCGATTGCGGTGCCGCTGATGGAAACAGGCGTCGCGCTGACGGTGACACCGTTTTGGGCGCCGCTGACCGAACCTGCAATATAGTTCACCGAAGCGGTTCCGGATGCGTCCGTCACGGCGGTCGATGCGCTCAGCTTGCCGCCAGTGGTATCGGCGACGATCGAAAAGTTGACCTGCGCATTCTGGACGAGATTGTTGGCGGCATCGCGCACCACTGCTGAAATGGTGGAAATGTTGCTCGTCTGTCCCGTTGCGCCGGTGGTGGGCTGCAATGTGCTCGGATTTGCCTGAACGGTGACATTCGATGCCGATGTCGCAATGAAATTCACGTTGATGCTTGCGGAAGGCGTTCCTCCCGGCCCCGCCGCCGTGATGATGGAGGGTCCCGAGGAAGCCGACTGGATGCTCGCTGTGGCGGTCCCTGTTCCACTCGTCGCCACAGGACTGCCTGTAATGGTGCCGCGGCTGGCGGTGAAAGTGACGTTAGAGCCGACCACGGGATTTCCAGTATTCGTCCACAGGACAGAAATGGGCGTGGCGGTGTTCACGTTGATCTGCGGCGTTCCCGCTGCCGTGGATGGCGCCGTGAAATTGAAGCTCGCATTGCTGATGGTCAGATTCTGCGTCTGGGTCACCCCGGCCGCAGAAGCGGTGAGGACATCATTGCCCGACTTGGTGATGGTTACTGTTGCCGTAATCAGCCCGCTGAAATTGGTGATCGTGGTAGGCAGTCCGCTGCTCGGATCGGAAAGCGCAATGGTGTTGCCTGTTTGGGAAGTCACTGTTACCAGGACATTGGGCACGACATTTCCGGCCGAGTCCTTGACGCTGATGGTGAGCTGGCCGGAGGCGCCGAAAGAGAGGGAACTGTTTCCGCTGAAAGACAGGGTGGTACCCGTCACGCTGACGGAGTTGGTTGTCGTCTTCCCGTCGACCGTAGCGCTGACTTGTATGGTACGGTTGGCTTTGTTGCTGCCGAGATTGAGCTGCGCGGTCACCAGTCCGTTCGAATCGGATACCCCGCTTGCACTGATGTTGTTGATGAAGGCGGAGGAATCGCCCCCGCTTGAAAAGGTCACGGTTCTGCCGGGAACAACCTGGCCGGACGAATTGAGCACGATCGCGGTCAGCCCGGTCGTGGCCGTGCCGGAAGAGGGCATTTGCGGGCTGCTTACCAGGAGCTGGACGGAACTGGCGGTGACGGTTGTGGTCGCTGCAACAGGGGAAGAGGCCGCACTGCTCGAGCTGGTGCTGCTGGAGCCGCCGCTCCCCCCTCCGCAGCCGCCCAGGGCGGCGAATGTCGCGGCAATCAGCAGACTGGCAAATTTGTTTGTATTGATGAACCTCACGCAACCCCCCTTTTGTACGCGGCCGTTCTGGCGAGACGGTACAATAAAACGCTCAAGAAGACAATAGGCTATTCCTTGAGCCAGGCAGCGGCTTCAAGCGCGAAATAAGTAAGGATGCCGTCCGCGCCTGCGCGCTTGAATGAAAGCAGCGCTTCCAGGATGCAGGCCTTTTCGTTTATCCAGCCGTTCATTCCCGCCGCCTTGAGCATGGCGTATTCGCCGCTCACCTGATAGACGAAGGTCGGCGCCTTGAATTCGTCCTTGATCCTTCTGACGATGTCGAGATAGGGTAGCCCTGGCTTCACCATGATCATGTCGGCGCCTTCCTCGAGGTCGAGGCCCGCTTCCCAGATCGCCTCGTCCGAATTGCCGGGGTCCATCTGATAGCTGTACTTGTTTCCCGAGCCGATGTTGGCCGCCGAGCCCACCGCATCCCTGAAGGGGCCGTAGAAGCTGGAGGCGTATTTCGCCGAATAGGCGAGAATGCTGGTATGGATCATGTTCTGTTCGTCGAGCGTATCCCGGATCGCACCGATCCTGCCGTCCATCATGTCTGAAGGGGCGACGACATCCGCGCCGGCCTGGGCATGGGAGAGCGCCTGTTTGACGAGCACGGCCACCGTTTCGTCGTTCATGACGTAACCCGTATCGTCGATCAACCCGTCCTGTCCATGGGTGGTGTAGGGATCGAGCGCCACATCGGTGATGACGCCGAGTTCCGGGAAGCGCTCTTTCAACGCGGCGACAGTATTCTGCACAAGCCCTTCGGGATTGAAGGCCTCGGCCGCATCCAGGCTTTTCTGCTCGGGACCGATCACCGGGAAGAGCGCGATGGCGGGAACCCCGAGTTCGAGACATTTCTCGGCCTGATGGAAAAGCTTGTCCAGACTTTGGCGGACCACGCCAGGCATCGATTTCACCTCTTCGATCCTGTTTTTCCCTTCGAGGACGAAAACGGGATAGATGAAATCCGCTGGTGAAAGATGGCTTTCTCTGACCATGCGCCTTGAAAATTCGCTGCGCCGCAAGCGCCTCATCCTTTTTTTCGGGAACATCTCATCTCCTTGAACAGATTTCTTGAAAATATTAAATCATCGGGAACTATTTCGAAATTCGCCCGTCTTATTTATCAGATGATGTTGAATCATCCCCGCTATCCCCTCTATGAGCGGGCGTCTTCCCAAGAGACGTTTTCTCCCCTTTCCGGCTTTCTTCCCCTTTTTCCGGAAAGGGGTTTCTTTTTTCAGGCCAGCCATCGCGCCATTACTTCTTCCGCCTCCTTCATGCCGGTCTTCTTGAGGCTTGAAAAAAGCTGGAGGCTGCAGTTTGGATAGGCCTTCAGAAATTCGCCCACTTCCCTCAGCACCTTGATGCCTTCCTGTCTCGAGAGCTTGTCCGACTTGGTGAGCAGAACATGGACAGGCTTCCCCGTCGGGCAGAACCAGTCGAGCATCCTGATGTCGAGCTCGGTGAGCGGGTGCCGCGCATCCATGATGAGCACGAGCCCCTTCAATTGCCCCCTTTCGCGCAGATACCGGCTCAGCAGGTTTTCCCAGTGCAGCCTGATCTTGTCCGGCACCTTGGCGAAGCCGTAGCCCGGCAGGTCCACCAGAAAATTGCCCTGCTCGTCCAGGCTGAAAAAATTGATGTGCTGGGTTCTTCCGGGCGTCTTGCTGACGAAGGCGAGCCTGGTTCTTCCGGCCAGCGTATTGATCGCGCTGGATTTTCCGGCATTCGACCTGCCCGCGAAGGCGATTTCCCCCCTCGAATCGACGGGCAGATCCCGGAAATGGTTGACCGTGGTGTAGAAGGCCGCTTTGCCGAAGAGCGTCATGCCTTCGAGAAGAATTTTTTCGCCGATTCCAGCGTCCGGTCGATCTCATCCTTGCCGTGCATGATCGAAACGAATCCGGCTTCGAATGCCGAAGGCGCCAAATAGACGCCTTCTTCGACCATGAAGTGGAAGAAGTGGTTGAAGGCTGCCTTGTCGCACTGCATGACTTCGGCATAGCTTCTGGGCGGGGCATCCCTGAAATAGAGCCCGAACATGCCGCCCACCGATTGCGCCGAAAACGGGATGCCCTTTTCCCTGGCGATGTCGCTCAAGCCTACCGTCAGTGCTTTTGCCGTATCCGAAAGCTTTTCGAAGAATCCCGGGATCTGCAGCAGCTTCAATGTGGCAAGCCCGGCGGCCATCGCGACGGGGTTCCCTGACAGGGTCCCGGCCTGATAGACCGGGCCCAAAGGGGCGAGTTGCTGCATGATGTCGCCCCGCCCGCCGAATGCGCCCACGGGCATGCCGCCGCCGATCACTTTGCCGAGGGTGGTGAGGTCGGGCTTGATCCCGAAAAGTCCCTGCGCGCACGTTGCGCCTACCCTGAAGCCAGTCATCACTTCGTCGAATATCAGGACTGCACCATGCTTCGTGCAGAGATTACGGAGCGCATCCAGGAATGGCTTTTCAGGGGCGACGAGGTTCATGTTGCCGGCAACCGGTTCGATGATGACGGCGGCGATCTGGTCGCCCATCTTCGCGAAGAGCTCTTCGAGCTGTCCCTTGTTGTTGTAGTCGAGCACCAGCGTATGCTGCGCCGTCTCCGGGGGTACCCCTGCCGAGCTGGGATTGCCGAAGGTCAGCGCGCCTGAACCCGCCTTCACCAGGAGGGAATCCGCATGTCCGTGATAGCAACCCTCGAATTTGACGATCGCGCTCCTTCCCGTGTAGCCGCGAGCCAGCCTGATGGCGCTCATGGTCGCTTCCGTCCCCGAACTCACCAGCCTTACCTGATCCATGGAGGGGAGAAGGGAACAGAGCAGGTCGGCCATTTCGAGCTCGAGTTCGGTCGGTGCGCCGAAGCTGAGACCGAGTTCCGCGGTTTCCTTCACCACCCTGATCACTTCCGGGTGGGCATGCCCCAGGATCATCGGTCCCCATGAGCCGACGTAATCGATATAGGACTTGTCGTCCGCATCCCAAACGTATGCGCCCTTGGCGCGCTTGAAGAAGATCGGGGTTCCGCCCACGGAGCCGAATGCGCGCACTGGCGAATTGACCCCGCCGGGGATGTGGATTCTGGATTTTTCGAAGAGGTTCTGGCTGTTTGTCATTATTTTGCGGAGAAAAGTTCTGAAAATTGTCTTGCGGCAACCTGGATGTCGGCCGCATCGAAAAGGGCGGTGACGACGGCTAGCGCGTCCGCGCCGGATTCGACGAGTGTGGCCCCGTTGCCGGGCGTGATCCCGCCTATCGCTACGACAGGTATCTTGATGGAAAGTTTCGCCATTTGCAACAGGGGAAGCTGCGCCCTTGCCGCATCCGGCTTCGTGCTGGACGCGAAGAAGCTGCCGAATGCGACATAATCCGCGCCGCGTGCCTCCGCTTCCCAAGCAAGATCGAGTCTGTCGTAGCAGGAGACCCCCAATATTCTTTTTCCGAGCCGGGCTCTGGCCTCCATGATGGGACCATCGTCCTGTCCGATATGAACGCCTTCCGCATCGACTTCGAGGGCGAGATCGATGTCGTCGTTGACGATGAGGGGAATGCCGCGCTTGCCGCAGATTTCCTTGAGCACGCCGGCCTGTTCGATTTTCAGCACGAGGTCGTCTGATTTGCTCCGGTACTGCACAATGTTCGCGCCGCCTGCGATCGCATTTTCGACCTGTTCTGCGAGCCGATCAGTGTCCGGGCATTCGGGCGTGACGGCATAGAGCCCCCTGATCACTCCTCCTCGCGCGCCCAGAAGAACCGGTCCGGGATGTGCTGGCCCATGCCTGGGCGGAATCCGTAGTCGAGCGCGTTCCAGGTGTATTCCTGGGCTTTTTCGACGGATGTCGCGACATCGAGTCCCATGGCGATCGCGGCCGCAATGGCCGAGGCGAGGGTGCAGCCTGAGCCGTGATAGGAATGGGGAAGCCTTTCCCAGGAATCGGCGCGCAGCAGCCCCCTCGGCCCGTAAAGCGTATTGACCACCTTGGCGCTGTTCTCGTGCGTGCCGGTGATGAGCACGTATTCGGCGCCCATGTCCATGAGGCGATCGGCGCACTGGGAAAGGGGGAGCTCGTCTTCGTTCTCCTCCTGCGCCAAGTATCTCGCTTCGATGCTGTTGGGCGTGACCAGCGTCGTCTGGGAAATCAGCAGGCTTTTCATCGCGTCGATCATTTCCTCCGTCGCGAGCTCGTCCCCGCGTCCCGAAGAGAGCACGGGGTCGAGTATCAGGGGGATATCGGGATAGTCCGACATGATCTCGGCGATCGCTGCGATGTTCTCGACGCTGCCCATTGCGCCGATCTTGAAGGCGTTGACGGTCATGTCTTCCAGGACGCTGCGCGCCTGATCGGCGACCCAGTCGGAATCGAGGGCCAGCACGTCTTCAATGCCCATCGTGTCCTGGATCGTGACTGCGGTGACGACTGAAAGGGGGTGGCAGCCCATGCTGGCTATCGTCAGCACGTCCGCCTGAAGACCCGCGCCACCGCTTGGGTCGGTCGCCGAGAAACAGAGCACGATGGGTGGAGAAGGCTGATTCATGGGAGGATATGCTTTAAAATTGGATTTTACCCCAAGAAGGAGGCGCTCGCTTGAGAAAATACCTTTGCCTGATCTGCGGATACATTTACGACGAGGCGCTTGGCGCGCCAGAGGACGGCATTGCCCCCGGCACGCGCTGGGAAGACATTCCCATGAACTGGACCTGCCCGGAATGCGGGGCCCGCAAGGAAGATTTCGAACTCATCGGAGATTGATATGAGGATACTGCACACCATGCTGAGAGTCGGGAATCTCGAGAAATCGCTCGACTTCTACACGAAAGTGCTCGGCATGAAACTGCTTCGCCGCAAGGATTACCCCGAAGGAAAATTCACCCTCGCCTTCGTGGGCTATGGGGATGAATCGAGCGAGGCGGTGATCGAGCTCACCCACAACTGGGACACGGATGCCTACGATCTCGGCAACGGCTTCGGGCATGTCGCCATCGAGGTCGAAGACGCCTACAAGTCCTGCGAGATGGTGAAGAAGCTGGGGGGGCGGGTGGTCAGGGAGGCAGGCCCCATGAAGCACGGCACCACTGTGATCGCCTTTGCGGAAGACCCGGACGGCTACAAGATCGAATTCATCCAGCGTTGATCATTTCAAGGGGAGCGAGACACCGACTCCCCACGTGCTTTGGCGGTAATTGTAGTCGATCAGGCTTTCCCCGTATCCGGTGAAGTACTGGAGGTGGAAATTGAAATCGCTGTGCCAGTCGGGCGAGAAATAGTTCAGGATCTTGTCGAATGGATAGGCATAATCGAGCTGCAGCGAGCGGATGCGCGCGATGGCCGACAGCTCGTAGCCGTTTACGTAAATCAACTGGATATCGCCGTACCCGAGATAATGGGTGATGTCCGGATTGTCGTTTTGCGTTGGATCGCTTTCCTGGAAGATCCTGGCCCAGATTCTGGGCAGCACGATCAGTTTTCCGCCATCGAAATGGTCGTCCTCGAAGCCCGCCTGCACGTAAATCCTGTTCCAGCTGCGCGATCTGGGATTGCTTTGCCCGTTCGACTGATGGTCGATCGCGACATTCAGGATTTTCGGGGCAAGTCCTGAAGATTCCTTCGTGAACCGCTTGGAGGCAATGAGCTCGGGTTCGTAATTGCTTTCCCTGAAGGGGCGCGAATGGGAAGGGTCCCAGAACTGCCAGAATGATTGCTGCGTGTATCCGAACCACATGGCCCAGTCTCGGTTGTCGTCACGCCAAAGCCTGGACTTGAAGCTGAACTGGAATTTCGCTTCCGTGTTGTCGAGCGGATAGGAATAGGGAACCCGGTTGTTGGGGTTCGGGCTGGTCGGTGCGTTGTTCGGGTTCGAGGAATTCGAAATCGGCAGCAAATAGTTCTGCCTGTAGGCGGAAAGCATTCCATTTCCCTCGGGATCCCACTGGGAAAGCAGCAGGGATGTTTCGCCTTCGTTCAGGGCCTTGGCCGCCTGCTTGGCGGGCGCGGCTTTCGTCTGCTTTATAGGCGCCTTTGCCGGCGCGGCAAGGCGCTTGTAGCAGTCGCGTTGCTGGACGAGCGGCGCATTGCTTTTTTCGAGATCCAGGCAATCCTCGAAGGTCAAGGCATGGGCGGTCGAGACCCAAAATGCCGGGATGAGCCAGAGCGCCTTCATTTGTCTTCCAGGTAGTTCGCGATGGACGCGAAATCGGAAACGGAGAGGTTTTCGGCGCGCGCGCCGCTGTCGATGGAAAGCGCCTCGAACCCGTCCTGATCCAGTATCCCCTTCAACGTGTTCCGCAATGTCTTGCGGCGCTGGGAGAAGGCGGCCGAGACGATCCTGGAAAAAAGGGCGTCGCTTTTCGCCATGCATGATTCGAGCGGAATCATCCTGACGATGGCCGAAGTCACCTTGGGTGCCGGATAAAAGCATTCGGGAGGCACTTCGAAGCATTTCTCCATGTGGAAGCGGTGCTGGAGCATCACGGAAAGCCTGCCGTAGTCGCTGGTGGAAGGCTCTGCCACCATCCTGTCCACGACTTCCTTCTGGAGCATGAAATGCATGTCGCGAATGGCATCCGAAAAACCGGAAAGATGGAAAAGCAGCGGGGTCGAGATGTTGTAGGGCAGGTTGCCCACGATTCTCAAGTTTTTCCCGAGGCTCGAGAAATCGAATTTGAGCGCGTCCGTCTGATGGATGGTCAGCTTGCCCTTAGGGATCCGGGTGGAAAGATGCACCACGATGTCCCTGTCGATTTCGACCACGTCGAGGTGTTCCAGCCTGTCGAGGAGGGGGAAGGTAAGCGCGCCGAGCCCGGGCCCGATCTCGACCATTTTGTCGGCAGTCTGCGGATGGATGGTGTCGACGATCCTGGAAATGACTGCTGCATCCTTCAGGAAATTCTGCCCGAAGCGTTTTCTCGGCGCGTGGTTCATTTTCTTGCCATTTCAAGCGCGGTTTCGATTGCAACCCTCAGGCTGCCTTCGTCGATTTTTCCGGTTCCTGCAAGCGGAAGCGCGGTGCCGTGGTCGACCGAAGTCCTGATTATCGGCAGTCCCAGCGTGACGTTCACGCCTTTTCCGAAGCTCGCATACTTGAGCACGGGAAGCCCCTGATCGTGGTACATGGCGAGCACGCAATCGAATCCTTCCAGGTGGCTGAAAAGAGTGTCGGCGGGGAAGGGGCCTTCGAAGGAAAGCCCTTCCTGCTTCATGGAGGAAATCGCGGGCTCGATGATCTCGATTTCTTCCAGTCCGAGATAGCCGGATTCACCGGCATGCGGATTGAGTCCTGTCACGGCGATCCTTGGATGGGCTATGCGGAAGCGCTTTTCCAGGTCATGGTGGAGGATCCTCATCGTGCGCTCGAGATTCTCCTTCGTGATGGCGCCGGGGACATCCTTCAGGGGAATGTGAGTGGTGGCGAGGGCTACGCGCATGCCGCCGCCCGCGAGCATCATGACCACATGCTCGGTGGACGTGAGCTCGGCAAGAAATTCGGTATGGCCCGAAAAGGGGATGCCCGCCTCGTTGATCACCCCCTTGTGGACCGGCGCGGTGACGAGCGCGTCGAATTCGCCTGAGCGGCATCCTTGGACTGCTCTTTCTATCGTTTCCAGGACGGGCCGGCTGTTCGAAGGATCCAGTCTGCCGGGCGCAGCCTTTGCCTGCAGCGGCATGTGGAAGATCGAGAATGTTGCCCGTCTATCGGGATGGTAATCGGGAACATCGAATGCGACGCCGAGAAGAGCCGCGCGCGCTTCGAGCATGGTCCTGTCGGCGATGAAAACGATATCGGCAGGAAGGGCGTCCAGGGCGAGGAGAACGCACAAGTCGGGGCCTATCCCCGCAGGCTCTCCGGGAGTGAGCGCGATCCTACTGAGCGTCGTCGAGGCGGTATTCGACATAGGCCCGGTCGCGCAGCTGTCTGAGCCACTCCTGGTAGGCTTCGTCGGATTTCCTGGCGCCAAGCGCCTTGCGCGCTTCCATGATCTGCTTTTCCTTGCCCACGTCCTCCGAGCGCCTGCCCAGAACCTGGATCAGGTGCCAGCCGAAAGGCGTGTGCACGGGCTCGCTGATCTCTCCGGGCTTGAGCGCATCCATCGCCTTCTGGAATTCCGGAACCGTGTCCCCGGGGGAAACCCAGCCGATGTCGCCGCCGTCGGATGCGCTCGGGTCGTCCGAATGGAGTTTCGCCTCCTGGGCGAAATCGGCGCCCTTCTCGATCTTGTCGCGGATGGAAAGGAGCTCTTTCTGGGCGTCATTTTCAGAAACATTCTCGCCCGTCTTGATCAGGATGTGGCGAACATGTGTCTGCGTCACGAGCGCCTGCGAGCTTGCATCGCGCCTGTCGTTGAGCTTGATGATGTGGAAGCCGTTCGGGCTTCTGAGGATGCCGCTGACTTCCCCTGGCTTCATTTTCTGCAGCAGCTCCGTGAACGCAGTGGGCAGCTGACCGGCCGGTTTCCAGCCGAGCGCTCCGCCCTGCAATGCATCCTGCGCATCCGAATAGGAGGCGGCAACCTGGCCGAAATCGGCTCCCCCCTTGAGGTCGTTGAGGGCATGCTCGGCCTTGCGTAGCTGCGCCTCGATCTGCTTCGCGTCGGCCTGTTCTGGCAGGCGGATGAAGATATGGGAAAGGTTGTATTCCTCGGCCTTGCCCTGCCGCTTCAGGTTTCTCAGGTAATTGTTGACCTCGGTGTCGGTGACGACGATCTTGCTGTCGACTTCCCGCTGCCTGAGCTTGGTCTTGACGATCTCGGTGCGGATCTCGTTCTTGAACTTGTCGAAATCCACGCCGTCCTGCTCGATGGCTTTACGGAACTGTTCGGTACTCATCTTGTTTTCGCTTGCGATGCGCCCGATTGCCTTGTTGAGCTGGTCGTCGTCGACCTTGAGTCCCACTTCGGCTGCGTACTGGAGCTGGATCCTGTCCATGATCATTTGCTCCAGCACCTGCTTCCTTAGCACGTTCTCAGGCGGAAGCGGAATGCCCCGCTTCTGGATCTGCGAGGAAATCGCCTGGACGCGGTCGTCCAGCTCTACCGCAGTGATCACGTCGTCGTTGACCACGGCCACGATGCGGTTGACGAGTTCCATGGCTTCGGCCGAGCAGACCGAGAGGGAGAACAGGATGAAGAAAACCAGCTTGAGTAGTTTGTTTGCCATGTAGCGGTCCCGAAGAATAGCGCTTATTCTAACCCATCAGACATTGAATCTGAAATGCATCACGTCGCCGTCCTTCACGATGTAGTCCTTGCCTTCGAGGCGCATTTTCCCTGCTTCCTTCGCGCCCTGTTCGCCCTTGCAGGCGATGAAGTCCTCGAAAGCGATCACTTCGGCCCGGATGAAACCATGCTCGAAGTCGGTATGGATGACGCCGGCCGCCTTCGGGGCGGTGTCTCCCTTGTGTATGGTCCAGGCGCGGACTTCCTTGACCCCGGCAGTGAAATAGGTCTGCAGGCCGAGCAATTCGTAGCCGGCCCGGATGAGCCTGTCCAGTCCGGGCTCATCCAGTCCCATGTCCTCGAGAAAGACTGCCCTGTCTTCTTCCCCGAGGTCGGCGATCTCCACCTCGATGGCGGCGCAGATGGCGACAACCGGTGCGCCTTCCTTTGAAGCATATTCCTTCACGGCTTCCAGCAGGGGGTTGTCAGAAAACCCGTCATCGCTCACGTTGGCGACGTACATCGCGGGCTTTGCAGTCAGGAGGCAGAGGGGCTTGAGGATCATCCGCTCCTCTTCATCGAGTGCCAGGGTGCGCACGGGCAGCCCCTGGTCGAGATGGGTCTGCACCCGGGTGAGAAGGGTGACAAGCTTAAGCGCTTCCTTGTCCCCGCTCTTCGCGGTCTTTGCATATCTGGCCAGCGCCTTTTCGACGGTGGAAAGGTCGGCGAGCCCGAGCTCTGTATGGATGATCTCGATGTCCGATATCGGGTCGACCCGGTTCGCGACATGCACGACATTGCCGTCCTCGAAGCAGCGCACCACGTGCACGATTCCGTCGGTCTCCCTGATGTTCGCAAGAAACTGGTTGCCCAGCCCCTCACCCTTGGATGCGCCTGCAACGAGCCCTGCGATATCCACGAACTCGACGATCGCGGGCTGGATCTTCTGCGGCTTGACTATTTCGGAGAGCATGGCGATGCGCTTGTCAGGCACTTCTACGATGCCGACATTGGGTTCGATTGTGCAGAAGGGATAGTTTTCCGCAGCGATCCCCGATTTCGTCAGGGCGTTGAAAAGGGTGGACTTGCCGACGTTGGGCAATCCCACGATGCCGCATTTCAGGCTCATGATTTCCTTTGATCAGTGGTGATTGAAGATGTCCATGACTTCTTCGATGAATTCCGAGGCGCCTTCTTCAGGCACGCCGACCTCAGCCAGAACCTGGTTGGCTATTTCCGACCATTCCGGGTCATTGGTGTGGTAGAGCTTGCTGTGTATATGCTGCGCCAACTGAAGTATGGAGACCATGGTGAGCGCATCGTCTTCCACGCTGAGCCGCTCATGATGGAAGCGGATGGCCGAGCAAATGAAATCGGGAAGCTTCCAATGCTTGGCCACAAGGTAGCCGACCACCGTGTGGTTGGTGTTGAAGCGCTTGTCTTCTTCCTCGAAGTTGGGCCATTCGCCGCCTCCCAGCCTGAAGACGTTGCAGTATTCGGGAAATTTCTGCATCAGGATAGGCACGCCGCAGTCATGGAACATGCCTGCCATGTAGGCCTGGTCGGCAGCGATGTTGCAGACGGAAACCTGTTTGCCTGCAATGATCGAAGCCAGGAAGGCGATCTCCTCGGAATGCTTCCAGAATTTTTCAAAAGCAGCCCCGTTTCCGCCGAGCGCAGTTTTCAGCGCCAGGGCCTTGATGAGATTGGCGATCTGGGTCAGGCCGACGATGGAAATGGCCTTCTGGATGCTGGTGATCTTGCTGCTCGATTTGTAGAAGGAAGAGTTGGCCAGCCTGAAAATGGCTGCTGTCATTCCGGCATCCGAGCTGATCAGCTTGCTGAGGCTCTTGATGTTGTCGTTCGAGCTGTTGATCATGCGATCAATTTCCAGAAGAATCCCCGGCTGAGGTGGAATGGTGATCTTGCTGTCTGTGATGCTGTCGATCAGGAGTTGCTCGCTGTCTTTCATTTGATGAAACCTTTTCTTTCCTGAGGTTGTCTCAATAACATCCCAATTGTACTATAATGCTTAAGCAGGTTCGTTAAAGGAAAAGAACATGGAACCCGATATCCGAAAATTGCTTGAGTCCGACATCGAACTGTTCCGCAAGAAGGCCTCATTTTACAGGGAAAACCGTCTGCACGAGGCCGCCGTCTATGCGGAAAAGGTCGCCGCCAATATCGAACTTGCGCTGACCACCTTGCAGTCGGAAGACGACATCGACATCGTCTAGGATTTCGTGTGCAGCCTCAGCATGGCTGCCTGCTGCTCGCCTTTCGCAATCATCGGCCAGAGATCCAGGCTTTTCGAGATTGCATCCAAAATCAGCTCGGATTCTTCCTTGCGCGGAGGCTTCAGCACGTAATCCGAAACGTTCTTCTTTTCCCCGGGATGCCCGATGCCGATGCGCAGGCGCCAGAAGCCCTGGGTCCCGAGGTGGGCGGCGATGTCCTTGAGTCCGTTGTGGCCGCCAAGTCCGCCGCCCAGCTTGAGCTTCGCTGTTCCAGGCTCGAGATCGAGTTCATCGTGTACCACCAGGATTTCCCCCGGTGCAATCTTGTAGAAGCGCGAAAGGGCCGAAACGGCCCTTCCACTCGCATTCATGTAGGTTTGGGGCTCGATGAGCCAGATGTCCCCAGGAATGCGGGCGGTGGAACCGTGCATTCTGGGGTCCATCCTGAGCGGGGCATTTTCCAGGGAGGCGAGCCTGTCGACCCACCAGAATCCGGCATTGTGCCGGGTGTCCGAATATTCCTTCCCCGGGTTGCCCAGGCCAGCGACCAGCCTGATTCCGCCCATGGGCTAATCAGGCTTCGGGCGCAGCCGCTTCTTCCGAGACAGCGCCTCTGGGGAGGATGATGGTCGCGACGACGGAATCATCGCCGTGAACGATCGCCTCGACGCCTTTGGGCAGCTTGAGATCAGAAATGTGGATCGAATGGCCCAGCGCCAGCGTGGCCAAGTCCACCTCGATATACTCGGGCAGGTTTCCGGGAAGGCAGGACACCTCGATTTCAGTCATGACGTGGCTGACGATGCCTGAAGAGAGCTTCACGCCGGGCGCGATGTCCGCATTGACGAAGTGCAAGGGCACCTTCATGTGCACTTTCTGGTCTTTCGCCACACGCTGGAAATCGATGTGGAGTACGAGCGGCTTGTAGGGGTGCATCTGCACGTCCCTGAGCAGCACCTGCTCGACTGCGCCTTCAAGAGAAAGCTTCAGGATCGAGGAATGGAAGGCTTCCTTCTTGAGTTGGTGGAAGATGGCATTGTGATCGAGTTCGATCGCTTGCGCTTCCTTGCCGCCGCCATAGACGATACCTGGCACGCGACCGGCGATGCGCAGGCGGCGGCTCGCACCCGTTCCCTGCAGTTTGCGCGCTGTTGCGCTGATTTCGATTTGCATTTTACTACTCCAAAAAAAGCGGACCGCGACCAGCCCGCAGGTTAAGAAACTATTCCATGAAAAGCGAGCTCACCGATTCCTCGTTGCTGATGCGCAGCATCGTTTCGGCAAGCAGGCCGGAAATCGTGATGGCCCTGATTTTCCCGCATTCTTTCGCATCCTCTTTCAGGGGGATGGTGTCGGTGACGACCAGTTCGTCGAGCGCGGAGTTCTTGATCCGCTCCACGGCAGGTCCCGAAAGCACGGGATGGGTGCAGTAGGCGATCACCCTTTTTGCGCCATGTTCCTTGAGCGCCGCAGCCGCCTCGCAAAGCGTGTTGGCCGTGTCGACCATGTCGTCCATGATGACGCAGGTCCTGCCGCTCACGTCACCGATCAGGTTCATGACCTTGGCGACGTTCGGCTTCGGGCGCCGCTTGTCGATGATGGCAAGATCCGTCTCCAGTCTTTTCGCCAGCGCCCGTGCCCTCACCACGCCCCCGATGTCGGGAGAGACGACGACCAGGTCGTCGTAGTTGTGCTTCCAGATGTCTCCGAGCAGGATCGGCATCGCATAGATGTTGTCCACGGGAACGTCGAAGAATCCCTGGATCTGGTCCGAATGCAGGTCCATCGTCAGGAGCCTGTCTATGCCGGCGCTGGTGAGCATGTTGGCCACGACCTTGGCCGTGATCGCGACACGGGCAGAACGGGGGCGGCGATCCTGGCGCGCATAGCCGAAATAGGGAATGGCGGCCGTGATGCGCCCGGCTGATGCGCGCTTCAGCGCATCGACCATCACCATCACCTCCATCAGATGATCGTTGGTCGGACGGCAGGTCGATTGCAGCACGAAGACATCCTTGCCCCGCACATTTTCGAGAATTTCCACCATCACTTCGCCGTCGCTGAAGCGCGTGACGGTCGCCCGTCCGAGGTGGATGCTGAGGTGCCGCACGACCTCCTCCGCAAGCGCGGGATTGGCATTGCCGGTAAACACCATCAGACTGTCGTAGGCCATGCCATCAATCCTTCTGCTTCGAAAGTCAAACTGGCTGGGGAGGTAGGGATCGAACCTACGAATGCCGGAATCAAAATCCGGTGCCTTACCACTTGGCGACTCCCCAAAACTGTTTCCGCTAAAAATCCTTCAGCGGATGGTGATCGAGACCCCTGGCCAGAAAGCCCTGCATTTCCTCGGGCAATGCTTCCAGCGCGATCTTCGCATCCTTTTCGCTCGAAAATTCGGCAAAAACGCAGGATCCGGACCCTGTCATGAGCGCTCGCCCATACCGTTTGAGCCAAGCCAGGTAGTCTGCCAGGACGGGATAACGTCCGCAGGCGACCGGCTCCAGGTCATTGTGACCCGTCTCGATCGAAAAGTCCGATATTTTGATGGGATTCGTGTCCCTTGTCAATTCCGGACATGCGAAAATCTCGGCCGTCGGAATTTGGACGGGCGGAACGAGAACCAGATACCAGGCGGGTTCGAGAAAAACGGGTTCGAGTTTTTCGCCTATTCCTTCTGCAAAAGCATTCTCTCCGAAGACGAACACGGGGACATCCGCGCCGATCTTCAAGCCGATCTCCATCAGCCGTTCCCGGCTGAAATTCAGCTTCCAGAGCCTGTTGAGCACGATCAGGGTGGTTGCCGCATCCGAGCTTCCCCCGCCCAGCCCTCCCCCCATCGGCAGTTTCTTTTCCAGTCCGATTTTGGCCCCCAGCTTACAGTTTCCCTCGATCTGGAGCAGCTGCGCCGCGCGCACGCAGAGGTTGGACGACTGGGGCACACCGGGAATCGGGTCGAGGAGGGTGATTTCGGGGGAATCCGTGATTTCGAATGTCAGGCTGTCGCAATAATCGATGAACCTGAACACCGTCTGGAGCAAATGGTAGCCGTCGGGCCGCCTCCCCACCACATGGAGGAAAAGGTTGAGCTTGGCGGGGGCGGGGTAGCGGATCACGAGTCGGCGTCGATGACAAATTTGATCCGGATGCTCTGGCGCTCGAGCACGACCACTTTCGGTGAACCGTTCTCGAAACGGCGCGGATAGCGGATTTCCCAGCCGTCCTGCCTGAGCGAAACGATCCTGTTCGCCTCGTCATAGGAAGCGACGGAAGGCGAGCGGCTTGAGGCGATTCCCCTTACCCACCAGTCGAGCCCATCGAGCGGAAGGCGCCATCCCAGGATTTTTTCTGTCAGGGTCTCGACGTCGGAGGCCGTGTATTCCTTCAGATTGCGGTCGGTCAGGCGTGCCATTCCGGGATCGCTCCGGATATGGGCCACCGTCTGCCCCAGGGGGGAGAGCAGCCAGACTTCATCCGAATGCTTTCTGTGGATCCAGCGCAGGTTTCCGTAGAAACCCTCGTCTCCGTATTTCACGGCTATCCTGCCGGATATGTCGAACAGGGTGTCCGGCGATGTCGATTTTGGCGGCACTGTGCTGCATCCGGCGAAAAGAAGCAGCAGGAGCAGGAAAAGGCGCATCAATGCCCGAATTTTTTCATGCTCTTCTCCAGTGCCGCGTTGCCCGGGTTCGCCTTGAGAGAAGATTCGAGCAATTGCCTGGCGTCTTCCCGGCTGCCGGTCGCCCAGAGCACTTCGGCCAGATGCGCTGCGATTTCAGGATCGTGCTGTCCTGAATAGGCGCGCTTCAGATAGGTTAGGCCGGAAGCCTTGTGCCCCATCTTGTATTGCAGCCAACCCATGCTGTCCAGAATGAAGGGGTCTTCCGGGGAGAGGGCGAGCGCTTTCTCGAGCAGCTGCTGCGCTTCCTTGTAGCGGGTGGTGTGCTCGACGAGGGTGTAGCCCAGGGCGTTGTAGGCCTGCGCGAAATTCGGCTGCATGCGGATCAGCTTCTTCAGGCTTTTTTCGGCCTCCCGTATCCTGCCGATTTTCTCGGCGGCCATTGCCTGGTCGTAGAGCAGATTCGAGGAATCCGGAAACTTTGCAAGCCCCTTGCCGAGGACGGAAAAGGCCGTCCTGTATTGCTTCGCATCGTGCAGCATCTGCGCTTCGGCTTCGATGAGGAAGATCTTTTCCGCTTCATTATGGGCCGGAAGATGGTGCAGGTAGCGTCTCGCAGCCTCCAGTCCCTTGCGTTTCTGGATGATCAGGGCGATCCGGCCTTTTGCGGGAAGATATTGGTTGCCCGGTCCGATCGACCCGTACCATTTTTCGGCTTCCAGCGGTTCATTCTTTTTTTCGAAGCTTTGCCCGAGGTAGTAGCGTACGAAGTCTGGGTTCGGATAGCCTTTGTCGAGCAGGCCCTTGAATTCGGAAATGGCCGTATCGGCATCCCCCAGTTGCAAGGAGAGCAGGCCCACGGCGAAAGACACTTCCCTGTTTTCAGGGAAATTCCGTTTCAGCTCGACGAATTCCTTCCGGGCTTCGGTGTATTGCTTTTCGGATACCAGGAATTTCGCGTAGGCGAGCCGGATTCCCTGGGACTTCGGGTATTTGCCGAGAAAATGCTCTACGAAGGGCCGGACCTTGTTCTTGTCCTGCTGTTCCAGCACCTGCAGTTTCAGGAGGGCGGGAAGCTCCCAGCCAGGCTGCATCGATTCAGCCTTGTCGGCTTCTTCGAGCGCAAGATCGAGCCTGCCTGCCTGCCAGGCGGCGAAGGCGATGGCGTGATGCGCTTCGGGATGGGCGAGATAGGGTTTCGTCAGGTCTTGCACGGCGACGAGCACGGCCTGCTTGTCCTGCTGATTTGCGAAAAGGTTGTTGAGTTCGAGCAGGGCTCGTCCCAGCTTCTCGCCGCTTTGCTGTGCCAGCAGCTTTTCGATGCCGGGGCGCGCCTCGGCTAGATTGCCGCTGTGGGCGAGGAGGGGGGAAAGCGCCTCCTTCGCCTTCTGGGAATCCGGGTCGAGCTTTTCCAGAAGCTTCGCCATTTCGAGCGCATCGTGCGCGTTTCCGGAAAAGAGGGCGATGTCGAGCGCACGGCTCACGATTCTCGGGTCATGCGTCTTTTTCGCCATGTCCACGTAGGCTTCGGTCGCGATGCCCAGATTGCCCCGCTGCCCCGCGATTTCTCCGAGCAGGAACTCGTAGAGCAGATCTTCGCTCAAAACGATGTCCGGGAGCTTGGGCTTTGCAGGAGCAGGCTTCGCGGCTTCAACAGGCTTTGCCGGCTGCGGCTTGACCGGTTGCTGCGCGCATGCGGCGAAGAGCAGGGGCAGGGCTAAGGCGAATGGTTTGAAGTTCATGCGGGAATGGCGTTCAAAGCTAAATTAGAGAATAAGGTTGGAAATTCGTTCAACAATACCCGCATATTAGGTATATTTGAGCTGCACCACAAGAGAGTCGTTTATGGAAATACCCGATGCTTCCCTCATTCTCGAGGCCCGCGGCCTCAGCCTGTCCTATGGGGCAAGGATAGCCGTCGAAGGCGTTACCCTTGAGCTCAGGCGGGGGGAGGTGCTCGGTTTTCTCGGGCCGAACGGTGCCGGGAAGAGCACGACGATGCGCATGCTCACCGGAAACCTGAGACCTGATTCGGGAACGGTCAGCCTGTGCGGCATCGATCTCTGGAAGGATCCCCTCAAGGCTAAGGCAAGGCTCGGCTATCTTCCCGAAACGCCGCCGCTCTACCGCGACATGAAGGTGGACGATTATTTGAAGTTCGCCATGAAGCTGCATCGAGCGATGCAGGATTCGCTCCCGGACATCAAGGAGAAATGCGGGCTGCAGGATGCTGGAAGCCGCCTGATCGGTTCGCTTTCGAAGGGCTATCAGCAGCGCGTCGGCATCGCCCAGGCGATCCTCCACAATCCCGATGTCATCATCCTGGATGAACCCACTTCCGGACTCGATCCCAACCAGATACGCGAAATCAGGGCATTGATACGCGAAATCGGGAACAGATGCGGGGTGATCCTTTCCACCCACATCCTTTCCGAGGTCGAGAGCCTCTGCGACAGGGTCGAGATCCTGCATCACGGCAAGCAGGTCTACAAGGGGAGTCTGGAAGGGAGCCGGCACGCTGTCGAAGTTGGGTTCAAGCATCCTCCTTCGATTGATGAATTGTCGTCCATTCATGGCATATCGAAAGTCGAGGCGCTTTCCGACGGCCTCTTCATTCTCCGTCACGAAGAGAAGCAAAACCCGACAGAGGCGCTCGTCGCCCTTGCCGCCGATAAGGGATGGGGGCTCACGCGCATCGCCCCTTCCAGGGGAAGCCTGGAAGCGGTCTTCGCCGAACTGACGAGGGAGGGCTCGTGATCAGGATCATTGCAGCCAGGGAAGCCAAGGCGCTTTTTTCCTCGCCCCAGGCCTGGATCGTGTTCGCCATCTTCCAGGCCATCCTGGCCTGGATTTTCCTTGCCCGCCTCGATGCATTCCTGGGCGTGCAGGCCAAACTGCAGCATCTCGTCAATCCGCCAGGCGTCACGGAATGGATAATCGCCCCGCTCTTTTCTGCCGCGTCGATGATTTTCCTGATGATCATTCCGCTGTTCACGATGCGCCTCATCGCAGAAGAGGCGAGGAACCAGACCCTCCCCCTGCTTTTTTCCGCCCCGGTGTCTTCACTCGAGATCGTTCTCGGCAAATACCTGGGCCTTCTTGTCTTTCTCTGCGCAGCCATCGGGCTCGTTCTCTTCATGGCCCTCACCCTGCTCCTCGGCGGAAAGATCGATTTCGGTCTGCTTTTTTCGAATGTCCTTGGCCTCTTTTTCGCCGCCGCTTCTTTTGCTGCGCTGGGTCTCTATATTTCATGCCTGACGAGCCATCCTTATCTTGCAGGCATCGGCGGGATCGGGGCGCTGCTCGGGCTCTGGGCGGTTCGCTTCGGTTCCGGCGGATTCTTCCGGGCCATTTCCCCCTCGGATCATTTCGACCGCTTCAATCAGGGGCTGGTCGATACGGGCGACATCGCCTATTTCCTTCTGGCGATCGTCCTTTTCCTGATGCTTTCGGCATGGCGCCTGGAGCAGCGATGAAGAAGCTTGTCCCGATCGTCCTGCTCGTCGCGCTTGTCCTCATGCTCGGCTTTCTCTCCGGCCAGCACAGGAAGACATGGGATCTGACCCAGAACGGCAGGCTCAGCCTTTCGGGTGCAACCAGGCAGGTCCTGGAGGCAATGAAGGGACCCGTGAAAATCACCTCCTACGCATCCGCTCACGATCCAAAGTATGGCGACGTGAGGCAGATCGTCAGCGATTTCCTCGTCCCCTACAAGCGCATCAAGCCGGACATCGAACTGTCCTTCATCGATCCGGTGGAACAGCCCAAGCTTGCGGAGCAAGCGGGGGTCCAGGTCGACGGAGAAATGATCGTCGAATATGGCGGACGAAGCGAACATGTCAGGACCCTGAACGAGGAGGCGGTCGCCAATTTGCTGACCAGGCTTTCCCGCAGCGAAAACAGGCTGGTCATGGGATTGTCAGGCCACGGAGAGCGCAAGCTCGACGGCGCAGCCAATTTCGATCTGGGCGATTTCGGCAGCCGTCTCGCCAAGAACGGCTTCAGGATAGACAGCCTCAATCTCGCGCTCGCCCAGGGCATTCCGCAGAACATGAACCTGCTCGTCATCACGACGCCCCAGGTCGATCTCTTTCCAGGCGAGGAAAAGCGGATCGAGGATTACGTTGAAAAGGGGGGAAGCCTGCTTTGGCTGGTCGATCAGGACGATGGGAGAGGAGAGCCGCTGCACGGCCTTCAGCCTCTCGCCGACAGGCTGGGGCTCGATCTCACCCCGGGAACGGTTGTCGATCCCGCTGCAGCCAAGCTCAATGCGCCGACGAGCTGGGCGCTCGGCACGCTTTACGGGCGTCACCCGATCACGCGCAATTTCAATTTGATCACCGTTTTTCCCTTCGCAAGGAGAATCGGGGTCAAGGAAGGCAGCGGGTGGCATGTCACGCCGCTCGTCGAGGTCGCCCCGCAGGGCTGGATTTCGACGAGCGGAAGGCATGATGGAGGCCCCTTCACCGTGGCGGTATCCATGGAGCGGACAGTCCGTGAAAAGGATCAGCGCATCGTCGTCGTCGGGACGGGCGAGTTTCTCGCCAATGCCTTCGTCGGCAACGGCGGCAACATGGATTTCGGCGTCAATCTCGTCAACTGGCTCGCCGGAGACGAGCGCCTGATTTCAATCCAGCCCAGGCCCACGTTCGACGCAAGCATGCTCCTCTCGAAAAACGTGGCGGCTGCCATGGCGATCGGGTTGCTCTTCGGCCTGCCGATCGCCTTCGTCGGGATTGCCGCCTTCATCGGATGGAGGCGCAGGTGAGGAACTGGATACTGCTTTGCGCAGCCCTGCTCGCCGCAGCGGCGATTTTCCTGTGGCCGCATTCCTCTGGCTTCAGGTTGTCGGATCTTTCCCCGGAAAAGGTTTCGAGCATCAGGATGGAGAAACCGGGCATGCCTGAAATCAGCCTGGAAAGGATGGGCGATTCATGGGAAATTACTGCCCCAACAAGAGGAAAGGCGAAGAAGGAAGCCGTGAAGCAGATCCTCTCCATCCTGGAGGCAACGTCTGACCGGAGGCTCGATGCTGGAAACCTTGCCAGGTTCGGGCTCGACAAGCCTGCGCTCAAGCTGCATTTCGATGCCACTGAGTTCGATTTCGGCATCCTGAATCCCCTCACGGGCCAGCAATACGTGAAATGCGGCGATGCCGTCTATCTGGTTTCGGCGAAATATGCATTGATTCCTTCGCTCGGGGAGATACATGCCTGAACTGCCTGAAGTCGAGACGACTCGGCGCGGACTTGCGTCCCATGTCGAAGGGAAAAGGATAGCCGGCGTCACCGTCAGGAATCCTGCCATGCGCTGGCCCGTTCCGGGAAACCTTGCCGAGGAGATTTCAGGAACCCTTCTGGAAGGAATTTCGAGGCGTGCGAAATACCTGCTTCTCGACTGCGGCAGGGGGAATCTCATCCTTCATCTCGGCATGTCGGGCAGCCTGCGCTATCTCGAGAAAGACGAGCCGCCTGGAAAGCACGACCATTTCGATCTCCTTTTCGAGGGCGGCAGCCTCGTGAGGTTCAGGGATCCCAGGCGCTTCGGGGCAGTGCTCTGGGAGCGGGGCGATCTTGCCGCCCATCCGCTTCTCGCCCATCTGGGCATGGAGCCTTTCGATCCGGAATTTTCCGGGAAGAGGCTCCATGCCTTGGCCAAGGGGCGGCAGGTTTCGGTCAAGCAGTTCCTGATGGACAACAAGATCGTCGTGGGCGTGGGGAACATCTATGCGAACGAATCGCTCTTCAGGAGCGGGATCAGCCCCAAGACCTCTGCAGGGAAGATAAGCCTGTCCCGCTATGAAAAGCTCGCCTCAGAAATCGTCAGCACGCTTTCCGAGGCGATCGCGGCAGGCGGAAGCAGCCTCAGGGATTTCGTCGATTCTTCCGGCAATCCGGGCTATTTCCAGCAGGACTATTTCGTTTACGGTAGGACGGACGAGCCTTGCCGCAAATGCTCCGCGCCGATCAGGCAGATCAGGCAGGGCCAGAGATCGAGCTTCTATTGCCCGAAATGCCAGAAATGAATGTCGAGATTCCCGAGGGCGAAATCGAGATTTCCGCAATCCGCGCGCAAGGCGCGGGCGGGCAGAACGTCAACAAGGTGTCGAACGCGGTCCATTTGCGCTTCGACGTCAATGCCTCCTCCCTGCCCGAAGACTTGAAGGCGAAGCTGCTCGCGTTGAAGGATGCCAGGATCAGCAGGGACGGGATCGTCGTCATCAAGGCTCAGCGCTACAGGAGTTTAGAGAAAAACAGGGCGGATGCGATCGGGCGGCTGAAGGATCTCGTCATGGATGCTTCCAGGGTAAGGAAAGCGAGACAGCCCACCCGCCCAACCAGGGCGTCGAAGGAGAAGCGGCTCGTGGCGAAGGGAAAGAGAAGCGAGGTCAAGTCTTCCAGGGGAAAGGTTCTTGATCCCTGATTTGAGCTATACTTGCCCAAAAAACGGGAGAGATACATGACCAGAATATTCGCAATAATCTTCGCGCTGCTGCTTCCAGTTTCAGCATTCGCCTCGACCGAACTCACCTGGTTCGGCCATTCCGCATTCAAGGTGAAAACGCCCGAAGGCAAGGTGCTGCTCATCGATCCATGGATCGACAATCCGGCGAACAAGGAAGGCAAGAAGGATCTCGAGAACATCGGCAAGGTCGACCTGATCCTGATCACCCACGGCCACTTCGACCATGTCGGCAATGCAGTCGAGATCGCCAAGAAGACGGGTGCGAAGCTCGTTTCCACTTTCGACCTGGGAACCAGCCTCGTGAGATATGCGGGCTATCCCAAGAACCAGGCGGGGTACGACACCCTGGGCAATTTCGGCGGCGTGATCACCGTCCTGGGCGGCGAAGTGAAGATCGCATTCGTCCCCGCCGTGCACAGTTCGTCCGTGATGTCATCCGACGGCAAGGATATCCACATGGGCGGCAACCCGGGCGGCTTCCTGGTCATGGTGAAGCACGGTCCCACGATCTACCATACCGGCGACACCGACGTCTTTTCAGACATGTCGCTGATTCCCGGATTCCACAAGGTCGACATCATGCTCGCCTGCATCGGCGATCATTTCACCATGGGGCCCGATCGCGCAGCGATGGCCGTGAAACTGGTGAAGCCGGAATGGGTGATTCCCATGCACTATGGCACTTTCCCGATCCTGACCGGAACGCCCAAGGATTTCGCTGCCGATCTCAAGGCGAGGCACGCCAAGGCGAAGCTCAGGGTGATGAAGGTGGACGAGACGATTTCGTTCTAGAGCCAGACGGGGTCGGGGTTGGCGACATGCCCTTCGAGGATGGAGCGGAAATGGTCCGGATCCTTCGCATGGGTGAGTTCCCCCGGCCTCGGCAGATAATAGTCGTACAGCCTGGAGACCCAGAAGCGTAAGGATGCCGTGCGAAGCAGGATCGGCCAGGCCTTCCTTTCTTCTTCCTGAAGCGGCCTGACCCTGTGGTAGGCTTCGAGCAGGGCCCTCGTCCGCTTTTCTTCGAGCCTGTGGTTCTCGATGCACCAGTCGTTCACCGTGATGGCGACGTCCAGAAGCAGCCTGTCGTTGCAGGCGAAGTAGAAATCGATGAGCCCGCCTATTTTCTCCCCGTCGAAAAGGGCATTGTCCCTGAAAAGATCGGCATGGATGACGCCTTCGGGCAGCGCGTCGAATTGCTGGGCCGACTGGAAGCGGATTTCCTCCTCGAGCAGCCTCCCTTCCTCTCTGTTCGTGTAGGGCAGGATTTCGGGCAGCGCCCCTTCCCACCATTTCCTGCCTCTCGGGTTCGCCATTTTTTTGGAATAGCTTTTCCCTGTGAGGTGCATTTTCGCCAGCATTTCGCCGATGAGGCCGCATTGGTGCGCATCGGGATGCTCGACCGACTTTCCGGCAAGACAGGTGACGATGCTCGCCGGCTTTCCGTTCAATGCCCCGAAAAGCCTATGTTCATGATTCGGAACAGGGTTCGGGCAGGGGATGCCGCGCGATGCGAGATGGGCCATCAGGTCGAGGTAATAGGGGAGCTCGTCCAGCGTCAGCTTCTCGAAAAGGGTGAGGACATACTTCCCCTTTTCCGTCGTCACGAAATAGTTGGTGTTCTCGATTCCGGAGGCGATGCCCTGCAGGTCGACCAGGTTCCCAAGGTCGAAGTTTTCCAGCCAGATCGAGAGCTGATCGGGTGTGACCGTCGTGAAAACCGACATGTCAGAAGCGGTGGATGACCCACATCGGCGGGCGGACGCCTGGATCGATGGATCCGCGGCGGACGAACTGGCCGTCCCCCTTCATGTCGACGAGATAATACGGAACGCCGTGCTTGGGCGTGACCTTGATCATGTAGAGATGGCCGTGGATGCGGTATTCCTCGATCTTCTCTTCGCCTTTTTGCTGAATCGTCACTTCGGGCTCGGGCGATTTGTCTCCGCTCACCACGGGGGGAGGGGGGGCGTCGGGGAGTGGTTCGAGTCCCGGGGGATTGTCTGCGAAAGCCTGGACGGGCAAGAGGCAGGCGAGGGCGATGATGGCGTAACGCATGATATTTTCCGAGTTCATGGCCGAAGGACCTTATTCTATCCGAAAGTCAGAGGTTGAGCTGTATTTCGTGCTCGGCTTCCGAAGGCGCGAAGCCGCGCGACTCGTAATGCTTGAATATCGCATCCACGACTTCCTCGGGCTCGTCGATCATCTGGATCAGGTCGATGTCATCCGGACTGATCATCTTTTCGGCGACGAGCACATTCTTGATCCAGTCTATCAGCCCCTGCCAGAAAGGGGAATGGACGAGAATGATGGGGATCCTCCGGGTTTTTCCTGTCTGGACCAGGGTGAGGGCTTCCATGAGCTCGTCGAGCGTTCCGAACCCGCCCGGCATGACGACGTAGGCGGAGGCGAACTTGACGAACATGACCTTGCGCGCGAAGAAATGCCTGAATGTCTGGCTGATGTCCTGGTACTTGTTCGCATGCTGCTCGTGGATGAGCTGGATGTTGAGGCCTATGCTCGCAGAAGGGCCGTAGAATGCGCCCTTGTTGGCTGCTTCCATGATGCCCGGCCCACCCCCGGAGATGACGGCGAAACCGGCGTCGGAGAGCAGGCGGGCGATTTTTTCGGTAAGCTTGTAATGCTCGTGATCGGGGCTCGTCCTCGCGCTGCCGAAGATGCTGACCGCCGGATGGACCGCATTGAGTCGCTCGGTCGCTTCGAAGAATTCTGACATAATGCCGAAAATGCGCCAGGATTCGCGCGCAGACCAGGGCTTTTCAGCCTTTTCTGCAGGGCGGAGAATTTTTTTGTTCATGGTGATCCCTAGGATGAATGCCGAAGAATTGAAATCCAAAACGCTGCTGCTCGTCGACGGGTCTTCCTACCTCTATCGCGCATTCCATGCGCTGCCCGACTTGCGAAACCACAAGAACGAGCCGACTGGCGCGCTCTACGGCGTCCTCAACATGCTGCGCCGCCTGCACAAGGACGTCAAGGCGGATTATAGCGCCGTCGTCTTCGACGCCAAAGGCAAAACGTTCAGGGACGAATGGTATCCCGAGTACAAGGCGCACCGCCCCCCCATGCCGGAAGACCTCGCGCTTCAGATCGAGCCGATTCACGAGGCGATCAAGGCGACAGGGTGGCCGCTCATCATGGTCGAAGGAGTCGAGGCGGACGACGTGATCGGCACGCTCGCCGCCCTCGCTTCCAAGGCAGGGATGAGGACGGTCGTCTCGACGGGGGACAAGGACATGGCCCAGCTCGTGAACCCGCATGTCGGCCTCGTCAACACGATGAGCGAGGAATGGCTGGACGAGGAAGGAGTTTCGAAAAAATTCGGCGTGCCGCCGGAGGCGATCGTCGATTATCTGGCCCTGGTGGGGGACGCGGTCGACAACGTTCCGGGGGTGGAGAAGGTGGGGCCCAAGACCGCCGTCAAATGGCTCACCCAGTACGGCAGTCTGGACAACCTGGCCATGCATGCCGAAGAAATTACCGGGGTGGTCGGGGAGAACTTGAGGCGCACGCTGTCCTGGCTTCCCATGGCGAAGAAGCTCCTCACCATCAAGTGCGACCTGGAACTCGGTCTTTCTTGGGAAGACCTCGAAGAAAAGCCGAGGGACAGGGCGAAGCTCATCGATCTTTACGGGCGGTACGAATTCAAAACCTGGCTGAAGGAAATCGAATCGCAGGAAATCGAATCCGAAAAAGAGCCGCCGGAAGATCCGGCCCCTTCAACATGCGAGACCGTTTTCGAGGAATCTCAGCTGGATGCATGGCTGAAGAAGCTTGCAAATGCTTCCCCCGCATTCATCCATATCGAAACGACCAGCGACGAGCCGATGGAGGCCGAAATCGTCGGCATTGCCTTTTCGACGAAAGAAGGCTCGGCCTATGTCCCTATCGGGCATCGTTATCCCGGCTCGCCGGAACAGCTTCCCCTGGAGAAGCTGAAGGGGTTCCTTGAGTCCGAAAAATGCAGCAAGGGGGGAATGAACGTCAAGTACATGAGGCACGTCTTTTCCAACCACGGCATCAGCCTTTCGGGAATGAATCACGACGTCGAGCTGGAATCCTATGTGCTGGAGAGCCACAGGCCGCACGATCTGGAGAGCATGGCGCAGCGCCACCTGGATCTCAAGAAGCGTTCCAGGGAGGAGATCGTCGGAAAGGGTGCGGGAAAAATCGGGTTCGACCAGGTCGACATCGAAACCGCGTCCGCCTATGCCTGCGAGGCCGCGAGCCTGTCGCTTCGCCTCCACGCAGTTCTCCATCCGCAGCTCGAAGAAAAACTCGCTTCGATCTATGCGGAAATGGAGATGCCCGTGTCCGAGATCCTTTTCAGGATGGAGCGGTACGGCATCCTGCTCGATTCGAAAATGCTGGGGGTGCAGAGCGGCAAGATAGGGGAGAAGCTGCTCGAGCTGGAAAAGAGCGCTTTCGAGATCGCAGGCCAGCCGTTCAACCTCAATTCTCCGAAGCAGATCCAGGAAATCCTTTTCGATGTCCTGAAGCTTCCCGTGCGCAAGAAGACCCAGACCGGGGCGCCTTCGACGGATGAGGAGGTGCTCGAGGAACTCGCCCTCGACTATCCGTTGCCCAAGATCCTGCTCGAATACAGGGGGCTCGCGAAGCTCAAATCCACCTATACCGACAAGCTGCCGAAGATGGTGAACCCCAGGACGGGAAGGGTGCACACCACCTATGCCCAGGCGGTCGCCGTGACGGGAAGGCTCTCCAGTCTCTCCCCGAATCTGCAGAATATCCCGGCGAGATCGGAAGAGGGGCGGAAGATCAGAGAGGCCTTCGTCGCCCCGAAAGGGCACAGGCTCGTCTCCGCAGACTATTCCCAGATCGAGCTCAGGATCATGGCGCACATCTCGAAAGACGCAGGCTTGCTCCGGGCCTTCTCGCGAGGGGAGGACATCCACAGGACGACCGCTTCCGAGATATTCGGGGTGCCGCCTGCAGAAGTGTCTTCCGAGCAGCGCCGCTACGCGAAAGTGATCAATTTCGGCCTCATCTATGGCATGTCCGTTTTCGGTCTCGCCTCCCAGCTCGGGGTTGAACGTTCCTCCGCTCAGGTCTACATCGACCGCTATTTCTCGAAGTATCCCGGGGTCGCTGACTACATGCAGAGAACGCGGGAGGAGGCGAAGCAAAACGGCTATGTCGAGACGGTTTTCGGCAGAAGATTGTGGCTGCCCGAGATCAAGAGCTCGAACGGGGGAAGGCGGGCTGCGGCCGAGCGCGCAGCGATCAACGCCCCGATGCAGGGAACGGCTGCCGACCTCATCAAGCGGGCGATGATCTCGGTGCAGAAGTGGCTGGACGGGAGCATGCTCAATTCCAGGCTGATCATGCAGGTCCACGACGAGCTCGTGCTGGAGGTGCCGGAATCGGAGCTCGGGACCGTCATGGAAAAACTCCCCAGGCTGATGGAAGGGGCGGCTTCCCTTTCCGTTCCGCTTCTCGTCGACTGCGGCTCCGGATCCAACTGGGACGAGGCCCACTGATGAACCTGTCGAGATCGATGAAGGCCTGGGGGAGCCCGGATTTTCAAAAGGTCTTCAAGCAGGAGCTCGCCGAAAATTCGGCCGATCTCCCGCTTCAGGAAGGGCTCACTTCTTCGAGCTATGCATTGGCGGACAATATAGAGGCGATGCTCATCGATTCTGCTGAAGAAGAAGGGGTCCTGAAGGTCAGGGCAGGAATATTCTACGAGGGGATACTGGGGGGATGCAGCTGCGCGGACGACCCGACCCCCGTCGAGAGCCGGCCGGAATATTGCGAGATGCTGATCGAAATAGACGGCATCACGGGGGAAGCCTCGGCGTCAATTTCGAGGGACTCATGAACAGCATCAAGGTCGCCGTCGAATTTTCCTTCAAGGGGGAGAGTTACGCGCTTTCGGCCGTTGTCGATTTCGACGAAATGCTTTCAAAATACGACACCATGCCTTCATTTCACGCGATCCTCGCCAGAAAAAACGACATCGACACCTATTCCTATCTCTACGAGGTGATGGAGGAGGCCGACCTCGAATTTTCGGATGCGACCGGACTCGCTTCTCAGTTCCTGGAGGAAGGGCGTTTCGATTCCGAAGGGTTTTCGGGCGCGTGGCGCGAAAGCAGGGTGCTGGATCTATTGAGGCCTGTCGCGAAAAGAATTCTGGACATCGATCTCGATTCCGACCCCAAGCTCAGGGAAGCAATGCTGGAAGCCTACAGGCTGGGAAAAGGCGGTTAGCCCTCTGACGGTGGTCGACAGCAACGGTTCGTCATTTCAGGATCGATTTTCTGCAATGTTTCCTGATTAGAATGTCTCGGCTTCATTGTTACACTCACTCCAAGACTTAGGCCCGCTTCGAGCGGGCTTTTTTTGATCGGATTTGATCGACGCCTCCTGCCTGATTGGAGCCGCCGATTGCTTGAGCGGACTCGCTGTGGCGGCGTCTTTAACACCAATGTAATGGCTCTGGGCGAAATCGATCCGGGCATGAAATTATGAATTGACTTAAAGGAGCATATCCAATGAATCAGGAAACAATCCCGCTCTACGGCGCCTTGGTGATCGATTCTTCGCATGAAGAATCTGAGGTACAAGAGGAAGTGAGCGCCATGAAAGACCTGCAGTGGCATATGATACAAATGGCGGCATACCATCTGGCAGAAAAGAGGGGTTTCGCGCCTGGCCACGAACTGGATGACTGGCTTGAGGCCGAAGCTCAAATTTTGAAATAGGTTGCTTTTGGGCGCCATACTCCGTCCATGATCACGAAATCTCGTGACGGCTAAACCTATTTTCGTCGGCCTTGTCGCGTAGCGTCTTCACGTTTTTCCGCCATTCTTCAAGCTGTTCGTCTTCCAGTTCCATCTGGAGCGCCAGCGCCTCTTCCATCGAAATCCTTTCTTTGTTCAGTTTCTTGAGCAACAGGCCCTTCATTCTGCTGGATAGGCGATCCAGCCCCTCTTCGTTCAATGCGCTGACCTTTTCCATGTATTCCGGCTTAGACTGCTTCATTAGACATCTCCCGCAATTTTTGGACGATGATCGGCGGTTTCTTTTGAAGATCCATGGAATGCAGCCTATTGAAGGCGCGTTCCGTCATGTCGGATAGCTGGTCCAAGTGCTGCCTGTAGGCTTCAACTAAGCTGAGAAGTTCGCGGAACGTATCCTTGTCGGTTGCCTTAAGTTGCAACAATGTTTCTTCAGAACAGGAAGAAACGAACATTGCCGTTCGCCTCTGCATTTTTCTATGGTAGTCATTCGAGTTTTGCTCAAGCTGCATGTTTGCGGCATTTATAAAACCGGCATCCAAGCCCCTGTTCCTGGCGTAACCTGTCATATTGCGCTCCCGAAATTTGGTTATTTTTAATTTTGTACCAAATTTTGGATCGCCAATCAAGCGCAAATCAAATAAAAATACTATATAAAATATATAGTTAGTTGTTTTTGGTTGGGTGTCATGAACAAGCTTCGCGCGATTCAAGGTCGCGCGGAGCTGCTTTCCTGTGAATGCCATGAGTTGATACGAAAAGCGGCAAGCTGTGACGATATGAATGGGCAAGGAGGCTGAGCTCGTCATTGGCGGCTGTCCAATTCAATACCCGTATTGGGTAATACCCAATACGGGTATGCAGCATTAAAACAGTGTGTTGAAGAATATCTCCTTGAAAGAGGATCCGACTCGATCCGGCTGCCGTCCACGTGGGCTGCGGTCGTCCCCAGTCATTCGGCATCCTGCCTTGCCGCTTCCCAGGCGTGAATGGCTTGCTTGCGTATTATTCCCCACTGGTAGCCGGCCAAGTCTCCGCTCTGGCGGATGACGCGGTGGCAGGGAATCAGGAAGGCAACCGGATTGTCGCCTATGGCGCAGCCCACCGCGCGCGCCGCGCGGGGATGATGGACCGCTTTTGCTACTTCGGCATAGCTGGTCACCTGACTGCTGGGTATCTGCAAGAGCGCCTTCCACACGCTGACCTGGAAATTCGTGCCGGAAACATGTAGCGACAAGGGGCGGTCAGGCGAAATATTGCCGCTGAATACGGCATCGGCCGTCGCGCCCGTCAGCGCCGGGTTTTCACGGACAAGGGCTTTCGGCCACTTCCGGGCAAGACGTACGCGCGCATCGCCTGCCGCACCGCCTTCAACGAATTCGAGACTGCAGATGCCCTTTGGCGTGACCGCAATGAATATCGGGCCGAATGGCGATTCATGCACGCCGAATTCTATCGTCATGCCTTCGCCCGCCGTCTTGAATTCACCAGGGGTTGCAGCCTCGAGATGGACGAAATGATCGTACAGGCGGGAGCCGCTGCTGAGGCCAACGGCATCGGCAACATCGAGCAGCGGCCTGGATTCGGCAAGAAGCCGCTTGGCCCGCTCGACGGTCAGGACCTGCAAGTAGCGCTTGGGCGTGACGCCAGCCCAGCGGCAAAACAGCCGCTGGAAGTGAAAGGGGCTCAGGCGAACATGCGCTGCGATCTCGTCAAGCGTGGGCTGGCGGTCTGCGCGGCCGCCGATGAATTCAATCGCCTGCGCAATGCGGTCGTAATCGGACATGTCATCCTTCAAGGGTGTATGGCATCTCTCGATGCGTACAGTCGAGCACGTGGAATCTCTGGAAGCTCATGATACGCGTTTCGAGGCATGTGACGAAAACCTATTGTGCATGCCGCAAGGGATGGACGCGACCCGGATCTTGCGGTTTTGCATTGGCTGCCTGCCGCTCTAGAAAACATGTTTTGGCAAAGGCATGGACCTGCTTGTTGCATTGCTGAGCTTGCCGTCATAAAGTTGGCTTGTTTTCGCTTTACGAAAGTGACCCATGTCCTGCAATCCGGAAATACTGAGGGATGTACCGCTTTTTTCCTTGCTCGACGACGACGAGCTTGCCGTGCTCGCATCCCAGGTCGAGCTCAGGACATTCGGGCAACGGCAGAGGATATACAAGATCGGGGAGCCGAGCGAGCGCGCCTACATCATGGTTTCGGGCTCCGTGCAGATCTCGACCATAGACGAGGACGGGCAGACCGTGCTGATCGACGAGCCGATGAACGGAGACGTGTTCGGCTTCGCCTCCATGCTTTCCGGAGCGCCCCACCAGTCCGAGGCGGTCGCGGGCGAGGAATCGCAGTGCATCGAACTCGACAGGAACGACATTACCACCCTGCTGCGCAGCAAGCCGGACGCAGGCCTCGACCTGATGACTGTCATGGGCAGGCAGTTCCATGCCGCTGAAAGGCTGGTCAGGCTTCGTGCATCACGCAATCCCAACGACCTGATCGAGGAAGCCCAGACCTTCGGCGAGAAGATCGCGGACTTGGTCGCCTCCTTCGGCGGCTCATGGACGTTCATCGCCATTTTCGCCGTCACCCTTGTCGTCTACACGGCGGTCAACGTCGAGCTCGGAAAGTCGGCCTGGGATCCCTATCCGTTCATCCTGCTGAACCTTTTCCTTTCGATGCTCGCCGCCGTACAGGCGCCCATCATCATGATGAGCCAGAACAGGCAGGACAAGAAGGACCGCCTGAGGAACGAGCTGGATTTCAACGTCAACAAGAGTTCCCATTCGGAAATACAGGGGCTCGCGAGAAGGATCAACCTCCTGTACGACAAGGTCGGAGACCTCGAGGAAATGCTGAGGAAATAGGGCTATAGTTGTATAGTCCACAGGGAGGATTTCCATGAAGCGCGTCTTCCTATTCCTGCTCACCAATCTCGCCGTATTGCTCGTCCTGTCTCTTGCGGTAAAGGCATTCGGCATCGAGCCCTATCTTCATGCAAGCGGAACGAGTCCCGAGGGGCTGCTCGTTTTCGCGGCATTCATCGGTTTCGGCGGATCGTTCATCTCTCTCGCCCTGTCGAAGCGCATGGCCATGATGTCCGTCGGCGCAAAAGTGATTTCCGAGCCCAGGACGCCCGAGGAATTCTGGCTGATCGAGACGGTGAGGCAGCATGCGCAGCGGGCGAAAATCGGCATGCCCGAAGTCGCGATCTACGATTCTGTTGACGCGAATGCATTCGCCACGGGAATGAGCCGGAATTCGTCACTGGTGGCGGTCTCGACCGGCCTGCTTTCGAGCATGACAAGGATTGAGGCGGAGGCTGTCCTGGGGCACGAGATCACGCATGTTTCAAACGGGGACATGGTCACCATGGCGCTCATCCAGGGAGTGGTGAACACCTTCGTCATCTTTCTCTCCCGTGTGATCGGCCAGCTTGTCGACAAGGCGGTCTTCAGGACAGAGCGCGGAAACGGCCCGGCCTTCTATATCGCCATGATCGTCTCGGAACTTGTCCTCGGGATACTCGCGACCCTCATCGTGCTCTGGTTCTCCAGGCGCAGGGAATTCAGGGCGGATGCGGGAGGCGCGCATCTTTCCGGGAAAGAAAACATGATTTCCGCATTGAGGCGGCTGGAAACCCTGCATCCTCCTTCCCTGCCCGAAAAAATGGCCGCATTCGGCATTTCAGGCAGCACGGGAATGGGGATTGCACGCCTTTTCATGACCCATCCGCCCATAGAAGAGCGGATCGCTGCCCTGGAACGCTAGATGCCTTCGAGATAGAGCCAGGCCCCGTCATCGAAAACGAAGCGGCTGTTCTCGTGCAAGCGGTAGGCCTTTCCGTTCACCTTGTATCGCGCGACGAATTCGACGGTGTCTTGAGTGCAAGCCTTCACTTCCAGTCCTATCCACTTGAGCCCTTCGAATTCGATGCCGCCCGGCCTCGTCGAAGGGTGCCAGGTTTCGAGGAGATAGGATTCCAGCCTGAGGCAATATGCGCTGTAGCGGGAGCGCATCAACGATTCCGCGTCGGGCGCTTTTTTCCCGGAATGGTACATTCCGCAGCAGGAATCGTAATCCAGGGGTTTTCCGCAAGGGCATTTCATGCGGTACATTGTAACTCAGGGGAGATCCTCGAGGTAAACAGGAAGACTGCGGGCCGATCGAGATTGCAAAGGGTCGGGTAAACTATGATTGGATCATGCGGAATGGAAACCAGCTGAACATTAAATATTTCGATCTGCGCCGGGACCAGGACGAGCCTCAACCTGATCGAAGGATCATCCATGGTCTTCGTCAAGGGTGCGGTGGAGACTGTCCTCGACATGTGCGCGAAGATGGAAACGGAAGAGGGGGATGTTCCACTGGATGCGGAAAACGCGAAAACCCTGGCGAAGACTTCGATCAATGCATGCAAACGGGCCGGAGTCAGGGGCGTCATGGTCACCGGGAACCATTCTGCGACGGCATTTTCCGTGGCACAGGAGAACGGGCTCGCGGAAAAATTCGAGGAAGTCGCGACAGGAGCGGATCTGAACGAAGCCAGGCTGGAAGGGGAGGCGATATTCGATTCGCTCTGCTCGAGGACGCTCGTCTTCTCCAGGGTCGACGCAGGGCAGAAGCTGCAGATCGTCAATTCGCTCCAGAGAAAGGGGCATTTCGTCGCAGTGACGGGGGACGGGGTCAATGATGCGCCCGCATTGCGCGCAGCCCATGTCGGGATCGCGATGGGGAAAAACGGAACGGACGTCGCCAGGGAGACGGCCGGGCTCGTTCTCACCGACGACAATTTTGCCTCCATCGTCGCAGGCATCGAGGAAGGGCGTGTCGCCTATTCCAACATCCGCAAGGTGATCTTCCTCCTGCTTTCCGCGGTGCTGATCGGGGGAGTTTCCTTCAGCACCTACCTATGGCTTCTCCACCATGGATATGGGCAAATCGAGGCGAACAACATCATCCTGCTGCTCATGGTGCTGTTCGAAAACATGCAGGCATTCAACAGCCGCTCAGAGTCGCTTTCGGTCTTCAACCATGATCCTTTCAAGAACAGGCTGCTGTTGTTCGGCACGCTGGGCGCCCAGGCGATTCATATTCTGGCCAAGTACACCCTGCCGGGAATTCTTCATGTCCGGCCGGTTTCCTTCTCGACATGGCTCGCCCTGCTTGCGCTTTCCCTGCTCCTGCTTGCCGCGATGGAAGGCTTCAAGCGGTACAGGCGCGCAATTTCGATAACTGGGATAGAATAGATCCAATCCCCAGGGAGCGGAACCTTGCCACCTCAATCCCAATTCAAGAAGCAGCCGCCTGGCATGTCTTTCCTGCCCTGGCTGGTGCTCGCGTTCTCCCTTTCCGTCACCTTTATTGCCTGGAAGCAGACAATGCTTCTTTCGGATGAGCGCGCATCCGACGATTTCGAACTCCAGGCGAAGGAAATCGGCGCCGGCATCGTGAGCCGGCTCAATACCTACAGGCAGGTGCTCAGAGGGGGAAGGGGTCTTTTCGCCGCATCGAAGCTCGTGGAAAGAGATGAGTGGCGCACCTACGTCGATTCGCTTGGCCTGCAGGAGAATTATCCGGGCATCCTCGGCGTGGGCTATGCCGTCGTCATTCCCCCCGATAAGCTGGCAAGCCATGTCGCTTCGATACGCAGCGAAGGGTTTCCCGGGTATGCCGTCCATCCGGAAGGAAAGCGGGATATCTATACTTCCATCGTCTATCTCGAACCCTTCAGCGCCATGAACCAGCGCGCTTTCGGCTACGACATGTGGTCCGAGCCAGTAAGGCGGGAGGCAATGAGCCGGGCAACGGACACCGGCGTCGCCGCTATGTCCGGAAAGGTCCTGCTGGTCCAGGAAGCAGGGAAGGATGTCCAGTCAGGTTTTCTTATTTACCTCCCGATCTACCGGAACGGCTTGCCCCACAATTCAGTGGAGGAAAGAAGGAAAGCGCTGATTGGTTGGGTGTACAGCCCTTTCCGGATGGACGACTTGATGCGGGGGATACTCGGGGAGAGGGAACAGGAATTCGACATCGAGATCTTCGACGGCAAAGACATGCAGGATTCGAGCAGAATGTTCGACAGCTTCCCCAGGCTCGCGCATGCCCGCTTCACTTCGATACGCGAGATCGAGGTGTCCGGGCGGACATGGACCGTCGAGGTTGCCTCCCTTCCCGGTTTCGAATCCAAGATAGACAGGGGCAGGCAGTACGCGACGGCGGCAGGCGGCATCGCCATCAGCCTGCTGCTTTTCATGCTTTCCTGGCTTCTCGTCCACGGCAGAAACCGCGCCCTCAAACTTGCAGCAGAAATGAACAGGGAGCTGATCGAAAGCGAATACCGTTTCAGGACCCTGTACGAGAAAGTGCCTGCTGGCGTGGTTTCGGTCGATATCGATACCGGACTCATCGTTCAGGCGAATCCGAAATTCCAGGCCATGACGGGTTATGGAGAAGATGATCTGAAAAAAATGAGGCCTGTCGACTTGACCTATCCGGAAGACCGACAGGAGACGGTTGAAAACCTAAGCAAACTGGGAAGGGGCGAATCGGAAGGATTTCATATCGAGAAGCGCTTCGTAAGGCGGGATGGCAGCGTTTTCTGGGCCGACATCATCGTTTCCATTTTGCGCAACGAAGCGGACAAGAGCGTCAGGACCATCGCCATCGTGGCCGACATCGAAGAAAGGAAACGCTGGGAGGCTGCGCTCAAGGCGAGCGAGCAGCGCCTGCAGGAAATCGTCGATCTGATGCCCGTTTCGTTGTACATCAAGGACGAGTCGAGCAAGATCATGCTGATGAACCGGGCGTGCGAGGAACAGTGGGGGGTTTCCTTTTCCGAGGTCAAGGGCACGGACGGCAGCGGGTTCTTTCCTCCTGAGCAGGTCGACCGATTCGTGGAGACGGGGGCCGAGGTTTTCGCCGGAAAGGTTCCAGTCGACTTCGAGGAGGTGTTCTGGAATGCGCGCCTGAAAATGAGCAGGATTGTCCATGTTTACAGAAAACCGATCTACGACGAGGAAGGCAAGCCGCTCTATCTCATCGGCATCATGACCGACGTGACAGAACAAAAGGAGAAGGAAGAGGAAATCAGCCTCGCCGCGACAGTCTTCGATATCATAGACGAAGCCATCCTGATCACCGACCCCGAGAACAGGATTCTGAGAGTGAATCCTTCCTTCACTGCAATCACAGGCTACAGGCCGGATGAAGCGATCGGCAGGAATCCCCACATGCTGTCTTCAGGAAAGCACGACGAGGCATTCTACAACGCTCTCTGGGGGGAGCTGGGGGCAACGGGCGCGTGGCGGGGCGAGATGTGGAACCGCAGAAAGAGCGGCGAAATATACGTTGAATGGCTCACCATCAAGACCCTCAAGGATGACAAGGGAAGGGTCAGGCACAATGTCGCCGTCTTCACGGACATCACCCAAAGAAGGGAGGATGACGAGCGGGCAAGGCATCTTGCCTATTACGATATACTCACCGACCTGCCCAACCGGGCGCTGTTCGCCGATCGCCTGCAACAATCGCTTTCCCAGGCCAGGCGGGAAGGGGGCAAGCTTGCCGTCCTGTTCATCGACCTGAACAAATTCAAACCGATCAACGACGCGCACGGTCACGACGTCGGAGATATGCTGCTCAGGGAGGTTGCATCGAGGCTCACGTCATGCGTCAGGGAATCCGACACCGTCTCCCGTCTGGGCGGTGACGAGTTCGTCGTCCTGCTTCACCAGATCGAGGCATTCGAAGACGCTGAAAATGTCGCCAGCAAGGTCCGAACCGAGATTGCGAAGCCTTTCGAGATCTCCGGGCTCGAGCTTTCCGTTTCGGCCAGCGTAGGCGTCGCGGTCTACCCGGGTCACGGCGAGACCGGGGAGGCGCTCATGAAGCATGCGGACGAAGCCATGTATGCTGCAAAAAGCGCCGGAGGCGTCGCGCGCTAGAGCCAGTCGCGGCCGATGATGAAGTCCGTGTAGAGCTTTTCCTCCGGGCTTCCCTTTTCGGGATGCCAGTCGTAGCGCCATTTCACGATGGGCGGGAGGGACATCAGGATCGATTCGGTTCTTCCCCCCGATTGCAGGCCGAACAGCGTTCCCCTGTCGAAAACGAGGTTGAATTCCACGTAGCGGCCGCGCCTGTAAGCCTGGAAGTCTCGCTCGCGCTCGCCGTATGGCGTATCCATGCGCCTCTCCAGGATGGGCACGTAGGCCGGCAGGAAATGGTCTCCAACGCTCTCCGTCAGGTTGAAGCAGGTTTCGAAATCAGGCTGGTTCATGTCGTCAAAGAAGATGCCGCCCACGCCCCTGGGTTCGTTCCTGTGCTTGAGATAGAAATAGTCGTCGCACCATTTCTTGAATTCGGGATGATATTGCGAGCCGAAAGGCTGCAGCGCGTTCCTGCAGGTCTGGTGGAAATGGATGGCGTCTTCCTCGAATCCGTAATAGGGGGTGAGGTCCATTCCACCGCCAAACCACCATACGGGGTCGTGCCCTTCCTTTTCCGCGATGAAAAAGCGCACGTTCATGTGCACGGTCGGTGCGTAGGGGTTTCTCGGATGAAAGACGAGGGAGACACCCATCGCCTGAAAAGACCGGCCGGCGAGTTCGGGGCGCGAAGCGGTTGCAGACGGGGGAAGCCCGCGTCCGAAGACATGCGAAAAGTTGACTCCGCCGCGCTCGAGCACGTTGCCTTCCTCGATGACGCAGGACGTGCCTCCGCCGCCTTCGGGCCGATTCCAGCTGTCGCGGCGAAAGCTTTTTCCGTCGACCTGCTCGATCCTTTCGACGATCAGTTCCTGCAATTCCGTGAGGAAGTCCTTGACGCCTGCTATGTCCATTTTTTCTCCGTGTTTTGTGTACCCATGCCTGATTGTACCGCAGAAGGCGGCGCCTTGCCGCAGCCTTACTTGGGAAAGGCCTGGCAAAGCGAACCGATGACCTGTCTGGACAAATTGAGGCTGGAGTTCATCAAGCCGTCGAAAATTTCCGGCGTGAGTTCGAACAGGAAGCTCTCGGCTTCCGCAACGAATGTTGCATTGGCCGGCCTGCCCAGAAGATGGTCGACTTCGCCGAACAGTTCGCCTTCCTTCACTTCCCCTGTCCTGACGAGCCCTTGCCGGCCGCTCTTGTAGACTCCGATCTTTCCTGAATAAAGATAGAAAATCGATGAGGAAGAGGAATGTTGTCGAATGACGATTGCATCCTTGTGGCAGAACCGGCCATATTTCTCCAACAGGCGTTCGGAGCGTTTGAACAGGGCATGTTCGATACGCGCAGCGAGCCGGCCTCTTTCTTCGCTGCCCAGAAAGATCTTTTCCATCGCGATCACGTCGATTTTTCCGGAAACGCGCAAAAATTCCGCGCAGAGCAGAAAAATGAGGCTGATGATATAAGCCCAGATCAAGGCGAAAATGATCGCCCCGAGCGATCCGTAGATGCGGATGTATTGATCGACCTTGAAGACGGTGTTCGTGAAGAACTGGAACAGCGCGATGAGCAGCGTGCAGGCGAAGCTGGTTGCGATCGCGAGGCGAATGCCGGGCCGCTTCGGCGGAATCAGATAGAAGGCCAGGAAGACGACGGACCAGGCCACCAGAAAAGGCGTCAGCATGCCGATCAGGACGAAGCACGGTTTAAGGACACGGCCGAGAACGGGGATGCCGATCGCGGCATAATCGAGGTGGACTGTGAGATAGTCTCCGAGGCCCCAAAGGCCCAGAATGAGAAAGGAAAAGGGGATGATCAGGAGGGAGATCAAGTTGACGATGATGAAGCGACTGTTCCTGGGGGCCGAGAAGATCACCGCAAACGCGCCCTGAACGGAACGCATGAGCCCCCTCGTACTCCAAAGCAACACCACTATGCTCACCCAACTGGTGACCTTGAACAGGCCGTAATATTCGCCCGAGGATCTCGAAAAATCGACATCCATGAAATTGAGGTGCAGCATGTTCAGCATGAAATAGAGGGATTCGCTCAACTCCAGGTTGCCCGAGACGCTCGTGTTCAGGAGGTAGGCGAGGGGAATGGCCGAAAGGAAGAAGTAGAGCGCCATGCCCGAAGCATGGTTCTGCGTCTCCTTCCTGAAGAAGATGGTCAGCGTCACGTAGATGGACTGCGAAAGCCGGCTCGCTCCATTGCGAAGGGATTTCATGGTCACTGAAGCTCCATCAGTAACTTGACGTCCTTGGGCAAGGCACGGGCATGGACATACCCGATTGCCCCGGGAATGGTGCGAACGAAATTCAGCACGGCTTCATCCGAACTCTGGACGGAAGGAGGCAGCTTGCCTTGAAATCGAAGGCGGTTCCAGTAATCAGCCATTTGCTGTGGAGAAAGATGGAAGACCTGCCTCGAGAATTCCTCGCGCTCCGGGCTTGTCACTTCCCGGTTGACCGGCACGATCCTGACCCCATCGGACCAGTTCTGCTGCTTCATGATGTATATGTCGGCCAGTTCCTTCATTGATATCCTGTTTTCCGCAACCAAAGGGGAGGCGATGATCAGGAGCTTTTGGGCATGGCCTGAGAGCGGCCAGACCAGGCCCAGCACAAGAATCAGCCTGCGCTTCAGAAAAGAGTCGAAAATGAACAATTCAACCCCGTTAGAATAGGCGAAAAAGAGGATGGCGTCCCGTTCTGGCGGACATATTCGAGCTTCCAGACCATGTAGGGCTGGGGCTTGAAATTGATTCCGATCAGCCAGTTCCTGGAAGGCATGGCGACGAGATGGTCCTGATAGCGTTCCCATTCGACAATGCCATGCCATTGTGACGTGATGGAATAATCGGCAAGCCCGAAAATGCCCGATTCGTGCTTGTGCAGCCTTGGCGACGCCCATGGCAGCGCCCTGCCGTAAAATCGCGAAGTGAGCGCTTCGCTCTCCAGCAACAGGTTGCCGAATGATTGAATGACGTTGAAGCCGTAAACCGTATAGTGTTCACCTGTTTCGGTGAGTTCGCCGTGCTGGATGGAGGCGCCGATTTTGTCGATCAGACCGATAGATTTGTTGACATGAGCGCCATACACATCCTGGAAATGCCTTCGCGTTTCTCTCGGCAGGCGCTCGAACCACTCGTAGTCAGGCTGCCAGTAGATCTGAAAATCGGGCGTCTCATTGTCCTGAAGATCATGCATCCAGGTCACCCCGCTCTCGTAGGCCTCGAAACCCAGGGCTGTCGTGTTGGGGCGGACAATGGTGGGAACGAGCGGGGAAGCGAAAACGGTGTTCCAGTCCCCGAACGCGGTGAGGGTCTTGCCGAAGCGCATTGTGTCACGGTCGGAGAGCAGGGCATCGTCGTAGAGCCGTTCGACGACGATGTTGCCATGGCCCGGTTTGCCGCCCTGCTTGAGCAAGGTATGTTTGGCGAGTTCGATTTCTGCAAAGGGATTTATCCATCGGCTGACTTGGCCGCCTGCGAAGACGCTCAAATCATCCAGGGCAAGCTTCGCCGGCTGGCCGAAGGGGTCTTCCGCGACGATATTGGCATATCCCGACAGATAATAATTCCCGAGGCGCAGCCCCTGGCCGAATACGTAGGGCGGCTGCGCACCGTCGGCATGGCAAAGGCTTGAGAAGAGGAGCGCGGCCTGGAAGAGAGCTGCCTTGATCAGAGTATGGCGCATGGATTTTGTGATGGCGTTGGAAATAGCCGCTATCATCGTCCCATTGGCTGAAGACAGCCTTATTATACACGGGCAGATCGGCCGTCAAGCCCTGAGCACTTTTCCAGTTTCGAAATCGAGGATGGTCGAGGGATTCTTCCTTTTCCCTATTCTGCCCGGTATCACCAGAACAGAGCCGCCGAACCGCCTGGCGCATTCCCGGTAGGATTTTGCAGGCTTCATTCCGGAGAGGTTCGCGCTGGTCGAGACGAGCGCCCTGCCGAGCGCATTGCAAAGCTTGGCCGCACCCCAGTGCGCAGTGATGCGCAATGCGATCTTGTCGTGTCTTCCCTTGACCCATTTAGGCACGCGTCTGGAGGCGCGAAGGAGCAGGGTGTAGGGCCCGGGCCAGTATTTCAGCAGGGAATCCTGCCTGGGCGGGTGCGCGATATAGCGCTCGATCTGCCTGAGCTTTCCTGCGATCAGGATGAGCCCTTTGCTTTGCGGACGCTTCTTGATTTCGAGGAGGCGCGAAACCGCCTTGAAGCTTTCTGGGTAGCATCCCAGACCATAGCAGGATTCGGTAGGGTAGGCGATGACGCCGCCGGCTTTGAGATGCCGTCTGATCCTGCCGGAATTCATGACTTGGGCGAAATCGCCCTGAAGCCGATATCCTTTCTCATCTGGCAGCCGTCAAAGGAAATGTTTTCTGCCACCTGATAGGCGCGCCGCTGCGCGATTTTCACGCTGTCGCCGAGCGCCGTGACGCAAAGGACCCGCCCGCCGTTCGTGACGACCTGATTTCCTTCCAGGGTTGTCCCGGCATGGAAGACATGGAAATCTTCCTCGTTTTTCGGAAGGCCGGAAATGACGTCCCCCTTCCTGGGATTGTCTGGATAGCCGCCTGCAGCCATCACCACCCCGAGCGCGGAACGCCTGTCCCATTCGGCCTCGATCTTGTCGAGCGTTCCGTTGACCCCGTGCTCGACGAGCAGGCTGAGATCGGTCTTGAGACGCATCATGATGGGCTGCGTTTCAGGGTCGCCCATCCTGCAATTGAATTCCAGCGTCTTGATGGTCCCGTCCTTGGCGATCATCAATCCGGCGTAAAGGAACCCGGTATAGGGGATGCCATCCTGATTCATGCCGCGCACGGCGGGCTGGATGACTTCGCGCATCACCCTTGCGTGCAGCGAGGGGGTGATGACGGGCGCGGGAGAATAGGCGCCCATGCCTCCGGTGTTCGGGCCCATGTCGCCGTCGAGAAGCCGCTTGTGATCCTGGCTCGTGACGAAGGGAAGGATGTTCTTCCCGTCGACCATGACGATGAAGCTCGCCTCTTCCCCTTCCAGATAGTCTTCGATGACCACCCGCCCGCCGCCTGCGAGTATGGAATCGATGGCGGCATGCGCATCGTCCAGGGTCATGGCAACCACGACGCCCTTTCCTGCTGCGAGGCCGTCCGCCTTGATCACGATGGGCGCGCCCTGTTCGTCGACATGGCGGTGAGCCGCCGCGATGTCCTCGAATTCCGCATAACCCGCAGTGGGAATGCCATGCTTCACCATGAATGCCTTGGCATAGGCCTTCGAGCTTTCCAGCTGCGCAGCCGCCTTCGTCGGGCCGAAAATCTTCAATTCCGCCGCCCTGAACTCGTCCACGATGCCTTTGGCGAGCGGCGCCTCTGGGCCGACCACGGTGAGGGCGATCGACTCGCGTTTTGCGAATTCGATGAGGCCGGTGATTTCCGTGATGTCCACATTGACGCAGCCTTCGTCCAGCGCCGTTCCGGCGTTGCCCGGAGCGACATAGACCCGGCTGACTCTTGCAGAGCGGGCGAGCTTCCATGCCAGGGCATGCTCTCTTCCGCCGTTTCCGATGACCAGGATTTTCATGGAATCAATGCCTGAAGTGACGGAAGCCCGTGAAGACCATAGCGACGCCCTGCTCGTCTGCTGCGGCGATCACCTCCTCGTCGCGCATCGACCCGCCCGGCTGGATGACGGCCATGGCGCCTGCCTGCGCCAGCACGTCCACGCCGTCCCTGAAGGGGAAGAAGGCGTCCGAGGCGACGACCGAGCCGGCAAGATCCAGCCCGGCGTGGGATGCCTTGATGGAGGCGATCTTGGTGCTGTCGACCCGGCTCATCTGGCCTGCCCCGACGCCCAGGGTGCGTCCATCCTTGCAGAACACGATGGCATTCGATTTCACGTACTTGGCCACCTTCCAGGCGAAAAGCAGGTCCTTCAGCTGGGCGTCCGTGGGCTTGACTTTGGTGACGATGCGTAATGAACTTTCATCGACATTCAATGCATCGGGCGTCTGCACCAGGAGGCCGCCCCCCACTCGCTTCAGGTCGTATTTGTTGTGCGCATCCAGCAGGGGAACGGTCAGCACCCTGACGTTCTGCTTGGCCGCGGTGACCTCGAGCGCATCCTGGGCTGCGCTTGGCGCGATGATCACTTCGACGAACTGGTTGGCCGTGATGGCGGAAGCCGTCTCCTTGTCGAGCTCACGGTTGAGGGCGATGATGCCGCCGAAAGCCGAGGTCGTATCGGTCGCGTAGGCCAGCCTGTAGGCGTTTGCTATTGTGTCCGCGACAGCGACGCCGCAGGGGTTGGCGTGCTTGACGATCACGCAGGCGGGGTCGTTGAAGGTCTTGACGCATTCCCATGCCGCATCGGCGTCCCCGATGTTGTTGTAGGAAAGCTCCTTGCCCTGGACCTGGGTATAGTTTGCGATGCCGCCGGGCAGGGCAGTCATGTCCCGGTAGAATGCGGCCTGCTGGTGGGGGTTTTCGCCGTAGCGCATGCCCTGCACCTTGACGAAATTGAAATTGATCTGGTCGGGAAACATTCCCTTTCCGCCGTCAGGGCCGATCGAAGTGAGGTAGTTGCTGATCGCGGAATCGTAGGCTGCGGTGTGCGAAAAGGCCTTTTTCGCAAGATCGAAACGCGTGGCGTCCTTCAGGGCGCCGGACTGCTGCTTCATTTCTTCGATTATCCTGCCATAGTCGGCAGGATCGGTCAGAACAGCCACGTGCATGTAATTCTTGGCCGCTGCCCTCACCATGGTCGGTCCGCCTATGTCGATGTTCTCGATGGCATCCTCCAGCGAGCAGCCTTGCTTCGCCACGGTCTGGGAGAATGGATAGAGGTTGACGACGACGAGATCAATGGGGGCGATGCCCGCCTTTTCCATCGTCTCGACATGGTCCTGAATGTCCCTGCGGCCTAGGATGCCGCCGTGGATCTTGGGATGGAGGGTCTTGACGCGTCCGTCCAGCATTTCCGGAAAACCGGTGTAATCGCCGACTTCGGTCACGGGTATGCCGGATTCCAATAGGAGTTTTGCTGTGCCGCCCGTGGAGAGGATCTTGACGCCCATCTGGTGGAGGCTGGACGCGAATTCCACGATGCCGGTCTTGTCCGAGACGCTGAGCAGGGCTTGATGGATTGGATTCATATTGTCTTTCAGGAAATGCCGAGGTCCTGCATCTTCTTCCTGAGCGTGTTGCGGTTCAATCCGAGCAATTCAGCTGCGCGGGTCTGGTTGCCCTTGGTATGGGTGAGCGCAACTTCGATCAGGGGTTTTTCGACGCAGTGCATGACGAGGTCGTAGAGTGCGCATGGTTTTTCGCCGTCGAGGTCCTTGAGATAAGACTCGACCGATTTGCGGACGCACGCGCCCATTTCGCCCTCGCTCTTCATGCCGCCCATTTTTCGTCCTCCGCGTAGATGAGGCGCCGGCCTTTTTCGCCAAGCTCGAGGAAGAAGCGGTCGATGTGCTCGACCTGCTCCAGACAGGACTGAAGCTGGTTCATGCTGTGCCTGAACTGCGCGGAACCCGCGAGCCCTTTCGTGTACCAGGAGATATGCTTGCGCGCCACCCGGACGCCGGTTTCTTCGCCGTAGAAAGCGTAGAGGTCGGCGAGATGGGCTTTCAGGACGGCATGGATTTCCGAGACTTCCGGAGAGGGTAGATGCTCGCCCGTCTCGAGGTAATGTGAGACTTCCCTGAATATCCAGGGCCTGCCCTGTGCCGCGCGGCCGATCATCAGGGCGTCCGCTCCCGTTTTTTCGAGCACATGCTTTGCTTTTTCAGGGGAATTGATGTCTCCATTCGCGATGACAGGAATCGAAATCCTCGATTTCACTTCCCGGATCGTATCGTATTCGGCTTCTCCGCTGTAGCCGCAGGCGCGCGTTCTGCCGTGGATGGCGAGCGCCTGTATGCCGGCTTCCACGGCAATTTTCGCAATGCGTACCGCGTTCCTGCTTTCCGTGTCCCATCCGGTCCTGATCTTCAGCGTGACCGGGACCTCGACCGCGTTCACCACGGCGTCGAGTATGCTTCCGACCAGCTCCTCGTTCTTCAGGAGAGCGGAGCCCGCCATCACGTTGCAGATTTTCTTGGCAGGGCAGCCCATGTTGATGTCGATGATCTGCGCGCCGTTGTCGACGTTGTATTTCGCGGCTTCAGCCATCATTTTCGGATCCGCGCCCGCGATCTGGACAGAAATCGGCTCGACCTCGCCGTCGTGGTTCGCCCGCCTTCTGGTCTTGTCGCTTCCCCACAGCAGCGAATTGCTGGAAACCATCTCGGAGACGGCCATGCCCGCTCCCATCGCCTTGCAAAGCTGGCGGAAAGGCCTGTCCGTGACGCCCGCCATCGGGGCGACGACCAGGTTGTTCCTGAGCTGATAAGGGCCGATTCTCACTGGGATTTATTCGTCGAAAAAGGGGTCATTGTAAACTTTTCCGGGGGTTTCACAAAATGGATCTTGTCTTGAAGCCGAACATCATGCTTCTGGAGAACCATTTCCTTGCGGGGGGAAGGCAGTCGAGAGCGGCGAGCCCGATGCCGCGTCCTGCGCGAAGGGGAGGGATTTCGTTCGAGAACAGCCTGATCAGGGAATCGGTGAAGCGTATCCCGCTTCCCCTGTCGATTTCGCGCGCTTTCCTGTAATTCGAGAGCATTTTTTCAGAACCGATTGAATCGCTCTCAAGAATTTCGCGGGACAGCATGGCCGCATCCCTTAGGCCGAGGTTGAGCCCCTGGCCGGATACGGGGTGCAGGGTCTGTGCTGCGTTGCCGACGAGCGCGAGATGGCTGGATACGAATGGGGTCGAATACCTGAGGACGAGGGGAAAGCCGGACAGGGTTCCGCAATCGACGAATTGCCCCAGCCTTTCCCCGAAATGGTTCTGGAGCTTTTCCAGAAAAGCGCCTCTTTCGAGGGAGAGAATGGCCTTGGCCTCTTCCGGGGATGCCGTCCAGACCAGGGAAAATCCGTCCCCGCTGGGCAGGAGCGCCAGCGGGCCGTCGGGGGTGAAACGCTCGTAGGCGGTGTTGCAATGCGGTTTTTCCGTCTTCACCTGGCCGGTGATCGCCCACTGACCGTATTCGCGCACATGCTGGGTGATCCCTTTCACATGCCCGACGAGCTTTCCGCCGTCGGCCATCACGATGAGCCTGGCGGCAATCCGTCTTCTCGTTCCTTCATGGTCGAAATCGACGGTGCCGTATTCGCCGTCCAGGTCGATTTCGGCGGCAACGGCCCCTGAAATGCAGGTTTGGGAATCGAGCCTCGATGCGATCGCGCGGTGGACGTCGGCATAGCGGGCGACGTAGCCCAGGGCGGGCACGCCGGATTCTTCTGCCGTCAGGATCGTCCTGCCGAAGCCGCCTTTCTGGGAGACGTGGATTTTCGTGATGGGGGTCGCAGGATCGATGTCGGCGCCGATTTTCTCGAGATAAAGGCGGCTGCCGTGGGAAAGGGCGAGCACGCGCGGGTCATTCGAAGGGGAGGTTCTTGCCTCCAACACCGTCACGGAAAGCGCTTCCCCCTTGAGGGAGAGCGCAAGCGCGGCCCCGACCGGGCCGCCTCCTATGACGAGGACGTCGACGACTTCGCTCATGAACTCATCCAGTCCTCGATTTCCTCGACAGTCTTGGGGGTTTCGATGCTCAGAATCTCGTGGCCGCCATCGACGACATGGACATCATCCTCGATGCGGATGCCGATGTTCCAGTAGGCTTCGGGGACGTTCTCGGCCGGGCGGATGTAGCAGCCGGGCTCGACGGTCAGGACCATGCCCGGCTCCAGCGTCCGCCAGTGCTCTTCCTTCTTGTAGATGCCGACGTCGTGCACGTCGAGCCCGAGCCAGTGCCCGGTCCTGTGCATGTAGAACTGCCTGTAATTTCCCGATTCGATCAGGCCGTCCACGCTTCCCTTGAAAAAGCCGAGGTCGATGAAGCCTTGTGCGAGAACCTTCACTGCAGCCTCGTGCGGACTGTTCCATAATGCGCCGGGTTTCACTGCGGCAAGCGCCGCATATTGGGCTTCGAGCACAAGCTCGTAAATGGCTTTCTGTGCCGGGCTGAATTTTCCGTTCACTGGGAAGGTGCGGGTGATGTCGGACGCGTATCCGTCGAGCTCGCACCCCGCGTCGATGAGGAGAAGGTCCCCGTTTTTCAGTTCAGCATTGTTTTCGACGTAATGAAGAATGCAGGCATTTGCCCCCCCTGCGACGATGGAATTGTAGGAAGGGGACTGGGCGCCCATGCGGCGAAACTCCCCGATGAGCTCCGCTTCGATTTCGTATTCCATTTTCCCGGGTCTTGTCGATTTCATCGCGAGCTTGTGCGCGCTTGACGCGATGCCGGCCGACTTCTTCATGAGCTCGATTTCGCCCTCGTCCTTGAAGAGCCGCATCTCGTCGATTTCTGCGCGGATGTCCCTGATGTCGGCGGGGGAAGAGACGCCGCTTCTTCCCATGCCGCGCACTTCGTTCAATGCCGCGAGCATTTTCCTGTCCCATTTCTCGTCCTGCCCGAGCGGATAGGAGACGACGCGCTGGTTCGCGAGCAGATTGGGCAGCATCGCCTCCAGCGCCGATATGGGATGGGCTTCGTCGAAAGCGAAGACTTCCTTCGCCTTTTCAGGCCCGTACCGGTAGCCGTCCCAGATTTCCCTTTCCATGTCCTTTTCCAGGCAGAACAGGATGCTTTTCGGATCTTGACCCGAAATCATGACGAGCACGGCTTCAGGCTCGGTGAACCCCGTCATGTAGTAGAAATGGCTGTCGAAGCGGAAAGGGTAATGCGAATCGCGGTTTCTGAGGTGATGGGGCGCAGTGGGCAAAATGGAGACCCCATCGACCTTGTCGAGGAGACGCCTTCTTCTTTCTGCATGGATGGAATGATTCTTCATTTTCCGATTCTACCATTGAGTTCGGACAAGCGCTCAGGCGTGCCGACGTCGATCCAGATTCCGCGATGAAAGGTGCCGCTGACCCGGCGTTCAGAAATCGCATGCCTCAGGAGCGGGGCGAGCTTGGCAGGCTTTCCCGGTTCGATCCCGCCAAAGAGATCGGGATGGTAGAGACCGATGCCGCTATACGTCAGCTTTTCTTTGCCCGACGGGGCGAGCTTCCCGTTTTCGAAAAAGAAATCCCCTTCCGGATGGTGGGCCGGATTGTCGACCAGGACGAGATGGGCAAGGATATCCGGCATTTCGGAGGATTTCGGAATCAGGGCAGAATAATCGAAATCGCAGTAGATGTCAGAATTCACGACGGCAAATGGGGCATTGCCGAGGAGATCGAGCGCATTGGCGATCCCGCCTGCGGTTTCCAGCGCCACCTCTTCTTGCGAATAGGCGATGTTCACCCCGTAGGTTTTTCCGTCGCCCAGCCGCTCCATGATCATGTGGCCGAGATGGGCGACGTTGACCACGATGTCGTGGAAGCCTGCATTCGAGAGGCGCTCGATGTGCCGCACGATCAGGGGTTTTCCCCTGACTTCGAGCAGCGGCTTGGGCAGGGAATCGGTCAGGGGGCGCATCCGCTCCCCCCGCCCTGCAGCCAGGATCATCGCTTTCAAAAAGTGGTTCTCACTTCGATTTTGTCGACGAGCTTCAGAAGAGGGGAAAGCTCCCTGTAGCGCGTGCAGGTCTTTTTCAGGTAGGAAAGGACGAGCGGAATGTCGTCCAGGTATTTTTCCTTTCCGTCGCGATGGTGCAGCCGGGCGAAAATCCCCGCTACCTTGATCTGCCTTTGCGCGCCCATCCATTCGAAATCGCGGTAGAAGTCGGCAAAGTCGTCATGGACGGGAAGGCCAGCGCCCCTCGCCTTTTCCCAGTAGCGGATGACCCAGTCGAGCACCTTTTCCTCCTCCCAGGAAATGTAGGCGTCCCTGAAAAGGGAGGCGAGATCGTAGGTGATGGGCCCGTAGACCGCGTCCTGGAAATCGAGGATGCCCGGGTTGGGGTCGCTCACCATCAGGTTGCGCGAATGGTAGTCGCGATGAACGAACACCCTGGGCTGGGAAAGGTTGTTCTTCAATATCTTCTGGAAAACGGATTCGAGCAGATTCGCGTCATCCTGAGTGATGCTCCTGCCGAGATGCCTTCCCAGATACCATTCCGGGAAAAGGTCCAGCTCTCTTCTCAGGAGCGCTTCGTCATAGTCGGGAAGGAGACCTGGCCGGCTCGCGAGCTGGATCTTGATGAGGGCATCCACCGCATCCCGATAGAGCGCATCGGCATTGCCTTCATTGAGCACATCGAAATAGGTCGTTTTTCCAAGATCGGAAAGCAGCAGGAATCCCCTTTCGAAATCCTGGGAGAGCACCCTGGGCAGATTGACGCCGGCCTCGTTGAAAATTTGCGCGATCCGGACGAAAGGGCGGCAGTCCTCGTGCGAGGGAGGCGCGTCCATCACGATGAGCGAATCATCGTTAAAAATCGCCCGGAAATACCGTCGGAAGCTCGCATCCGAGGAAGCGGGTTCGATGCCGAAGCTTTTTTCCGGAAACTGGTCCTTCAGCCAGAGCTTGATGAGTCGCAGCCTTTCCAATTCGATTGCCATAAGGGTGAAATTGTGCGATTTTATCACCAAACGATCAATCCAATCCCGATGCATAAATTTCGTCTCAAGCCGGTCATCGCCTCCCTGCTTTGCCTTGTTTTCGCGCCCGCACTTGCGGAAGGCGAACCACCCATGCAGAAAGCGTTTTCCCCTTCCGCGAACAGCGAACTGCCCATCTTCATCAGCGCAGACATCCTCCAGGGGCATCAGGACAGGGATTTCGAGGCGATCGGCCATGCCAGGCTCAGCAAAGGCGAACAATCGATCGTCGCGGATTGGCTGAGATACCTCAAGGCGAGCGACGAGATCGAGGCGAAAGGGCATGTCAGAATCGAGCAAAACGGCAATGTCGTCACAGGTCCCGAGCTGAAGCTTCAGATCAGGAAAAATGTGGGTTTCATGGAGAAACCCCAATACAAGTTGAAGGAAGTGGGGGGCAGGGGGTATGCCGACCTGCTGCAATTTGCCGGAAAGGACAAATACACGCTGCACAAGGCGGTCTACACGACCTGCCCTGTCGGGAACGACGACTGGCTTCTGAAGGTCAGCGAACTCGATCTCGATCAGGCGACCCAGGTGGGCGTTGCCCACGATGCGAGCATCACCTTCAAGGGCAAGCCCATCCTGTACATGCCATGGCTCGATTTTCCGACCGGAAACCAGAGGCGATCCGGATTCCTTGCGCCGATATTCGGCAGCACGGCTTCCAGCGGCGAAGAAGTCATCGTTCCCTACTACTGGAATATCGCGCCCAATATGGACGCCACGATTGCGCCCAGCATCCTGGCCAAGCGCGGCGCCATGCTCAACTCCGAATTCCGCTATCTTGAGCCGGGCTATACGGGGGAAGCGCACTTCAACATCCTGCCCAACGACAGCATCACGAAGAAGACCCGCGATGAAATGCGCCTGCTGCATAAACAGGATTTCGGGGACGGATGGTCGGGGGAGCTGAACCTGCAGCGCGTGTCCGACAGCTACTATTATCTGGATCTCTCTCCGCTCGTGACCATGACTTCCCAGACCGTTCTGCCCAGGGAAGGGCACCTGACCTACAGCGGCGGATGGTGGAATTTCACTTCACGGGTGCAGAATTACCAGACCCTGTCCAACCCGTACATCCCTGTCGTTGCGCCCTACGCTTCCCTGCCGCAATTGCTCCTGAATGCGTCAAAGGACGAGATCGCAGGCATGGACGTGGCATTGAACGGGGAATACGACGATTTCAGCCATCCGGTATTCGTCAACGGCAAAAGGCTGGTGCTGAATCCGTCGGTCAGCTACCCGATGCGCAATTCGGCATCCTTTTTCATTCCGAAAGTGGGCTTGCACAGCGCGAGCTATACGCTCGGGACGAACAATACGCAGCGTCTTCCCAATTCGTCGATCGACATCCCTTATGCGAGCGTCGATACGGGACTCTATTTCGAGCGCGACAATCCCATGGGCAGGCAGGGGCTGACCCAGACGCTGGAGCCCAGGATCTATTACGTCTATGTGCCTTACAGGGATCAGAACAATCTGCCCAATTTCGATTCCGCTCCAATGGATTTCACCTATGCGCAGATGTTCACCGAAAACCAGTTCAGCGGAAACGACAGGTTCAGCGATGCGAACCAGATGACTTTTGCGCTGACCTCACGCTTCATCGACCAAATAACGGGAGACGAGCGCCTGAGAGCGACCATCGCGCAGCGCGTCTATCTCCAGTCGCCCAGGCTGATTCCGGTGACGACCTCGACATCCGACGTGATCGCAGCCGTTGGCGGGGCCGTCACAAAGCATCTGAGCTTCGACAGCTACTTCCAGTACGATCCGCGCAACTGGAAAACCCAGTTCGCAAGCATGTATGCGCACTATGCGCCTGAAACCGGAAAGCTGATCAATCTGGGCTATCTCTTCAACCGCACGATCCTGCCGCTTTCTTCCTATGCCTACGGAAACCCCACCGCCACTGCGTTGACGAACGTGCTTCCAGCAGCTGTCGTGGCCCAGGGATATGCGCTCAACCAGGTCGACCTTTCCGGGCAGTGGCCGCTGGCGCAGCGCTGGAACGGCGTGGGAAGATGGAATTATTCTCTTGCCAACCGGCAGCTTCTCGAAGGGACGGCGGGGGTCGAATACGATGCGGATTGCTGGGCATTGCGCATCGTCATGAAGCGATTCGCGATTGCCTACCAGCAGACCGCAACGGCTTTTTTCGTCCAGCTTGAACTCGACGGCATGGCGAGGATAGGCTCCGACCCGTTGCAGGCCCTGAGGATGAGCATTCCCGGGTATGCCAAGACGAACTCAAACTGATTTCACGGCGCGCGCCACTACCCATGCGCTGACGTCCGTCGCGCCATTCTCGATCAGCGTTTTCGCCAGCTCGTTCAGGGTCGATCCCGTGGTCATGACGTCGTCGACGACGGCGACATGCCCGCGTATGCCCGATTCGCAGGCGAACGCCCCCCTGACATTCTTCTCCCGCGCCTGCCAGGGAAGCGACGTCTGGGATGACGTGTCCCTGGTTTTGGCGCAATGGAGCATCTCAATCGAGGTTTTCCTGGAGACGATTCTTGCGATTTCCTGCGCCTGGTTGAACCCTCTTTCCCGGAGCCGCGAAGGATGCATGGGGACGGGCAGGAGGTAGTCGGGTCTCGGATAATGCCTCGCCGCCTCCGCCAGCATTTTCGCGAAGAATGGCGCCAGGGCCAGGTTTTCATGATATTTGAGAGAGCGGATCAGCGCGTCGACTGGGAAATCGTAGCTGAAGATCGCGAGCGTTCTCGAGAAAGCGGGCGGCTTTGCCAGGCAGGAGCCGCAGATGGGGCCTGCGCTCGGGTTCGCGCATATCCTGCACCTTGCTTCTGGAAGATAGGGAAGGTGATTGATGCAATCCTGACAGAGGTCGCCGGCATCGGACGATGCGCCGCAAAGCAGGCAGGTCGACCCGAAAATGCCTTGCCCAAAAAACAAGCAATTGTCCAAAAATGTCTTGAGCAAATTTGACAAGCCGACACCCTATCGCCGATGATGCTTGGATATTAGGACATGGGCAGGAAACAGCATGACGTCTCGTTTGGAAAAGTGGCAGGTGGATCAAGTCGCAAGTCTTTTCGATCTTCCCTTCAGCGATCTTCTTTACCGCGCCCAGTGCGTCCACCGGGAGAATTTCGATCCGAACAAAATCCAGCTCTCGACCCTGGTTTCGATCAAGACGGGCGGGTGCTCCGAGGACTGCGGCTATTGCTCCCAGTCTGCCCGGCACGACACCGCGGTCGAAAACCAGCCCATGCTTTCCATCGAAGAAGTGCTGACCGCAGCGAAAGCAGCCAAGGAAAACGGCGCGTCCCGCTTCTGCATGGGGGCCGCATGGCGTAGCCCCAAGCAGCGCGATCTCGATGCGGTGAAGGAGATGGTGAGCGCGGTGAGGTCGCTTGGGCTCGAGACATGCGCGACGCTCGGGATGCTGAAAGAAGGCCAGGCCGAGCAGCTGAAGGAAGCAGGGCTCGATTATTACAATCACAACATCGACACATCCCGCGACCGTTACGGGGAAATCGTTTCGACCCGTGGCTACGAGGACAGGGTCGAAACGCTAGAGAAGGTGAGGAATGCAGGGCTCAACGTCTGCTGCGGGGCGATCATCGGCATGGGGGAATCCAGGCAGAGCCGGGCGGAGATGATCACGGAACTCGCCAACCAGTTTCCCCAGCCGGAAAGCGTGCCGATCAACAGCCTGGTGCAGGTCGAGGGCACGCCGCTTTACGGTACCGAGCAGCTCGATCCGCTCGAATTCGTGAGAACCATCGCCGCAGCCAGAATCACCATGCCGAAAAGCTATGTGCGCCTTTCCGCAGGGCGCGGAGAGATGAATGACTCGACCCAGGCGCTTTGCTATCTGGCCGGCGCAAATTCCATCTTCTACGGCGACAGGCTGCTCACCACGGGAAACCCGGAAGCCGACAAGGACAGGACGCTTTTCGCCAAGCTCGGCATGCAAACGATGTGACCATGTTCAAGGAGGAACTTGCCCGGCTCGAGCGCGAGGGGCTGAGGCGCAAAAGACGCACCCTGGAAGGCCCCCAGGGAAGCCTTGTGCAGGTCGATGGGACAAGTTACGTCAGCTTTTGCAGCAACGATTACCTGGGACTTGCCAACCATCCCGACCTGATCGAGGCCGTCTGCCTCGGTGCGAAGCAATTCGGGGTGGGGGCGGGCGCATCCCATCTTCTTCTCGGACACAGCGCCCTGCACGAGCAGGCCGAAAAAGCGCTGGCGGAATTCGTGCGGCAGCCCGCCGCGCTGCTTTTTTCGACGGGCTACATGGCCAATATCGGTGTGCTAGCCATGCTGGCGGGAAGAAATGACGCCGTATTCTGCGACAAGCTCAACCACGCTTCGCTCAACGAGGCCGCCATCCTTTCCAGGGCCAGGTTCCATCGGTATCCCCACCTGGACATGGACGCGCTGGAAGTGCTTCTTTCAAGGTCCGTGCAGGGCCGAAAGGTCGTCGTGACAGATGCCGTGTTCAGCATGGACGGCGACATTGCGCCCGTTCCGAAATTGCTGGAACTCTGCGAAAAATACGACGCCATCTTGCTCCTGGACGACGCGCACGGGTTCGGCGTGCTTGGGGACGGGCGCGGCATCCTGGCCCATTTCGGGATACGGTCTCACAGGATCGTCTACATGGGCACGCTGGGCAAGGCGGCTGGCGCATCGGGTGCTTTCGTCGCTGGAGATGAAGACCTGATCGACATGCTCGTGCAGAAATCGAAAAGCTATGTCTATACGACCGCGCAGCCGCCCATGCTTGCCAAGGCCATACTTGCGAGCCTGAACCTCATCGAGGCAGAAGCATGGAGAAGGAAGCATCTTGCCGAACTCGCCGACCACCTCAAGTCCGGGATCGGGGATGCGCTCATGCCTTCGAATACGCCGATCCAGCCGCTTGTCGTCGGGGCAAGCGAGGCCGCCTTGAAGCTCAGCGCGAAGCTGATGGAATCCGGCATGATCGTGCCCGCCATACGCCCGCCGACCGTGCCGAAAGGCAGTTCAAGACTCAGGATTTCCCTTTCGGCATCGCATACCTTCGAACAACTGGACCGTCTGATCAAGGCGCTGAAAGATGCGGCTCCATATTGAAAGCATGGGGGAGGGCAGGGATCTCGTCCTGCTGCATGGCTGGGGAATGAGCGGCAAATGCTGGGAAAGCGTCGCGGGCCGCCTGGCAGAAAGATGCCGCGTGCATCTCGTCGATCTGCCCGGGCACGGGGCCAGCGGATATTCCGGGGACGACTGGGTCGATAGCCTTGCGCAGGCCTTTCCCGTTGATGTGCACGTCTGCGGCTGGTCGCTGGGCGGACAGATCGCCATCGAATGGGCTGCGCGCCATCGGGAAAGCGTAAAAAGCCTGACGCTGGTTTCTTCGACGCCCTGCTTCGTCTCGAAGGAAAACTGGGATCACGGGATGCCTTTCGAGGCCTTCGAGCAATTCGCTTTGGCGTTCGATGCGGACTTCGCTGCGACAATGAAGCGCTTTCTTTATCTCCAGGCGCAGAAAGATGCGGAAGAGCGCCGCCTGTACAGGGCGCTGCTCGGCTACTTCGTCGAAGGTGAAAGGGATGCATTGCACGCCGGACTCGACATGCTGCGCAACCTTGATCTCAGGGAGGAGGCGGAACAGCTTTCCCTGCCCATCCTGATCATGCACGGAGAAAGCGACATGCTGATTCCCATCAGCGCAGGGAGGTGGCTTGCCGGCAACATGAAGGGCGCGAAGCTCGAATCGATGCCGAACTGTTCACATGCCCCTTTCCTTTCAAATCCCGGCCGTTTCGTTTCAATACTTATGGAATTTCTGGATGAATCCTGATTACGCCACAGACAAGCGCATCGTCAGGCGCTCCTTCGACCGTGCGGCGGACACTTACGACGGTTCGGCCGTGTTGCAGCAGGAAGTGGGTGAGCGCATGCTTTCCCGCCTGGACTACGTCAAGATCGAGCCTTCGAGGATACTCGATGCCGGCTCTGGCACGGGGCGTGGCGCGCGCGATCTGCAAAAGCGCTATCCTGACGCAGGCCTGCTCGAGCTGGATCTTTCCCTGGCCATGCTGAAGAAAGCCAGGCCGGAATTGCCCTGGTGGAAGAAGCCTTTTTCCAGGGGATCGCTCCAGGTCTGCGGTGACATCGAGCGCCTCCCCCTGGGATCGTCCAGCATGGACATGGTGTGGTCGAATCTTGCGCTGCAATGGTGCAACGACCTCGACCGGGCCTTCTCGGAAATGGGGCGCGTCCTGAAGCCAAAGGGGATTTTGATGTTCAGCACCTTCGGTCCTGACACTTTGAAAGAGCTGCGCCAGGCCTTTCCCGACAGGCTCGCCCACGTCAACCGTTTCAGCGACATGCACGACATCGGGGACGCCCTGCTGCATGCCGGTTTTTCCGCTCCGGTCATGGATATGGAATGCTTCACCCTGACCTACAACGACGTTGCGGCCGTTTTGAAGGACCTCAAGGCGATCGGCGCGCACAATGCCATGCTGGGCAGGCCAAAAGGGCTTTTCGGCAAATCGGCCTGGAAGGCGATGGTCGAGAATTACGAGTCTTTCAGGCGCGAGGGGTTTCTTCCCGCGACCTTCGAGGTGGTTTACGGCCACGCATGGAAGCCCGAGCCGAGAAATCTTCCTGACGGATCGAGCATCGTCCGTTTCGCCGAGCGGCCGAAATGAAGCTTGGCTATTTCGTCACGGGAACGGACACGGAGATAGGCAAGACGGCGGTGAGCTGCGCCCTGCTCCGCTCGTTTTCGATGCGGGGCTTGAAATCGGCGGGAATGAAGCCGATCAGCTCGGGGAGTGACGATGCAGAAAGACTCTCTGCAGCGGCATCCGTCGAACTGCCCTGCGAACTTCTCAATTCTTTCAGCTTCAAGACGCCTGTCGCGCCGCATATCGCCGCATTCAACGAAGGTGCGAAAATCGATATAGATAAAATCGTCCATGCTTATGAATCGATCGAAGCGGACGTCGTCATCGTGGAGGGAGTGGGCGGATTCCTGGTCCCGCTGAACGAGAGCCAGGATGTCTCAGACTTGGCAAAATCCCTGAAGCTGCCGATCATTCTTGTCGTTGGCATGAAGCTGGGGGCGATCAACCATGCGCGCCTGACCTTCGAGGCCATCAAGTCCAGGGGGATCGATTGCGCTGGATGGGTGGCGAACAGGATCGATCCCGGCATGAAAGCTTTCGATGAAGTCCTTGCATCGATCAGGCGGCACATCGATGCGCCACTCATCGATGTCACGCCTTTCGATCCGGAAGGAAATTTCCGGATCGACGTCTCGAGCCTCGTCAATCCTCGATGATTTCGAAGTCGTGCGTGATGGCCGCTGTCTTGCCGAGCATGATCGAGGCTGAACAGTATTTCTCCGCAGAGAGGGAAATGGCGCGTTCGACCTGGGCCGGCTTGAGGCTTTTCCCCTTGACCACGAAGTGGAAGTGGATCTTTGTGAACACCTTGGGATCTTCCGACGCCCTTTCGGCTTCGATTTCGACGCTGCAGTCCGTCATGTCCTGGCGGCTCTTCTTCAGGATGGCCACCACGTCGTAGGCCGTGCATCCGCCTGCACCGAGCAGCAGCATTTCCATCGGGCGCGGCCCGAGGTTGCGCCCCCCACCTTCAGGCGGGCCGTCCATCAGCACGGCATGACCGCTTCCGGATTCCCCCAGGAAACTGACGTTTTCGATCCACTTGACGCGCGCTTTCATGTTTTTCTCCTAAAGATTCGATTTTAACTCAAACCAGCCGATGCCGATGAGTTCGTGCATGACCAATTCGCTCATCTGAAGCGTGTCGGCCGAAGGCAGGAAGGCAAGGATGCCTTTTTCGTATTTAGATTGACATGGGGGGCAAATCTAGCATAGAATTCGCAACTTTCCCTAATTCAAGTGTCTAGGACCGGCTTCATGAAAACGTTTTCTGCTAAGCCCCAAGAAGTAAAGCACGACTGGATCGTGGTCGACGCGACCGACAAGGTGCTTGGGCGCCTCGCTTCCCAGATCGCTCACCGCCTGCGCGGGAAGCACAAGGCCATCTATACGCCCCATGTTGATACCGGCGATTTCGTCGTTGTCATCAATGCGGACAAGCTGCGCGTGACGGGCAACAAGCCCGAGGCCAAGATCTATTACAGGCACACCGGCTATCCCGGCGGCATTTACGCGACGAGCTTCTCGAAGATGCATGCGCGTTTCCCGGCAAGGGTGCTGCAGAAGGCTGTGAAGGGCATGCTGCCCAAGGGTCCGCTGGGCTATGCGATGCTCAGGAAGCTCAAGGTCTACGCCGGCCCCAATCACCCCCATTCGGCGCAGCAGCCGCAACCTCTGGATATCGTGAAGGCATAACATGGGCGCAAACTACAATTACGGTACTGGAAGGCGCAAGAGCGCGGTAGCCAGGGTTTTCCTGAAGCCCGGCAAGGGCAACATCGTTGTCAACGGCAAGCCCGTGGACGAGTTCTTCTCCCGCGAAACCGGCCGCATGGTGGTTCGCCAGCCGCTGGTGCTGACCGACAAGCTGGAAAGCTTCGACATCCTGGTCAACGTGATGGGCGGCGGCGAATCGGGCCAAGCCGGCGCGGTCAGGCACGGCATCACCCGCGCCCTGATCGACTACGACGCAGGTCTCAAGAGCGAACTGAAGAAAGCCGGGCTCGTGACCCGAGATGCGCGAGAAGTGGAAAGAAAGAAAGTGGGCTTGCACAAGGCGCGCAAGCGCAAGCAGTTCTCGAAGCGTTAAGCTTCTCCGAAAAAGCCGCCTTTGGCGGCTTTTTTGTTTTATAGTGGGCAAAATGGAGGTGACCATGATCAGGGCTGGCATCGTAGGTGGAACTGGATATACCGGCGTGGAACTGCTGCGGCTTCTTGCCAAGCACGAGGGCGTCGAACTCAAGGCAATCACGTCTCGCGGGGATGCCGGTACGCGCGTGAGCGACATGTTCCCCAGCTTGAGGGGAAGGGTCGACATGGAATTCGTGTCTCCTTCTGCGGAGGCGCTTGCGAACTGCGACGTCGTTTTCTTCGCCACACCGAACGGCATTGCCATGAAGGAGGCGAGGGCGCTTCTGGATGCCGGGATCAGGGTGATCGACCTTGCGGCCGACTTCAGGATCAGGGACGTTGCGGTCTGGGAGAAATGGTATGGCATGCAGCATGCCTCCCCGGAGCTCCTTGACGACGCAGTCTACGGTTTGCCCGAAGTCAACCGCGATAGAATTGCGAAGGCGAAGCTCGTGGCCAATCCGGGCTGCTATCCGACGGCCGTCCAGCTCGGATTCCTCCCGCTTGTCGAGGCGGGGCTGATCGATGTCGATCACTTGATTGCCGACGCGAAGTCGGGGGTGAGCGGCGCAGGAAAGAAGGCCGAAATCGGCTTCCTCTTTTCCGAGTCTTCGGACAATTTCAAGGCTTACGGCGTTGCCGGCCACAGGCATCTTCCAGAAATAAGGCAGGGGCTTTCCATTGCAGCGAAAAGGGAAGTGGGACTCACTTTCGTTCCCCATCTGACCCCCTTGATCCGCGGCATCCATGCAACGCTCTATGCGAGATTGACCAAGGACGCGGATCTGCAGCAGCTTTTCGAGATCCGCTACAGGGAAGAGCCTTTCGTCGACGTCATGCCGTCGGGCAGCCATCCCGAGACGAGGAGCGTGCGCGGGGCCAACGTCTGCCGCATCGCGGTGCACAAGCCTCAGGGCTCGGACACGGTGGTCGTGCTTTCAGTGATCGACAATCTGGTGAAGGGCGCTGCCGGACAGGCCGTGCAGAACATGAACATCATGTTCGGCCTGCCCGAGGCGTCGGGGATCGATATCGTTCCTATCCTGCCCTGAGCGACTCGAGCAGCTTCTCGTGGATGCCGCCGAAGCTGCCGTTGCTCATGACGAGGATGTGATCCCCCGGCCTTGATGCGCTTGCTATTTTCCTGACCAGCTCCCCGAGGTCGCCAATCGTTTCGGCTTTTTCCCCCAGGGGGGCCAGCGCGGATCGTGCATCCCATCCTAGGTTGGAATCAAAGCAGAAGACGAGATCGGCATCGATAAGGCTCGTCGGCAACGCATCCTTCATCACCCCCATCTTCATGGTGTTGGAGCGTGGCTCGAGAATGGCGATGATGCGCGCATTTTTCACCTTTTCCCTGAGCCCCTTCAGGGTCGTCGCTATCGCCGTCGGATGATGGGCGAAATCGTCGTAGACGGTGATGCTGTTCGAGACCCCCCTGATTTCCATGCGGCGCTTCACGTTCTTGAATTTCGAAAGCGCGTCCAGCCCGACGCCGGGAGATACGCCGCAATGCCTGGCTGCGGCGAGCGCGGCGAGCGCATTCGAGCGGTTGTGCTCCCCTAGAAGGCCCCAGGAAAGGATGCCTTCTTCCTTCTTTCCGAAACGGATCCGCGTTTCATCGCCTTGTTGCACGGTATGCCAGCCTTCCTCGACCCCGAACCATTCGACCGGACTCCAGCATCCCTTCTCCAGCACCCTTCTCAGGCTTTCCTCGCGACCGTTGGCGACGATCAGCCCGCTGGAAGGTATGGTCCGGACAAGATGATGGAATTGCGTCTCTATCGCGGCAAGATTCGGGAAGATGTCGGCGTGGTCGTATTCGAGGTTGTTGAGTATCGCTGTCCTTGGCCGGTAGTGGACGAATTTCGAGCGCTTGTCGAAGAAGGCCGTATCGTATTCGTCGGCTTCGATGACGAAGAACGGGGAGTCGGTGAGCCGTGCGGAAGTTTCGAAGTTCTGCGCTACCCCGCCGATCAGGAATGAAGGTGCAAGGCCTGCATGCTCCAGTATCCAGGCGAGCATGGAGGTGGTCGTGGTTTTTCCGTGCGTCCCGGCCACTGCGAGCACCCATTTTTCCCTCAACAGGTTTTCCTGCAGCCATTGCGGACCTGAAACATAGGGGAGATTCTTGTCGAGGATCGCTTCCATCAACGGATTTCCCCTCGAGACGACATTGCCGATCACGTAAAGATCGGGATTCAGTTTTGTCTGGGAAGGATCGTATCCTTCAATGAGTTCGATGCCGAGTTTTTCGAGTTGCGTGCTCATGGGCGGATAGACCTGCGCATCGCACCCGGTGACCTTGTGCCCAGAGGATTTGGCAAGCGCAGCGATTCCTCCCATGAAGGTGCCGCAGATGCCGAGAATGTGGATATGCATTGAAATTCCGCCGACAAATTCCCGATTCTACCCGCTTTCAGGACGACTTGAAATCCGAAGGGGGGGCGCTATATTTTAATTACAATCAACTTTTCATGGAGGACATCATGGCCAACATTTCCCGCTGGGACCCGTTCAGGATCGAGCCGCTCGACGATGCATTCGACAATTTCTTCAGGGGTTTCATGGTGAAGCCTTTCAGCCTCGATCTCGACAAGCAGGCACCCCAGATCAAGGTGGACGTCAAGGAAGACGACAAGAGCTATACCGTGCATGCAGACATTCCCGGGGTGAAGAAGGAAGACATCCACGTGACGATAGACGGCAACCGTGTTTCCCTGTCCGCCGAGGTCAGGAATGAAAAGGAAGAAAAGAAAGGGGAAACCGTATTGCGCTCGGAGCGCTATTACGGGAAGGTTTCCCGCGCATTCACCCTGGATCAGGAAATCGATGAAGGCAATGCACGCGCGAAATATGCGGACGGCGTGCTCGAGTTGACGCTTCCGAAGAAGGCGACAACCGAGGCGAAGCGTCTGGCCGTCGAATAAGCCGGTAAGGCGCTACTTCCCGGGTTTCCAGCGGACGACGCCCATGTGGTAACGGTGATGGGCCGGAATGCCTTCGCAATAGTAGGCGGTCACGATCGTTCCGTCCCGGGTTTCGACGCTGGAGGGGTAGCCGCAGTCGACATCGAGTTCGAAATGAACGAGAACGAAGGGCGGTTCCCAGGTGACGCCTTCGTCCAGGCTGAAGCAGGCGCCGATGGCGCAGAACCCTGTATTCCTGATTCCGTAGCTCATGAGAATGCGCCCGTCTTTGAGGCGCAGCAGATGTCCTGGGTGCTGCAGGCCGAGTGTGACGCGACCCGAATCGGACCAGCTTGATCCTCCGTCGCAGGATGCAAACAGCTCCAGATGCTGGTCGCCCGTCGTGCGGGCGAGGGCGAGCAGCTTGCCGTCCGGTAGCACAAGCGGGGTGGTTTCGTTCAGGTTGCCTTCCCTGATGGTTCCCTGAACGGCCCACGTTCTGCCGCCGTCGGAACTCGTATAGAAGAGGGCGCTTTGCTCCTTGGACGACTCCCAGCTGTATAAACAGGCACCCAGCTTGCCGTCGGCGAGCTGCACGATGTCCCCGAAGGGGATGATGGGCGCAACGCATCCAGGCGGAGGGGCGATGCTGCCAGCCCATTCCCAGCTTCTTCCGCCATTCCTGGATTGGCACACCCAGATCGGCAAAATGGCATCGGTCTTGGGACGGGAATAGCGCCCGGGGGGATTTCTGTGGCCAAAGCCCGAAGCGAGCACGATCAGCGTACCGTCCTGTCCGGTGCCGGCTGCGGCATGCATGCGGTTGGTGCCCGGTTCGTGCGGGGCGGGCACGCCGCGAAGTTTCCAGCTCAGTCCCTGATCCTCGCTCGCCCAGCATTCCAAATCGCCTTCCCATCCGCCATGCGTGGGCTGGTTGAAGATGGTGGCGATGATTGTTCCGTCCGGAAGCTGCGTCAGATTCGGCCATGCGCAAACATTGTCGATGGCGATGTATCTTTCCATGATCCTTCACCTATCCATGATACCTGGGTCGATGATGAGTGAAGTCG
>JAJZRS010000045.1 GCA_021802545.1 Pseudomonadota bacterium
AATCTCAAGAGTTCTTCTTGAGCAGCAGGAAAGCCAATCCAAAGAAAAAAACGAAAAAGCAGATGTACAGCGTCACCACTTGCGTCGTTGTCGTGTCCGTCTCAAACAGCATAGCTTCCTCCCGTGAGTGATGTTTCTTAAGATTTCATTATGTACAAGATGGGTATTAAACACATCGTCCAGCGCGATGTCAATCACATTTCGTCGCATTTTTTATTCCAAAAACAAAAAACCCCGCTGTCAGCGGGGTTTTTTGCGGAGCGGGACAAATTACATGTCCATGCCGCCCATGCCGCCCATGCCGCCCATGCCGCCCATGCCTGCGGCGGGTTTTTCTTCGGGCAGTTCGGCGACCATGCAGTCGGTCGTCAGCATGAGCGCTGCAACCGATGCCGCATTCTGCAGCGCAGAGCGGGTCACCTTGGTCGGATCGAGCACGCCCATCGCAACCATGTCGCCATATTCGCCCGAAGAGGCGTTATAGCCGAAGTTGCCTTTGCCTTCGACGACCTTGTTGACCACGACGGAAGGCTCATCCCCTGCATTGGCAACGATCTGACGCAAGGGCTCCTCGATGGCGCGCAGCACGATCTTGATGCCCGCATCCTGGTCGGGATTGTCGCCCTTGACGTTGATCGAACCCCTTGCGCGCAGGAGCGCAACGCCGCCGCCGGGAACGATGCCTTCTTCTACTGCAGCGCGGGTTGCGTGAAGCGCATCCTCGACCCTGGCCTTCTTCTCCTTCATTTCGACTTCGGTCGCGGCACCCACCTTGATCACCGCAACGCCGCCAGCCAGCTTCGCAACGCGCTCCTGGAGCTTTTCGCGGTCGTAGTCGCTGGTCGCCTCTTCGATCTGCTTCCTGATCTGCTTGACGCGGCCTTCGATGGCTTCCGCCTGGCCCGCGCCGTCGATGATGGTGGTGTTTTCCTTGCCCACTTCGATGCGCTTGGCCTGTCCGAGGTCAGCCAGGGTGGCTTTTTCGAGGGTCAGACCCACTTCCTCTGCGATCACGGTGCCGCCGGTGAGGATGGCGATATCCTCGAGCATCGCCTTGCGGCGGTCGCCGAACCCGGGCGCCTTCACTGCGCAGGTCTTCAGGATGCCGCGGATGTTGTTGACCACGAGGGTGGCCAGAGCTTCGCCATCGACGTCTTCGGCGATGATCAGAAGCGGGCGGCCGGCCTTGGCGACCTGTTCGAGCACGGGAAGGAGGTCACGAATATTGGAAACCTTCTTGTCGTGCAGCAGGACGAACGGATTTTCGAGGGCCGCGATCTGCTTGTCTGCATTGTTGATGAAATACGGGGAAAGATAGCCGCGATCGAACTGCATGCCTTCGACGACATCGAGTTCGTTGGAAAGACCGGAACCGTCTTCGACGGTAATGACGCCTTCCTTGCCCACCTTGTCCATCGCATTGGCGATGATTTCGCCGATATCCGTGTCGGAGTTCGCCGAGATGCTGCCGACTTGCGCGATTTCACGGCTGGTCGTGCAGGGCTTGGAAATGTTCTTGAGTTCCTCGACGACCGCGATCACGGCCTTGTCGATGCCGCGCTTCAGATCCATCGGGTTCATGCCCGCAGCGACGAACTTCATGCCTTCCTGAACGATCGCCTGCGCCAGCACGGTCGCAGTGGTGGTGCCGTCGCCGGCCACGTCGGAGGTCTTGCTCGCAACTTCCTTGACCATCTGCGCGCCCATGTTCTCGAACCTGTCCTTGAGCTCGATTTCCTTGGCCACCGACACGCCGTCCTTGGTGATGGTCGGCGCGCCGAAGGAGCGCTCGAGCACAACATTGCGCCCCTTGGGGCCCAGGGTCACCTTGACCGCATCGGCCAGGACATTAACGCCGGCCACCATCCTGTGGCGTGCCGAATCTCCGAATTTAACGTCTTTTGCTGCCATTGTTGTCTCCTGATTTAAGCTTCGATAACGCCCATGATGTCGTCTTCACGCATCACGAGCAGTTCTTCTCCCTGAACCTTGACGGCCTGGCCGGAATATTTTCCGAACAGCACCTTGTCGCCGACCTTGACCTCGAGCGCGCGCAGGGATCCGTTGTCGAGCACCTTGCCGTTGCCGACAGCGACCACTTCGCCTTGATCGGGTTTTTCTGCCGCAGCGTCCGGGATCACGATGCCTGATGCTGTCTTGCGCTCTTCTTCGAGACGCTTGACGACGATACGGTCATGTAAAGGACGAATCTTCATGTTCTTACTCTCCTCTGGAAAATGGATGGGCCGCACACTTTGGCCCGCCGATTAGCACTCTAAGCTAACGAGTGCTAATGATAAGGGCAGAGCATGACAATTTCAAGACCGGAAACTACTTTCCGGATAAGGCGAGATATTTCTGGTAAAGCTGATCCTTGGATTCGACATAATCCGGATTCTTGGGAATGCAGTCGACCGGGCAGACCTCGACGCATTGCGGCGTATCGTAATGTCCCACGCATTCCGTGCACTTGTTCGGATCGATCACGTAGACTTCGTCTCCCTGGGAAATCGCTCCGTTCGGGCATTCCGGTTCGCAGACGTCGCAATTGATACATTCGTCGGTAATCATCAGTGCCATAAATTTTTCCTCGATTAAAAATTGATTTTCGCCGCCAGGCGCATTGCGATCATCGGGTGGACGAAAGACGAGACGTCGCCGCCCAGCTTCGCGATTTCCCTGACGATGGTCGCCGAAATGAACATGTACTGCTCGGAAGGGGTCAGGAAAATCGTTTCGACTTCGGGATAGAGATTCCTGTTCATGCCGGCCATCTGGAATTCGTACTCGAAATCCGAGACCGCCCTGAGCCCCCTCAATACAACCTGCGCGTTCCGCTCCCTGACGAAATCCATCAGCAGCCCCGAAAACCCGACGACGCTCACGTTGCCGAAATCGGAAAGCACCGTTTTCGCCATGTCGACGCGCTCCTCCAGATCGAAGAAGGGCTTCTTGCTGGAGTTCGCCGCCACCGCGACGATCACCGAATCGAATACCCTCGACGCCCTTCTCACCAGGTCTTCGTGGCCGCGCGTGATGGGATCGAACGTCCCCGGATAGACCGCCTTGCTCAGCGACATGACAGGAGCCCGTAATTCACCTTGCCCGCCTTGCCCTGCTTGACCCAGGAGAAGCTTTCGGGAATATCGAGCGCATCTCCGCTCTCGACGTAAACGAGGCCGTCCCGGGCGAGCCGCGCAGGAACAAGCGTCCACAATTGGGGAAAAAGGTTCTTGCCGAAAGGCGGATCCAGGAAGATCACGTCGTAAGTCCCGCTGTCGTAAGAGAGGAATTTTAGCGCATCCGCCACGTGCAAATCCAGCCGGTCGCATCCCAGCATCTTCGCGTTCTGTCCGATCGAAGCCGCAACCTCCCTGTTCGACTCGACCATGGTCACCTTTTCTGCGCCGCGCGATGCCGCCTCGAATCCGAGCGCGCCGCTGCCTGCGAAAAGGTCGAGACAGTTTTTTTTTCGCAGATCCTGGCCGAGCCAGTTGAAAAGCGTCTCCCTGACCCTGTCAGGAGTGGGACGGATGTCGAATTGCCCGGGGAAACGGATCAGCCTGCTGCGCCAGGTTCCGCCGACTATCCTGACCCTGTTATCCACCCGAACCGACCACCACCGTCACCATGTCGTGCGGGTTCACGCGCCTTGAAAAAGCGTCCCTGATCTCCCCCACGGTCACTTCCCCGATCTTTTTCGTGAAATCGTCCAGATAGGTGAGCGGCAGATTGTAGAAACCGATCATCGCGAGATAATCGACGATCTTCCTGTTGCTGTCTATCCTCAGCGGGAAGCCGCCGATCAGGTTCTCCTTGGCGGCAGTGAGATCCTTGCTTGTCGGCCCTTTTGCGATGAAGTCGTCGATCGTCTTCCATACGATCCCGAGCGCCTCCTTCGTCTGGTCCTTCCTGGTCTGCAGGCCCACCATGAACGGCCCTTTCTTCTCGAGCGGCAGGAAATAGCTGTAGACGCTGTAGGCGAGCCCGCGCTTCTCCCTGACTTCGTTCAGCAGACGGGATTCGAAGCCTCCCCCGCCCAGGACGTAGTTTCCGACGAGAAGCGGAAAATAGTCCGGATCGCCCCTGGCAACGCCGGGGTAGCCGATCAGGATGTGGCTCTGCGTGGACGGAAAGGCAATGTCCTTCTCGATGGGCTTGACGGGCAGGGGAACGTCCGGCAAGGAGGGCTGCGGCTGGTCGGGCTGCAGCCCTTCGCTCAGCTTGTTCGAGATGGCTTGCGCCTGGTCCCGAGTGAGGTCGCCGACAATGGCGATCACTTCCCTTTCAGCCGTGTAATGGTCCTTGTAGAAATCCAGGACATCCTGGCGGGTCAGCGTTTTCAGCGTGTCGATTTCTCCCTGAGGGGGGAGTGCGTAGGGATGATCCGCGTACAGCAGCTTGTAGAAGGTCTTGTTGGAGACGTAGCCAGGATCGGTCTGCGCATCCCTGATTTCTGCGATCGCACGCTTCTTTTCCCGCTCCAGTATCTTCTCTTCGAATCTGGGCGACTTCAGGATCTTCGCCAGGATGTCGATCGCATCCCCTTCCTTGCTCGATAGCGTGCGCACGGAAAAGCCCGCCATGTCGCGGTCGAAATCACCGCCCAGATTCGCGCCGATGTCGGCGAGCCTGCCGGAGATCTCATCTTCGTCGAGATCGCCTGCGCCGCGCGTCATCATGTACCGGGTCATGCCGGCAAGCCCTGACTTCTTCTCCGTATCCCTGGAGCTTCCGGCAGAAAAATCGACCTTGATGTCGACCATCGGCATGTCGTGGTTCTCGACGAACAGCACGCGCGCGCCTGAAGGCGTCTGCCAATGCTGGATGGGCAGGATCGCATGCGCGGATATCGAAAATGCGAGCAGGAGAAAACCGGGCAGGAATTTATTGAGCATGGCTGCCCCCCTTGGCGGGAACGAGAACCGCAACGGTCAAATTGTCGTCATCGAAATATTTTTTGGCCACGGCCTTCACCTGATCTGCTGTCACTTCGCCGATTTTCTTCAGCATCACGTTGATATCCTTGTAACTGAGCCCGACGCTCTCGAGCTGCCCGATCTGCATCGCCTGGTAGAACATGGAATCGCGCTGAAAAACGTGGGAAGCAGTCACCTGCGCCTTCACTCTTTTCAGCTCCTCGTCGGTGACGCCGTCCTTGACTATTTTCTCGAGCTGGGCGCGGACAGCGCTTTCGACGTCGAGGACGCTCTTGCCCGGGCTGGGGGTTGCATCGATCACGAACAATCCGGGACCCCTTCCTGTGTCCTCGTACCCCGCCCCGACGGAGATGGCGACCGGGTTGTCCCGCGTCAATGCCTTGTCGAGCCTCGCCGCATCATACCCGTCGAACACGCCGGCGAGGACGTCGAGCGCATAAGGCTCCCAATCGTGTTCGGCGTCCCTGATTTCCGGCACATGGTAGGCCATCAGCATGTAGGGCAGATTGGCGGGCGCCTTCACCTCGATGCGCTTGATGCCGATCTGCGGCGGCTCGACCTGCGGCTTCCTGACGGGAAGCTTCGAAGGCCTGATCCTGCCGTAGTATTTTTTCGCCAGCGCGAAAACCTTCTCGTGATCGACATCCCCGACGACGACCAGGGTCGCATTGTTGGGCGCATACCAGCGGCGGTACCAGTTCCTGACGTCCTCGATCGTCATGTTCTGCAGATCGTTCATCCATCCGATGACAGGGCGCCGATACGGGCTTTCCTGGAAAGCCACCGACATCATCTTCTCGTAAAGCAGCGCATGCGGCTGGTCTTCCGTCCGCATCCTGCGCTCCTCCATCACCACCCTGATCTCCTTGGAGAATTCCTTTTCGGAAAGCAGCAGATTCTTCATCCTGTCCGATTCGAGACGCATCGCGAGCGGCAGCTTGGTTTTGTCGAGTTCCTGGAAGAAAGCGGTGTAGTCCTGCATGGTGAAGGCATTCTCGCGCCCGCCTGCGGCCGCGATCAGTTTGGAGAACTGCCCCGCAGGCACCATCTTGGTTCCCTTGAACATCATGTGCTCGAGTGCATGCGCAAGTCCCGTCGTGCCGTTGAATTCGTCGATGCTCCCGGCCTTGTACCAGATCTGCGAAACGACGACGGGCGCGCGCCTGTCTTCCTTGACGACCACCTTGAGGCCGTTCGGAAGTGTTTCCATGTAGGGATTGGAAAATGCAGGGGAGGCGGCGAACAGCAGCACGAGGCAAGCGATTCGAATTCTTTTCATTTTTGTAGCCCAAGCTCCGTTAAGGTAATAAAATTGCAGGATTCACGCATCCATTGACAGCGTACCAGAATGTTAAGTTTCCTGAAAACCCAAAATTCATCATGGACTTCGAAACTGAAGGCGGGACTTTCCCGCACGCGGGAGCAGATGGGCAAGCGGATTGCCGCGCTGTTCGACGCCTCCGCAAAGATAGACGAAGCGCTCTATGAGGAACTCGAATCCATCCTGCTGACTTCCGACGTCGGGGTCGAGGCCGCCGCCTTTTTGCTCGAAAAACTGAGGGAAAAGGTCAGGCGTGAAAAGATCCAGGAGCCGCCCGAGCTCAAGTCCGCCTTGCGGCAGCTGCTTCTCGATCTCATCTCCCCGTTGGAAGGCAAGCTCCACGTCGAAGAAAAGAAGCCTTTCGTGATCATGATGATGGGCGTGAACGGGGCGGGCAAGACCACATCGATCGGCAAGCTCGCGAAATATTTCCAGTCCCACGGAAAATCCGTGCTGCTCGCAGCCGGAGACACTTTCCGCGCGGCGGCAAGGGAACAGCTTGTCGAATGGGGGAAACGCAACGAAGTCGATGTGATCGCCCAGGAAAAGGGAGATACGGCCGCCGTGATCTTTGATGCGGTCAACGCGGCTGTTGCGCGCGGCACTGACGTTGTCCTGGCCGACACGGCAGGAAGGCTGGTCACCCAGCTCCACCTGATGGAAGAGATCAAGAAGGTGAAAAGGGTCATCGGCAAGGCATTGCCGGGCGCGCCCCACGAAGTGCTGCTCGTGCTTGACGCCAACACCGGGCAGAACGCGCTCTCCCAGGTGAAGGCATTCGACGATGCGCTGGGCGTCACCGGGCTGATCCTCACCAAGCTGGACGGCACGGCGAAAGGCGGGGTGATCGCAGCGATCGCGAGGAACAGGCCGATTCCTGTCCGCTTCATCGGCATCGGCGAAGGCATCGACGATCTCAGGCCGTTCAGCGCCGAAGAATTCGTGGAAGCGCTCTTTTCATGATCAGCCTCAAGGGGGTCGGCAAGCGCTATCACGGGGGATTCGACGCTCTCAAGGACATTTCCTTCATGATCGAAAAAGGGGAAATGGCCTTCGTCACCGGGCATTCGGGCGCAGGAAAGAGCACGCTTCTCAAGCTCGTCGCAGGGATCGAGCGACCGAGCTCAGGGTCCGTGCTCGTGAGCGGCCAGGATCTCGGCAGGATGAGACGCAGCGCGATCCCCTATTTGAGGCGCAATTTCGGCCTCGTTTTCCAGGATCACAAGCTGCTCTCGAACAGGACGGTTTTCGAAAACGTCTTCCTTCCGCTGCAGATCAGCGCATTCGACCCCAGGGAAGCGCCTTCCAGGGTCAGGGCGGCGCTCGACAAGGTCGGGCTCCTTGGGCGCGAGAGCGCCTATCCCGTCGAGCTTTCGGGCGGCGAACAGCAGCGTCTGTGCATCGCCAGGGCCATCGTGAACAGGCCGTCGATCCTGATCGCCGACGAGCCCACCGGCAATCTCGATGCGGATTACGCCGACGCGATCATGGACATGTTCAAGTCGTTCAACCAGGTCGGCGTGACGCTGCTCGTCTCGACCCACGACGAATCACTGCTCGAAAAATTCAGGCCCAGGATCATTACCCTCCACCAGGGGAGGATTTCATCATGATGGCCTGGCTTTCGATCAACCTGCACGCGTTCCTCTCCACATTGAGGAAGCTCGCAAGGTCGCCCTTTTCCAGCTTCTTCAGCATCTGCGTGATCGGCATCACGCTCAGCCTGCCGACCGGCATCTTCGTCATTCTCGAAAACCTCGAATCCCTCTCGAGCACCTTCTCCGGCTCGCCGGAAATCAGCCTGTTCATGTCCAGGGATGCGAGCCGGGATCAGGTATCCGAGATCGAGAAAAGGCTGAAGTCGGAACCCAGGGTGAGCCGTTTCAAGTTCGTCTCGAAGGAAGATGCGCTGGCCCAGTTCAGGAACGACAATGAATTTTCCGACGTCGTCTCCAGCCTTTCACGCAATCCCCTTCCGGATGCCTTCATCGTCTCTGCGAAGCGGTCGTCGGACCTCGAGGCATTGCATGTGGAGATGGGTAAATGGCCCAAGGTCGAGCATGCGCAGCTCGACTCGAACTGGGTCAGGAAGCTCGATTCCATCCTGAAGCTCGGCCATGTCGCCGCAGCCATACTTTCGATTCTTCTTGGATTCGCCCTGGTGTTCATCACCTTCAACACCATCAGGCTGCAGATCCTGACCCAGAAGGACGAGATCGAGGTCGCGAAACTGATCGGCGCAACCAATACCTTCATCAGGCGCCCTTTCCTCTATCTCGGCGCGCTTCAGGGGCTTGCCGGCGGAATCGCCGCCTGGATCATCATCGAAGCAGGGCTCCATTTCATGAACGGCGCGATTCTCGAACTTGCCCAGCTCTATTCGACCCGCTTCGCCCTCTCCAATCTGGACCCGAAGGAAAGCCTGATCCTTTTCATGCTTTCGTCATCCCTTGGCTGGCTGGGCGCCTGGTTTTCGGTCTCGCGGCATCTCTGGCAGCTCGATTCCTATTCCTGAGATATATATAAAGTCACTAATATATAAGGTCAGGATTGCATTTCACACCGCCACCACTTCTATTCCGGGTTCGATCGTCCTCACCAGATTCTCGATCGCCATCAGCGTGCCAGACTGTGAGCTCGGGCAGCTTCCGCAAGTGCCGTAATAGCGTATGCACAGCATGTTGCCGCACAGCGTCATTATTTCGAGGTCGCCCCCGTCCATGACCAATGTCGGTCTGATCCGCTCGTCGATGATCTTTCGGATGGCGGCGAGCCTGGGATCCTCGTCGTCCAGGGGCGCAACTTCGGTGCGCTCGGGCATCTGCGCAGCGGGCGCCTCCCGGATCGGCTGAGCGACCTTCCTCACC
>JAJZRS010000004.1 GCA_021802545.1 Pseudomonadota bacterium
AATTTATGATACAAAGTTAGCGAACGCTATCGCCAACCTACAGTAATTTGGTGCGCCCGGAGAGATTCGAACTCCCGACCCCTTGGTTCGTAGCCAAGTACTCTATCCAGCTGAGCTACGGGCGCAATCTGTGAATTATAACGAAAAAAGAAAAGCTTTGCTACCGCTCCTCGGCGACCACCCCGTACTCGACGGCCGATCTGGCGTAAAAGAGCGGTATGCCTGCGTCCCGTATGGCCGAGAGAAGCTTGCCCACTTCCTCCTCGCTCGCCACGAACACCACTTCGACGGCCAGATCTCCCGCGAGCTCGAAGAAATGCTCCTCGTGCAGCACGCCGTGCTTGCCGTAGCCTGCGATGGCCTTGAAGGCTGAGCCGCCCTGGATGCCGAGCCGCTTCGCTTCTTCCAGCAGCCATTCGTAGACGAGAAGGTGTTTGTGCTTCCTGTTCTCGTGGACGAAGAATCTGAGACAGATGCCTTGCATTTCCCCTCCCTAGTCTAAAGCGTTCTTCTGATCAGATTGACGGTCAGCATGCCGAGCGCCGTCATGGCGAACGAGCCGAAAAGATGGACTCCAGCCTCGACGCTTCCCCAGAAATATTCGGAACGCGAGAAAGCTGTCACCACCTCGGCCGAAAAAGTGGAAAAGGTGGTGAGCCCCCCCATGAATCCGGTGATCACGAAAAGCCTGGCCTCGGGGGGAAGCGACGAATGTGAAAAGAAGGCGATGGCCACCCCGACGAGATAGCCTCCCAGCAGGTTCGCCGCCAATGTCCCGAGGGGAAGCGAAGGAAAGACCGGGTTGAACAGGACGCCGAGCCCCCAGCGCAGCCACGCGCCGAAAGCCGCCCCCAGCCCCACGGAAAGAAAGCCGTATATCCCCATCCCTTCCCTTTTTAGAAAAGTTCCGGGGAAATTATAACATCAGTCGTCGTCTTCCTCGGTTTCCCTGCTGTTCTGCAGCACTTTTCCCGAAGAAGCATCCACCTGCACCTCGTGCGTCACATGGTGCGCACGGATGTCGAACGCATAGTGCAGCCTGCCATGCCTCTTCTCGAGCGACTCCTCGACGATCGTGCCTGGATAGGCCTTGAGCGCGATCGCTTTTGCCCGGTCCATCTTGATGTCCGCATTCGCTTCGTAACGGCTTCCATCGTAGGCTTGCGCATTCAGCGCTGCCAACGAAGAAATAGCCAGGAATACCGCAGTTGCTTTGCCTTTCATTGATGCTCCTTCATGTCGTGTTCAAATCCGGGCAGCATCCGTTTCAATGCGTCGTCCCGCCAATACAGATGGTGCAGCATGGCAGCGGCCGCATGAAACAGGATGAGCCCTATCAATAGGTCACCTGCCAGCTCGTGAAAGTTCCTGATGGGCAGCGCATAGGGAAGCCATTTGTCTTCATCGAGCAATACGGGAAGGTGAAATCCGAGAAAGTCCACCGCCTTCCCCTTGCTCTGAAGGGCCAGCACCCCAAGAGCCGGAATGAGCGCCATCATCAGATAAAGGACGGCATGCATGAGGGTTGCAGCTTTTTTCTGCATCGGGGATGGCTGCGGCGTGATCGGCGGAACGGGTCGCATCATCCGCCAGCAGAGCCTGATCCAGAAAAGAGAAAAAACGAGCAGCCCGGCCTGCATGTGCAGATAGACCAGCTCGTGCTTCAGCTTGCCTTTCGGCAGAAATCCCTTGAATTCCATGAGCGCCAGGGCCGAGATCACCAGGAACGCCATGCCCCAGTGCAGGACCCTGTACACCCTTCCATAGATAGCGCGTTCGCTCGTTGTGCCCCGTTTCATTTGAGCGTTATTTTATCGCGCGCGAATTAGAACTTTGTTAAACCCGCAATGAAAGGGCGTAGCGGCTGTCAGGCGGGACCGGATGCAGCATCAGGGCGCTGGTTGCAGCTGATGAGAAACTTGATAGACTAACCAAACGAAAATACATCTATTCCTTAATAAACGTGTTTGGCCGATGAGTAGCCATGATAACTTCGGAAACTGTATTTGTTTTAGGAGCGGGCGCTAGCATTCCTTATGGATTTCCATCAGGGATCGAGCTTCGCGAAGAGCTGTGTAAGGTCGGCACTGCGGGGTTACCCATCTCCGATACGTTAATGGTGTGCGGCATTTCGAATAACGAAACTGGGCTATTTGCTAGTGCTTTTCGCGATTCCCGAATTGGGTCTATTGATGCATTCCTCTCAAGACGTAATGAATTTGTCGATATAGGGAAGCTCGCAATAGCTGCTGTTCTCTGTGCACGAGAAAATCCCAGGATATTTGACTACTCTAACATTGAGGACGATTGGTACTTTGCTCTATGGAATGCAATGGTAGCAGACGTTCATCAGGCTGATGATCTTGTGCTTAATAAAATTAAGATTATTACCTTTAACTATGATCGATCTTTGGAATATTACCTTTTTACAGCGATCCGAAATACGTTTGGTTTAGCTGAAGTCGATACATATTCAATTCTACACAAGATATCCATTAAGCATGTATATGGGCAGCTTGGAGAATTTCCAGAGCATCCCTTCCAGGTTAGCAACAGCCCCTCTATAGTAGAAGCTGCTGCAAATGGAATTCGTATAATTCCCGAAGATCGAGAAAATAATGATGTAACAATTCGAGAAATAAGAGCATGGCTAAGTAGCGCCAGAAATATATGTTTTTTGGGTTTTGGGTTTGACTCGCTGAATATTCATAGGCTTGAGTTGAGTTCAATTATTGCCGAAAAGTTTCAAATAGGGCGCAGAGACCAGAATATTTATACCTCAGGTTATGGTAAAACCTCATCTGAACTTTCTATGATTCGTAACAGCATTTATGGGGGTTTGACTAATTGGTATCCTGTAGAAAATGAGAAAAGCCTCATGACACTTCGTAATAACGCCCATCTCCTAGCATAAAATCAATCCTCATGTTACTTATGCAGGTCTTTTTACTTAAACCAAATTCGGGATGAATACGACAATGAAAAACGCCCCTTTTCAGGGGCGTTTTTTTACTTGGCGGAGAGAGAGGGATTGTGACGGTCTTGCTTTCGGCAATACCTCCATCCCTGCGGGACCGCCCTACGGGCGTCCTCCGGCATCCTCACACTGATCGGATGCCTCCGCGAACCCGAGGGTTCTCATCCCTCGCAATGAAAAACGCCCCTTTTCAGGGGCGTTTTGTTTTGGCGGAGAGAGAGGGATTCGAACCCTCGGTAAGGCTATAAACCCTACGCTCCCTTAGCAGGGGAGTACCTTCGACCACTCGGCCATCTCTCCGAAGGCGGCTAGAATAACCCTTCAGGGTCAAAAGGTCAAACTTCCTGTTCCAGATGGAAGGCCTTGTGCAGCACCCTGACGGCAAGCTCCAGATACTTCTCGTCGATCACCACCGAGATCTTGATTTCGGAAGTCGAGATCATCTGAATGTTGATGCCTTCCTCGGCCAGCGTCCTGAACATCTGGCTCGCCACGCCGACATGGGAGCGCATGCCGACGCCGACGACCGATACCTTGGCAATGCGGTCGTCGCCCAGGACGTCCTTGGCTTCGAGGTGCCCCTGCACCCCTTTCAGGATGCCGATCGCCTTCTCGAAATCGTTCTTGTGGACGGTGAAGGAAAAATCGGTCGTCCCTTCCACGCCGACGTTCTGGATGATCATGTCGACTTCGATGTTGGCGTCCGCAACCGGCCCCAGTATCTGGTAGGCGATGCCCGGCTTGTCGGGCACGCCGCGAACGGTGATCTTCGCTTCGTCCCGATTGAAGGCGATACCGGAAATGATCGGCTGTTCCATTTTGCTCTCTTCCTCGAAAGTGATCAGCGTGCCCTCCCCCTCTTCCTCGAAGGAAGAAAGCACGCGAAGTTTGACCTTGTATTTTCCGGCGAACTCGACCGAGCGGATCTGCAGCACCTTCGATCCCAGGCTCGCCATTTCCAGCATTTCCTCGAAAGTGATGGATTTCAGTCGCTTGGCCTTCGGCTCTATCCTGGGATCGGTGGTGTAGACGCCGTCCACGTCCGTGTAGATCTGGCACTCGTCGGCCTTCAATGCCGCAGCAAGCGCAACCCCGGTCGTGTCGGAACCGCCGCGACCCAGGGTCGTGATATTGCCGTCGCCATCCACGCCCTGGAATCCGGCCACCACGACGACAAAACCCGCATCGAGGTCCGCGCGCATCTTCTCCTCGTCGATGGCCAGTATCCTCGCCTTGGTGAAGGCGCTGTCGGTAAGCACGCGCACCTGTGCGCCCGTATAGCTTTTCGCCTTGAGCCCCATCTCCATCAGCGCCATGGACAGCAGCGCGATCGTCACCTGCTCGCCGGTCGAAACCATCACGTCGAGTTCCCTGGGATCGGGCTTCGCCTGGATCTCTTTCGCCAGCGCGATGAGCCTGTTGGTTTCCCCGCTCATGGCCGACACCACCACCACGATCTGGTGCCCCTGTGCCTTGAACTTGGCGACACGCTGCGCGACGTTCCTGATGCGCTCAGGACTGCCGACAGAAGTGCCTCCGTATTTCTGAACGATGAGTGCCATGTTTGTTCTTGAAAATTCGCGATTCTACCTGAAAATCGGCGCTCAGAAGAATATTTTGACGGGAAGGCCTGCCATTTTGATCTCTTCCCCGAAGGCATCCATCCATTCCTTCGATACCGGGGACAGTCTTTCCGCTTCGGGCTGAAGCGGCTTTCTGGCAAGGCCGTAAAGCAGCACGCCCTGCACTTCCTTCGCCATGGACGAGACGAACTCGATATAGGCTTCCCGTTCCGACCTTGAGGGCGGGTTTCCGTCGAGCTGGAACATGCAGGTCTGCAGCCATGTCGGGCAGAGGGAAGCGGCAATGCCGAGATTTTCCCTGACCCGCTCGTTCGAGATCGACGTGTCGTTGAGCCTGCTTCTGCCTTCGACGGTTGCGCTGTCGAACTTGAACCAGATCTCCCCGTTTCTGGAAGCCATTTTCTTCAAGCCTTCCCTCACGTGCGGCTTGTGGACAAGGCTTCCGTTGGTGATCAAGACCAGCTTCACGTCAAGCGGCAATTCCGATTCATCGATCACTTCTCCGATCACTTCGACAACGCTGTCGAAGTCGGATGCGCTTGTCGGCTCCCCGTTCCCCGATATCGCAATGTCGTTGATCCTTCTGAGACCTTCCGGCACCCGCTCGCTCATGAAGCTGCCGTGAAGCAGTTCGTGGAGAAATCCGGTCAGTTCGTTCTCGAGCAATTCAAGGTCGATTTCAGGCGCCGAGCCCAGCTTCAAATCGGGGACCTGGCAATAGATGCAGCGCCAGTTGCAGGCGTTGTTCGGATTGAGGTTGATGCCGATCGATACCCCTCCCGAGCGGCGCGACACGACGGGATAGACGTAAGTCAGCCCGGCGCTGCTTCTGCTGTGTTCATGGGTATTCAGGGATTGCGGCATGGCTCGTCGGAAATAAAGGTTTCACGCAATGGTATAATTGCTCACCGTAAATCCAAATGCAAGCCGAACATGCTGATCACAAGACGCCTGGAATTCGATTCGGGGCACAGAATCCCCAACCACAAGAGCCAGTGCAGGCACCTTCACGGGCACCGCTACGCCATCGAGGTCACGCTCTCCGGAAAGATCATCGAAACGGAAGGGGCGTCCGACCAGGGCATGGTCATGGATTATTCGGACGTCAAGGACATCGCCAAGAGAGAACTCGTCGACCTGTGGGACCATGCCTTTCTCGCCTACAAGAACGACCATGATCTGCTGAAATTCCTGGATTCCATTCCCGGGCACAAGACTGTCGTTCTGGACAAACCGCCCACTGCGGAAAATCTCGCGACCATCGCCTTTTCCATGCTAGACGCCGCCTATGCGGAAAAAGGGCTTGTCCTCGAACGGGTGAGGCTCTTCGAGACGCCGAACAACTGGGCCGATGCGATGAGAGCATCCGGTTGATTTCCCCCATGCCGCTGTCTATGATAGAACGATTCTAAATCAGCGCAGCCGTTTTCATGGGTAATCCGCTCAGCATCCTGATTGCAGGCTCATCGGCAGACCTATCTTCGACCATCGCCCAGGTCCTGCAGGCAGGCGCAGACCTGCGCTTCGAAAAAGCGGCCAGCATCGAAGCACTGGATGCCGCCCTGTCCAATGCATCCTGGGATCTCGTCGTGTGCGACGGATCATCGCTCGACATCCGTGCCGTCCTGGCGCTTGACGCGAAACCCGACCTCGTTTTTGTCATGGACGAAGACAAGGACGCGGTGCTCGCCGTGCTCAAGGCGGGGGGCAGTGTCGTATTGAGGACGCGCCTCATGGATCTCGCGGACAAGGCGAGATCGCTTTCCGAAAGAGGACTTGTTCACAAGAAAGACATTCTGAACGCATTCGAGGCAGCCGAGCGGGAAACCGATTTCCTTGCCGCGCTCGCCGAGAATCTGGCAAAAGCCCTCGAAGTCGGCAGCGCTTTCATCGGCATGCCCGCAGGCGATGGCCGCGTGCGCATGCTGTCCCTCTGGTCGGACAAGCAAATCCAGCCATTCGAATACGACGTCCATGACAGTCCTTGCGCCAATGTCCTGCGCGGCGATGAATGCTTCGGGAAAGCGGAGCACTTCGTATCCAGCAAGATGCTGGCGAAGCTCTCCGCCAAACACTATTTTGGCCTGCCGATTCTCGACAGATCGAAACAGCCGATCGGCCTCATCGCAGTCGCTTGCAGCGCCCCCGTCGACCATGTGATCGAGCATCTGCCTGCCTTTCGCACCATCGCATCCCGCATCGCACCAGAAATCGAGAACCGCCGCATCCGTCATTTGCTGGAAAGAATGGATGAGGAATCCAGGATAGGACATGACCTCGCCGGCATGGCGCATATCGACCTCGATGGAAACTGGCTGAAGGTCAGCCCGAAACTTTGCGACATGCTGGAGCTGAGTGAAGGCGAGATTTGCGCCACGGGATTTCACGCCGCCGTCCATCCTGACGATCTCGCCAAACTGATCGACGCACAGGCGAAGCTCCTGACCGGCAAGTGCAATCGCATCTCCACGGAACTGCGCCTGAAGAAGCGGGGCGCACGGGACCTGCTCGTCAGCCTTTCCCTCGCCCTCCTCAGGGAAGCAGGCGGCCGGCCGCGCCGGCTGGTCGCCGTCGCGGAAGACATCGAACGCATCAGGAAAGCAGAGGAACAGCTCCGCTTCCTTTCCAGCCATGACCTGCTCACCCGGCTGCCGAACCGGCGTCATCTCTTCGATGAACTGGCAAGGAAGCTTGCAGCGGCGGAAAAGCTGGGGCAACAGGTCGCCATCCTTTGTCTCGACATCGACAGGCTGGGCAAGGTCAACGAAGCGCTGGGGCACGAAGCGGGCGACAGGATGCTCGAGCTGTGCGCACAGCATATCGCGGGATGCAGCGCTCAAGCCGATCTGGCCGCAAGACTCAGCAGCGACGAATTCGTCATCGTTCTTCCCAATCCCGAATCGAAGGAAGCTCTCGCCAGCTTCGCTGAAGACCTGCTTTGCGCCATTTCATCGCCTGCTCGCTTCGGTGAAATCGATTTGTCCGTCACGGGCAGCATCGGCCTCTCCGTTTACCCGGACGATGGAAACGACATAACGATGCTCATCGGCAAGGCCAATACGGCCATGCTTTGCGCCAAGTCCGCAGGAAGAAACCATTACCAGTTCTACAAAAACGGCATGATGACCGGAACGGTGGAGCATCTGGCGCTGGCGGGAGACCTGAAGCATGCGCTGGAACGCGACGAATTCATCCTGCATTACCAGCCCCAGGTCGACCTCGGCACGGGCATGATGACCACCATCGAAGCCCTGCTGCGCTGGAATCATCCCGAACGGGGCATCATCCTGCCATCCGAATTCATTCAGCTCGCTGAAGAGACGGGGCTCATCGCCCCTATCGGCAAATGGGTGCTCGATGCCGCATGCAGGCAGGCGAAGTACTGGCGTGACAGAGGGATGGAAATCAGCATGGCCGTCAATCTTTCGGCAGTGCAGTTTTACAGGCAGGATCTGGTGGAGCTTGTCGCGGATGCGCTCGACCTCTCGAAACTCCCGCCCGAATGCCTCGAACTCGAAATCACCGAAAATGCGGTCATGCAGGACGCCGAAGAAGCGGCAAGAACGCTTGGAAAATTGAAAGCCATGGGCGTCAGGATTTCAATCGACGATTTCGGAACGGGATATTCGAGCCTGAATTATCTTCGCACATTTCCCGTGGACAAGATCAAGATCGACCATTCCTTCATCGATGGCATCGCCTCGAACCCGGAAAATGCAGCGCTCACCCGGAGCATCATCGCGCTCGCCCACAGCATCAAGCTTTCCGTCACTGCTGAAGGCGTCGAGCATGCCGGGCAGCTCGAACTGCTTTCAACCTGCGATTCGATACAGGGCTTCTATTTCTGCCGCCCTCTGTCGGCGGAATCGCTGCAACGGATAATCGAGTCGAACGCGCGTCTCATCGCTTGACGGCGATCGCGGCAATACCCAGCTTCTTGGCCTCTTCAAGCGCAGCGTTGCGGCTCGCATAGCGCCCTGCCCTGATCCTGGCCTCCAGCACCGCATTCACGCCCTTTTTCTTGAGCTCTGCGGCAAGCGCCTCGGCATGCTTTCTGGAAGAAAAATCCCCGATCTGAAGCGTATAGCCTTTCGCGAGGGCAACCGGATTCCCGCCCAATGCCTTCTTTTCCTTTTCCGCGCTTGCCTTGTCCGGATAGGATCCGGCCAGCACGCGGTAGTCGATCGAAGGGGTCAATCCTTTCTTCTTCAGCATGGAAACCATCTTTTCGCTGTTGGCGCTTGACGAGAACACGCCGAACTGCAGCGCAAAGTCTCCCTTGATTTCCGTCTTCTTCGCCTCGTGCCGCTTCTTGGCGACTTTTTCAGCCGCTTTTTCAACTGGCTTCTTTCTTTCAACAGCCTTCTTTTTAGGCTTCGCTTCCGGGGCGACATTGTGGACAGATGGCGGTGGAGGCGTCTCAACCGGATGACTCACGACCGGTTCGGGCGGCGTTGCTGCCGCAGGAATTGACGCGGCTTGCGGCGCCGGCACCGGTGCCGATTCCGGCTTTGGCTGCAGAACAGGCTTGGGCGGGGCCTTGGGTAGGGGTGCGGGAGGCGCGGGAGGCGCCACTTTCTGTGGCGGCGTGCTCGAACTGAAATGCTCGACGAGGGTGAGTACAAGAATCGCCACCACAATCAGCGAAACCGCGATGATGATCCTCGTCAACAATTTCGACTTGAGCGCAGAATTCTCGTTTTGTTCGATCATGGTTTGTCCGTTTTCTTGATCGCCCTGATTTGCTGATCCGAAAAGGCGCGCAATTCAGGAGTCAGGTTTTTTATCGACAGGGCCTGCGTGAACGCATTCTCCGCTTCTTGCACCCTGCCTTCCTTCTCGAGGGAAATCCCCATTCCGACCCACCATTTTCCGTCAGACGGCACCTGCTTCAGCGCCATGCCGAAATATTGGACAGCCTCGGCATGTTGCCCTGCTCTTTGCAACAATACGGCATAGAAGCCGTAAAACTCGGCATCATTCCCGGCATGGGGCAGCGCGCGCTTCAAGGTATCGAGGGCGGACTGGTTGTCGCCTGACTCCACCTGGAGACGGGCGAGCGTCGTTGAAAAGTCCACCTGCCCGGGATCCAGCTGCAATCCCGCCTGCAGCACCTCTTCCGCTTCCCCGTAGCGCTTCTGCTCGATCATGAGACCAACGAGCACCCGGCGCGCCAATGCATGGCCCGGGTTGAACCGAAGCGCAGCTCGAAGATTGCTTTCCGTTTCGGCAAGCCTGCCCTGCTGCAAAAGCCCAAGCGCCTGCTGGTAATGATACTCGGACTGCTCCGCCGGGGAAACCTCTTTGACCAGCTTGGTGGGCCGCTTTTCCTGCACAGCCGCCGCCTCCTCGGCAGGTCTCTTCTCTTCTGAACTGATCTTGGCACGCTGCTCAGGCTCAGGCGATGGCCTGACCTGCTCGGGTTTCGCTGCGACAGGCGCAGTCACCGGACTGATTGGCGCTGCCGCAGGCTGTGAAATGGCCTGGGACTTGGGCGCGACCTGCAATTCCGGCAATTTCTGCGCGACAGGATGCCGCGCAGCCTTCCAATGCGAGCCGAAATAGTAGCCTCCAGCGATTACGGCAGCCACCGCAAGCGCAACCGCAGCCATCCTGGACAAATGACGCGGCTTCACCTGATCGTCGACGGCATGAACCTCTTTGGAAAGCGCACGGTCAACGGGCTTGTGATGCTGCTCCAGTTCCTTGAGCATCTGATTGATGAGGCTCATGGCGCCAGTACCCAGGCCATGAATCCGCCCATTCCGGCAAGCGCAAGCGCCCCCAGCACCCACCATTTCCAGCGCGCATCCCGCTTTGCCTGCCACACCGAAGGCGTATCCTCCGCCGCCATGTCGACCATGGCCGCGTCGACCTTGTGCCTTCCCTTGCCATAGCAGAGCATCAGCGATTTGTGGGCAATGATGTTGATCAGCCTCGGCACGCCCCGGCTTGCCTTGTAAAGCTTCTTCACCGCATCGCTTCCGAAAGGCTCCTCCCCTCGATAACCGGCGATGCTGAGACGCTGATTGACGTAATAACGCGTCTCCTCTTCGGTGAGCAGCCTCAGCCTGTACTGGAAGGTGATGCGCTGGTTGATCTGCCTCACCGATTCCTGTGACAGCTTCTGGTCCAGTTCCGGCTGGCCGAACAGCACGACCTGAAGCAGCTTCCTTTTCTCCGTTTCCAGATTGGTCAGGAGGCGCAACGCTTCGAGCGTCTCGAGCGGCATCGCCTGCGCTTCGTCGATGCACAGCACGGCCCCCTTGCCGCTCCTCGCGATTTCCATCAGATGCATCGTCAGTGCGCTCAGCAGCTGATGCCGGTTGACATCTTCGCCGATCGGCATCTTCAATTCCTCGGCCAGCGCATATTGCAGCGTCTGGGGATCGAACTGGGGATTGGGTATATAGGCCGTTGTGTAGGCATCCGGGTCCAGGCTCGCCAGGAATTTCCTGCACAAAATGCTTTTCCCGGTTCCCACCTCGCCCGTGATCTTGATGAACCCTTCACCCCCTGCAATCGCGACAAGCAGCGTATTGAGCGCTTCCTGATGGCAGCCGCTGGAAATGAAGAAATGCGTGTCGGGTGTCAGGCTGAACGGCGCCTCCCCCAGCCCGAAATGTTCCAGATACATCTATCCTCCGAAATCGTTGGGCTTGTCCATTTTTCGGATTCTGTGTTGCGTTTCCAGCATGTCCTGCGACCAGTCGTTCTGGTCCTTCACCACGGTCGCCTTCAGCAAAATGACGAGTTCGGTCTTGGCAAGCGACTTGCTGTCCTGCCCGAAAAGGCGGCCCACCCCGGGAAGGCCGCCGAGACCGGGCACCTGGGAGCGGTTCGTGGTCGAATTCTGGGTCATCAGCCCGCCTATGGCGACGATCTCCCCATCCCTTGTGCGGACGATGCTGTCCGTTTCGCTGACGCTGCTCACAGGCGTTGGCAGATTCATCGTGCCTATGGCGCCCCCGAGGTTGATGCTCTGGGTGGTCTGGGTGACATGGCTGACGGAAGGATGGATATGCAGAATGATATTGTTGTTTTCGTCGATCTCGGGCGTCACGTCCAGCATGATGCCGGAAAAGAAGGGCTGAAGCGTGACGTTCGGCGTCGTGGTGGCGGCGCCGCCAACGGCCGATGTGATGGTGCTGGAAACGTTGGTGACGAAGAGCTGGTCCGTGCCGACCTTGAGTATGGCGCTCTGGTTGTTCAGGGTGGCGATGCGCGGGCTGGACAGCACATGCACGGTACCCTGGCCTTCGAGAAAGGAGAGCAATGACGCAAAGCTGCCGGTCTGGAAAGCGACGCCCATCAATGTGCCGAGCGGACTGGCCGCAGCGGACAATCCATTGGACAGGTTGGTTCCTGGCGTGCCGGAGGCGGGTGAGCCTGTGCCTGAAAGATTGCCCAGCGGCGTAAGCGTGACGCCCGGAGCGAGCTGTCCTATGGAGAGCCGGCTGTTCGGGCCCGTCTTGAAGGCGGCCCAGTTGATGCCCGCCTGATAGGCATCGCTGAGCTCCACATCGATGATCTTGGCTTCCAAAATCACCTGGCGCTCGACAGAAAGCTGGGATGCCTTGAGAAATTGCGCAACATTGCGCAATTCGGCAGGCATGGCCCTGATCACAAGCACTCCGGATTGCGGATTGACCACAACCTTGCGTCCGCCTTCCGTCCCGATGATGGCGTTCAATGCCGAAGTCAGGTCGCGCCAGAAATCCGTATCGGATTTCGTCGATATCCTTCCGCTTTCAAGGGATTGAGTCCCCGCTCCCGTTGACTGCAGGGCGGGCGTCGTCGCGACCGTCCCATAAGGACTGCCCGCATTCGGCGCATCGCTCACCGACCCGGACAGGACGCGGATCGTGGAAGTGCCGGTGCGCTTTCCCGTCAGATAGTTCACCTTGAATACCCTGGTCTGCATGGAAACCGGCTGGATGGAGATGGTGTTGCCGTCGACCTGATATTCGTAGCCGTACAGATTGCGGATGGCATCGAGCGCCTGGAAGAGCGTCACGTCTTTCAGATTGACGGAAATCGTGCCGGTGATATCGGGATGCAGGAGCAGGTTGTAGCGCGTTCCCGAGACGATGCCCATGAACACTTCCTTGGCGGGCGCGTCGCTGACCACCAGGTCGAATCTCGGTTCGACGGGATGACCGCTTGCTGCCGGCATTTCGATTTTCAAAGGCGGAAGCAGCGCATTGGCCACTGCAGCGGCTGGCACTGCAGCCTGCGCCTGTTTGGGAGGGGGAACGAGCGCCTTGTCGATTTCCCGGGCCGGTTCGCCGTATTTGGCCGGATTGCCGGCGCACCCTGCCAGGACAAGAACAAAGCAGGTGAGGAGGAGTCTCATGGTTTTTCCTTCGCCGATCGCTTGATCACGCCTGGGAAGAGTTTCAGCGTCGTCAATTCGCCCCCCATCCGCACCGTCACCTCTCCTTCGCCGATCCCCACCAGCATGCCGCCTTCGAATGTTTCGCCGAGCAATACCGTCTTCCCGTCGATGATCGCAGCCTTGCGATGCGGCGAAATCAGTATGGATTGCAGCACCGGACCGGAAGGTGCACTGGCTATGCGCTTTGCTGCCCCCACCTCCATCGGTGGGCGCGTCGGGTCAGGCAGGGTTTCGGCATGAATCCGGCCGGAAACCAGCAAGAGGAACACCAATGCAGCCCTTCTACCCTTATTCGAAGCAATCATACACTCAACCATGCCTTATTCAAACTCAGCGTATAGAGCGTCAGCGTCAGGGTGGTTTTGGGATAATCGCCCGCACGCATCGTGATTCCGCCCCAGAACACGCGCCATGGAAGATGCTCGACCGATGTCAGATAGTTCAGCAGATCGCCGTATCGGCCCTCCACTGTAATCTGGACGCCGTGCTTGTACAGCAATGAGGTTTGCTTGTCCTGCGCCTCTTTCTCGACAAGCATGTTTGCAACCGGCAATGTCTTCATGGCGACAAGACGGAGGTTGCTGTTGCGCGCCAGCAGATCTTCCAGAAGCTTGCCCATCTTGTCCGGCGCGACCAGATTTTGCTGCATGCCCTGCAGGGAAGCATCCATTCCAGCCAGCTTCTGCCTCAGCGCTTCAAGCTTTCTGCGGTTTTCCTCGTCCGGATCGACATTCTGGCGGGCCTTGAGCGCCATGATCTGGTCATCGATCGCCTTCGTCTTGCTTTTCGATTCGCGGATCTGGATTGAAAAGCGTTTCTGCTCTTCACCGACCGAGGACAAAAACAGCGCATCGGCTACGAGAAACACCATCCCTGCCGCCATGGAGAAGAACAGCAGGCGTTCGCGCAGGCTCAATGCATCGAACCATATCGTGATTCGACGAAGGCTGATGATCCATTCCCTCATTTTCCCGCTCCATTCGATTGCAGCGCGAACTCGAGATAATCGGCCGCCTTTTCAGGCAACTGCATCTCGAGGGAAGCGAACGTGATTCCCCGCATCACTTCCTCCTTGTCCAGGCGGTTGATGTAGACCGGCACAAGATCGGGACTCAGCGTTCTTCCCTGGATATCCATTTCACGTCCCTGGATGGAAAAACCGGTCAGCCACAATCCCGGCACGATCTGGCGGGCAAAGGCTTCCATGTAGCGGGAATAGCCGTGAATGTTGTCCAAGTTGCCGCTCTTCAGGATGGCCAGCGCGCGGTCGCGGTCCTTGATTTCCGTCTCAAGCCTCGCAACTTCGGCAACAAGTTGCAGATCCTTCTGCCTGGGCCTGTAGGACTCGGCCAACTGCGCAAGCTGTGCCTGTTTCAATGCCTGAGTCTTGAGCGCATCCACAGCAGCCTTGCCCAGCGCATCTGCCTGATAGGCTGAAATGGCATAGTAGAGCAGCATGAGGACGAACAGCGCGCCCAGTACCAGAAGCATGCCGACGAAAGACAACACTTTGCGCTTCTCGGCGAACTCGGGATTGAGGAGATTGATTTCCTGGCTCATGATGCGGCCTCGCGCAACGCGCCGCCCAGGAGCAGGAAATAGCGGGATTGCTTTTCCTGCGACAGGGGTTCCGGAAACTCGAACAATTCGTTCAGATCCGCCATCTGCACGGGAATGTAGAGATTCGAGGAGAAATACTCCAGCATCCCCGCAGCACCAGAAAGCGGGGCAAGAATCAGCCTCGACATCGGTACGGCATGGTACTGCCTGTCGAAATAATCGAGGGAGCGCTGCAGTTCCAGCGTGATTCGCTCGAGCTGCCTCTTCCCCTCATCTCCTTCTTCAAGATTCAAAGCGGCATCGATTCGCCTCGCAAGATACAGTTCCCCCTTGCAGCTGAAAGTCAGCAGACCGCCTTCCTCCGAGATGGAAAGCATGGCTATCCCTTTGTCGCCGTCCGCCATCAGCGACGCGATATTGCGCTGCGCAACCTCCGGGATATCGATTGCCGAAAGAGGCAAACCCATTTCCGCGAACACCTTCATCTTTTCCCGGATGATCTCGTTCCTTGCGGCGACCACGATGAGCGATTGCCCCTTGCCGTCCCTGTCCGCAGGTATGTCGAGCGAATCGATCGTTGCCTCTTCGATGCTGTAATCGATCAGATCCTTGATTTTCCAGCGAACAGCCTGCTTCATTTCAGCTTTCGGAACAGCCGGCACATCGGATGAAAACAGATGATATTCTTCGGCATTCAAGAGACATGAAACAGGGTAGCGGTTGAAATGCCCAGCAGCCTTGAAATCGGTCAGAGAGAAAGTATCGCACAGGGTGACCATGGGCTTGCCTGTGGCTGTTCTTGCGGCATGGACAAGAAGAAGCTCGTCCGCGCGAATTCGGGCGGCCAACCATCCTCTCCCCCCCTTCGGATTTTCGAAAAGGGGCTGAAGCCTCGGAAAGCTCATCATGTTTCTCAATTTATACTCATAACCTATTGCAGTCAATAGATTTTTCAGTAAATTTCGCGCAAATAGATGAACTTGCTTCCATACAGGCCGAACGTTTCGCGCCCCATGCCTGGCAGCCAGGGAATGGTCGAACTCAAGTCTACGCTGCCCACGCCCGAAGGCGTCGGATTGGGCTTCGTAAGCACGATGCTTCCCTTTCCCGATGCGAGCGTTCCCCCGCCCTGTATCGTGGTGGAAATCGATGCTCCCCCGCCTGCTTGCAGGGAAAAATTCGAACCGGACAGCGAGGTGCAGTTATCGAATGTATTGGGAATGTAATAGCTGCCATTCCAGTACTGGGCCGCAACGTTGACGGGAAGCGGGAGCAATTCGGAGCCGTAGGCGTTGTCGATCTGCATGCGTCCGTAACGCAGCATGGTCGAAGTTGAAAGCGCTGAAGAAGAGCCGCTCACAGGAACGCCATTGAGTTTGGTGATCAGGACGCCATCCACGTCATTGACCGATGTCTTCAGGGCGAAGCTGTCGTAAGGGCCGTCGGGAGACGACAGCCTTGCGAAACTGTAGGCGGCACCGCTTGCCAGATACTGTCCGTTTGCCCAGGAAAATGCCGGGAGCACGGGACTCAGGCGTCCGCTCAAGGACACTGGCGCTCCCGCATTGTCGCCCGTGACGGCAAGCGTCGCCAGACAGGAATTCGGCGAACAAAGCCCCGAGAAATTCCCGCCTGTCGTATAGCGGGAAAGAACGGAACCCGTGCTGCTTGCGGCAGAGACAGCAAGATTGATGCCGAGCTGAGGCTGTCCCATGTACGTGAAGCCGTTGCAGGCGGGCGTCAGCGTCGCAATGACTTCGTAATGGTCCGGGCGGAAGCGCCCCAGCGGGCCGAGCGCCGGGCTGCCGATGTTGCAGCCGTATCTGCCGCCGCTTGCCGCATTCGACGGACTGTTGAGCACGCAGTCCCCCCCCGCGCCATGATTGACGCCCCCCACCACCCCCGTCACCTGATCCACTTGAGTGAAAGTCGGGTCGTGGACCGCATTGGCATTGAAGAGAATCGTGCCGACATCCTGATACTGGAACGTGCCTGAAGAAATGCTGCCGGAAGCTGCAGGAAAAGATCCAGTCAGGAGCCCCAAGGTCGAGATCGCCACGCCGTTATGGTCGGACACCTTGGTCGCATCGATCACCGGCGTGCCATCATAACCTGCGCTTATGCCGGAATTTGCGGTCAGATTATAGTTCGCCCCCGAGGCAAGGTTGTTCGACGAAGGATTCAAGGGGGTCGTCGTGGAAAGTGAAAACTGCTGTGGACGTATCGCAAAATCGTCGGAAGAGCAGACCGGCTGAGTGCCTGACACGACGCGCACCCTGACGTCCCTTGCCGCATTGGGGTAGGAAAAGGAAAAGGTTCTCCTGCCGTTGTCGGCATTGACGAAGGTATAGCTCGTCGGGGCAGTCAATCCCGTATTCGTGTCCGCGCAGTTTCCGCTCGATGCCGCCGGATTGACCAGTGAAACCGAGACCGTTCCCCTGTAACGCGTATTGACCGTCCCGCCAGAGACGGCGAGCACGTCAAGATTGAAGCCCGTCCCTGAAAGCTTCGTATAGATGGGCGTCGATGGATTCTGGCCGACTTCCACCGCATCGAAACAGCTGGATGCGAAAGTGAGATTGCAGGGAGATCCGCTCGGCCCGCCCACGCAGACGGTCGGATTGGGGGCCGAGGCGCTCGCCCCCAGCGTATAAGTCGTCCCGGTCGCACCTGATATCGTCACCTGCGCCTGACCGCCCGTGAAGGTGACCGGGTTGGCCGACCAGGTCGCCCCCGTCGGTGTTGCGGTGAGGTTGGCCGTCACGCTGCCCAGGTAAGCGACGCTGCAGTCCGCATTGCCGCAAGCCTTGACGGTGACATCGTCGGCGCCGCATGCCGTGCCGCTGTGGTCGAGCTCGATGTGGTCCAGGGAAACCGTCTGCACGCTGGTCGAACAGGCAGTGAAGCTGGATATCTCATGGATGTTGGTGGAGGCGCCGGACGCCCCGGTGAGGGAAATATACCACTCGGTTGGCACGGGCGCCTGCCCGGTCACCGCCTTGGCATCAAAAGGCGAGATCAGATAGACATACCCCGACCCCGTGTCGCGTTCGACCGAAACCCAGGCGTGGATGCTGTCGGAATAGTCAACCGTGACGCGGTAGCGGTATCCGGGACCCGAAGTCATGAGATGCTGCTGGGTCACAAAGTCCCTGTCTATGCCGATGGGCAGCGTGCCCGTCCCGGTGATGTAAGCGTAGCCCGTATAGCCGGAGCCCGAACCGCGTATGGCCACGGCTTCAGGAGTGAACCCGGGAGCCGCCCCTCCCGTTCTGCCCTCCGTATTGTTCGAATAATTGCCGTATTCGTCGATTCCCACGCCTATCCAACCGCCTGCGAATCCGGGATGGGTGGTGTCTCCTCCCAGCGCCACCTGCTTGGGCGCATAGCCCAGGGAGCCGCCGAATGCGCCGACGGCGGGCGATTGGGATGCATCCGACAGGATGACGGCAATGCCGTCTGCACCCGGATCGGTTCCGCCATAGGCATAGTCCGTGAATTCGACCACGATCTTGTTGCCGTAAAGCTTGGTGAAGGTCGCGTAGGTGGCAACCCCGGTGCTTGCATCGGTCAATCTGAGCCTGTTGTTGATGGCGATCGGGTTGCCGAACGTGCCGCCTGCGTTGCCGACAGTCCAGTGGGCCAGGTCAGTGAAATTGTCCGAATTGCACACCAAGCCGGTGCCGATGATGTTGAAGGGATCGCTGGTTGCGTTGGGCAGCCCGGAACTCGATGCGACCAGGGTATAACCCGTTCCTCCCGCATTGATGGAAAGATCGGAAAACGTGGCGGTTCCTGCTGAAGCGGGTATGGCAAGCGTACCGCTCAGAACCCCCCCTCCCGGATTCGAGCCTATCGCCATCGTCACGGTTGCGGAAGTCGCAGACAGGTTGCCGTAGGCGTCTATCAACTGGACCGCGACAGGCGGACTGATCGTTGCGCCGCCGTTGGCATTGGTCGGCTGCTGCGAAAAGACGAGATGCGTGGGTGCCCCGCCGACTTCCGTCAAGGTGCCGCAATTGGATCCTGCGGGCGCACCGTTCAAGACAGCCGTTCCCGAAAGGGTGATGTTGCCGTTTGACAGCGGCGTACCCGAATTCGGCCTCACCTGGATATTGCTCCAGGTGATGCTGTTGTATACGCCGCTGCTCGACCTTCGGGTAATCGTGAAGACGATCTGGGTCGAGCTGATCGAGGTAAATGAAATCGCCAGATTCCTGTTTCCAGATCCGCCACCTCCGAGTCGGGTCACGGTCGCGACGGGCGTGGCAGCCGTGTTGAAGGAAAAACCCGAAGGCGCATTGAACACGACGGTGCCGAGCGACGCTTCTCCGGTCGCAGCTTCGCTGTATACGGGGCCTGTCAAGGTCGTCCAGGTCGCCGTGCCGCTCGCGATGTTGGTGTCGGCGGAAATCGCCCCGCCTCCTGTTGCGGGGGTCAACGTGCCAGCGAGAGCTGCGGCCGGCAGAAGCATGCAGGCAAGCACGAGGAGTGTGCGCATGATTTTCACTGGAAGCTCACCCGTATCTGGCGCTCGACATAGTCCATGCTCCCCGCGATGCCAGGGCAACTCCCCGCATTGGGATGATTGCAGGCAGTCGAGGTGATGCGGTAGATCGTCACTGGCGGATGCGCGTTTCCATTCGTTGTGGATGCGCAATTCACGGTCACGGTATAAGAGCTCAATGTCGGGGCGGGCGGCACGATCGAAGTCGAAGCGACGCAGGAATGATTGATCAGCTCCATGTACGCCCCCCATTCGATCCCCGCCTTCGCGGCCTGGTAGGCACGCGCCCCTTCGACATCCATGGCGGAAGTCGTATGGCTCACAGTCGAGATATAGACCATTGCCGCCCCCAGGACGGCCAGCATCACGATCAGGAAAATGGCGCTGGGCAGGGCAAATCCCCTTTTTTCATTCATGGCGTGTTGTCCACATGGACCTGCTCGAACAGGGTGACCGACCCCGCATGCGCATTATCCGGATTCAATAGGGTGAGCCCGAGCCCGACAAGGCCGCTTCTGATGTTGGCCATGCTGGAATAGGAAAAGACGCAATTCGCAACCCCTGTTGCGAGCAGTGCCGAGCTTCCCCCTGAAGGGGGCACGGGCTGTGCGGGCGAAATCGCGTAATTCCAGTAACGGGTCAGGTTGCCGTTCGAACAGCCATAAGTCACGGGCGTCGACACCGTCATGAACCGATGCCCTGGCGAAGGCAACGAGGGGGACTCCAGCGCAAAAGGATTGGAAGACAGGGTCACCGTGCTGCCCGAGACGCCGGCCACGGACGCGCGGTTGTTGCAGGCCGACCCTGAACAATAGGCATCCGCAGGAGGCAAGCCTGACCCGAGATTGTAGACGACGACCGATTCTCCGGCGGACGGCAGGTCCAATCCGATCACATCGAAAGTGGTATCGGCGGGATTGGAAAAATCGAGGATATGGCCCGAGGACGGATTGTCTTCCGCGGCAAGATAACGCCCCCCGGCTGACGTGAGCAGCAGCTCGATATAATGCCCTGTTGCGTCCACCCTGACGCTGTTGGGAAGCGCGAGCCTCAAGTCTCTCGTCATCCTTTTGAGCGCAGTATCGGCAGCATCAGCCAGATCGGCGCGCGCTGCGGTGTCCACATACCCCTCAACCGGTTTTGTCACGAACACGGCCACCATCGCCGCGATGATGCCCGCAATCACGATTGCCACCACCATCTCCACAAAGGTAAAGCCGCCGTTTTTCCTGTTGTCGCTCATGGCATGAAATTGGGCGCATAGCGGGTCCTGTATCCTTCCAGGGTCACGCTCCCGCCGCTGTAGCTGACCGTCACGGCGAGCCTCAACACATTGGTCGAGGCAGGTGAGGCGCCGGATGCGATACCTCCCAGGGTTTCCGGCGTCTCAAGCAATGTCGCCGAATAGCCCGCAGGAATCAGCGTTGCATTTCCCGTGACGTCCCCGACGATGGGCTGGGGGACGCCGTAAGCGGCCACGTAGTCATTGACGTTGTCGTAAGGTCGCGTGTTGCCCGGTTCAGGCCCTGCATTTTCGACGATTGATGCGCATCCGTTTGTTCCCACGAAAGCGCCTGTCGCGGTAAGGAAATTGGCGTCCTGAGGATCGCAGTAGGTAAATCCCGACATCTCCACTTCCTCGAGAAGCGCTTCGGCAACGGCGAGCGCCTGTTTGCGCAGCTGTGGGTCCGCGCTGCGGCTCGCCGTGTAGTTCATCACGAGCAGCACGCTGGAAGCCGCAATGCCGATGACCACGATGAAGACCACGAGTTCGACCAGGGTCAGGCCGGATTGGCGAGACGCGCCGCCCTCAATGCACATATCCAGTCTCCGGCTCGACGGTGATTGCGCGCGAATAGCCATTGACCAGTATCGATGCTGAAGAAGAAGGTCTGCCGAGCGAATCGAAGCTCAAGTTTGCGGGCAACGACGAGAATGCCGCGCTTCCTGGCGCTGTAACGGTGAAAGGCGGATTGCCGGTCGGACCGGCAAGCGGAGTATCGCAGGTTCCCGGACTCGTCGATGCGATGGTCAGGGTCACGCTGTTCGATGAGAAGGCAACGCATACCGTGCGGCGCTCCGCAATCGCGGCTTTCTGCGCATAGCGCAGGATCGCCAGCGCCTCATCATGGAAACTGCGCGCATCGTATGCGCTGCGGTCTATAATGCGCGGCACGGCCACCACGGCAATGATGCCGACGATCACCATGGCCAGGACCAGCTCGATCATGGTGAAGCCGGCTTGATGCGTTCCATGCTGCATCAAGCCGCCCTCCGCTCCGAAGATCAGTTCGTTCCGTGCGCGATGAAAGTCGTATTTGAAGTTACAGAATTGTCGGCCGCATTGGTATAGGTCAGCGTACAGGTTGCGGTTCCTCCGGCAGCAACGGGCGCAGAAGTAATGACATATTCCGACGTCAGCCCGCCATCCAATGCACCCGACACATCCCCACAATAATGTACTGGGATGCCGTATCCGGTACTCAGTTGGCGCGCCGCCTTGTTGATGGCGGATGCCGCAGCGAGCGCCCCGGCAACACCCTTCACGGCCGAATTCGCTGCGTCCTGCCGCATATCGATGTATTTCGGCAACGCTACCGCAGCCAGAATGCCTAGAATGACAATCACGATGATGAGTTCGATCAGGGTGAAGCCTTGTTGCTGTTTCATTGCGCTCTCCTTGGATTATGAATCTGCAGCCTATTTTTCAATTTTACAACATTTTTACTTTGAAATTTCTTAATGTTGCGAATCAATCCTGAAGCGCTTTCCATATTCTTCATCAGCCTTTGAAACGAGCGCAGAGAACTGCCCGGGATATTGCTTCGCAAGCGCCATCAGCTGTTTTCTTTCCTCCGGAAAGCTTTCCGGATACGACCAGATCGCCATGCTCATTACCTTCCCGGCCTGAGCTTCATTTCCGGAGAGTGCAAGAAGCTTCGCCTGCCGGTAAGCCACCGAGGGAATGGGATGGAAACGGAAAACATCGCCGTTCAGCCTGAGCTTTTCCGCAAGATGATCGGAATTGATTTCGATCATGGGCGTCAAGGCCAGTTCGGCATAGGGATGCATGATGGAATACTGTCCGACTTGCAGAAGTTCGCTCTTCTCCCGTTCTGAAAAAGAGATGAGCTGCTCACCACGCCTTTTGGTTATCGCCTCCTCAACCCCCCGATAATCCGCGATCATCTGGTAAAGCGAAAGCCCGCCAAGAATCAGCATCGATGCGGCAACAGGGCGCCGCAGACCGATCTTCCAGGACGTATTGTCGAGCATGCCTGCAAGGGTTGCAAACAGGCCGAGAAAATAGGCATACCAGAGCGGATATTCAACAAAACTGTGCAGGCTCAGCACGGCAAGGACAGCGTATGCCCACCACAAGTCAGCGCTTGCTTTTCTATAGAACAGCTGCCTGATCCAGGAGAAGGCGGTCCAGAAAAACAGCAAAAGCCCTGCCACACCCGTTTCTGCAGCAAGCTGCATCACGATGTCATGGGCATTGCCCACAGGTCCGACAATCAATGGATCCCTCAGGGCAGGGCCCAGGCTGAAATGCTGCCAGCCATATTGCCCGAATCCTGCGCCGAAGAAGGAGTGTAGGATGAAAATGCGCCATGCTTCATGCCAAAGATGCAGCCTGATGTTGCCATTGACGGCTTGCGTCAGCAGGCGACCGCCTGACGTCACATGGTCTTCCGTAACGGAGAACCAGGGTATCTGGACGACAAGATTCATGAAGAAGAACCCGAAAAGAAGCGACAAACCGTAGGTTGCAAGCTGCGCATACGCCTTGTCCTTCCTCCGGAACAGCCATCCGATTGAAGCGGTCGAAACAAGATAAAGCCATGCGCTTCTCGAGCCGCTCAGCACGAGGACAAAGAGCAAGGGGAGAGCGAGGAGCGCGACCAGCCATTTCCGCCATGACAGGCGGAAATGAATCAGTCCGAGGGAAACCAGGCCCAGCGAAACATAGTCCGCAAAATGGTTGGGCTGGGCAAGATTGCCGTAAACTGCAGCAAAACGCTCGACCATGACGAATTGAGCGAAAAAGGTGTGCCAATGGTAGCGCTGAATCAGCCCTGCAAGCGCGGAAAGCTCGCCCCCCAGAAGCAGGCAGGAGGCCAGCACGATGGCCAAGCGATCGAGCCCGAAGATCTGCCTCAATGATCTTCCGACGACAGCCATGAGCGCTGCCCACAACAAATAAAGGCAGAACAGCAGCGCCTGTCCGAAATAGGGGATTTTCCCCATGAAATACTGAAGGAGGACGATCGCGATCATCCCCGTGGGCAACAAAATGACGCGCGGCACTTCAGGGAACTCCCAGAAGCGCTTGGCGACGAAAAGCATCATGGAAAAACAGCCCAGGAGGGCTGCGATCCATTCCGCATAAAATGTCGTAATGGGATAGTGATGGGGCGCGTAGAGAAACGGCACGACCCACGTCAGGCCGACGAAAGCAAGGCTGATATGGGAAATCTTCATCGAATCAATGCCCAAACCACGAATAGGGGCTGATCGGGACGAGCCTTGCGCCGACGAACCCTCTGTAATTTTTTGCATTGTAATTCAGATCGACGTGAAACCGGATCCACTTGTGCCCGTCGCCGCGAAAATGCGCGCTTCGCTTCACCAGATAAACCAGGCTGCCGTCCTTGAGATCGTAATACCAGCTGCCTTCAGGCGCTTCGCCTGTCTGAGGATCATATAGTTCGCCGACATAATTGACGGGCTTTGCAGCCAGCCAGTCCACGGGGTTGCGTCTTTCGAGCTGTTGAAACTTTCCTTGTTCGCCTTTCGTTATCCAGTCCGCTAGCTTCAAGTTCATGCTGGTATTGATCATGTTCACGGTCTGCCGCATCGAAGCTTCCTCGACGACCTCCTGGTAATAAAGCATCCTGCTGAAAAAGAAGCCCATCAGGATGGCGATCAACGAGAGGGAAAGGATCAGTTCGAAAAGCGTGAAGCCGGCGCAATCGGCTTTCCTGACCAAGGTCATCCCTTCGGATGCAGCGCGGCGTGCCCAAGATCCCAAAGCGGAAGATAGACGCCGAGCGCCAAGATCAGCACGAGTATGCCCAATCCCACGATGAGGAGCGGTTCGATCTTTGCGCCCAGGTTCGCCACTTCGTATTCCACTTCGTGTTCGTACATTTCAGCGACCTCGTGCATCAGATCGTCGACCTGCCCGGTCTCCTCCCCCACTGCGATCATCTGCAGCACGACAGGATTGAAAATGCCGGCATTGATTGCGGTGCGCAAAATGCTCTCGCCTCGCTCGACGCCGCTGCGCATGCCTTCGATGCGCTCAGAGACATAGGCATTTTCCACGACCTGCGCAACGACGGAAAAACCCAGAACGATGGGGACGCCGCTTTGGCTGGCGAGCGAAAAGCTGCGCGCAAAACGCGCCAATGTCGCCTTCCTGATGATTTCCCCGACGACTGGTAGACCCAGCTTGAATTTATCCCATTGATATCTTCCCCGAGACGTGCCGACGTAAAATCGGAAAGCATAGACGCACGCCATTCCCCCCGCCAGCATCAGGGGCCAGAATTTCACCCAGAAATCGGAGAAAGCGATCAGGAGCCGCGTAATCGCCGGCAGGCCAACATGAAAGCCCGAATAAACCTTGGCGAAAACCGGAATCACGAACAGGTTGACTACCACAAGCGCGACAAGCAGGGCCGCGATCACGAAAGCGGGATAGCGCAGCGCAGAACGGATCTGTTCCCGGGCACGATGCTCGAATTCCAGATAACGATAAAGACGCAAAAAAACCTCGTCCAGCATCCCGGTCGTCTCACCCACTCTCACCATGTTGACGTAAAAAGGCGAAAAAATCTGCGGCTGACGGGAAAGCGACACCGAAAGTTCACGCCCGCTGTCCAGATTCCCCCTCACCGACGCGATCGCTGCCGCGAACGCCTTGTTGTGCATGGATTCCTGAAGCCCCGAGAGCGCCCTGAGAATCGGAACGCCAGCCTTCAGCAAAGTATGCATCTGGCGGCTGAACAGCATGAGATCCACCTGGCTCACCTTTTCCCTGACGAAGAACCCCAACCAGTTTTTTTTCGAGCCGAAAGACACAGCATTGATTTCAACGGGGGTGACGCCTTCCCTGTACAGCTCGTCCGCGCAGGCGCCTGCGCTTTCCGCATCCAGCGCGCCTTCCACTGTTTCGCCTTGGGCATTGCGCCCCTTGTAGCTAAAATGCGTCATGGCATTCAGTCTTCATACTGGCTGCTGACCCGCATTGCCTCGGCCACCGTTGTCTTGCCGGAAAATGCCAATTCCGCCGCATAATGGCTCAAGGTACGTCCCTCCATCTGTTCGATTGCTGCCTGCATGAACTCGGCGGGATCATGATGATTGGCCGTCTCAGCCAATTCCTTGGTCATCTCCAGCATCTCGTATACCCCGGAACGTCCCTGGAATCCCGATTCGTTGCAGTGCGAACAGCCCTTTCCGCGCATGTAACTGCCTTGCTCAAGCTCGCCGCCCCTCACCTGTTCGAGCCATGCCACCTCGTTCGGTTTCGGCGCGTAAGGCTCGGAACAGCTCTCGCAGTTGATGCGCAAAAGACGCTGCGCCAGCACGACATGCAATGAACTTGCCACCATATAGCGCGGCACACCCATGTCCATGAGGCGCACAGGGGTTGAGGCCGCATTGTTGGTGTGCAATGTCGAAAACACCATGTGTCCGGTCATGGCCGCCCTGAGGCCGATCAGCGCTGTTTCCTGATCGCGCATCTCCCCCACCAGGATGATGTCGGGATCCTGGCGCAAAACCGAACGCAGCACTCTTCCGAAGGAAAGATCGATCTTCTCGTTGATCTGGATCTGATTGATTCCGGCAAGGTGGTATTCCACCGGGTCCTCGACCGTGATGATATTGGTTTCCAGATTATTCAGCTCCGTGAGCGCTGCATAAAGCGTGGTCGTCTTGCCGCTTCCCGTGGGGCCTGTGACGAGCACCATGCCGTTCGGGCGGTGGATGATTTGTCTGAACCGCTCCAGCATCTCGGGCGGCATACCCAGGCGCTCCAGCGTCAGCATGCCGCGGCTCAGGCTCAACAGACGCATGACCACCGATTCGCCATACTGGGTGGGCATGGTCGAAATTCTCACGTCGACAATCTGGTCCCTGACCCTGAAATTGAAACTGCCATCCTGGGGAAGGCGCTTCTCTGAAATATCGAGTCCTGAAATCAGCTTGAGACGAAGCGCCAGGGCAGGCGCAATTTTGCTTTCAGCTTCGGTCTCGAGATGCAGCACGCCATCTATCCTGAAGCGTATCTGCAGACTGTGTTCCATGGGTTCGATGTGGATGTCGGATGCACCAGCCAGTGCCGCCGCCTCGAAAACAGTCTGGAGCAATTTCACGACAGGGGCATCTTCCGCGCCCGCACCGATCGGCAAGGCGCCGAAATCGACCAGACCTTCGCCAAGATCCTTGTTGAGTTCGTGCGCAAGCCCGCTGATCTGCTCGGTGCGCTGGTACATCCTGTCTATGGTCTGCACCAGCTGATCTTCATTCACCACTGCAAGGTCGACGTCGCGCTTCAGACCCCTCGATATCTCGTCGTAAGCGAACAGGTCGGTTGGATCGGCCATCCCAACCAGCGCCTTGTAATCCATATCTTCCAGAACAATGGCGTGAAAACGCCGCGCCAGGATCTCCGGCAAAAGATGCACGGCTTCCGGCCTCAAGGGATAGAACTTGAGATTGACGTAAGGAATCTTGAGCTGATCTGCAAGCACCCGGGAAATCTGGTCTTCAGTGACGTAGCCATGCTCGACGAGCACCCTTCCCAGCCTGTTGCCGCTTTCGCTTCGTTCGACAAGCGCAGCATCGAGCTCCGCCTGGTCGATCAACCCCTGCTTCAGCAGAATTTCCCCGAGCCTCGTTTTTTCCGGTCTGGCCATAAGCTACGTGATTGGACTCGCGCGTTGTAGAACCATTCTACGCCACGGTAAATAGTCAGACAATGGCAGGTGACTCCCATTTCTGCTACGCTACCGGAATTGGGTAGCCAGTCTGCTTTAAAGATGAAGAAGCTCACCAACCCGTCAGAAATCGCCCGGGAAGCGCTCAAGCTTCTCGCCACGCGCCGCATCGTGCCGACGCCGGATCATTACCGCACGATCTACAACGAGATTGCCGGCATCGACGAATCCGAACAGGAAATCGGCAAGATCCTCGATCGCGCACTCCAGTCATCCACTTCCGTTTCTCCAGAAATCGCCCAGGCAGCCAAGCTGCTCAGGAAATCCCTGGTCGAAAAGGACTGGAAAAATGTCGAATCCGCCCTCTCAAGCCTCTTTCATGGCTATCCGACAAAGGAGCCGCTTGCCTGGAACAATTTGATCCGCGAATTTCTGCGCGCATGGGAAACGAAGCACGTGAACTGGACGACGGCCCAGAAACGCGACGGACTCGAGGTCGTGCTCAACAAGTTCGGCTCGAACCCCGATGCGCTCTTCCAGAAGCTTCAATCCCTGTTCAAGTCCTGGTCAGCAAGCGCGGTATCGACAAGCGAACTCACCGAAGGAGAAATTGCTGATTTCGACGAAAAGCCGGTCGTCAAAAAGTCTGATGAACTGAAGACCAAGGAAGACATTGCTGAGGTCATGCGCGATCTTCTTGCCCAGGCGCTTTCCATCGGCATGGTCTCGCTCCTTGCCAATACGCCTGACCTTTCCCAGGAAGCGGAAAGACTTTCCAAGAAATCGAGAGCAGCCTATGACGCGAACTCGGTGAGCGAATTGACCTCAAGCCTCAAGCAGTTCTGGTTCAAGCTCGAAATCAGGTCGGGCGACGAAGCAGAGATCCATGAGGGACTTCTGAGGTTGCTGCGCCTCGTCGTCGACAACATCAGCGAGATCGTCTTTGACGATCAGTACCTGCAGGGCCAGATCGGGGTGGTCAAGGAAATCATATCCAAGCCCATCAGGCTCGGTGTTCTGGATGACGCTGAACGAAGCATCAAGGCAGTGATCTACAAACAAAGCGCCCTGAAGCACAGCATCAACGAAGCGAAATCCAGCCTCAAGAACCTGATCTCCAGCTTCATCGACAGGCTGGGCGAATTCTCAGAAAGCACGGGGGATTACCACAGCAAGATCACCGCCTATTCGGAAAGGCTGCGAAAGTGCGACGACGTCGCCCAGTTCACCTCGATACTCGACGAAGTGCTGTCGGAGACGAAAGCCATTCAGATTGACACCCTGCGCTCGAGAGAAGGCATATTGTATGCGCAGAACAAAGTGAACGAAGCCAACCAGCGCATCATCGAGCTCGAAGCGGAACTCGAGAATCTCTCGGAACTGGTGAGGGAAGACCAGCTCACGAGAACCCTCAACAGGCGCGGGATGGAACAGGCATTCGAGCGCGAGGTTTCCCGCGCGAGGCGCCGCAATTCGCCGCTTTGCATCGCCGTGCTCGACATCGACAACTTCAAGCAGCTCAACGACACGCTGGGGCATCAGGCAGGGGACGACGCCCTCGTCCACCTCGCGACAGTCATCAAGGAAACGGTCAGACCGAACGACGTGGTGGCGCGCTTCGGCGGAGAGGAATTTCTGATCATCCTGCCGGATTCGGAGATCAATGATGCGCTTCAGGCCGTCACGCGCCTGCAGCGCGAGTTGACCAAGAAGATTTTTCTGCACAAGAACGAAAAGCGGGTCATCACCTTCAGCGCCGGCGTTGCGCTCATGGCACCCAATGAAACCCAGCACAGCCTGATCAAGCGGGCGGACGAAGCCATGTACCAGGCCAAGAAAAGCGGAAAAAACAGGGTGGTTCCTGCCTTGATGGTCAAGAGCGGCACGTAAGTGGCACGATTCATGCTGAATCTGGGGTCATGCGCATTGACAATACCAATAAACAGGATTCACCAAAGAAAACCGGAAAAAATTGCCGCCCTCCACGGCAACATATTCCGATTCCACCATCCGAGTTTTCCAAAACCTGCACACTCAAGGTAATCAGACCATGCTCAAAGACAAATCTATCCTGATCACCGGCGGAACCGGTTCATTCGGCAAGGCCTTCGTCAAAACCGTCCTCGACCGCTATCCAACCATCAGGCGTCTTGTGGTTTTTTCGCGTGACGAATTGAAGCAGTTCGAGATGTCCCAGGAATTTTCGACGGAAAAATACCGCGGGCTGCGCTACTTCATCGGCGATGTGCGCGACGAAGCAAGATTGCGCCGCGCCGTCGAAGGCATCGACATCGTGGTTCATGCAGCCGCCATGAAACAGGTGCCCGCCGCCGAATACAACCCCTTCGAATGCATCAAGACCAACATACTCGGCGCGCAAAATCTCATTGAAGCCTGCCTGGACAGCAAGGTGCAGAAGGTCGTGGCCCTGTCCACGGACAAGGCTGCCGCCCCCATCAATCTCTACGGCGCAACGAAGCTCTGTTCAGACAAGCTCTTCATTGCCGCGAACAACATCCGCGGTAATCGCGATATACGCTTCAGCGTGGTTCGCTACGGCAATGTCATGGGAAGCCGAGGTTCCGTCATTCCCTTCTTCCTCGAAAAAAGAGCGAGCGGAAGCCTGCCGATCACGGATCCCGCCATGACGCGCTTCAACATCAGCCTTCAGGAAGGCGTGGACATGGTGCTCTGGTCGATCGAGAACGCATGGGGCGGGGAAGTCCTGGTGCCCAAGATTCCTTCCTATCACATCACGGATGTCGCGAAAGCCATCGGCCCCGAATGCGAGCAGACTGTCATTGGGCTGCGACCAGGCGAAAAGATCCACGAGGAAATGATCACCGCAAGCGACAGCTTCAACACCGTCGACCTCGGCGATTACTACGCGATCCTATCTTCCAGCGGGAGCTACACGCTTGACGAATATTGCGCAAAAACTGGCGCAAAGCAGGTCGAACCGGGATTCAGCTATAGCAGCGGCAACAACGAGCGCTTCCTGAGCGTTTCAGAACTGAGTGCGCTGATCCGCGAGCATGTCGATCCCACTCATGGAGCGTGATGTATGATCCCGTACGGCAGGCAGCATATCAGCGAGGACGACGTTGCAGCTGTCCTCGACGTGCTGAATTCTGACTTTTTGACCCAGGGCCCCGCCGTGCCCGCCTTCGAAAAAGCCGTGGCCGACTATTGCGGCGCAAGACATGCCCTGGCGACCAACAGCGCGACCAGCGCACTGCACATTGCCTGCCTCGCGCTTGGCGCGGGAGCAGGAGACATCGTCTGGACGAGCCCCATCACCTTCGTCGCATCATCCAACTGTGCGCTTTATTGCGGCGCTGGCATCGATTTCGTCGACATCGATCCCGAAACCTGCAACATGAGCTTAGACAAGCTCGAAACAAAGCTTGAAGCAGCGGAAAGGGAAGGCAAGCTCCCCAAAATCGTCATTCCGGTGCATTTCGCAGGGCAATCCTGCGAAATGGAAAAAATCGCCGCGCTTTCCGGGAAATACGGCTTCAAGGTCATCGAGGACGCCTCGCATGCCATCGGCGGCAGCTACCGTGGCGAACCCATAGGCTCCTGTCGCCATTCCGACATCACTATCTTCAGCTTCCATCCCGTCAAGATCGTCACGACGGGCGAAGGCGGCATGGCATTGACCAACGAAGCGCCTCTTGCCGAGAAAATGGCGCTGCTCCGCAGCCACGGCATCACACGGGATCCGGACTTCATGACCCATGCGCCCGACGGTCCCTGGTATTACCAGCAGATCGAACTCGGGTTCAATTACAGGATGACGGACATCCAGGCTGCGCTCGGAAAAAGCCAAGTGAACCGCCTCGACGAATTCGTATCAAGGCGCAACAGGCTCGCTGAGCGATACGACGATCTCCTGAAGGCATTGCCATTGATGCCGCTCGGCCGGCATCCCGACGCCTATTCGGCCTACCATCTATACACGGTCAGGTTGAAGCTCGATGCCATCAGAAAAAGCCATCTCGAGGTATTCGAGGGACTCAGAAAAAGCGGCATAGGGGTCAACCTCCATTACATTCCCGTCCATACGCAGCCCTATTACCGGAAACTGGGATTCGACTGGGGCGACTATCCAGAGGCCGAAAACTATTACAGGGCGGCCATCACCCTGCCGCTATACTACGGACTGACCGAAGCCCAGCAGGACGAGGTCGTCGCATCGCTCAGGAGGCTTTTGAAATGAACATCGCCGTCATTCCGGCAAGAGGAGGGAGCAAACGCATCCCGCGCAAAAACATCAAGCCTTTCGCGGGAAAACCGATGATCGCGCATGCCATCGAAGCCGCCAAGGAATCCGGACTGTTCGATCATGTGGTGGTCACGACCGACGACGAGGAAATCGCGGGCATATCGCGCCAGCTTGGAGCCGAAACCCCTTTTGCGAGGCCGCCGGAACTGGCAGACGACCATACTCCGACCGTCCCCGTGGTCGCCCACGCCATTCAAACCTGCCAGTCGCTCGGTTGGGATGTCGACTATACCTGCTGCATCTATCCGGGCGTACCGTTCATCCGCATCGAAGACCTCAGAGGCGCATTCGAGCTTTTGAAGCGCTCCGGCAAGGACTTTGCCTTCCCGGTGACCGAGTTTCCGTCAGCCATCCAGCGCGCGCTCAGAAGGCTTCCAGACGGGTCCATGCAGCCATTCTATCCGCAATATGAAATGACCCGAACCCAGGATCTCGAGCCGGCCTATCACGATGTGGGGCAGTTCTACTGGGGAAAAAGCGACGCGTGGCTTTCCGGAAAAAGAATCCACAGCAACGGAATCGGATTGCCGATTCCGAGCTGGCGCGCAGTCGACATCGACACTCCAGACGACTGGGTGCGGGCGGAGATACTTTACAAACTGCTGAAAGAGGAAAATACCAATGGGGGCTGAATACAGAACAGAACAGGAAACATTCTGGGCAGGAGAGTTCGGCAACGAGTATTTGAAAAGAAATCGCGGAGCCGAATGGATCGCGGCCAACCTTGCATTCTTCTCAAAAATACTCTCACGGACCGAAAAAGTCGGTTCGGCGATCGAATTCGGCGCCAATATCGGACTCAACCTGATTGCACTCAAGCAGCTTCTTCCCCATGCGGAATTATCGGCAATAGAAATCCATGAGGGCGCGGTAAGGGAGCTTTCCAGCCTCGGCTTCGTCAAACCCTACCATCAGTCTATTCTCGATTTTTCCCCTGACTACGAAAGAGACTTTGTCCTGATCAAGGGCGTGCTGATCCACATCAACCCCGACATGCTTCCAGAAGTCTACGACAGGCTTTACGCGTCGAGCGGACGCTACATCTGCGTTGCGGAATATTACAATCCCGCGCCCGTCACGGTGAATTACCGCGGCAATGCAGACAGGCTGTTCAAGCGCGACTTCGCTGGCGAAATGCTCGACAGGTTCAGCGATTTGCAGCTGCTGGATTACGGTTTCGCCTATCATCGCGACCCGAAATTTCCCCAGGACGACCTGACTTGGTTCCTTATGGAAAAACGCCGATGAAAATCGCCATTCGTGCCGATGCCTCGATCGAGACGGGCAGCGGTCACGTCATGCGTTGCCTGGCTCTTGCTGAAGCGTTGCGCGACAGAGGGGGGAAGATCGGTTTCGTCAGTCGTGAAAGGAAGGGAAACCTGAGCGATCTAGTAGAAGCCCGGGGGTTTCGTGTCGCCAGGATTCCGGAAACCCCGGATGATGGATGGGAGCATGACGCATCGCTCACCCTTTCCGCCCTAAAAGATTGGGGAATGGTCGAATGGCTGATCGTTGATCATTATGGAATCGACGCGAGATGGGAATCAGAGCTCAGGAATAGCGCGAAAAGAATCATGGTGATAGACGACCTGGCCGACAGGGTTCACGACTGCGATCTGCTGCTCGACCAGAACCTGCAGGGGGGCACGGAGGACCGTTACAAGGATCTGGTTCCTCCCCAATGCATCAGGCTGCTTGGCCCAAAATATGCGCTTCTCAGGCCGGAATTCGCAAGAATCAGGGAGACGCTGAGAATGCGTGACGGGAAAGTCAGGCGCATTCTGGTTTTTTTCGGCGGCAGCGACCCGAGCAATGAAACCGCCAAGGCGCTTGAAGCGATCCAGCTGCTCGACAGACCCGACATTGCGATTGACTTGGTTGTAGGCAGCTCGAATCCGCGCCGTGATGAAGTCAAGCAGATTTGCGAATCGCTCCCGAATGCGGCATTCCACTGCCAAGCAGGCAACATGGCCGAACTGATGGCCGAAGCCGACATTTCAATCGGTGCAGGGGGCAGTGCCATGTGGGAACGATGTGCGCTCGGTCTGCCCACCCTCGTCGTCTGCGTCGCGGAAAACCAGTTATCTGGCAGCACTGCGATGGCCGAAAAGGGCTGCATTCTCTATCTCGGGAAAAGCAGCGAGGTCAACGCCGCTTTGCTGCGCAGCGCGCTGGAGGTTGCATGCGCATCGCCTCATTTGCTGATCAACATGGGGCGCGCAAATGACCAACTCGCCGACGGACGCGGCGCAAATCGCATCGCCGACCGCCTCGTGCAAAAACCGATCGCTCTGCGCGAAGCGACCCAAAAAGACTGCGATTCCCTGTACCATTGGCGCAACGACGAAGAGTCGAGACGATTTTCAAGCAATCCCGACCCCATCCTTTATGAAAATCATGTCGAATGGTATAAGAACGCCATGAATGACCCCGATCGCCTGATTCTGATCGGTGAAACGGACCATGCTCCGGCAGGCGTTGTCAGGTTCGATCGCGAGGATTCACGAGCCGTCATATCCGTCTACCTTGTTCCCGGAAAAATGGGCAAGGGACTGGGGACCCGTCTCATTGAAGAGGGGGTTCGCTGGATAGAAGGCCGCTGGCCAGTCAAAACGATAGACGCCCTGATAGACACGAGGAATCATGCTTCCATCGCTGCTTTCGAAAAAGCCGGTTTCCTGGAGCGGCAATGCATCTACTCGAAAACCGTGAGGGCATGATCATGCACATTTCAAACAGAGAAATCGGGAAAGGCGCCGCTCCTTTCATCATCGCCGAAATGTCCGGCAACCACAATCAATCGCTCGACCGTGCACTGGAAATCGTCGAAGCTGCAGCAAAATCCGGCGCGCACGCGCTCAAAATCCAGACCTATACCGCAGACACCATGACCCTGGATCTGGAAGAAGGCGAATTCTTCATCTCCGACCCCAATTCGCTGTGGAAGGGAAAATCCCTGCACAAGCTTTACCAGGAAGCCTACACGCCATGGGAATGGCATGGGCCGATCCTCGATGCGTGCAGGAAGCTCGGCATGATCGGATTCTCGACGCCCTTCGACGAAACCGCTGTGGATTTCCTGGAAGAGCTCGACGTGCCCTGCTACAAGATCGCCTCTTTCGAGAATACCGATTTGCCCCTGATCAGGAAAGTGGCTTCCACGGGCAAGCCGATGATCATCTCGACGGGCATGGCGACCGTTGCCGAACTCGACGAGACCGTGCGCGCGGCGCGGGAATCGGGATGCAAGGATCTCGTCCTCCTGAAATGCACCAGCACCTATCCGGCAACCCCCGAAAACACCAACATTCTGACCATCCCTCACATGAGGGAGCTCTTCGGATGCGAAGTCGGGCTTTCCGACCATACCATGGGTATCGGCACGGCACTGGCTTCGGTCGCGCTCGGCGCATCCATCATCGAAAAGCACTTCACCTTGCGACGGGCTGACGGCGGCGTGGATTCAGCTTTTTCAATGGAGCCCGAAGAAATGCATGCGCTCGTCGTCGAATCAGAACGGGCATGGCAATCCCTGGGCAAGGTGAGCTACGGTCCGACGAAGCAGGAAAGCCAGTCGCTGGCCTACCGACGCTCGCTCTACTTCGTCAGAGACATGAAGTCAGGGGATACGATCACAGCCGACGATATCCGAGCCATCCGCCCAGGCTTCGGATTGCCGACCAAGTATCTCCCGATCCTGCAGGGCAAGCGCGTCACACGGGATGTCAGGAGAGGCACGCCCGTGAACTGGGAGCTCTTCGGCTGATGAAGGTATTGATCGTGGGGCTGGGACAGATCGGCATGGGATACGACATTCAGCTCGATCCTGAAAAGTTCGTTTATTCCCATGCCCGTGCCTTCGATCATCACCCGTTTTTTCACCTCAGCGGCGGCGTGGATCCCGAACAGCAGCGTCGTGAGGCGTTCGAGCAAACCTATCGTTGCCCGGCTTACCCTGAGATCGAAACCGCCTTGCGCGACCAAACGCCCGACCTGGTCGTCATCGCCGCTCCCACGCAGCTTCATTGCCAGACGCTGCTGCAGATCCTGAAAATCTGCCGCCCGCGGGCAATATTGTGCGAAAAGCCGCTTTCTTACGATCTGGATGAAGCCCGAACAATGACGAAAGCGTGCCAGGATGCCGGCGTCAGCCTCTTCGTGAACTACATCCGCCGCTCCGACCCCGGCGCAGTCGAAGTGCACAGGCGCATCGAAGCAGGCGAAATCGGCACGCCCGTCAAAGGCGTTGTCTGGTACTCGAAAGGATTTCTCCACAATGGATCGCATTTTTTCAATCTGCTTGAATACTGGCTGGGAAAAATGCTCAATTGGAAGCTGATCGACCGCGGAAGAAATTGTGACGGCATCGACCAGGAACCGGACGTCCGGCTCTCCTTCGAAAAAGGGAATGTCGTATTTCTTGCGGCCAGGGAAGAAGATTTTTCCCATTATACCGTCGAACTGCTTGCGCCCAACGGCCGCCTCCGCTACGAGCAAAGCGGCAGGCAGATCCAGTGGCAACAGGCCTTAAGGCATGCGGAACTGAAAAACTACACCGTTCTGGACGACAGGATCGAAAACATAAAATCCGGTCTGGATCGCTACCAATGGCATGTCGCGGAGCAGCTGTCGCGCCATTTCAATGGGCAAAAGGGGGACATCTGCACCGCAGCGGATGCCCTTCTCACTCTGGAAAACATGCATAGGATTCTTGAACATGGACAATGAAAAACTGGCCCTCCTGGGCGGACCGAAAACCATTGCGAGCCCTTTCAGGCGATACAATCCCATCGGAAAAGAAGAGCTCGATGCCGCCCAATCCGTCATCGAAAGCGGCGTGCTGTCCAAATTCATCGGGGCCTGGAACGAAGACTTTTACGGCGGCCCGAAGGTCAAGGAATTCGAAAGGCAATGCGAGCATTATTTCGGCGTCAAACACGCCGTCACCGTCAATTCATGGACTTCCGGCCTGATTGCCGCGGTCGGAGCGATCGGCATCGAACCTGGCGACGAAGTGATCGTCAGCCCCTGGACGATGTGCGCAAGCGCCACAGCCATCCTGTGCTGGAATGCCATTCCGGTTTTCGCCGACATCGAACCCGACACTTTCTGTCTCGATCCGGCCTCAGTGGAAGCCAACATCACGCCCTATACGAAAGCCATCATGGCCGTGGACATATTCGGTCATTCGGCAAACATGGACGCGCTCTTGGATATCGCCGATCGCCACGGGCTCAAGGTCATTTCGGATACCGCACAGGCTCCCGGGGCATTCTACAAAGGCAAATATGCTGGAACGCTGGCCCATGTGGGCGGCTACAGCCTGAATTATCACAAGCATATCCATACGGGCGAAGGCGGAATCCTCGTCACCGATGACGACGAAATCGCGGAGCGCCTCAGGCTGATACGCAACCATGCGGAAGCCGTCGTCGCCGGCAAGGGGGTCGCCGACCTTTCCAATATGGTGGGCTACAATTTCCGCCTGGGGGAAATCGAATGCGCGATCGGCATCGAGCAGCTCAAAAAGCTGCAAGGCTACGTTGCCAGCCGCCAGAAGGCGGCCGAAAAGCTTTCCGCCGGACTGCAGGGCCTGAAGGGGCTGAGAACGCCCGTTGTCGAACCGGACTGCACCCACGCCTATTACGTCTACCCGATGGTGCTTGACGTCGACACCGTGCCCCGCGCCAGAATCATCGAGGCGCTGGCCGCAGAAGGGGTGACCGGACTGGCCGCAGGCTACGCCAACCTGCATCTTCTTCCCATGTACCAGAAGAAGATCGCCTACGGCTCTAAAGGATTTCCGTGGACGTCCGATATCTGCCATCGTAACGTCAGTTACGAAAAGGGAATTTGCCCGGTAGCGGAACACCTGCATGAATCGAGCTATATCGGATTTGCGATGTGCATGCATGAATTGACGGATGAGGATGTGGCGCTGATCGTGAAATCCTTCCGAAAAGTGTGGCAGAACCTGGAATCTCTGGTTTAACGCGCCGCCATGGAATCGATCGAGCTAAATGATTTGCCCCGCTACAACGGCTGGATCGCAGAGCTGCTGGGGGGCGAACGCCAAAAGCGGATCAAGAACCCGGAGCAGATTTCGAGGGAATTCGGGCTGGAGAAATGGGGAGCGCTGCTGTCGAAGTGGCAAGAACAACCTTGCGGCGTCGATACCGTAAGGCATTGGGAATGCGCTCCGGAAACCAGGCTTGCCGTCTGGCTTGATGGCAAGCCGGCGCTGATGAGCGCTGCAGAAGCCCACGAACATTACCTCAATGTCATCGAAGACGCCTTGCTCGACAGCCCCGCCGACCACCTGATCGAAATCGGCTGCGGCTACGGCTCGATCCTGTTCGGATTGTTGCAGCGAGGCCGCATCCGATACGATTCCGTCCTGGGCCTGGAATACACCCCCCAAGGGGAGGAGATGGCGCGATGCCTTGCGAACTGGCACGGGTACGACGCCACCATAGGGCACGGCGATTTTTGCATGGAGACGATTACCGACCAGGAAACCTTGCCCGGAAGCGACATTTTCACATCATTCTCATTCCATTATCTGCACGATTCAAGATCGGCGCTCGACAATCTCATCAGGCTTCGCCCAAAAAGGGTGATCCATTTCGAACCCATCTTGCAGCATTACGACGAACAGACGATATCCGGTTTGCTGCAGCGCAAGTACCTGGAAATCAACGACTACAATGCAAGCCTCCGAACGGAACTTGGGAATCTCGAAAGCGCCGGCAAGGTCGAAATCATCAAGGAATCCCCCTTGATTTTCGGGAAGAATTTCCTGCTTCCAGCCTCAATGGTCGCCTGGCGCCCCACCTTTTCCTCAACTTCTTCAAGCCAAATCCATGAATGACTCCGGAAGAGCCGCAATCGTGGCTCACGATGCAGGCGGCGCTGAAATACTCAGCAGCTACGTGATGCGCAACAAGCTCGATTGCATTTTCGGACTGGAAGGCCCGGCAAGAAAGATTTTCGAGCGCAAATTGGGGCCCATTGAAATCGTGCCGCTGGAAGAGGCGGTTTCGGGAGGAGATTATCTATTGAGCGGAACGGGCTGGACCGACTTTGAGATCAGAGGCATCAAGCTGGCACGAACGCAAGGCAAGCGCTCGATCGCCTTCCTGGACCACTGGGTGAATTATGTGGAGCGCTTTACCCGCTCGGGAGAAACCGTGCTGCCCGACGAAATCTGGGTCGGCGATACCATGGCGATGGCCATGGCCAATGAAGCCTTTCCTTCAACGAAAATCCGCCTGGTCGAAAACCCCTACTTCCAGGACATCAGGGATGATATCGAGTCGATCCAAAAGAAACCGGCCGAATCGAAAAAAGGGATCGAGGTGCTCTATGTATGCGAGCCTTTCCGCGAACCGGCGAAAAAGCAATACGGGGACGAATATTATTGGGGATACGTCGAAGAAGACGCTCTTCGATATTTCCTTTCGAACATCAAGAAACTGGGCAGCAATATCGAAAGAATACTGATCCGCCCACACCCATCCGAGCCCGAAGGCAAGTACGACTGGGTGAAGGCCGAATTCGATCTGCCGATCGAGATCGGAGGAAATGGAACCCTGTTCGAGGAGCTGGCAAACTGCGATGTCGTCGCAGGTTGCCAATCCATGGCCATGGTGGTCGGCCTCATCGCCGGAAAAAGAGTCGTCTCCAGCATTCCGCCGGGGGGCCGTCGATGCGTGCTGCCGCACCGTGAAATCGAGCATTTATCCAAAATGCCATGATCAAAACTGCGATTGGCAAGCCCTGATGCGTGGCTTATAATTTTCCAATCGGCTTAAATTCGATAACTGAGGGGAGACTATTATTAAAGAAAATTCCTTGCTCAAGAAAGCACTTGCCGAGCACCAGTCGGGGAGGCTGAAGGAAGCCGAAGTGTTGTATCGGCAGGCGCAACGCAAATTCCCCAATGACGCCAATATCCTTTACCTGCTCGGGACGCTCTACTCCCAAATCGGCAAGAACGAAGAATCCATCAAGATTCTCGGCCAGGTGATTGCGGCAAATCCCAAACACCCTGAATCATGGAACAGCATCGGTTTGGCGAAGATGGCGCTCGGCAAGCAGGACGAGGCCATGGACTGCTACAAGCGGGCCATCGAAATCAATCCCGACTATTCCGACCCGCGCTGCAATATCGCAACCATCCTCATTGCCAGGAATCGGCTTGATGAGGCTGAGAAGTATGCCCAAGAGGCGGTCGATCTGAGCCCGAATTCAGACGTTGCCTATTTCAACCTCGGCGAAATCATGAAGCTGAGGGACCGATTTGAGGAAGCGGCTCAATACTACAGGCGCGGCGTGGAGATCAACCCGAATTCTGAAGTAGGGTTCAACAACCTCGGATCCATCTACAAGTCGTGGGGGCGTTACGAGGAAGCTTACGACTGCTTGAAGCGCGCCCTGGCACTCAAACCCGACATGTATTCGGCTCAATCCAACCTGGGCGGCGTTCTCGAAGAACTCGGCAGGTTCGATGAGGCCAACGAAGCCTACCAAAGAGCGATCGAAATCGATCCCGAAGATGTAACCGCCCAATGGAACCGTTCGCTGCTCTATCTGAAGCAGGGAATGCTGAAAAAGGGCTGGGAAGCCTACGAAAACAGGTACGGCATCGACAAGGCCAAGCAGATTTTTCCCTATCCGGTATGGGACGGCTCTCCGCTCGATGGCAAGAGGCTTCTCGTCTACGCCGAACAAGGTCTGGGCGACGAAATCCTGTTCGCTTCCTGCATTCCTGATCTCCTTGCGACAGGCGCGCAATGCGTGATCCATTGCGACATCAGGCTGGAATCGCTTTATGCGAGATCCTTCCCTCAAGCCATCGTGAAAGGGGCCTTGCGCAACGCGACCGGGTGGCTTTCCACTGTTCCAAAAATAGATCTCCAAGTATCCGTGGGCAGCCTGCCCAGGTTCTTCCGTCCGAATCTGGAGAGTTTCCCTGAAAAGGCCGATTATCTGGTCGCCGACCCGGTCAGGGTCGACTACTGGCGCGCGAGAGTCGCCGAGCTCGGTCCTGGGCTCAAGATCGGAATTTGCTGGCGAAGCGGACTGAAAACCGGGGAGCGCTTCAAGCATTACACGCAGCTCACCCAATGGGGGGAGATTTTTGCCATTCCCGGATTGCATTTCGTCAATCTGCAGTACGACGAATGCTCGGAAGAGCTGAAGGAAGTGAAGGACAAGTTTGGCGTGGAAATCGCCAACTTCACCGATCTCGACCTCAGAAACGAGCTGGATGAAACTTCCGCGCTCATCAAATCGCTGGACCTGGTGATTTCGGCAAGTACCGCGCCGGTGGAATTCGCCGCGGCCCAGGGGGTGGAAACTTTCCGCCTTGAAATCCACACGCCTTCATGGACTTCCCTCGGCACGGACAGAATGCCCTGGCACCCGCTGGAGAAGTCGTTCCGCCAGCCCACGCAAGGCGACTGGGACACCCCGCTTTCCCTCATCGCCCAGGCGCTGCGCGATAAGCTCCGCGGGCATGAGGCGATTTTCGAATACGTGCAGCTTCCTTCCAAGGCCGAAATCGCCGTCGACGGATCTTTTGATGACATGGCCACTTATGTGTTGAAGGAGCAGCTCGGCTGGTTCGATCCCGAATACGGATTCTTCGTCGATCAGACAAAACCAGAAACGAAGTTCGTGGATGCTGGAGCCGGAATCGGTGCCTGGTCGGTACCGATCAGCTGGAAGGGCGGGAAATCCTGGGCTCTGACGCAAACAGCAGCGGAAACCGGTTTCATCCTGAATTCCAGGAAAAAAAATGGCCTCGACAAGAAGATCGACGTGGCCATCGCCTACGGCATATCGCTCGACTTTCTGCTCAACCGTTACGGGCTGGAGGATATCGACCTCATCAGGGTGGATCAGGCTTTCTCCACCCCTGATCTCGTCGACAAGGGCAAGCGGTTCTTCTCGATCAATTCACCGCTCGTCCTTTTCGGAATCCGCCCCGGAGGTCAATTCGATCTTTCTCTCGCCGAGCGATTCCTTGACGCAGGATACAAGCTCTTCCGTTATGTTTCAGGCTTGAATCTGCTCGTTCCCTTCAGCGGGACGCAGGAGCTGGACGCCTTCTCTCTCAACCTTTTTGCGTGCAAGGAAGACCGTGCAGAGCAATTGGAGAAGGAGGGGAAGCTGATCAGAACAATTCCTGCAGTCGAAAACTTGCCAGGCATCGACCAGACACTCTGGCAGGAATACTTCAAGACTTTGCATTATGCGGAAGACCTGGCTCAGGGATGGGACAAACCAGACCAGACCGCCTGGGAAGTCTACTGGATGGCGCTCAATCTTTTCGCCATGGCAAGGTCGCCAGAGAAGAACATGGGCGAGCGCTATGCATGCCTGAAAGCTTCATCGAGCATCATGGAAACGCTGGTCAAGGACGCCGCCAACCTGCCCAGGCTCGCGAGCCTCTCCAGAATCCTCAGCGATTCGGGCAGGCGAGAGATCACCGTTCATGTGCTGAATCACATGCTGAGCATGCTCGAGTCCGGCACTTCCCTGAATGAACCCTTCCTCGCCCTGGCGGAAAGCTATGAGAAAACCGATCCGGGCGTGAAGCATGCCGAATGGTTCGTATCCATGCTCCTGGAGCAAAGGGAGCGGTTGCGCGCCTTCTCCAGTTTCTTCACCGGCAACGAGTCCCTGCCAGTATTGGAGGACATCGGGCAGTCAGGGTTTTTGAGCGAAGACATGGCAAGACGCCTGGCCCTGCTCGTGAAAAGATTCGAAGCTTCGCAAGCCTGATATATGAAGCAAGGGGCGGTCCCGCCCCTTCAAAAATATTTTCAATTTCCTCTAAAGTTTTCCCCAAGCTTCTCCGATAACTGTCTCAAAGGCGCGCGAGAATTTCGTCCGCTAGAGACCAACCCTATCAATTGGGAGAATTAAAATGCCATTCTATGTCAATACGAACATCGCGTCGCTGACCGCGCAGATGAATCTGACGAACACCCAGAATTCACTCGCAACTTCCCTGCAGCGCCTCTCCTCCGGTCTCAGGATCAATTCCGCAAAGGACGACGCTGCAGGTCTTGCGATCTCCCAAAGGATGAGCGCCCTGATCGGCGGCCTCAACCAGGCGCAAAGAAATGCAAACGACGGCATCTCGCTGGCTCAGACCGCGGAAGGCGCGCTCGGCACCATCGGCACCAACCTTCAGACGCTGCTGACGCTGGCAGTGCAATCCTCCAACAGCACCAATACCTCGATCGACCGCGCAGCGATCCAGACCCAGGCGGCCCAGATCATCGCGCAGATCGACCAGACTGCTGCAACCACACAGTTCAACGGCGCCAACCTGCTCGACGGTTCCTTCCAGAACATGGCATTCCAGATCGGCGCTGACGTGGGACAGACGACCTCGATCTCGATCAACAGCGCGAGGGCATCCAACCTGGGAAGTACCCAGTCGGCCTCCCTTACCGCTTACAACAACGGCACTGCCCTCTCGCAGGGCGACCTGACGATCAACGGCACGACGGTCGGCCCTTCGCTTGCAACCTACGACAACGCCTCCTACGCGAACAACGCGGACAGCGCGATCGCCAAGGTCGCAGCGATCAATGCGGTGACCTCGCAGACCGGCGTGACCGCCATGGTCAACACCAACATCGCAGCAGGCGGTGCCCAGACGGCTGGTGCCAGCACCGGAACGCTGACCATCAACGGCGTTCAGACCGCAACGATCTCCACCTCGGGATCCGCCTCCGCTGACCGCCTGGCGGTGGTCAACGCGATCAACGCGATTTCCGGCAAGACCGGCGTCACCGCAGTCGACACGGGGCTTGCAGCCACCGGTATCCAACTTCAAGCGGCAGACGGCAGGAACATCACCTACAGCTTCAACGGCGGTCTGACCGGCGCAACCACCGGACTCACGCACATCACAGGCGGCACCATGCAGTCGGCCGCCTCCGCCCTGCTGCTCAACGGCGTCAACGGCGTATCCGCAGTGACGGCATCGAACGCCCTTGCCGGCACCACTGCAACCAATGTCCTGGTCGGCGTGACCGCTACAACCGGTACCGCAGCCTCGCAAATCAACGTGGTCATCAACGGCGTATCGCTCGGCGTCTACACGCTGACCGGCACGGCAAACACCGACATGGGTGCAATACAAAACCTGATCAACACGAGCTCGACCCTGGCCGCCCTCGGCGTCACCGCGGTCACGAACAGCGGCGCGCTCAACGTGGTCTCCACGCAAGGGTCCGTCACGGTCAAGATCGCATCGATCGCCGGCAGCACGACCAGCCTCAGCAACGTCGGAATGGCCGGCGGAGCGACCACTTTCGGCTATGTGGCAGGCGGGCCTGCAAGCCTGGCAGGGGTTGCAGCGATCGGCGGCGGTGGCGGCGCGACCACGATGAATTTCTCCGTCAACGGCGTCGCCATAGCCATCACGCTCAGCAACGTTTCCGCCAACAACGTCACCGCGTTCATCAATGCGGTCAACACGAACACCACCCTGTCCGGACTGGGCATCACCGCATCGCTCAATGCAAACGGCGGCGCGAACCTGACCGATACGCAAGGCACGCTCAGCATAAACAACTCTGGCGGCCTGACGCTGAGCTGGGTCGGCCTGACCGGCGGATCCGGTACCAGCGTGAGCGTCACAGCAGTCAATGCGGTCTCCACCCTGACCATCAACAACGTCCAGGTGAATGTCACGATGAGCGGCACGCTGTCGACAGACGTCGCCCACGCAGTCTCCCTCGTCAACGCCAACACCAGCCTGGCTGCCCTGGGCATCACCGCGACGGTAGATGCAACGACAGGCGGGATCGACCTGAAATCCACGCAGGGCGACATCATCGCGAGCGGAACGACTGGACAGTTGCTCGGCATGACTTCCGGATCGGTGGGCGTGCCCAACAGCCAAGTGCTCGGCACCACCGCACAAAACGTGCTTTCCGGTGCGACGCTGGCCGCCGCAACGTCCAATGACCAGCTGAACTTCTACATCAACGGCGTCCATTTCGCGCTGAGCCTGACCGCCACTTCCGCGACCAACGAAACCAACGCCATCGCGCTGATCAATTCCCAGACGGGCGTAACGGGCGTCACGGCTGCCGTGAATGGAACCACCGGCGGGATCGATTTGACCTCCACCACCGGATCGGTCAACGTCTATTACGACACCGTCAACTCAACCGGCAACGCAAGCCTGGGCAACATCGGCATAACGGGAGGCAGGGGTTCCTCGACGGCAGGCGGCGCAGGGCAGCTCACCGGCATCGGCGCAACGGCTGGCGGCGCTGGCAGCCTGGTGAACTTCAGCATTGCCGGCGTCGCGCTGTCGCTCACCTTGACCGGAACATCTGCAACCGACGTCGCAGCAGCCGCATCCCTGATCAACGCAAGCGCGTCCCTTGCAGCCCTCGGCATCACCGCCTCGGTGAATTCGCTGAACGGCGGGCTGAACATCAAGGATACGCAAGGCGGATTCACGATCACCAACAACGGCACTGGTGCCGGCTCCCTGAACAATATCGGTGTGGCAGCAACAGGTACCGCTGCGGTCACCGTCCAGGCCGACGCGGTCGACAACATTGCCATCAGCGGCGTGAACATCGCAGTCACGCTTTCCGGCACGCTGAGCACTGACGTCGGTCACGCAGTTTCCCTGATCAACGCCAACACCAGCCTGCAAACGCTGGGCATCACCGCCACGGTGAATGCGAACGGCGGTATCGACCTGACCAGCACGAGCGGCGCCATCACTTCCTCGGGCACGTCGAACACCCTCGGCAACGTTCTGCTCGGCATGACCCAGGGCTCTGCATCCGCGCCCAACAACGTGTTCACTGTCACGGTCAACGGACAAGCGATCTCGATCACGCTGACGGCCAGCACGATCTCCGTCAATGTCCAGCACGCAGCCTCCCTGATCAACGCGCAGACGGCTTCGACCGGCGTAGCGGCGACCTACAACGCGACCACGAACGGCCTCGACCTGACCTCGACCACCACCAGCGGCGTTACCGCATCCGGATCGATCACCGCCTTCGGCATGGGCTCGACCAACAGCGGCACGGCGAACAGCGTGGTCAACCTCAGCATCAACGGCACAGCCATCGCAGTGACGCTCACCGGGGTGTACTCAACCGACGTCCAGCATGCGCAGAGCCTGATCAACGCGCAGACAGTGCTGACAGGAGTTTCGGCATCGATCGTCAACGGAGAAATCAACCTGAACGCCAACACGCTGGCAGGCGTCAATGTCACCAGCACCGCAAGCGCAGGCGCATCCGTAGGCAATGTCGGCCTGGTAGCAGCAACCACGGCAGGCACGACCGGCGCCAACATCAGCTTCTCGATCAACGGCCAGGCCCTGACCTACACGCTGACCGGCGTGCAGTCGACCGACCTGAATGCGGCCGCATCCCTGATCAACTCCTTCTCCAACGTGACCGGCGTGAGCGCCACGCTCTCGCTCGACGGCATCTACCTGAGCTCGCTCAACGGCAATGCTGTCACGCTGACGGGAGGAACCGGCACGGCGACCCTGCTGAATCTCGGCTTGAAATCCGGCGCAACTGCAGTCGCTGCCACCTCGCCAGTCAACTACTACGGCACCTACTCGCTGAGCTCCTCCAGCGCCATCACCATCGGCGGCGGAACGGGCATCGCCGACTCGGGCATGGTCGCAGGCAGCTACAACACCCAGACAGCCTATGCCACTACGGCAACGGGAAGCAGCACTGCCTTCACCTCAGGCGACTTCACGATCAACGGCATCATGGTCGGATCGTCTTCCGCCAACTCGGACACGGCATCGACAACGGGCAATGCAGCAAGCGCGATAGCAAAGGTTGCCGCGATCAACTCGGTTTCTTCGCAGACCCACGTGACCGCGACGGTCAATGCCAACATGGTCGCAGGCTCGGCGCAGACAGCTGCAGCATCGAGCGGTACCCTGACCATCAACGGCATCACGACAGGAACGATCACGACCGGCGGCGCCAATGCAACCTCCGACAGGCTGTCCGTGATCACGGCGATCAACGCGATCTCCGGTCAGACGGGAGTTGTGGCTTCCGACAGCGGTTCCGCTGCGAACGGCATCAACCTCACCGCTGCAGACGGACGCAACATCGTCTTCAGCTACGGCGGAACGCTGACCGCATCGAGCACTGGCCTGTCCACAAACACCAGCACCCACTACGGCACGTTCTCGCTGTCTTCCGCATCGCAGTTTACCGTGGCGCAGGGAACCAACAGCGTGGACTTGACCGCAGAAGGCATGCTGGCGGCAGGCACCTACGGAGCGGGCAAGACCGGCGGAGCGCTTTCGAACCTCGATCTGTCTACCGCTCAGAACGCGACCAACGCGATCACCGCGATCAACAACGCGATCAACTCGGTCAACACGATCCGCGCAAACCTGGGTGCGATCCAGAACAGGTTCACCAACGTCATCACTTCCTTGCAGAACACGACGACGAACCTGAGCGCTGCGAACAGCCGTATCATGGACGCGGACTTCGCTGCGGAAACGGCCAACCTGTCCCGCTCGCAGATCCTGCAACAGGCAGGTACCGCGATGCTGGCCCAGGCGAACCAGCTTCCCAGCTCTGTGCTCAGCTTGCTGAAGTAATCTAAATGGCTACGGGTATCCCGATTGGTGCTATACTGGTCGGGATATTCCGTCGTTTAAGGAGATAAATCATGGGCATTTCATCCATCACCATGAGCGGCGCAAGTCAGGCGGCGGATTTACAACCTACGCCCCCAGCACCATCTGCGGCCGGAAACGCTTCCGCATCTGGAGCTGCCTCGCAGCCACAGAACGGGGAACCGACGCAGGCTCAGCTGAACCACGCGGTGAACCAGATCAACGACGTGATCCAGACTTCCAACAAGGACGTGCTGTTTTCCGTGGACAACCAGAGCGGCCGCTTCGTCGTGAAAGTCATGGACACGCAAACCAACGAAGTCATCCGCCAGATCCCGAGCAAGGAAACGCTCGCTATCGCGGATGCGCTCGGCAAGCTTCAGGGAATCATCCTCAAGCAGCAAGCCTAAGGAGGGACCATGTCCACTTCTTCCACGGGCCTCGCCAACGTAGGCTCCTCGATCCTTGGAGCGACAGGCGTTTCTTCGCCCGGAATAGGGTCAGGGCTCGATGTGAACGGCATCGTCTCCAAGCTGATGAACGTCGAGGCGCAGCCCATCGTCCTGCTGCAGAACCAGCAGTCGAGCTACCAGACCCAGCTCTCCTCGATCGGCAGCGTCAGCAGCGCGCTTTCCCAGCTTCAGGGCGCGATGGGCGGTCTGACCAACCTCTCCAGCCTCCAGTCGATGAGCGCGACGCCCTCCAATTCGAGCGTCGTCACCGCAACGGCTGGCTCGCTCGCCACTGCCGGAAGCTACAACATCGGCGTGACGACCCTCGCCCAGGCGCAAACCCTGGTCGCTGCAGGGCAGGCTAACACCACTTCAGCAATCGGGTCCGGGTCTTCGACCACCCTGACGTTCTCGTTCGGCACGACGACGGGAACAGTGACCACCGGCGTCTACCAGGCTGGCACGACCTTTTCCCAGGATCCCACCCAGCCGACCAAGAAGGTCACCATCGACAGCACGAACAATTCCCTGACCGGGATCATGAACGCGATCAATGCCGCGAACATCGGCGTGACGGCCACCATCGTCAACGACGGCACTGGCACGCCCTACCGGCTTGCGCTCACTTCCTCGTCGGGCGCTGCCCACAGCATGGAAATCGCAGTTTCCGGGGACACCACGCTGCAAAGCCTCCTGAACTTCAATCCGACGCAGACGGCAGGATCCGGGCAGAACATGACGGAATCCGTCTCGCCCAAAAATGCCGCCTTGACCGTGAACGGGCTTAGCATCACGAGCGCATCCAACTCGGTTACCGGAGCGATTTCAGGCGTCACGCTGAATCTGACCGGAACGGGTTCGTCCAGCCTCAACGTGGCCTACAATTCTTCCACCGTCCAGAGCGCGATACAGAATTTCGTCAACGCCTACAACACCGTCAACAGCACGATCAATACCCTGACGGCCTACGATCCTTCGACGAAGACGGCAGGTCCCTTGCTCGGAGATTTCGCCACCCTCTCGGTTCAAACCGGATTGAGGGGCGTGCTTTCCCAGCCCCTGACAGGGCTTGGAAACAAGAACATCACCACTCTTGCCCAGCTCGGCATCACATTCCAGAAGGATGGCTCGCTTGCCTTCGACACGACTGCATTTGCAAGCGCAGCGGCAAGCAATCCTTCCGAGATCGCAGCGATGTTCGCGCCGATCGGCCAGCCCACCGACAGCCTGATATCCTATGCCACTTCGACAAGCAAGACGCAGGCAGGAAGCTATGCAGTCACCGTATCGCAACTTGCCACCCAGGCGAATGAAACGGGTACTGGCACGGTAGGCGCATCGACGGTCATCAGCACGGGATCGAACGTCGTCACCAATGCCAGCATGGCGGCAGCAGGCGCAGTCACCGATCTCGGCGCGAATTCAATCAGCTTCGGCGTCTCGGTGGGCGGAGGTGCCGTCAACACCGTCACGGTCAACGGCCTTTCCACAGGATCGAGCTTCAACGCGAAGCTCAATGCGGCCGACATCGCGAATGCAGTGAATACGAATGCATCGGTTGCGGCTGCCGGACTCGTCGCATCGGTCGATTCGAACGGAAACCTTAATTTCGCCACCTCCAACGGACAATCAGTTGCATTCTCGGCCTTCACAGGCGGCACATTCACTGGGATGAGCGGGCTCGGAACAGGGCTGTCAAACAGCTTCTCGGCAGCCGGCGCAATGACCAATGCAGCAGAAACCGACACCATCACCGTTGCAGGCGTGCCGCTCACCGTGACCGCAACCGGCACGGCGACAACCGATGCATCCGCATTGCAAACGGCCATCAATGGGAATGCCACCCTGCAATCCATGGGAATCACAGCAGCGCTTTCATCGACAAACAATTCTGTGGTGATCACGGCATCCGACGCAAGGGCAGTCAGCCTTGCCATCACGCCCGGCACGAACGGCACCAACACGCTGGCTTCCTGGGGTTTTTCATCAGGCACGGCAAGTGAAGCAGCGTTGTCGAAATACAACAACACATTGAGCCTCAGCGTGGATGGCTACAGCACGACCGTGACCCTGGCGCCCGGCACCTATAGTCAGGCTAATCTCGCCTCGCTTGTCCAGTCGGCGATCAACGGCGACTCGACGCTCTCAGCCGCGAATTCTTCTGCGTCGGTTGCAATCAACGGCAGCAACAATGCGATCATCACATCCAACCGCTACGGCGCTTCATCCAGCGTATCGGTGACGGCGGGCGGCGGCGCATACGCCCTGATCGGCACTTCAGGCTCATCCACTGCAGGGCTTGATGTCGCGGGCACTATAAACGGCACCGCCGCAACAGGTTCCGGGCAATTCATGACGGGCGCTGCCGGAACCCCGACAGAAGGGCTCGAGCTGCAGGTCAAGGGCGGATCGACGGGGTCGAGGGGAACCGTGAACTTCTCGCTCGGCTATGCCGACCAGCTCAACAATACGATCACCGACTACCTGTCGAGCACTGGGGTCGTCACCACGGCGACGAACAGCATCAACACCAACATCCAGAGCATCAATTCGCAAATCTCGACCATGTCGCAGCATCTCGTGGATGTACAGAACCAGTACCTGGCCCAATTCCAGGCGCTGGACACAATCATTGCCCAGATGACCACCACCGGCAACTATCTGACGCAGCAATTCACCTCAATGAGCTATACCCAGAAAAATTACGGATAAGGGAAACCATCATGTATACGAACCTGGCAACAAGCTACACCGACGTCGGCATGGAAACCGGCGTTGCTGCGGCCGATCCGCACAAGCTGATCCTCATGCTTTTCGACGGCGCGCTGCTCGCCATCACGAAGGCACGTTACTTCATGCTGTCCGGGGAAATTCCGCTGAAGGGGCAATCCATTTCCCACGCCATCACGATAATCGAGAACGGTCTCAAGGCCGGCCTCGACATGAATGCCGGCGGCGAAATCGCCAAGAATCTCGCCTCCCTCTACGACTACATGACCCTGCGCCTGCTCCACGCCAACCTGAAAAACGACGTGGATGCCCTGGACGAAGTCGCCAAGCTCCTCAAGGACATCAAGGGTGCATGGGAGTCGATCGCCCCAGCTCCTTCAGCCATTGAACAGGTCGCACCGCAAAGGGTGAACAGCTACGGCAAGGTCTGAGATGGGCGGTGCGGCCGAATATCAGAAGATACTCGGGATTTCCGAAAAGATGCTCAGCGCGGCGAAGAATGGCCGCTGGGATGATCTTGCGCCGCTCGAAAAGGAATACACCGATGCTGTGCTCGCCAATTCCCCCGACGAAACGGTATCGCCGGACCTGGTCCGCTCGATACTCGACAACGATGCGAAAATCAAGGAGTTGATCAAGGCCAGGATGGAAGATCTTGCGGGCGCTCTGAGCAGCGTCAGCCAGGCCATCAAGGTTAAGAAGGCCTACCGTTGAACCCGCTGGATGCGCTTTCCAAGATCGCCCTGCTGAGCCAGTCCCTGGACAGGACGTTCACCGCACCGAGCGACGCCAAGCTGCCGCAGCTCGAAGTAGGCCAGGCGGTGAACGCCAAAGTCGAGGAAGCGCTTCAGAACGGCAATTTCAGGGTCACCATAGCAGGCCAATCGCTGCAGATGAGCCTGCCTCAAGGCACCAAGGCAGGCGACACGATCAGGCTCATTGTGGTGGAGAAGGAGCCCAGGCTCACCTTCAAGCTCGACCTGCCCCAAGGTACGCAGGAAACCCAACTGAGCCCGGCAGGACGCCTCATTTCCCAAATCCTTCCCGATGCCGCCAAGCCAAGTCCTCCCCTGACCAGCTCAAGCCCCGTTCTCCCTTCTCCTCTTGAAGCGCCGAAAGCGATCGCCCATGCCCTGCAAAGTACGCTTTCGGAGAGCGGACTCTTCTACGAATCGCATCAGGCGCAATGGGTCATGGGCGAGCGCTCCCTCGACCAATTGAAGCTGGAACCGCAAAACCTGCCTCAGGCGGCGGAAAAAATTGCCGCCACCGACATGACGAAATTGCCGCTCAAGCTGAATCAAGCGCCCGACAATCCGCCGCTCAAGGCAGACGGCATCGTCAAGCACGACATGCTTCCAGTCGTTCGCCATCAGATCGAAACGCTGGAAACCCGCGAATTCAACTGGACTGGCCAGATCTGGCCGGGGCAGAACATGGAATGGCAGGTCAAGGAGGACGGCCATCGCAATTCTTCCGCTTCAGCAATTGAGCCGCCTGCATGGAATTCACGCCTTCGCCTGACGCTTCCCGCGCTTGGAGAAGTGGATGCAGGCTTGCGGCTCGCCGCATCCGGTGTGCAAATCACGATCAAGGTTGAGAAACCCGAGGCCGAAAGCCGGATGAAGGAGCAAGTCCAGCAGCTGCAAACCGCGTTGCAGGCGAACGGGATACAGCTGCTTTCGATAGCGGTGAGGCAGCATGGCTGAGGAGCCGCGCCAATCTGCGGTTGCCATCGCCTACCACGCCGGCGACGTCGCCCCCAAGGTGGTCGCCAAGGGACGCGGAATCGTCGCCCAAATGATCATCGAACGCGCCAAGGAAGCAGGCATCTATGTGCATGAATCCAAGGAACTCGTCGCGCTCCTGATGCAGGTCGACCTGGACGACCGCATTCCGCCCGAGCTTTACCTCGCCGTCGCCGAGCTTCTCGCCTGGCTCTACCGCCTGGAACGGGAAAACAAGCGGTAGTCGGGCATTTACGCTACAATCCATCATCGCCAAACGCAATATAGAACATGCAAACGAACCATCAACCCAAACTCGAGCCGAGTTCCGTACCCAAGAACAGCGACTATTATGTCCATTCGAAGACGGAAATTCTGTCCATTCTCAGGGAAGTGCAATCCTCCCGGGAAACGGCGGCTCTTTTCTATGCGGGCAACCAGTCGATGCTGACCTCAGTGCTGAAGGTGGTTCCCGCCAAGGAAGTGCTTTATCTGGACTGCAACATCAACGAGGATTTGAACAACAAGGTGGCTTCGAGCCCCAAGGTCATCTTCGTTTCTTCGGCGCGCAGCATCAAGGTCCAGTTCGACGTCTCCAAGATAGAACGGATCTCTTTTGAGGACCAGCCTGCCTTCCGCATCGATATACCCAAATCACTGCTGCGGCTGCAAAGAAGGGAGTATTACCGCATCGAGACGCCGGTCAACAATCCGCTGATCTGCTCGATTCCCCAGAAAGAAGGCCATGTCGACGCCGTCGTCGTCAATATCAGCGCAGGCGGGATCGGCGTCGTGATGAGCTACGGCGAGAAGCTGCAGCAAGGCGAAATCTTCAAGGACTGCAAGATTGTCCTGCCCGATATAGGCGAAGTGACCGCGACAATTCAGATCAAATCGGTCTGGGAAGTCGTCATGAAGAACGACCTCGTCAAGCATATGGCGGGATGCGAATTCATCGAGATGCGCGAGCAGGCCAAGAACCTGACCCAACGCTACATCATGAAGGCGGAAAGGGATAGAAGAGCGGCGCAGGATGATTAAACCGACATGTTCATGATGTCGTTGTAGGCGGTGACCAGCCTGTTTCTGACCTGCACCATTTCCTGAAAGGAAATATTCGCCTTTTGCACCGAGAGCATCACCTCGGTCAGGTCCGCGCTGTTGTTCCCCGAACCCGTTTCCATCGCCTTGGCCAGCTTCTCGGGTTGCTGCTGAAGTGCATTCACCTGGTCTATGGAATTTTTCAGAACTGAAGCGAAGTCGCCACCTTGCGGGCTAGCCGCATCTGGCGCTTTTCCACTTGCAGCGCTGGACGCAGCCTTCAGCTGACTCAGCATTGCGTCTATTCCGGAAAGGTCCATGTCAGTCTCCTCAATTTCCCAAAATACAAGCAACAATCATGCCAGTCACTCCTTGCTCTCCAGCCTGTATTGCTGAAGCTTGTACCTGAGCGTCCTTTCGCTGATGCCCAGCTTCTGCACTGCCAGCTTCCTGGAGCCGTTAACCGAGGCAAGTGTTTCCATTATATGCTTTTTCTCGAGAGATTTGATATCTTCCGCCTTTTCATCCGCCCTCTCTTCAGCAATCAGCAGATCGGCCGCTTCGATTTCGGGTCCCGTCGCAAGGATGGAAGCGCGCTGGATGACGTTTTCAAGCTCCCTGATATTGCCCGGCCAGGCGTGCCGCGCAAGAACCGCCTCGGCAGATGAAGAAAGCTTGGGGCCGCCCTCGATCCGGCTGGCGAAATAACGCGCCAGCGGCACGATGTCGGCAGGATGCTCGCGCAAGGGAGGGATATGGAGCGGAATGACATTCAGGCGGTAGTACAGATCCTCCCTGAAAGCGCCCTTTGCGACGATTTCCGCCATGTCCCGGTTGCTCGTCGCAAGCACCCGGATGTCGAGTGCTATCGCCTGCCTGCCGCCCACACGCTCGACTTCCCGCTCCTGGAGCACGCGGAGCAGCTTGGCCTGCAGACCAAGCGGCATCTCCGAAATCTCGTCGAGAAGCAATGTCCCCCCCTGGGCCTGCTCGAACTTGCCGGCCTGGGGCTGGGTGGCGCCGGTGAAAGCCCCTTTCTCGTAGCCGAAAAGGGTCGCCTCGAGCAGGTTCTCAGGAATCGCGGCGCAATTGATCGCAACGAAAGGCTTGTCCGCTCTCGCAGAATTGCGGTGAATGAAGCGCGCGAACACTTCCTTGCCTGTCCCGCTCTCCCCCGTCAGCATCACGGTCGCAGAGGATTTGGCCACCCGCTTCGCGAGCGCAAGCAGCGCCTCGATTTTCGGATCCTGCGCGATCATTCCGGAATGGTCGTCATAGGGAACGGCAAGCTGGTACCGCTCGACGTATTCGATCAGGCTGGAAGGCTCAAAGGGTTTGAGCAGGTAGTCGCAAGCGCCTGAGCGCATTGCACCCACCGCCTTTTCGACATCGCCGAAAGCGGTCATCAACACCACCGGTATGCCAGGAAAAACGGTGCCGATTTCCTTCAGCAGCGTATAGCCGTCCATCGGCTTCATGCTGACATCGCTCACCACCAGCCCGACCTTCTCCTGCTTGAGCAGCGCGAGGGCTTCGGTGCCGTCCTGCGCGGAAATCACGGGATATCCGGCAAGCTCGAGCGTCGCCTCGATCGCCTCCCGAAGGTCGCGATCGTCCTCAACGATCAGAACGGGCAATTTCGTATCACTCATCGATCAATTCTATCCTCAAGAGGTCACTGTCTGACGGCGCAGATTTCATCGGCAAATCCAGTTCGAATTCGCTGCCCGAACCTGCCGCCGACCTGACCCTGATATTGCCGCCATGCGACTCGACAACGCCTCGCACGATGGCGAGCCCGAGTCCTGTCCCTTCCTGGCGGGTGGTGAAGAAGGGTTCGAAAAGACGGTCCTGCAATTCCCGTTCGACCCCCATTCCCTCGTCCTTCACGGCAAGATGCACGCGGTCTTCTTCGCGCCATGCGCGCAGTTCGATTTTACCCCCCTTGTTCGAGGCCTGCATTGCATTTTCCAGCAGATTGAGCAGCGCGCCATTCAGCGCCTTACTCCCCCCCTTCAATACGGCACCATCGCTTTGATCCTTCACTTCGAATTCGAGTCCGCGCGACTTCATCTGAGGCTCGATCACCTGCTGCAGTTCTGCAAGCAGGCTGGACACCTGAACATCCTCCTCACCAACCGTCTCCCCCTTGACGAAAAGCAGCATGTCCTTGATCAATTGCTCGAGATGGCGAAGCCTTGCCAGCGATCTATCGGCGAATTTCGTGCGCTCCTCCTGAGGCAGGTCGGCCTTGCCCAGATGGGACGTGTACAGCATTGCAGAGGCAAGCGGCGTGCGCAACTGATGCGCAAGGCTGGCCGCCATTTCCCCCATAGCAGACAAGCGCCGATTGCGCTGCATGCGCATCTTCATGTCGTGCGCCTCGGAGATGTCCTGGATCATCAGGATCTGCCCGTCGGACGCGCCCAGTTCGCTGCTCACGATGCTGAACCGCCGCCTCTCGCCGGAGAGCCATTCGCCCGGCGTCGAAGTCCGGGTCAGCCGCACGGCATCACTCCACTTTTTTCCCAGGATATCCTTGCCGAACATGGCGATCGCCGCCGGGTTCGCCTCGATCACGGCAGCTGAGGAATCGAGCACCACGACGCCTCCGGGGAGCGCTGCAAGTATCAACCCAAGCCGCTCTGACAGCGCTTCCTTCTCTAGAAACTGGCTGCGCAGCTCGCCGTTGGCCACGGCAAGCTCCTGCGTCAACTGAACGACGCGCTGCTGCAATTCCTGATAGGCTTGGGAAAGATGATCGGAAGCCTGCATGAAGATCGAAAAGGCTTCCTCGAGCTGCTGCTTGTTTCCCGGTGTAGAATCCATTTTTTCATGTAAAATATCCAATCGAAGAACATGATACCCCTTATGCCGGATATTTTTAAGGTGCGTGCCCAGTTTAAGCCATTAGGTACAAAAGCATGGCTGTAGACCAGCCCTCTTTGATGTCGCAGCTTCAGGTGCTGAGCCGCCTGTCGATGCAGCAGAAAATGGGACTGATGGTGGCGGTCGCCGCGATCATCGCGATCGTCGTCGGCGCCTGGCTGTGGGAAACCACGCCGGATTACCGCGTGCTTTACAGCAATCTTTCCGACAAGGATGGCGGGGCAATCATCGCCTCTCTCCAGCAGATGAATGTTCCGTACAAATTCGCCGAAGGCGGGGGTGCTCTGCTCGTCCCGGCCGACAAGGTGCACGAAACCCGCCTCAAGCTTGCGACCCAGGGGCTTCCCAAGGGCAGCCTGGTCGGATTCGAGCTGCTGGACAACGAAAAATTCGGCACGAGCCAGTTCCAGGAGCAGGTCAATTACCAGCGCGGCCTGGAAGGAGAACTCGCCAGGACGATACAATCCCTCTCCCCCGTGCAAAGCGCAAGAGTGCATCTGGCCATACCCAAACCGTCGGTGTTCGTCCGGGATCAGGAAAAACCCAGCGCCTCGGTTCTCCTCAACCTCTATCCCGGCAAGTCCCTTGACGAAGCCCAGGTTACCGCCATTGCGCATCTCGTCTCGAGCAGCGTCCCCGATCTTTTGGTGAAAAACGTGACCATCGTCGACCAGAACGGCAATCTCCTGAGTCAACCCGTCGACGAACTGCTGGCCAGCGGAATGAATCCCGGGCAACTCAAATATCTCCAGGAAACGGAAAAGAGCTACATCAAGCGCATCGAGGACATATTGACGCCGGTCGTGGGTGCGAACAACGTGCGCGCACAGGTCACGGCCGACCTCGATTTTTCGCAGGTCGAGAACACCTCGGAGACCTACAAGCCGAACCAGACCCCGTCCGCCGCCACCGTGCGCAGCCAGCAGGTCTCCGAAACCTCCTCCACCAGCGAACAGAAGGCAAGCGGCGTTCCAGGCTCCCTTTCCAACCAGCCGCCCGCACCTGTGAGCGCGCCGGTGTCCGAGCCGGCGAATCCGACCGCTCCCACGAAACCGACTTCGACGAGCGGCAATACGTCGAACATGCAAAAGGATTCGACCACCAATTACGAGGTCGACAAGACGATCCAGCACATCAAGAATCAGATTGGCGGCATCAAGCGCCTGTCCGTCGCTGTCGTTGTCAATTACGCAAAGGTCGTCGACCCGAGCAAGAAAACCGTCACCTACAAGCCGCTTGCGCCCAACGAAATCAAGCAGATCACCGATCTCGTCAAGGACACGATGGGATTCGATGCAACGCGCGGAGATACGCTGAATGTCGTCAATACGGCCTTCACCGCGCCTGCGGTGGAAGTCATCCCGCCGCTTCCCTGGTACAAGCAGCCTGAAGTCATTTCGCTTGCCACGCTGATCGGCAAGAACCTGGTCATTGCGGGCGCGGTGCTCTACCTGATACTCGGCATCATTCGCCCGGCGCTCAGAAACATCAAGCTCGACGCTGCCGCCGTCGCCGAAGCGAAAGCGGCAGCAATGGCGCAGCAGCATATACCGCAGGCAACCCGCCATGACGAAGAAACGACGGAAGCCGCCAGGAGTCTGGCGCGCCAGAATCCTCAACTCGTTGCCAACGTGATCAAGGGTTGGGTGTCCGGAAATGAATGACGACGGACTCAGCAAGAGCGCCATCCTGCTGCTCTCACTCGGCGAAGATGAAGCGGCCGAAGTCATGAAATTTCTCGGTCCCAAGGAAGTGCAGAAGATCGGCACCGCAATGGCTGCGCTTTCCAACGTTTCGAAAGAAACGATCAACAACGTATTCTCGGAATTCTATGATGCGGCGGGCGACAAAACCACGCTCGGCATGGGATCCGACGCATACATCCGCAGCGTGCTCAAGAAAGCCCTGGGGGACGACAAGGCGGCCGGCCTCATCGACCGCATCCTGCAGGGCGGCGACACCAGCGGCATCGAAGCGCTGAAATGGATGGACGCCTCGACGGTGGCCGAGCTGATTCACAACGAGCATCCGCAGATCATCGCGACCATACTCGTCCATCTCGAATCGGATCAGTCCGCGGAAATACTCAGTCATTTCACCGAGCGCTTGAGGCACGACACGCTGCTCAGGATCGCAACGCTCGACGGCATACAGCCGACCGCGCTCAAGGAACTCAACGACGTGATGTCCAAGCTGCTTTCCGGCGGCACCAATATCAAGAAGGCAGCCCTGGGCGGCGTGAAAGTCGTCGCCGACATCATGAACTACATGGGCGGCGGACAGGAAACAGCGGCCATCGACAATATCAGAGACCTCGATCCCGATATGGCGCAGCAGGTTCTGGACGCCATGTTCGTGTTCGAGAACCTGATCGACGTCGACGATCGCGGCATCCAGCTTCTGCTGCGCGAAATACAGTCCGAATCGCTGATCATCGCCCTCAAGGGGGCATCCGAAGAATTGCGCGAAAAGATCTTCAAGAACATGTCGCAGCGCGCTGCAGAAATGATGCGCGATGACCTAGAATCGAAGGGGCCCGTCAGGATCAGCGAAGTCGAATCCGAACAGAAGGAAATCCTGAAGGTCGTCAGGCGCCTCGCCGACGAAGGCCAGATCATCCTGAGCGGAAAGGGAGAAGAAGGTTTTGTCTAAGCCAGTCATCCCGAAGGAACAACTGACCGCCTACCAGCGTTGGGAGCTGGAATCGCTTGACGAATCGGCAAAGGAACCGGGGATCACCCTGCCTACTGCGGAGGAGATCGAGCAGATCCATAAGAACGCCCATCAGGAAGGATACACTGCCGGGCAGGCAAACGGCTACCAGGATGGATTCAACCGGGGCATTGCGGCCGCAACCGAGAAAGCGAACCAGCTCCAGACTGTTCTTTCCAACCTGAACAACGAGATGCAAAGAATGGATCAGGAAGTGGCCGACGACCTGCTTTCCCTGTCGCTCGCCATTGCAAAGCAGGTGCTGCTTCAGTCGCTCGAAGCCAAGCCTGAAATGCTGCTTTCCGTCATCAGGGAATCCATTGCCAACCTGCCGCCTTTCAACCAGCATGCAAACCTCCTGCTGAACCCGCTCGACGCCGCTCTCGTCAAGGAACATATGGGCGAGCAGCTCGGCCATACGGGCTGGAAGATCATTGAAGACGGACGCATCGAGCGCGGCGGATGCAGGCTTGAAACATCGGGAAGCCAGATGGATGCATCCTTATCCAGAAGATGGGAGAGAGTGGTTTCCGCCATCGCCCAGGACAATTCATGGCTGACCCAGGATTAATTTCCCATAACGGGCGCTGGAAGAGCTATCTGAAGGAATGCTCGAACCTCGCATCCAACGCCGAACCTCTGCAGATCACGGGCCATCTTACCAAAGTCGCCGGGCTCGTCGTCGAGGCGGTGGGACTGCAGCTTCCCGTGGGCAGCGATTGCACCATACTTTTGCCCGAAGGCAAATCCGTGGATGCGGAAATCGTCGGTTTTTCAGGCAACAAGATCTTCATGATGCCGACCCATGACGTGCAGGGGCTTGTCCCCGGCGCGAAAGTCGTCTCTGTCGAATCCCCGCCGGAAAAACCGCGTGTTGGCGCGCCGAATTATCCAAGAAGGCGGATTCTCGATCATACCAAGCAGGTGCCCGTTGGATTTTCCCTGCTCGGACGCGTGCTGGACGGTACCGGGCGCCCGCTGGACACGCTGGGCCCCCTGCATAACGTGCAAAACGCCACCCTGCAGAGCAGGCCGCTCAACCCGCTCGACCGGGAACCCATCAGCGCACCGCTCGATGTCGGCGTCAGGGCGATCAATGCGCTGATGACGGTGGGACGCGGGCAGCGCATGGGATTGTTTGCCGGCAGCGGGGTGGGGAAAAGCGTCCTGCTCGGCATGATGGCACGCTATACCAGCGCTGAAATCATCGTGGTTGGACTGATCGGCGAACGCGGCAGGGAAGTCAAGGAATTCATCGAGCACATCCTGGGCGCGGCAGGGCTCGCCAGATCTGTCGTCATCGCAGCCCCTGCAGACACCTCGCCCTTGCTGCGCCTTCAGGGGGCATCCTACGCGACCACCGTGGCGGAATATTTCAGAAACCAGGGCAAGCATGTCCTCTTGATCATGGATTCCCTGACACGCTTTGCCATGGCGCAGCGCGAAATCGCCCTCGCCATAGGCGAGCCGCCGGCCACCAAAGGCTATCCGCCTTCCGTTTTCGCCAAGCTTCCCCAGCTGGTCGAGCGCGCAGGCAACGGCCCGAAGGGAGGCGGATCGATCACCGCATTCTATACTGTCCTCACCGAAGGGGACGACCAGCAGGATCCCATTGCCGACAGCGCTCGCGCGATCCTGGATGGCCACATCGTGCTCTCCAGGAGCCTTTCCGATCAGGGCCATTACCCATCGATCGACATCGAGGCCTCCATCAGCCGCGCATTCACCAATCTGGTCTCGAACGACCACATCGACATGGTCAGGCGCTTCAAGCAATACTATTCCAGGTATCAGCGAAACCGGGATCTCATCAATGTCGGCGCTTATGCTCAAGGAACGGATCCTGAACTCGACCGCGCCATCATGCTTTACCCGAAATTCGAGAGTTTCCTTCAGCAAAAAATGCTCGAGAAGGAAACCTATCTGGACAGCGTCAACAAGCTGGCGCAGCTCCTCCAGTAAGCGATGAACAAATCCTTCCGTCTTCAACCGCTGATCGAGCTCGCCAGGCAGGAACTGGACAATGCAGTAAAGAAGCTCGGGGAACTCAATCGCCAGAAACAGGAGATCAGCAGCAAGCTCAACATGCTCATGCAATATCGCCAGGAATATCAAATCCGTTTCGAAGAAGCGGTGAAGCGCGGCCTGAATCAGACCGAATGGCAGAATTTCCAGCATTTTTTCTACAAACTGGATGAGGCCATCGATCTCCAAAAGCGTACCCAGCAGGAGTTCACCCTGGTCGTCGAAGCGGGGCAGATCGAATACCAGGAGCGCCAGAAAAAACTGAAATCCTTCGAAACGCTCGCCGAACGACATTTTGCGGCGGAAGCTGCCAAGGCCGCGCGTAAGGAACAGAAGGAAATGGACGACTTCTCGAACAAGTCCTACCTCAGAAAGCTGCGCAACGAAGATTGAGTTGGCTCGGAAATTGCTTGATGCCTGTCATCTATCATCACAGGAAAAGCTATGCCGGCCATACCCGCAATCCAAAGCGCTCCGCAGAGTAACGATGCGCAATCCGCATCGCCCCCAGCAGGCGGCGGCGATTCCGATTTCAAGTCGATGTTGCACTCGGAAATGAGCCAGTCGAAGGCGCAGGGCGAGGCAACTGCTCCTGCAAAGCCTGAAAAAACAGCCAAGACCTCCAATCCAGCCGAGGAACTCCTGGCGGCGGCTAAAGACAAGGCGGGAAAAAAGAAGGACGACAAGCAGGATGTGACAAACGCACCGTTTCCCCTGCCGCCTTCGCCTCCGCCGCTCCTCAAGGAGCAGCATCTTGCTTCCCTGGAAAAGCATGTCAAGGCAAAGGAGACCGGTCCCCTGCAGGGCGTGTCTTCGCCCCTTTCGGCAAAAACGCAAAAAAACATCGTCAAGGCGGCAGACTTTGCCCAGCAAAGCGGCAATATTTTGCCGCACAAGGACAAATCCGATCACGCCACGAGCGAAAAACCCGTGCTGCCCCAGTCGGACAAGATTTCGGAAAACACGCTGCAAGCCCTCCCTCAACTCAACGAGACGAAATCCGCAGCGAAGATCTCGGTAGCAGCCCCCGTCGCAAGTCCTGCATGGGGAAACGAGGTCGGGCAGAAGATCGTCTGGATGAGCCAATCGGACCAGCATGTGGCGGAACTGCACCTCAACCCGCCCAACCTCGGCCCCATGGAAGTGAAGCTGACCGTGAACGGCGATCAGGCGACGGTCCAATTCGTTTCCCAGCATCACGAGGTTCGCGCAGCCCTGGAATCGGCCTTGCCCAGGCTGCGCGAAATGATGCAGGACAATGGCATCTCCTTGGGCAATGCCACTGTCGATTCGGGCGCTTATCAGCAATCGTCGTTCGATCAGCAGCAACGCCCGAGACAGCAGCAGAGTTCTTTCTCGCTGCAGACGAATATCCCGGTCAGGGTCAGCTCGCTGATGGGCGCAATCGACACTTTCGTCTGAGCAAAATGCAGCAGGCTATTGATGATTGCCGACAGGATGCTATGATAGGCGTAAATTTCATTGATTCGACGAAATTAAGTAATGGCAAAAGGCGAAGCGGCACTAGACGAGGATGACGACGAGGAAGGCGTCGCCCCCAGGAAACGAGGCAAGCTCCTGTTGATCGTTGTCGCCTTGCTCGTGCTTCTCTTGCTGGGCGGCGGCGCTTATTGGTATTTTGCCGTCCACAGCAAGGCGAACGGAAAGGCGGCGGCTGCGCAAGCCGATGTGCCGCCGATCTACAGCAAGCTGGAACCTTTCACGGTCAATCTCAAGGACCCCGGCGTCGCGATGCAAACCGCCATCACCCTGAGGGTAGCCAGCGACGATGTCGATGCCAACGTCCAGCTGCGCATGCCGGAAATACGCAATCAGATTCTGCTCATTCTTTCCAATCAGCAGTCGGCCGACCTGATGACCGAGGCTGGCAAGGAAAAGCTCGGCAACGAAATCGAGGTGGCCGTCAACAAGATACTCAAGGCCAAAACCCCGAAAGCAGGAGTAGACAAAGTGCTGTTCACCTCTTTCATCATACAGTGACGCCATGAGCCAGGATTTCCTGTCACAAGATGAAGTCGACGCCCTGCTGAAGGGGGTCACGGGAGAAGTAGACGAGTCCCCGGAAGACGGCAGTGATGCCACGGGCGTCAGGTCCTACAACATCGCGACCCAGGAACGCATCGTGCGCGGCCGCATGCCGACGCTGGAGCTCATCAACGAGCGCTTTGCCAGGCTTTTCAGGGTCGCACTCTTCAATTTCCTGAGGCGCAGCGCCGAAATTTCGGTAGGCCCGGTGCGCGTCATCAAGTACAGCGAATTCATCCGCAACATGCCCGTGCCGACGAACCTGAACCTGATCAAGGTCAATCCGTTGCGCGGTACGTCCCTGTTCATTTTCGATCCCAACTTGGTTTTCCTCATCGTCGACAACCTGTTCGGCGGCGACGGGCGCTTCCACACCCGCGTCGAAGGACGCGATTTCACGCCGACAGAACAGCGCGTGATCATGCGTCTCCTGGAAGTCGCTTTTGCTGAATACGAAAAATCCTGGTCGCCCGTGTTCAAGATCCAGATCGAATACCTGCGTGCCGAAATGAATACCCAGTTCGCCAACATCGCAACCCCCAACGAAGTCGTGGTTGCCACCACGTTCACCATCGACCTCGGCAACAACAGCGGAGAGTTCCACGTCTGCATGCCTTATTCCACGCTCGAGCCGATCAGGGACACGCTCTCGAGCACCCTGCAAGGCGATCAGATGGAAGCCGACACGCGGTGGGTGAAGCTGCTTTCAAAGGAAATCCAGCAGGCCGAAGTCGAACTGGTCGCGAACCTGAGCGAAGTGCCGGTCACATTGGGACAGATTCTGAACATGAAGGAAGGCGACATCATCTCCCTCGACATACCCGAAGCCATCATTGCGCAGATCGACGGCGTTCCCATCCTGGAATGCAAATACGGCGTTCTGAATGGCCAGTACGCGCTCAAGGTCAACAAGATACTGGGCAACTCCGACAGCGATACCTCTGTAGGCGCACACCATGGCTGAAGATCCGAACGACGACTGGGCTGCAGCCATGGCCGAGCAGGCAGCAAGCTCTCCCGAAGACGACTGGGGCGCAGCCATGGCCGAACAGGCCGCATCTCCCCAAGTTTCGCCCGCTTCTTTCGAACAGCTCACGAATACGGCGCAGCAGACGATCGCCCACGATCTGGACATGATTCTCGACATCCCTGTCCAGTTGACCGTGCAGCTTGGCCGAACAAAAATTGCCATCAGGAGCCTTCTGCAGCTCGCGCAAGGCTCGGTGGTCGAGCTCGACGGGCTTGCCGGAGAACCCATGGATGTGCTCGTCAACGGCTGCCTCATTGCACAGGGAGAGGTTGTCGTCGTCAACGAAAAATTCGGGATACGGCTCACCGACATCATCACCCCCTCCGAGCGCCTGAAAAAACTGAACAAATGAGATTCAGATTCATCCCTGCGCTAGCTCTGGCAATCCCTGTCCCGGCGCTGGCCGCCCCTGTCCAGCCCGCCCAGGGCATGCTGCAAATGCTCTTCGGTCTAATCATTGTGCTCGGCATGCTGATTGGCGCTGCCTGGCTCCTGAAACGCTTTTCCATACAGCAGAAAATCTCGGGCGGCACAATCAAGGTCATCGCCGGCGCAGCAGTGGGACAAAGGGAGCGTATCGTGCTGGTCGAAATCGGCGATACCTGGCTGCTGGTTGGCGTAGCACCCGGCCACGTCAGTGCGCTGCACACCATGCCCAAGGCCGATATCTTTCCAGGGGACATGCCAATTTCCGAAAAGAAATTCTCATCCTGGCTGAAACAGGTTCTGGACAAACGTGCTTAAGCGACTGTCCCTCATCGTTCCCTTTCTGCTGCTGTGCTCGTCGCCTGCATGGGGCCAGGGCGCCAACTTTCCCCTGCTGACGGCAACGCCTTCCGCCGGAGGCGGCCAAGCCTACACCCTGAGCGTCCAGACCTTCCTGCTGCTCACGGGGCTCACCTTCCTGCCTGCCGTGCTGCTCATGATGACCGGCTTCACGCGCATCATCATCGTGCTCGGACTGCTCCGCCAGGCGCTCGGCACGCAGGCATCCCCCCCAAATCAGGTGCTTGTCGGTCTGGCGCTTTTTCTGACCTTCTTTGTCATGTCTCCCGTTTTCGACAAAATCTACACGGATGCATATCAGCCTTTTTCCGAAAACAAGATTTCGTTTAACGAAGCCGTCGACAAGGCTTCCGCCCCGCTCAAATCGTTCATGCTGAAGCAGACCCGCGAATCCGATCTCGCGCTTTTCGTGCGGGTCTCGCACAGCCCACCGCTGCAAAGCCCGGATGCAGTCCCGATGAAAATCCTGATCCCTGCTTTTGCGACCAGCGAACTCAAGACCGCATTCCAGATCGGCTTCGTGATTTTCATACCGTTCTTGATCATCGAAATTGTGGTGGCAAGCGTGCTCATGTCGATGGGCATGATGATGGTTTCCCCATCCGTCATTTCGCTGCCTTTCAAGCTGATGCTTTTCGTACTTGCCGATGGCTGGTCGCTGCTCATCGGCTCGCTCGTGCAGAGTTTCACGCCATGACCCCCGAAAGCGTCATGACGCTCGCCCAGCAAGCCATGGAAATCACCATTCTAATTTCCCTGCCGATGCTGCTTGCCGCCCTGGTCGTCGGCTTGCTGGTCAGCATTTTCCAGGCAGCCACGCAGATCAACGAAATGACGCTTTCCTTCATCCCCAAGCTCTTGGTCATGTTCCTGGTCCTGATGCTGGCCGGCCCCTGGATGCTGAGCCAGATCCTAAACTACATGACCACGCTCTTCTCCAACATTCCCTCCATGATCGGATGATCAGCTTCACCCAGGCCCAGCTCTACGCATGGCTCACCGCCTTCATCTGGCCGCTCATCAGAATTCTTGCGCTGATCACGGCGGCCCCTGTATTCGGAAATACCGTCGTGCCCACCCGGGTGAAAATCGCACTCGCAGTTGCCGTCACCGTGCTCGTCTCCCCCGTTCTCGGCCCCATGCCGCAAATCGACCCGGGTTCGATTCCCGGGCTGTTCATCATCATCCAGCAGATCGTGATCGGTGCGGCCATGGGACTGTCCATGCAGATCGTATTCGTTGCCGTGGAAATGGCCGGCAATATCACCGGTCTGCAGATGGGTCTGGGATTCGCCACATTTTACGACCCCGCCAGCGGCGGCAGCACCGCTGTCATCGCTCAATACCTGAACCTTGTCGCCACGCTGATTTTCCTGGCCATCAACGGGCATCTGATCATGATTTCAACCATCGTGGACAGTTTTACGGCATTCCCCATAGGCGACGCGCCCCTGCATGGCGCTGGTCCCTTGGCGCTGGCCCACTGGGGGGGGCGGATCTTCGTTGACGGACTGCTGCTTTCGCTGCCCATGCTCGGGGCATTGCTGATCACCAATATTGCGCTTGCCGTGCTGACCAAGGCCGCGCCTCAGCTCAACATCTTCGCTGTGGGTTTCCCCATCACCCTCGCCGTGGGCATGGGCGTGCTGACGCTGTCCCTGCCTTATTTCATGCCTGTACTGGATCGCCTCATGGGAGACGGCTTCCAGTTCATGCTGAAAGCCGTCAAGATGCTGCATTGATTACTGAATATAGCTGAACAGGGAAAGATTGCTGATCTGGGCAAACGATTTCTGGGCTGCCTGGAGCGCCAGGGTTTCCTGGTTCAGATTGGAGATCGCCTGGGTATAATCCACCCCTTGCAGCTGGGAAAGCGTTGTCTGGTATTGTATGCCCAGGTTAGTGCTCGTCGATTGCGCGGCGGTTACCTCGTTCAGCCTGGCGCCGTTCGCTGCGCGCACGGTCAATATGTTGTTGAGGGCGCTGGACAAATTCTGCCCGGCCAGCTTCAGGCTGTTGGTGAGCGCCGTATTTCCTGATGAGCCGACGGGCGCATTGAGCGCCGTGATCAGACTGCTGATGGTGGCAAAGATGCTCTGATTCGAGCTCGGCGTGATCGTGAAGCTGTCGCCGTCGGCTGGCGTGCCGTTGATGCTGACGCTTGCCCCCGTGCCGATCTGGATCGCATCTCCGCTCGTATACGGATGGGACGCCACCACCGTTTGCCCCGTCGTGTTGTCGACGATATTGTAGGTAGTCGTGCCGGAAGCCACAGAGAACTTGATGGTGTAATCCTTGCTGCCTGCTTGCCAATTCGTTTGATTCGAAACGATGCCCGCATCGATGGCTGCTGTCCCGTTGTTGGTCGAAGCAGCCTGTGCGACGAAGAATCCGTTCCCCGTCTGGATGTTCTGGAAAACATCTGCGCCGGACAGGGAAACCTGGACCTGCTGGGACGGACCGATCTGGGCGAGCTGCTTGCTCTGATCGCCGCTGTATTGGGCGCCCGTGCTCGTCAGCTGGAAAGGCTGCGTGCCCCCCATACCGCCTGAAAAAAGATAGACTCCCGTTCCGTCGGTCGTGTTCGCCAGCGTGACCAGCTGCTGTTTCAGGCCGTCTATCTGTGTGGCAATCGATGCGCGGTCTGAATTGCTGAGCGCTGCATTTCCCGCATTCACCACTTGTGCCTGGAGATTCTGGATCAGTGTCGTCACGCCCTGCAGAACGGACTCGTTCAGCGAAAGCCTGGAAGTCGCCGCATTCTGTCCTGCGATGTACTGCTTGTTGATGGAATTCGCCTGGCTCACGACCAGCGCCTGGCCCGCAGCCACGGGATCTTCGGACGGCGACTTGACGCCGGAACTGAGATCCTGCTGCGTTTGGCTGATGGCACTTTGCTGCTGCTGTATGCCGTAAACGCCGTTGGTGTAAAGGGTGCTTGTGCTGATGCGCATGATGCCTCCGCCTAAAGCTGAAGTATGGACTGGAACAGGGTGTTTGCGATCTGCAGCATCTTCCCTGCAGCCTGATAGGCCTGCTGGTAGCGCATCAGATTTGCCGCCTCCTCGTCTAGATTCACCCCGGAAACGGATTGCTGGCTCTGCGTCAGCTGATTCACCAGGGCTGTTTGAGACTGGCTCGTTACCTGCATCTGCCTTGAAATATTACTCACCTTGCTGACCAGCTGGCTGAACGCGCCTTCATAGGAGGCGGTATTGCCAATCAGCGTGTTCTTGGTCTGCAAACCTGAAAGCAGCAGCGCATTGCTGTTGTCCGTCACGCCACCCGTGTTGGGGCCGACAGTGAAGCTGTCTCCAGGCGCAGGCGTGCCGGAAATGCTCACCGTCCAACCATTGAAGCTGATCGGTGCGCCGGGCGTGTAGCTGCTTCCACCCGGAGGCGTCAGCACAGTGCCTGTCTTGGTATCAGTGACGGTATAGGTCGAAGCGGGATTGTTGAACGCGATCGTGACCGGATCCTGAAGGCTGGCGTTCAGCGGAAGGTTCACGGTCGGCGCGCTGATCACCGCTGTGCCGCTATTGGCGGAAGTACCGTCGGATGCTGCCGCAAAGGAGGACTTGATCGGGGATGCTGCTGCGATCTGCGAGGTATCGGTCAGATTCAGGGCGATATCCTGTGCGCCATTCACCGTCGGCTTGATGGTGAAGCTCGCCGGCTTGGTCGCATCGGTTGGCGCTGTGGCGATGATGCGCATGCCATCTACGATGAAGGGCGATGCGGCCGTGCCGGCTCCAGTCATGGGAACGATTTGATTGGTTGTCATATTGAGCAGACTCCAGGTCGGCGAGACGCCGCCGCTGTAATGCAGCACATAGTCGTCTCCGGTCAGCTGCGCCGCCGTTGTGGTGCCATTCTGTATCACCGAACCGACCACGGACAAGCCTGGACTCAATGAGACCTGGCTGAAATCCGCATTGAACGAGAGCGGGGCCGCGCCGTTTTGCAGCTTGATCGTCTTGGCAACATTTGTGGGGCCTGCTGCGCCGGTCAGCAGCGCGCCTGTCGAATCGAACTGGAGCACGGTAGGGTCAGTGCCGGATGCAGTCACCGGCACATCAGGCACCAGCGCAACCGCATTGGAAATCGCCTGCGCCTGCGCAGAAGTCAAACCTGCATTGGTTGCCGCAGTCAAGACGGATGCCGCCATTTGTGCTGATGTCTGTCCATTGGACAGCGAAGCTGCAATCGAATTGATCTGGGTGGCGGTTGCGCCGAAAGCGCCGCCCATGGCCGTTATGCTGCCCTGCGCAGCCAGGAGTTGGGTCTGAGCCGTCTGCACCGACCCCGTTGCGGGTACGAGGCCCACCAGGGACGAAACAGCGGCAGCCTGAGCGGCATTCAAACCGCCGGGACCGCTCGCCACGGTCTGTGCAGCTTGAGCCAACTGGGACGAAGTCGGGGTCGCGATGGCATTCGCAATCGCTGCGATCTGAGATGCATTGGCCCCGAACGCGGTAGCCATGGCGTTGGCCGCAGCTTGCGCAGAAGCCAACTGGCTGGTCGCATCCTGCGTAACTTGGCTGTTCGGAATCGTATTGATCGCTGCGGCAATCGCGGCTGCCTGGGTTGCCGACAAGCCGTTTGCTGTCGCGGCCGTCTGGGCTGCTTGAGCTAAATTGGCAGTGGCATCAGGTGCCTTGGCATTGATCGCTGTCGTGATCGCGGTAACCTGTGCACTGCTTGCGTTCAATCCCGTCGCTGCGGAAGATGCGATACTGAGGACAGCCGCAAGCTGGCTCGACTGCGTCATGCCAGTGCCGGCATCGGGAATCAGGCCGATCACAGAAGACAGCGCGCTTGCTTGCGCCGAGCTCAAGCCCTGCGCAGTGGCTGCGGTTTGCGCAGAAGAAGCCATCTGAGCGGAAGTCCTGGTGCCAATCGCGGTGGTAATCGCATTGATCCCTGCGCTGCTTGCGCCGAAGGCAGAGGCGATGGCAGAGGCGCTCGCCTCGGCTGCGCTCAGCTGATTGGATGCACTCTGGGTTGCTCCGCTGTCGGGTATCGTATTGATTGCCGATGCAATCGCGGCTGCCTGGCTCGCAGTCAATCCGCTCGTCGTCGCCGCATTCTGCGCCGCGCTTGCAATGGCAGCCGTCGTGGAAGGCGGCACGTTCGATACGGCCGCACTGATCGCTGAAACTTCGGCAGCGGTTGCGCCGAACGCGGTCGCCATGGCTGCGGCGATGGATTTAGCAGCATTCAACTGCGTGGTGCCGGTCTGGTTCGATGCGCTGTTGGGCACGGCATTGACCGCGGCTGCGATAGCCGCTGCCTGATTGGCGCTCAGACCTTGTCCTGTCGCGGCAGTCGAAGCCGCATTGGCCAATGCCGACGTGGTGCCGGGCGCCGCCGCCGCTATCGCGGTGGTGATGGCGGAAACCTGCGCTGCGCTGGCGCCGAATGCGTTTGCTGCAGCCGTTGCAAGCGATTGCGCATTGGAAAGCTGGCTTGCCGCAGTCTCGACCGTTCCAGTCGCCGGGACGAGCGATATCGTGGAAAATATTCCGGCAGCCTGGGCGGGCGTCATGCCGTTGCCGTTCGCAGCGGTCTGCGCTGCGGTGGCGTAGGCGCTCGATGTGGGCGGCTCGGCATTGTAAATCGCGTTGGAGATGGCAGCGAGCTGCGTTGATGTCGCGCCGAAGCCGTTTGCCACTGCAGTCGTACTGGCCAGTATGGAAGAAAGCTGGGTCGCCGGCGTCATTGTCGTACCAACATCGGGAATCAGCGTGATCACGGAATTGAGCGTGGCGGCCTGAGACGCGCTCAATCCCCCCGGACCCGACGCCACGGCCTGAACCGCCTGGGCCATCTGGGCAGGCGTTGTCCCGGAAACCAGTGCGCCGGTCATCGCCGCGATCTCGGTCGGGGTCGCGCCGAAGCTGGCTGCTGCGGAAGCGATGGTCGACTTGGCTTCGGCAAGCTGCGTGGCATTGGTCTGCGCTGAAGCAGCGACGCCCTGCACGGCGTTGACCGCGGCAAAAATCGCGGACTGCTGTGTCGCCGTCAGGGGCGGTGTAGTCACAACATTCGAAGCGCTTGCTGCCATGGCTGATGAGCTTGTGCCGTAGACGATGGCGCCTGTAATGGCTGAAATCTGGCTGGCAGCGACCCCTGCTTTGGTTGCTGCGGCAGCGGCTGCAGCCTGCGCGTCGGCATATTGCGTCGCCAAGGTGATGGGCGGATCAGCCGATACCCCATCCACCGTCGTGTAGGCCTTCCAGGTGCTGGAGCCCGCATTCACGAAATAATAGGTGGCCGTATGCGGCAAGCCGAGATTGTCGTATATCGTGCTCGAATTCGAGAAGTTATAGGTGGCCGGGTTGGCCGGATCGAATGGCGTCGTCGAAGGCGGTGAAGCAGTCTGGGAAAGCTTGGCTGAAATCGACATGTTCGTGGTTGGACTGGACCCAGTGAGCGCCACATCGATGTTCGTGCCTGACGTGTTTGATGCATTCGCGAAAACCGCCGGGCTCGCGACATTGAAATAAGCCTTGCCTAGATTGCCGTTCAGATCCTGACCGATCTGTTGCTGCTGGTTGAACGTTTGCGCAAGGCCAACGGCAATCCGTCCGAGCGCATTTTGTGCCACATCGAGCGATTGGGTCCGGTAGTTGTACAATCCGCCCAAATTTCCGCCAGCGATGCTTGAATCCGGCAGGACCGAGGTGACGCCATTCACCGTGGAAGCCACCACCGTTTTCGAAGGATCGGTCGGGCTTTGCACGGCGCTGAGATTCATGACCTGGTTGCCCACCACCAGACCCTGTCCGCTGCCGATCAGCACGGTCGACGTGCCGTCGCTTTGCGTCACCACCGTCGTCTGAATTTCCTTGCTGAGCTGCGCGATCAATTGGTCCCGCTGATCCAGAAGGTCGTTCGGAGGCTGGTTATTCGCCTTTCCCCTGGAATCGAGAATGTTCTGGTTGAGGGCGGCAATCTGCTGCGCAAAGCTGTTGATGGAAGTGACGCTGCTGGTAATCTGCCCATTGACGCTCGACTGCATGCCGCTCAACTGCTGGCTGATCGACTGGAACGTGGAAACGAGGGTCTGCGAAGCGCTCAGCATGGCTTGCCTGGAAGGCACATCGGAAGGATTGTTCGCGACCCCTTGCACAGCCGCGAAGAAAGCCTGTATGGCCGGCTCGAATCCGCCAGAGGAGGTGCCGAGCAGGCTTTCTATCTGGTTGACCTGGGCCGAATAAGTGCTCAGCTGGCTGCTTTGCGATTGCGCCTGATTGAGCTGGTTCGTCAGGAAAACATTGTACATTCTCTGTACGGACTGAACCGTCGTTCCCTGCCCGAAGAAACCGCTGCCCGTCGCCTGCGGCGGATTGGCGGCCTGCACGATCGCCTGCCTGCTGTAGCCCGGCGTGCTGGCATTGGAAATATTTTGCCCGGTCACAAGAATGCCCGCTTGCGCAGCATTGAGGCCGCTGACTCCGATTCCAAATATTCCCATGACTTGCTCCTAATATTCCTGATTACGGCAACAATTATCCAAACTTGACTTCACGCCATGTTTTGTAGCGCATCCGTGCTGAAAACGCGCATCAGCTTTTCCGAATAGTGCGGGTCGGTCGCATAGCCGGCCGATTGCAGCCCCTGTGCAAAACCCGTCGCATCCTGACCCGACGCGATCACTGACTGGTAACGGGGGTTGCTCTTCAAATGATGCGCATAATCCTGGAAGGATTCGGCGTAAGAGCCATAGGCTCGAAAATTCTGGTATACGCGTCTAGGCATGCCGTTCGCGTATTCCGTGGTCAATGCGGTGACAACCGGCCCTTTCCAGTGCTTGTCGGCCTTGATCCCGAAAAGATTGTGGCTGGGCCGCCCGTTCGCGCTCTTGATTTCGTGCTTCCCCCATCCGGTCTCAAGCGCGGCCTGACCGAGCATGAATTTCGCGGGGATCCCCGTCTTCGCGGCTGCGTCCTGCGCATACGGCAGCATCTTGGAAATGAAATCGGCAGCATCTGCCGACGTGGGCGATGTGGACGACGCGGCGGGCATCGGGGCCATCGGGTAATCCTGCTGGGCCTGTGGCGCGGCCGTCTGCACCGCTTGGGAAAACGGCTGAGGCGGATTGACATGCTGGGCCACATTTGAACGGCTCAGCTGCTTCACGATGACATCCGCAAGGCCCATGCCGCTCTTGCCTAAAGAGGTGGCGAGCTGCTGATCCAGCATGGCCGTGTACATCTTGGTCTGCTCGCTGTCGAGCATCCCGTCCTGCATGGTTGCATCCCGCATGCTTTTCAGCATCATGTTCATGAAAACTGCCTCGAACTGCCTCGCAACGGCGGGGAGAGACTGCTTCGGATTCTTCTCGGCCTGCTGGCGCAGCGCATCCAGACTGTTGACGTCCAGATAGAACTTGCCGGCAGCGTCGAATGGATTGCTCATCAGATGATCTCTAAAGAGGCTTTCAAGGTCCCGGCTGCCTTCAGCGCCTGCAGTATGGAAAGCATGTCCTGGGGGGTTGCGCCTATCGCATTCAATGCCTTGACCACATCGCCCAATGACGCCCCCTCGAGCGTGATGAGCGACCCTTTGTCGGCCTTGACGCTGATCTTGGATTGCTGGGTGACCGCCGTGGTTCCGCCGGAGAATGCGCCTGGCTGGCTGACCGTAGGCGTCGTTGAAATGACGACGGACAGGTTGCCATGCGCCACGGCGCAGTTTTCAATGGTCACGGCCTGATTCATCACGATCGATCCCGTCCTTGCGTTCAGGATCACCTTGGCGGCAGCCACGGCAGGATCGACTTCGACATCCTCGACCTGCCCCAGGAATGACACGCGCTCGTCCGGATTGACCGGCGCCTTCACGCGGATCATCCGGCCGTCGAGTGCGGAAGCCGTGCCGGGAAGAAAATTCCGGTTGATCGCATCGACCACGCGGCTGGCCGTGGTGAAATCCATGGTATTGAGTTCGAGATCAATGAACTGGCCCTGTCCAAGCGGCGTCGGAACGGCACGCTCCACCGTCGCGCCGTCCGAGATGCGTCCGACGCTCAACTGATTGACCTGCACCGACGATCCGCCAGCCTCGGCACCTGCGCCGCCGACCAGAAGATTGCCCTGAGCCATCGCATAGATATTGCCGTCAGCGCCTTTGAGCGGCGTCATGAGCAGCGTCCCGCCCTTCAGGCTCTTGGCATTGCCCATGGAGGAGACCGTCACGTCGAATGTCTGCCCGGGCTTCGCGAAAGGTGACATCGTCGCCGTCACCATCACGGCGGCCACATTCTTCAGCATGAGCGTTGCAGCCGCCGTGGCCGGCATATTGATGCCCATCTGCTGGAGCATGTTGGTCAGACTCTGGGTCGTGAATGGCGTCTGCATCGTCATGTCGCCAGTGCCGTCCAGGCCGACCACAAGACCGTATCCGATCAGCTGGTTGTCGCGCACGCCCTGGATCGAAGCCAGGTCCCTGATCCTTTCCGCCATTGCGGAGTTCGCGAAGCACAGGAACAGCATTGCCGCGATCAGGTGTTTGAAGTTACGCATGGCTTTCTCCTAGAACGGAAGGAAGGTCAGGAAGAAACGCTGCAGCCATCCCATCACCTGGGCTTCGTTGAGATAACCGCTCGCCTTGTATTCTATCTTGGCATCGGCAACCTCGGTCGAAGGAATGGTGTTGCCATACTGGATCATCGCAGGATTGACGACGCCCGAGAAGCGGATGAATTCGTTGCCCTGGTTGATTGCGATCTGCTTCTCTCCGCTGACCAGAAGATTGCCGTTCGGCAAAACCTCGGTCACGGTCACAGCGATGGTGCCGGTAAATGCATTGTTGCCGCTGCTCGCGCCGTCTCCCGCGAACTTGTTCGAATTGCTGGCAGACAAGGATGCGCCAGAATTGAGTTGCACGCCCAATCCAACAGGAACACCGACAGACAGTGCATCCGAACCCGTCTTGTCCGCGCTGCTGGACGATTTCGTCGACGCAGCCGTATTCTCGACGATGTTGATGATCAGCGTATCGCCCACGTTGCGCGCCTTGACATCCTCGAAATAGGGATGCTGAGACAGCCCGACATGATAAATTGCACCATCTGCAGGCGGCGCCGGCTCCGTGGGTGCTCTTGTAGTCAGCGGCTGATGCAGATCCGTGGGCGGCACAGTTGCGCAACCCGCGAGCAGCAAAATAATCAGTAAGGCTGTCGATCTCATTGTCTATCCTACATTTGAGAAAGTTTCTGCAGCATCTGGTCCGCAGTCGAAATCGCTTTGGAATTGATTTCGTAAGTTCTCTGGGTCTGGATCATGTTCACCAGCTCCTCGACCACATTGACGTTGGAGGTCTCGACATAACCCTGGTCGAGGCTTCCGGTGCCGTTCGTGCCCGGCGTGTTGATCGAGGCGGTTCCGGACGAAGCAGTCTGCAAATAGAGATTGTCGCCCATGGCCTGGAGACCTGCCGGATTGATGAAGGTCGCAAGCTGGATCGTGCCAACCTGAACGGGCGTGGTCGATCCCGCCTGCAACACAGAGACCGTACCGTCAGCGCCGACCGTGATGCTTTGCGCTCCCTGGGGAATGGTCACTGCAGGCTGAACCACGTAACCGCTCGCGGTCACGAGCTGCCCCTGGTTGTTGACCTGGAATGCGCCGTCACGTGTATAACCCGTCGAGCCGTCCGGCAGGAGCACCTGGAAAAATCCGGGGCCGCTGACTGCGATGTCCGTCGAATTTCCGGTTTGCTGAAGATTGCCTTGCGTGAAAATCCGTTCGGTGGCCACGGGGCGCACGCCCGTTCCGATCTGCAAGCCCGACGGCAACTGGGTTTGCTGCGAAGACTGGGCTCCAGGCTGTCTCAGCGTCTGGTAGAGCAGATCCTCGAATACCGCCTGAGAGCGCTTGAAGCCGTTCGTGCTCACGTTGGCCAGATTGTTCGAGATCGTATCCATCTGGATCTGCTGGGCATCCATCCCGGTTTTCGCTATCCAAAGCGACCGCATCATGATTCGCTATCCTCCGTTATCCGTTGATGTTGAGCAATACGCTCGCCTTGCTCGCATTGGCGTCGGCTGTCTGAAGCAGCTTCATCTGCATGTCGAACTGCCTTCCCAAATCGATCATGTTGATCATCGCCTCAATCGCATTGACATTGCTCGCTTCGAGTGACCCGCTCATGAGGCGCACCGAGGCGTCTGCAGATGCGTTTTGCCCGTTTTTGAGCCTGATGAAGTTGTCGGCACCCTTGACGACCTGGTCTTCAGGCGGATTGACCAGCTTGATTTTGCCCAATACGGTCACCCCGCTGGGCTGGTTTCCCGAAGGAACAGACGTGATCGTTCCGTCCCTGCCGAAAGAAACCTCGGTATGCAAAGGCAGCGTGATCGGCCCGCCATCCACGCCGACGACGGAAAGGCCGTTCGTGGTCTGAACGACGCCGTTCGCGCTGATCTTGAAGTTTCCGTTGCGTGTATAGGCTTCTGAGCCATCCGCCATCTTCACGGTGAACCAGCCCGGGCCGACGATCGCGAGATCGGTCGGGTTTCCCGTATGCTCGATCGTCCCGGGAGAAAAATCCGTTCCGACCTTTGCATTCACCACATATTCCCGGGTGGGGTTGCCCGGACCGGAGGCAGGGATCGCCTTGAACACGTGGACGTCCGCCTTGTAGGCGACCGTCTGGATGTTCGAGAGATTCTGGGCGACCGAAGCCAGCTGACTCATCGTATGCTTGGCTGCCGTCATCCCGACGTAAATTACGCGATCCATGTCCTCTAGCCCCTAGATTCCGTTAAAGCCCGCTCACGATGGTCTGCAGCACCGTGTCTTCCGCCTTGATGGATTGCGCATTCGCCTGGTAGGTGCGCTGCGCGCTGATCAAGTTGACAAGCTCGGCCGTCAGGTCGACGTTGGAATTTTCAACCGCAGACGATTGCAATACGCCCAGGCTGGAAGAGCCGGGCGGCCCGATCAATGGGGACCCTGAAGCCAGGGTCTCGTTGTACTGGTTGTTGCCGACGTCCTTGAGCCCGTTGGGATTGGTGAAGTTGGCCAGCGAAACTTGCCCAAGCGCCTTGGTTTGGCCATTCGAATAGCTGCCGGAAATCGTGCCGTCCGCGCCGATGCTGAAGCTGCTCAGCTGGCCTGCCGAATAGCCGTCCTGGCTCAGCGAATTGGTGCCGAAATTTCCGCCGTACTGCGTCATCTGGCTGAAATCCACCGCGAAGGCAAGCGGCGACGCCCCGTTCGCCAGGGTGATAGTCTTGCTGGTGTTGGTCGGGGCATTCGCGCCTGACAGGACAGCCCCGCCCGTGCTGAACTGGAGCATCGATGGCGACGGTCCTGCGGATGCTTTCGCGACGTTGGGCACCAGCGTGACTACGCTGGATATGGCCTGCGCCTGCGCGTTGGTCAGTCCCGCGCCCAACGCAGCCGTCTGTGCGGCGGACGCCATTTGAGCCGAGGTCTGTCCCGAGACGATCGCAGTCGTGATCGCGCTGATCTGCGCTGCGTTCGCCCCGAAGGCATTGGCCATCGCTGAAGCGCTTCCCTGAGCTTCGGTCAGTTGGCTCACGGCGGTCTGTACCGATCCGCTGGCAGGAATCAGACCGACGATGGATGAAAGGGCTGCCGCCTGGGTTGAATTCAATCCGCCCGGCCCGGTCGCTGCGGTCTGGGCCGCCGCAGCCATTTGCGCCGAAGTCTGTCCGGCCACAATCGCCGAACTGATGGCCCCGCTTTGCGTCGCATTGGCGCCGAAGGCCGTCGCCATCGCCGCAGCAGTCGACTGCGCCTTGGCAGCCTGGTTCGCTGCGGTCTGGGTCGCTCCGCTGTCTGGAATGTCGCTTGCGGCTGCCGCGATCGCAGCCGACTGGGATGGCGTCAGTCCCTGGGCTGTCGCGGTGGCCGAAGCGATGGTCGCAAGGCTTGCCGTGGTTGCCGGCGGAACCGCCGCAATCGCCGAAGTGATGACGTTGTTCTGGGCTGCGGTCGATCCGAATGCGGTCGCCAAAGCTGCCGCGCTGGTCTGCGCTCCCGAAAGCTGAGTGACGGCCGTCTGGCTCGCCAGAGCGTTCGGGATGGTGTTGACGGCTGCGGCAATCGCAGCCGCCTGGTCGACCGTCATGCCCTGTCCGGTCGCCGCTGTCGATGCCGCGCTCGCCAATGCCGATGTGGTGGCCGGGGCTGCGCCCGAGATCGCTGTAGTGATTGCGGTCACCTGGGCCGCTGTTGCGCCGAATGCGTTGGCCGCTGCCGTGGCAAGCGCCTGTGCACCGGTGACCTGGTTCGTCGCCGTTTCCGTGATACCCGTGTTGGGTATCAGCGAAACCACGGACTGGATCGAAGCGGCCTGGGCAACAGTCAACCCGCCGCCCGGGCTGCCTGCCGCCGTCTGAGCTGCGGTGGCATAGGAAGCGGATGTGGGCGGCGACGCATTATTGATCGCCGTCGTAATTGCATTGATCTGGGCCGTGGTCGCGCCGAAACCTGAGGCTGCAGCTGTGACGCTCGACTGGATGGATGACAACTGGGTGGCAGGCGTCATGACCGCGCCGGAATCAGGAATGAAGGAAAGCACCGATGAAATGGATGCTGCCTGCGTTGAATTCAACCCGCCGGGGCCGGTTGCGACCGCCTGGACGGCGGCGCCCATTTGCGCAGGCGTCGTCCCGGATACCATGGATCCGGTCATCGCCGAAGTTTGCGTCGTCGTGGCGCCAAACCCAGATGCCGCAGCGGCCACCATCGACTGCGCGCCGGTCAGCTGGGTGCTCACGGTCTGAACCGGGGTCAGGATATCCGGCACCAGCGCGACAGCGGATGAAATGGAAGCGGCCTGCGCTGCGCTCAGCCCTGCCGTGGTAGCGGCCGTGGAAGCCGCAGCCGCCATCTGCGCCGAAGTCGTTCCCGACACCATGGATCCCGTGATCGCGTTGATCTGGGCTGCAGTTGCGCTAAAACCGCTCGCAACCGATGTAGCGGTTGCCTGCGCCGCGGAAAGTTGTGTCGCTGCCGTCTGTACCGGATCGGCCGACACGCCGTCCACATTGGTATAAACGTTCCAGGTGTTCGAAGCCACATTCACGAAATAGAACGTTGCGGCATGCGACTGGCCTAGGCTGTCGTAAAGAGTCTCCGGCGTCGAGAAATTGTAGCTGGTCGGATCAGCAGAATTGAAAGGGGTCGTCGTGGGCGGCGTCGCCGAGGAAGACAGATTGGCTCCGACGGAAGTCGTTGTGGTCGCCCTGGGCGAAAGGTTGGCTGAGGACACCTTCAGGTTGCCCAACGCGCCAGGGGTGACGACGCCGTTCACCGCGCTGTATCCCGTCAGGAACTGCCCAAGGCTGTTGACGACATAGCCGTCCTTGTTGAGCTGGAACTGTCCGTCGCGCGTATATGAAATCGTGTTGCCCTGGCTCACCCTGAAGAAGCCCTGGCCATTGATCGCGATGTCGAGCGGGTTGTTGGTGGTCGTGATATTGCCCTGGGAATACTGTTCATTCACCGACCCGATGGTGGTGCCGATCCCGATCTGCGTCCCGCCGCCGATCGAATTGGCATAGACGTCGGCAAACTGCACGCGCGAGGACTTGAATCCCACGGTGCTGCTGTTCGCCACATTGTTGCCGATCACCTGGAGATTCTTGTCCGCGGCATTGAGTCCGCTCAATCCTTGCTGGAAACCCATTTCACATGCCCTTTCTTAAAAAATTTGCTTGATTGCGGACAAGGCAACAGGACCACCATTGCTCAGATTCAGCATCACGCCCTGCGCATTCTGGGATACGCTGGATACCGTATCCTGGGAAAGCGTAGTGGCGGTGACCGCGCTGCCGTTCTGCTTTGCCGTGACTGAAAACTGATAAGTGCCGTCGGGGGCCTGCGCACCCGAATCGGTCTTCCCGTCCCACTTCAAGGTATCGGTCCCGGCGGCCTGCGCACCCACGTTCATGGTACGCACCGTGCTTCCCGACGCATTCTTGATCGTCACGGTCATGGTGTCCACTGCCTGCGGCAGGTCCACGCTGTAATTGGCAACGCCGTTTTTCAAGTTCATGCTGCTGCCCGCACTCAGCACGCTCTTGCCGATCAGGCTGGCCGACTGCATGACCTGGTTGGACATGAAAGCCGAAGACAGGCTGCTCATGGTTGTGTTTAGGTTGTCTATCCCGGTCACCGTGCTGAGCTGAGCCATCTGCGTGGTGATTTGGGAATTGTCCATCGGGTTCAGGGGGTCCTGATTCTGCATCTGCGTGACCAGCAAAGTCAGGAACCGGTTCTGCATGGCCTGGACCGAATTTCCGCCGGTCAGGGCATTGGCAGCCGCGCTCTGCGCTGCCGAGCTCTGGGATGCCGTTGTCTGGTTTTGCACTGCGCTGACGCTCATCTATCTCTCCTTAGCGTTATTGACCCATGGTCAATGTCTTCATCATCATGGACTTGGCCGTGTTCATCATGTCGACATTGTTCTGGTAGGAACGGGATGCCGAGATCATGTTGACCATTTCTTCTATCGGGTTGACGTTCGGCATCTGGACAAAGCCCTTTGCATCGGCCAACGGGTTCTTGGGGTCGTACACCACTTTCCAGGGGGCCGGGTCATCCACTACGCGGTCGACTTTCACGCCGACGGCGCCGGTATCCAGCGGCATTGCGCTGAAAACAATCTGCTTCGCCTTGTAGGGATGCCCATCCGGACTCGTCGCGCTGTCCGCATTGGCAAGATTGCTCGCCACCACGTTGAGGCGCTGCGACTGGGCAAGCATCCCCGACCCTGCTATGCCGAAAATATTGAACAAAGACATCGATTACCCCTGCACTGCCGCAAGCATGGTCTTGATCTTGCCCGTCAGGAGCGTCAGATCGGCTTCATAGTGAACCGCATTGTCCATGTACTTGTTCCTTTCCACATCCATCTCGACCGTGTTGCTGTCCAGTCCCGTCTGATAAGGCTGCTCGTACTGCAGCTTGATTCCAAGCGGCCCGAAATTAGCCTGCAGGTGGCGCGGATCCGTCCTGTCCAGCCTCGAAGCATTGCTTTTTGAAAGCGCGCTGCCCAAGGCCGACGCAAAATCAAAATCCCTGGCCTTGTAGTTGGGTGTATCGGCATTCGCGATGTTCGATGCCAGGACCTGCTGGCGCTTCACCCTGAGTTCAAGCGCTTTCTGGTAAAAAGAAAATGCCGTATCTAGACTGCTGATCATGTTCGCCTCACTATCCGTTCACACGTCTACAAGCATTAAGCATGCCATACGCAAAAATGCGGGATTCCATTGCATTCGATGCGGCAAAGCGGCAAATTTTGCCACGACGAGGGAGAGCCGTTTGCCGCTTTAGAATGTCCAGCATTCGCGGCGCGATTGCGTTAAACTTTGTTTTTTTTGTGCGGCATTGCCATGCTACGTTCCCTCGCATTCATTCTTGTTTTTCTGCTGGCCGGATCGGCGCAAGGGGCTTCCGAACACATCGCTTCGATCAAGGCGGCGGTCAGAACTTTCGTCATGAGCCAGGCAGTCAGCATGCCAGGCGAGGTGTCGGTCGAAATCGGCGAAATCGATCCCGCCCTCTCGCTTCCCGCATGTCCAATGCTCACGCCTTTCCTCGGTCAAGGCAGCAGGCTTTGGGGGAACAGCACGATAGGCGTGAAATGCGAAGGCAAATGGACGATCTACGTCCCCGTCAATGTCAAGGTGATGGCTGACGTGGTCTATTCCGCCAGACCGCTCTCTCAGGGCATGGTGATCTCGCCGCTAGACGTCATGCTCAGGAAATCCGATCTTGCCCAGGCGCCGCCTGGCGCGCTCACGGACATTGGACAAGCCGTGGGAAAAACCATGATATCGAGTATTCCATCGGGTTACCCGATGAGAGCGGACATGCTTAGAGCACCCCTGATCATTCGGACGGGACAGCCTGTCAGGCTCATTTCCAAGGGGAGAGGCTTCCAGGTGACCTCACAGGGCATCGCCCTGGGAGAAGCCTCCGAAGGGCAGAGCGTCCAGGTGAGAACCTCATCGGGACGCGTCATCAGCGGCATAGCACGACCCGGTCCTTATGTCGAAGTGACTTTTTGATAAAAAAAGTCTAAAGTTTCTCCATTTGCTGCCGTTATAACGATCGTACAAAAGTTTAAGGATTGATCATGAAGATCGATAACAGTCTCAAACCCCTGGTTTCGAGCACAAGTTCCGGAAAGGCAGCGGCCTTGCCGAAGGCGGATTCGGCGCCTCAGCAAGCCAAAACCGAGCAGGTGCAGATCAGCGCGCTGTCCACGCAGCTCAAGGCGGTTGAAAGCAGCATGGCGAATACGCCGGTCGTCAATCTGGACAAGGTGAACCAGATCAAGCAGGCGATCAGCGAGGGCAAATTCAAGATCAATCCGGCCGCGATCAGCGACAAGCTGATCAGCTCGGTCAAGGACCTGATCCAATCGAACCAGCAGAATGCCTGATTTGCAGTCGCTCCTCGGGAGCGAACTGGACGCTGCAAAGGGATTTTTGTCCCTGCTGAAAGAAGAAGAATCCGCACTCGTTGCGGGGGATGTAGATCGCCTGTCCGCGATCGTCAACGAGAAATACGCGCACTTGCAGCAGATCTCCCGCCTCACCCAGGAACGTCTCCATCAGCTCCCCCCTTCGGATGCAATCGCTTGGCTGGAAAATCATCCCGAGGCATCCAAGCTCTGGCAGGAACTCATCCGTGTTTCCGAGGAAATCAGGCTGACCAATGAAATCAACGGAAAAATGATCGACGTGCGCTTGCGCAGCACCCAGCAGGCGCTCAACATGCTGAATTCGCTTGTCAACCAGACGACCAATCTCTACGGGCCTGATGGACAGGCCAGCGTCGGCATTCAGACCGGGCTCAGCCGGGACAGCGCCTGAACCTCACTTTTTCTGCACGGGAATATCGGTCACATGCTCCGGCGCGCTTGCCAGGATCATGACGGTCACCCGCCGGTTCCGCGCCCGACCCTCTGCAGTATCGTTTGAATCGACGGGATTGTTCTCCGCGTAGCCAATGACCACCATTCTTTGCGGGTCGATGCCGTTTTCGGCAAACAGTCGCACCACGCTGCTCGCGCGTGCCGAGGACAATTCCCAGTTGGACGGGTAACTCGGGGTATTGATCGGCGTGTTGTCCGTGTATCCCATGACCTTGATGGCATGACTGTCGTCTTTGAGCACCTTGGCCACCGCTTCCAGCACCTTGATGGAATCCGGCTCAAGACTCGCCTGCCCCGACTTGAACAGCAGGCTCGCGTTGATTTCCACCGTCACGCCGAGATTGCTCTGCATCACTTTCACCTTGCCCACTTTCACGAGCGGCGACATGACCGTACTGATGTCCTGGGCGATACCCTGCATCGTTTCCCTTCTTTTGATCAATGTGGCTTTTGACTCGGATGGCGCCGACTGAACAGGGTTGGGTGCGGGCTTATTGAGGAAAGCGTTCGAAAGGGAATAGCCGAAAGTCTTGTATTTCCCTTCGTTGACGGAAGAGGTGGCGTACATCACCACAAAAAAGGCGAACAGCAGCGTGATGAAATCGGAATATGAAATCATCCATCTATCATGGTTGTCGCGCTCTTCCTCCCTTTTTCTGCGCACGTTTCCCCCCTAGACGACGTAACCCAGCAGCCTTTCCTCGATGATGCGGGGATTTTCCCCTTCGGCAATGGCAACCAAACCGTCGATCAGCATTTCACGCCACACGACCTGGTTGTTGATCAGCGTCTTCAGCTTGCTCGCGATGGGCAGGAAAACCAGGTTGGCCAGTCCGACGCCGTAGATGGTCGCGACGAACGCGACCGCGATGCCGCCCCCCAACTTTGCCGGATTGGAGAGGTTCTCCATGACATGAATCAGTCCAAGCACCGCGCCAAGAATGCCTATCGTCGGCGAATACCCGCCTGCCGCTTCCCACACTCTGGCCGATTGGCGCGAAAAATCCTCGAAAGCGTTGATGTCGACATCCATCATTTCACGCATCTTCAAGGGCGGCGTGCCGTCGATCAGCAGATGCATCCCTTTCTTGACGAAAGGATCGGTAATTTCCTCCAGCCCGGACTCGAGGACCAGCAGCCCCTCCTTGCGCACCGCGCTGCTCCAGGCGATGATCTGCTTGATCAGCGATTCGGAAGCATAGTTGGGGGGGAAGAAGACCCAAATGAGCATCTTGATCCCGCCCCAAAACACTTTCAGGGGCGTTTGCAGCATCACCGCGCCCATGGTGCCGCCGGCCACGATCACGAAAGCGGTCACCTGGAGCAGCGAATCGACACGGCCGCCTTCCAGTATGTGCCCTCCGACAATACCAGCGATCGCCAAACTCAGGCCGATCACACTGTTGAAGTCGAATTTCATGAGCTTTTTTCTTCTAGCGCATGTTCTTCAACCGGCTGCGCAACCTGGCGATCGCCTGGCTGTGCAGCTGGCAGACTCTGGATTCCCCGACCCCAAGCACCTCCCCAATTTCCTTGAGGTTGAGTTCCTCTTCGTAATACAGGGCCATGACCAATTTTTCCCTTTCCGGAAGACTTTCGATCGCAAGGATCAGCGCCTGACGGAATCCCTCATCCATGAGCTTTTCAAGCGGACTGTCGTCTTCCTTGCCATAGCTGTCAAGGAAATGGTGTTCCCCTTCCCCGTCGAAATCGTCGTAATAGATGAGTTGGTTTCCGCGCGTCTCCAACAGCAGCTTATGGTATTCCTCGATCGACACGCCGAGTGCATCCGCGACTTCCCTGTCGGTGGCCATGCGCCCCAGACTTTGTTCGGTGGTATGAATGGCATCCTCGACGCGCTTGGAGTTCTTGCGCACCTCTCTCGGGAACCAGTCGTTCGCCCGCAGGCCATCCAGCATGGCCCCTCTTATTCTTTGCGATGCGTAAGTTTCGAATTGCGCACCCTGGGTGGGATCGAAGCGCTGGATGGCGTCGAGCAACCCCATCATGCCATTCTGAATAAGATCTTCGACCAATACGTTGGCAGGCAATTTCGCCATCATGTAATGCGCTATGCGCTTCACGAGCGGCGCATATTGGTTGATCTTGCCGTCGATATCGGTCAATCCAGAAGCAGTATACATTCTGACCCGGGCGATACAAAATTGATATTATGCCCTAAATCTCGGCTGTGCTTAATCTGCCGCTTTGCAGCAACTGCTGGATGATTTCGCCTACATTCATGTTCCTATGCTGAGCTCCCGGCGTTCTGACGATGGATTCCGCGATGCTCCTGAAACAGTTGCTGGATACTGCTTGCGGGTACGCGTTGACGATGGGCCCTCTTGCCCTGGACGACTGCGGCAATGCATCGTCCTGCTGAACAAACCCCATGAACTCAAGCGAGATGGCGAGAAATCGCCTGGCCACCTTCGACATGCTTTCGAATACCGCGCGGGCCTCTTCCTCGCTTCTGACCCGGTTGACCAGCACCTTGAAATGGCGCTTGCCGTGATTCAGGTTCATCATCTTGATGTGCGCATAGGCATCGGTAATCCCTTCTGCCGAAAGAACGACGACGATTTCCTGAGAGTGAAGCGTGGGGGAAAGAAGACGGCTGGCATGGCCTGATGCCGCATCGACCAGAATCAGGTCGACCGGCCTTGCAGCATCGCGCATGCACGATACGAGGTTGTCCAGTTCCAATTCGCTCAGGGCTGCGAGCGCCTGACTGCCATGGGACGCCTGTAGGATGGAAACGCCTTCCGGGCCTGGAATCATCACTTCATCCAGCGACCTGCCGAATCGGACCATGTCCAGGAGATCGTAAGCACGCTTGATGCCCATCATCGAAGTCAAATTGTGCTTGCCTGAATTTTCGTCCAGGATCAGGACATGCTTTCCCACGTTGGCAAGCGCCGTCGCGAGGTTCAGCACCATGGTCGACTTGCCTACGCCATGCCCTGAACTCGTCAGCGTCAGTATTCTGACGAAATCATGGCCGAGCAGTTTGCGCAACCCCTCAGCCTGATCAGCCAAGAACTGCACCATGTTATGCCCCGATACCGCCAGTCATCACCAGCGGAAATTCGACTTCTTCGAGCGCGTAGGGCGAGTTTTCCTTGACCGAGCGGAACGCCCGATCCATCAGATACCTCGCATTGGCCGTATGCAGATCTTCGGGAACGCGCTGGCCGTTCGCGATGAAATGGAGCATCAGCTTGTTGCGCATGATGACGTCGAGCGCCGACCCGATATTGATCGCTTCGTCGACCTTGGTGAGTATGCAGCCTGCCAGATCCCTGCCGTGATAGGCGCGCACCACGTCCTCCAGCGTTTCACCGCTGGAAGTCGCGTTGAGCAGCAGTATCCGCTCGACGTTGGCATCGCTTCTGGACAGCATGGCCGCCTGCTCGATGACTTTCTGGTCCCGCTGGCTCATGCCGATGGTGTCGATCAGAACGAGATGCTTGTCGCTCAATTCGTGCAGAATGAGGCGCAGATCGGCCGCATCCTTCACTGAGTGAACAGGCACGCCCAGTATCCGTCCGTAAATCCTGAGCTGCTCGTATGCGCCGATACGATAGCTGTCCGTGGTCACCAAAGCCAGCTTGCTTGCACCATGGCGCACCACGCAACGCGCTGCGAGCTTCGCCGTGGTGGTTGTCTTGCCGACACCAGTCGGCCCCACCAGCGCGAACACGCCGCCCCGATCGATGATGTCCGATTCCGGGTTGGCCACCTGGAGATGCCTGGCCAGCGCCGTCTTGATCCATTCGGTCGCAGCCTTTTCATCCTTGAGCGGCGACATCTTGTCCGAGATCTGTCTCGAAAGCTTGGGACTGAATCCGGCGCTCAGCATTTTCTTGATCGCCGATGCCTTGACCGGATCGCGCATGGCCATATCGCCCCAGGCGAAACCGGCAAGCTGCGCTTCGAGCATGCTGCGCATCGTTCTGATCTCGTCGATGATGTCCGCGACTTCCGATCTTTCCGCCTGAGGCGCTGATTTTTCAACGGGCTGTGGCTGGTTCAGCACGACCGCATCTTCGCTGGCCAATGCCGTGATTTCCACGCCGCCTGCGACAGGTCTATTCGAAAGAATGAGCGCATCCGGACCCAGCTCTTCCTTGACCTTGCGCAGCGCTTCTCCCGCAGTTTTCCCGTTAAATTTCCTGACTCTCATGCCCTGCCTCCCAATACCGCGGTCACTTTGATCGATTTCGTATCCGGCACTTCAGAATGCGACAGCACCTTCAATTGTGGAAGCGCCCGCCTCAAGAACCTTGAAAGCAATATCCTGAGCTGGGCGGGAACCAGAAGAACGGGCGGAAGCCCGAGTCTTTCCTGGTTCTGTGCTGCCATATTGGCCTCATTCAGCAGCATATCGGCCAACCCGGGCTCGATGGCGGCTTCCGCCCCCCCGGATTGAATGGCCTGCATCAATATCCGTTCCAGCTTGGGGTCGATGGTGATGACCTGAAGCTCGTTCTCTGCCGGCGCGATCTGCTGGATGATTGAGCGCCCCAGCCGTGTTCTCACCAGCGTCGTCAATTCATCCGCATCCTGGGTGCGTGCCGCATGGTCGATCATGGCCTCGAGAATGGAACGCATGTCCCTGATCGAAATTTCCTCGTCGAGCAGGTTTTGCAATACCTTGTGCACCGTGGAAAGCGGGATCAGCTTGGGCGTCAGATCTTCGACCAGCTTGGGCAGTTCGCGCGTGACATGATCGAGCAGCTTTTGCAGCTCTTCTCTTCCAAGAAGCTCGGATGCATGCTTGTTGATCAGATGATTGAGGTGGGTTGCAACAACAGTGCTCGCGTCGACCACCGTGTACCCCTGCGCCTGCGCCTGATCGCGCAAGCCGGACTCGATCCAGATTGCCGGCAGACCGAATGCCGGGTCTTTCGTCGGCGTGCCCGGCAGATTGCCGGCCGCCCGACCGGGGTTGATTGCCAGCAGCATTCCGGGATAGACGTCGCCCGCGCCGATATCGACCCCCTTGAGGCTGATCTTGTAGGCATTCGGCTTGAGTTCAAGATTGTCGCGTATATGCACGGAAGGCGGAAGAAAGCCGATGTCCTGGGCGAACTTCTTGCGGATTCCCTTGATCCGCTTCAGGAGCTCCCCTTCCTGAGCCTTGTCGACCAGACCGATCAGCCTGTAGCCGACTTCGAGGCCAAGCACATCGACCGGCACGACATCATCCCAGCTCACTTCCTGCGCCTCTGCCGGGGGCGGCGCTTCAGCCTCGGCGCGGGTGGGAGCTGCGCCCGCCTCGGACTTGCTGGTCAGGAAGAAGGCGAGCGAACCGAGCAGAATTGCGAAGAGCACGAACACGAAATGCGGCATACCCGGAATGATGCCCAGACCGCCGATGATGATGCCGGAAAGCAGGATAAGCTGGGGATTGTTGAAGACCTGCGTGACGATCTGCTGTCCGACATTCTGGTCCGAGCTCACTCGGCTCACGACAAGGCCGGCCGCCGTGGAAATCACGAGGGAAGGGATTTGCGCGACCAGCCCGTCGCCGATCGTCAGCAGGGTATAGGTCTTCGCTGCAGTGGCAATATCCAGGTCGTGCTGCAGCACACCGACCACCAGCCCGCCGACGACATTGATCAGCATGATCACGATGCCCGCCACCGCATCCCCTCTGACGAACTTGCTCGCACCGTCCATGGAGCCGAAGAAGTCCGCTTCCTGCGCAATCGCCGCGCGCCGCGTTTTCGCCTCCTCTTCACCGATGAGCCCCGCATTGAGATCGGCGTCAATGGCCATCTGTTTGCCCGGCATGGCATCCAATGTGAAGCGTGCGCCCACTTCGGCAATCCGCCCGGCGCCCTTTGTAATCACCACGAAATTGATCACGACCAGGATGACGAAAACGACGATGCCGACCGCATAATTTCCGCCGACCAGAAAATGCCCGAACGCGCCGATCACCTTGCCTGCCGCGTCGGGTCCTGAATGACCGTGAAGCAGAACGACCCTGGTGGAAGCCACGTTGAGGGAAAGCCTCAACAGGGTGGTGATCAGGAGCACGGAAGGAAATGCTGAAAATTCAAGCGGCTTCATCGTATTCATGCTGACGAGCAGCACAATCACGGAAAGCGCAATATTGAATGTGAACAGGATGTCGAGCAGGAAGGGGGGCAGCGGCAGGACCATCATCGAAAGTATCATGACGATCAGCACCGGCCCGGCGAAGCCGCGCAACATGGCAGCGTTCTTGAAGGAAATCAAGGCCAGCATGTTCTTCATTCAGTCTCTCCCGGATCGAGTTCCGGCGGCACGGGCAGATCGGTTGGCAATTCCGATGCCATGCCCAGCTTCAGCCTGTAGACGTAAGCCAGCACCTCTGCGACAGCCGCATATAGCGACTCGGGAATCTGGTCCCCTATCTCGGTGTTGAAATACAAGGCACGTGCAAGCGGCGGCGCTTCAAGTATGGGCACTTGGTGCTCTTCCGCCACTTCCCTGATTTTCGCCGCCAGCAGATGGGAACCGCTCGCGACCACCGTAGGCGCTCCCATCTTGTCCTCGTAGCGCAGCGCAACGGCGTAATGGGTTGGGTTGGTGACGACCACGTCCGCCTTGGGTATTTCGGCCATCATGCGGCGGCGAGCCATTTCACGCTGCTGGCTCCTGATGCGCCCCTTGATTTCAGGATTACCCTCGGTTTCCTTCGCCTCCTTGCGCAATTCCTCCTTCGACATCTTGAGCTTGTCGTTGTAGCTCCAGAGCTGAAAGGGAACATCGACAACGACGATCAGCGCCATCGCTCCCACAATGACAAAAAAGGTCAGCATCGTCATGTGGGCGAGATGGGCAAGCGCCGGGTGCAACGATTCCTGCACCAGCCCGACGATGCTCCCCCTGTCGTACCAGATCACCCATATGGCCACTCCGCCGATCAGCAGGGATTTCATGATCGCCTTGGCCAGCTCGACGAGACTATTGACCGAAAACATCTTGCCCAGGCCGGAGAGCGGGTTCAGCTTGCCAAAATCGGGCTGAAGAGGCTTCAGCGTGAACACCCATCCACCGAGGAGGAGCGGCGTGGCCAGCACGACCACAAGCATGAGGAGAAAAAAGGGAAGGAAGGCCAACAGCATGTCGGAGGTCAACTGCGACAGCCGCTGCAACATCTTGATCGGATCATCGAAAGCCAGCGCCCGGCCTACCGACAATCCCTGAACCATCATGCTGGAAAGATGGCCCATGAGGCTCGAACCCATCGCCCAAAGCCCGCCGCCCGAGGCGACGAGAAGAACAAACGTGGTCAGCTCCTTCGAATGGGGGACCTGACCCTCTTCCCTGGCCTCCTGAAGCCGCTTGGCCGAGGCGGGTTCCGTGCGTTCTAAATCGCTATCCTCTGCCATATTTCTCCATCATCAAGAGGCGCAACGAAACCTAATCCCACTTATTACATTATTGATATAATCCCATGTTTTTTCTAATAAGTAAAGCAAAAAAACAAAATCATTTCAAATGCTGCGACAGAGCCCACTGCACATGCTCCCTCACCAACGATGACTTGTTGCATCTATTTGATTCTAGTGATTTAATTACGGATTCTGAAGAATCTGAATTGCCGAGCGCAATCGCGATGTTCCTGAGCCACCTTTCGTGACCTATCCTGCGAATGGCACTCCCCTCCAGCCTGGAATCGAATTCACCCTCGGTCCAGGAAAAAAGCGCCACAAGCTTGGCGGCATCGAGCCCGTTCCTGACGCAAAAATCCGGCTCATGCGTCAATTTCGCGAACTTGTTCCATGGGCAAACCAATTGGCAGTCGTCGCATCCATAGATCCTGTTGCCGATGGCCTTGCGAAACTCGACAGGAATCGAACCCGGATGCTCGATCGTGAGATAGGAGATGCAGCGCCTCGCATCGAGCACGTAGGGCTCAACGATCGCTCTGGTCGGACATACATCGATGCATTTCTCGCATTTTCCGCAATGGGATTCGACCGGTTCGTCCGGAGTCAGGGAAAGATTGGTGTAGATTTCGCCAAGAAAGAAGAATGAACCCTGACTTCTGTCGAGCAGCAGGGTATGCTTGCCTCGCCAGCCGATCCCCGCATTTTTCGCGAATTCGACCTCCATGACCGGCGCGCTGTCCGTGAACACGCGGCAATCCGCCCCCAATTCATTCCCGATTCTTTCCGCAAGCGCTTTCAGCCTGCCTCTCAACACCTTATGGTAATCGCGCCCCAACGCATAGCGAGAAACATAGGCTTGCTCCGGATCGTCCAGCATCTTCCAGGCATCAAGCGGATCGCACGCCAGATAATTCATCGCAACCGAAATCACGCACACCGTACCCTGATGCAATGCATCCGGGCTCACGCGCAGTTCGGCATGTTTTGCCATATAATGCATTTCGCCGTGGAACCCTTTTTCCAGCCAGGCTGCGAGACGGCCTCCCGCCTCGTTCAACCCAGTTCCGGAAAAACCCACGGCCGAAAACCCGAGCTCGATGGCCCAAGACCTGATGCGCTCTTCGACAGAACTGAAAGGCATATCCGATTGCATGACAAATTGAGCCTTCACTTGAAAGATGAAAAGGAAACCGAGGCGCTGGGCCGGAAAATCGCAAGCCTCTTGCACCCGGGACTCGTCATTCACCTCAAGGGCGAACTTGGCGCGGGGAAGACCACGCTCGTGCGAAGCATGCTCAGGGCGCTGGGCTTTTCGGGCAAGGTGAAAAGCCCGACCTACGCGCTTGTTGAACTTTACACGATTTCTAGGCTAAACTTATATCATTTTGATTTGTATCGTTTCGATGACCCGGCAGAATGGCTGGATTCGGGTTTTCGGGAATACTTCAACCCGGAGTCCGTCTGCCTCGTCGAATGGCCCGAGAAAGGCGGGGAACATCTCCCCAAACCCGACATCGGGATCACGCTGGAGCACGAGGACGGAGGCAGGCATGTCGAAATCGCGGCAATTTCGGAGGCAGGCAGGCAGTGCTTGAGACGCTTGAAAGACTGAAACTGGCCGTTCTGGCCGCTGCGCTTCTTGTCGCAGCGACGGCCAGCGCTTCGCGCATCGATTCGGCAAGAATCTGGCCTGCAGAAGACTATACCCGCCTCACCCTGGAATCGAAGGAACCCATCGGGCACAACCTGCTCATCATCGAGCACCCGGACAGGCTGGTGCTCGACCTCGACAACGTCTCCTTGAGCGACGCTTTGAGGCAGCTCCCGTCCAAGGTCGGCGACGACGATCCCTACATCAAGGCCATCCGCATCGGCCGATTCAAACCCGGGGTAGTCCGCGTCGTGCTCGACCTGAAGACGAAGGTTTCACCCCAGATCTTTTCATTGAAGCCGATCGCGGATTACGGCGACAGGCTGGTGTTGGATATCTACCCCAAGCAGGACGCGATGATGGCCCTGCTCTCGCCATCCAAGAAGAAAGCAGAGCCGAGCCCTGCACCCGAAACTGAAAAAGCGCGGCCCATCACGATCGCAGTCGATGCGGGACACGGCGGGGAAGATCCAGGTGCGCACGGCCTGCATGGATCGCTCGAGAAGAACGTCACGCTCGCGATCGCAAAAAGACTCAAGCAGCTGATCGACGATACCCCCAACATGCACGCGGTGCTCACGCGCGACGGCGACTATTTCATCCCGCTTCACGGCAGGGTGGTGAAAGCCAGACGAGCCAAGGCCGACCTGTTCGTCTCCATCCACGCGGATGCCTCTCCGAGCCGGGATGCGAGAGGCTCTTCCGTGTTCGCCTTGTCCGAACGGGGCGCAACTTCGGTTGCGGCCAGATGGCTCGCGAAGCGCGAAAACGAGTCGGACCTGATCGGCGGCGTGGACCTTTCCGTTAAGGACCCCTATCTCGCCAAGACGCTGCTCGACCTGTCCCAAACCGCTTCCATCAACGACAGCCTGAGACTGGGCAAGGACGTGCTGAGCGAATTGAGGTCATTCAATCCGCTGCACAGCAGGCTGGTCGAACAGGCCGGCTTTGCCGTGCTCAAAGCCCCGGACATTCCCTCCATCCTGGTTGAAACCGCATTCATCAGCAACCCGGACGAGGAAAGACGGCTCGACGATCCCGATTACCAGAAAAAAATCGCCGGAGCGATCTTCGGCGGCATCGAGCGCTATTTCTCCCAGAATCCGACCCTTGCCCGATCCAATCTGGTCATGAATCCGTGATGCGCACCCTGCTTGTCGCCAACCCCAAAGGCGGAAGCGGAAAGACCACGCTCGCCACGAACATCGCAGGCTACCTTGCCAACAGGAACGAAAGGGTGACGCTCTGGGATTTGGACAGGCAGCGCTCTGCGCTCAAATGGCTGGAAATGCGCGCCGAGGAATTGCCCAGGATCTCTCCCTTCAGCGCGAAGCAAAACCTGAAAGATACCAGTTGGCTCATCCTGGATTCGCCCGCCGGCCTGCATGGAAAAAGCCTCGCCAGGCTGCTGAAGCTCGCCGAAAAGGTCGCGGTGCCCGTTCAGCCCTCGCTCTTCGATCTCGACGCGACCCGGGATTTTCTTCTGGCATTGAACGAAGCGAAGGCCGTGCGCAAGAAGGACACGTTCGTCAGCCTGGTCGGCATGCGCGTCGACCCGAGAACGAAGGCATCAAGTCACCTGGAAACCTTCCTGGCAGAGTTCGATCTGCCCGTGCTTGCCTACCTGCGCAACACCCAGATCTACGTCAATGCCGCCTTCGAAGGCGTCAGTCTCTTCGATCTGCCGGAGAATGTCGTCAAGCGGGATCTCGAGCAGTGGGAACCACTGCTCGAGTGGATTGCCGATTAGGCTGCGACGCGGCGCCTGAATTCTGCTGTGCGGGTATCGATTTCGATCTTGTCGCCGATTTCGCAGAATGCCGCGACGGGCAATTCCCATCCCGTGCTTATTTTTGCCGGCTTCATCACCTTGCCCGAGGTATCCCCCCTGACGGCAGGCTCCGTGTAGATGATTTCGCGCACCACGCTGTTGGGCAACTCGATCGAGATCGGCTTGTCGTTGTAGAAAACGACTTCGCAAGGCATGCCTTCCTCGAGGTAATTGAGCGCATCGCCCATATTGTCCTTCTCGACCTCGTGCTGGTTGTATTCCTCGTCCATGAACACGTACATCGGATCCGCAAAATAGGAATAGGTGCATTCCTTCCTGTCCAGGACCACCACGTCGAACTTGTCGTCCGCTCTGTAAACGGCTTCGCTGGGCGAATCCGTGAGCAGATTCTTGAATTTCATCTTGACCACCGAGGCATTCCTGCCGGACTTGCTGAATTCCGCTTTCTGCACGACAAGCGGCTGATCGCCTACCAATACCACATTGCCTGCGCGAACTTCCTGTGCTGTTTTCATCGCTCACCAACCCTGAAATTTAAAAAACTTCCAATTTTATCTTTTTCCTGATACAAAATCCACTAGATTGGAAGCGAGGTTGTTTCCGGAAATTTCTTCGGCCCATGTCGCCGCATGCGCCTCCAATTCCGCCCTGGCATCCGAAAAAGAAGCCCATGCCTGCCCTGCATCCCCCACGCCGTTCCATGCCCCCCACATGCTTCTCACGGCGTCCAAAGATGGCTCGGCCAGACCATCGCAATAGCGATCGAGAAAGGCATTCAGCTTCTTCAGATGAGCTTCCGCCTCCTGGGGATAGATTTGCCAGATGAATGGCTTTTGCGCCCATTGCGCGCGCACGAACGAATCCTCGCCCCGCACGAAATTGATGTCGCAGGCCCAAAGCAGAAGATCGTATTTTTCCTGCTCGACAAAGGGAACGAATCCGACTTCTAGATTGCCTTTCGAACTTGCGCCATTCCCGAAGAAATGCCTCACCGCGCGGCTTATCCTGCCCTCCGGAACGAGGCAAAGGACGGCTTCGTCGCCAGATGCCCAGGATTCCATCAGGGAACCAAGAGCGGGATTTTCATAACTGAAAAGGGAAATCTTGAGCCTGTCATCCGTCTCCATGCCCAATGTCTGCCAGTAGGCTGCCTGCCAGCCTTTCAGGAATTCGCGGCGTCTATCGAAGAGATCGCGCTCGAGTATCAATCCGCCGGTCTTGGGCGTGAAACCCGGAAAAAAGAAATGCTTCACGAGCGGCGGTCTCGGGGAAGGCATGCCATGGCATTCCTCGATCCAGTCTTCTGCGCTCAAGTATTCGAGGTTGATCCAGACGGGCTTCTTCTGCATTGACGCCATTTTCCCGACAAAGGGTTCGGGCAATTGACAGCCGAAGGATTCGACCACGGCCTCCCCGGGGCTGGCTTCGGGAAAAGGGGAAACCCAATGCCTGACTTCCACCCCCTTGAGGCGCTGCGAATCGACTTTTTTCCCTTCGGGGCAGAGCATGATGAAGCTCTCCAGATCGTCCACCCAGAGACGGACATTCATGCCGTATTCGCCGGCCAGCTGCCTGGAAAGCCGCCAGGAAACGCCGATGTCGCCGTAATTGTCGACGACGTTGCAGAAAATGTCCCAGTTCATTCCTTGTCGAATTCGCCCCTCAGCCTCTCGAGCGAATCATGGTAGCTTTGCGCGTCCCCGTAATCGAGAAAGCGCCTGTATCTCGAATGCCCGCCAAGAATCCTGCTCGCGTGCTTGATCGGGCACCAATACTGCTCGGTCCTGCCCGCGATTTCCCTGACATAGGCGACGAGGCCGTTCCCGTACGAGCAATAGGCGCAGTTGATCTTCTCGATGAGATTGAGATAGGCAAGGTGATGCCTGTCGAACACGATGTATTCCCGCCTTCTCACCTTGGGAATGCCGTAGACGGGGAAGCAGATCGCCTGATAGCAGGTGACGAAAAGATCGAGCAACAGGAAGGGGAAAATCAGCGAATAGACGACGGGCGCAACGAGGATGTGCTTGAGCTCCGCTTCGGCGATATAGGCAATAAGCGAAGTCTTGAGCCTTCTGTGCTCCTTGACGATCTCGCGCTCGAAGCGGATCCGCCTGTCATGGATCGAAAAACGCAGTTCCTCGCGCTTCTTGGCGAGTTCTTCCTCGAGTTCGTTCTCGAGTTCCCTGATTTTTCCCAGGAGATTGCTGATGTTCTGGTCCATGGCGCTCCCTTAGCAATGGACCCAAGATAGCAGACTTAAAGCGACTTCACCATGTCCTCGACGACCTTCTTCGCGTCCCCGAACACCATCATGGTCTTGTCCATGTAGAAGAGATCGTTGTCGAGTCCCGAATAGCCTGCCGCCATGCTGCGCTTGACCACGATGATGGTCCTCGCCTTGTAGGCTTCCAGGATCGGCATGCCGTAGATCGGGCTGCCCGGATTGTTCTTTGCAGCGGGGTTCACCACGTCGTTCGCGCCGATCACGAGCACGACGTCGGTATCCGAAAATTCGCTGTTGATTTCATCCATTTCCAGCACCTGCTCGTAGGGCACTTCCGCTTCAGCGAGCAGCACGTTCATGTGCCCAGGCATCCTGCCTGCAACCGGGTGAATCGCATAGCGCACCTTGATGCCCTTCTCGCCCAGGATATGGGTCATTTCCTGCAGCGCATGCTGGGCACGCGCAACCGCAAGCCCGTAGCCCGGAACGATGACGATGCTCTCGGCGTTGCCCATGATGTAGGCAGCATCCTCGGGGCTTCCGCTTCTCACGTTTTTCTGCGCGCCGCCGGATGCCTGTTGTTCCTCACCTGGCGCAGCCCCGAACCCGCCCAGCATCACGTTGATGAAGGAGCGGTTCATCGCCTTGCACATGATGTAGGACAGGATCGCGCCAGAACTGCCTACGAGAGAACCTGCCACGATCAGCATGTTGTTGTTGAGGGTGAAGCCTATGCCTGCCGCCGCCCAGCCCGAATAGGAGTTGAGCATGGACACCACGACGGGCATGTCCGCCCCGCCGATCGGGATGATGAGCAGAACGCCGAGCAGAAGCGCGATGCCGGTCATGGCGACGAAAGGCGTCCAGCTCTGGGTGATGTAGAAGGCGATGCCGAATCCGAGCATGACGATCGCCAGGACCAGGTTCAGCCAGTGCTGCCCCGAAAACGAAACCGGAGCGCTCCTGATCTTTCCGGAAAGCTTGCCGAAAGCGATGACCGAGCCGGAGAAGGTGATCGCGCCTACGAACGTGCCGATGAAGAGTTCGATCAGGCTCTCCGGACGAAGCGCGCCGTCCGCGCCCGCGATGCCGTAGGCGACCGGATTGTTGAGGGCGGAAACCGCGATGAATACGGCTGCAAGCCCGACGAGCGAATGCATCGCCGCGACGAGCTCGGGCATGGCCGTCATTTCGATCTTCCTCGCAATCGTGCCCCCGATCGAGCCGCCGACCAGGATGCAGCCGAGGATCAAGGCGTAATTATGGGTGAGGGAGAGCGTCGTCAATACGGCGATCAGCATGCCGACCATGCCGAAGGCGTTTCCTCGCCGGGCAGAAACAGGAGAGGAGAGCCCTTTCAGGGACAGGATGAAGAGGATCGCAGCCAGTAGGTAGGCGAGCGCGACTTGGTTTGCTGACATGGTTACCTCTTTTTCTTCTTGAACATTTCAAGCATGCGGCGGGTCACGAGAAACCCTCCGAACACGTTGATTGCCGCGAGCGTCACCGCGATCGCTCCGACGATCGTTCCGAAATCGATCTTGGAAGGGCCGGCTGCGAGCATCGCGCCGACGATGATGATGCCGCTGATCGCATTGGTCACGGCCATGAGCGGAGTATGCAGCGCAGGCGTGACGTTCCACACGACATGGTAGCCGACGAATATCGCCAGGACGAAAACCGTGAGATTGATGATGACTGGATCGACTGCGCCGCCCATAGGATTCTCCTTACTTGATGACCAGTTCGCCGTTCAATGCAACCAGGGTGCCGGAGACGATCTCGTCTTCCCGGTTGACATTCAGCTCCCCGGTTTTCGCATCGAACAGCAGATTGATGAAATTCAGCATGTTGCGTGCATAAAGCGCGCTCGCATCCGCCGCCACCATGGCGGGCAGGTTGCTGTAGCCGATCAGGGTCACGCCATGCTTTTCCACGACCTTGTCCTTCTCGGAAAGCGGGCAGTTGCCGCCGAATTCGACGGCCATGTCGACGACCACAGAGCCGTGCCGCATCGCCTTGACCGTCTCTTCCTGGAGCAGGACAGGGGCAGGCCTTCCAGGGATCAATGCGGTCGTGATCACGATATCGGACTGGATCGCCCTGGCATGGATGAGCTCGGCCTGCTTTTTCTTGTATTCTTCCGACATTTCCTTGGCGTAGCCGCCGGACGTCTCGGCGCTCGCCCCCTCTTCGAGCGGCACTTCGATGAATTTCGCGCCGAGGCTCAACACCTGTTCCTTGACGGCCGGCCTCACGTCGAACGCCTCGATTACCGCGCCCAGCCTTTTTGCCGTGGCGATTGCCTGGAGGCCGGCCACCCCCACGCCCAGGATCAGCACGCGTGCCGCCTTCACCGTTCCGGCTGCGGTCATCAGCATGGGAAAGAAGCGTCCGTAGGCGTTCGCCGCGAGCATCACCGACTTGTATCCGCCGATGTTCGCCTGGGAAGACAGCACGTCCATGCTCTGCGCACGGCTGATGCGCGGAATCGACTCCATGGCAAATGCGGTGAGGCCGTGCCCGGCATAGGCCGACATCTTCTCCTTGTCATGGGGAGCAAGCATTCCGGCGATGATGCTTCCTTTCCTGGCGAGCCCGAATTCGGATTCCTCGAGCCCCCTCACCTTCAGAACGAGATCGGATGCGGCATAGAGTTCGGCAGCGGACCCCACGATCTTCGCCCCAGCCGCCTCGAATTCGCCATCCTCGATGTTTGCGCCCAGTCCTGCGCCCGACTGGACGAATACCGAATGCTGGCCCGCGAGCTTTTTCACCGTCTCAGGGGTCGCAGCGACCCGCTTCTCCCCCGCCCTGACCTCAAGAGGGATGCCTATCTGCATTTCGATTCTCCCGTCCAGCAACAAAATTATCGGATTTTAACCCGGAATGGCGGCTTTCCCCAAGTTGCATTTCGAAGTCAGGAAATCCGCGAGAAAAACCCAGGCTGCCTCCAGGTTATTCCATGCTGAAGGACTCAGCGGCTCGGAAAGCTCGAACGACTCCCCCTTCACGCCCAGAAGATAGGCTTTTGGGGCCTGCTTCACCAGCACACGCTCGCAGACTTCGAGCAGTGCCTCAGGGGAAAGGGCATGGGTGCTGTAGCTTGCGTCCCGAGCAGGGGAAATCTGTTTCATTTCGAAGGCTGCTTCGATGCCGATTGCCGCATCGACGAAAATCGCGCATTCCCGATCGGCAAGGTCAAAAGCATGTTCGATCTGCAATTGATAATCGCAAACAGCATCGAATTTCCCGCTGTGATTCTGGAGTCGATCAAAAATCATCGGCCCGATCGCATCATCCCCCCGGCTGGGATTGCCGCAGCAGAAAATCACGATTCCAGGACGCACAGGCGCTCACCCCGGTGATCGAGAATGTCGACCTTCAACGGCATCTTGCCCACCGCATGAGTCGCACAGGACAGGCAGGGATCGAAAGCGCGGATCGCCACTTCTATCCTGTTGAGCATCCCTTCCGTGATTTCCTGCCTCCCGTCGATGTGATGCTTCGCCACGCTCAATATGGCCTCGTTCATCGCCCGGTTGTTGTGCGTCGTCGAAACGATGAGATTCGCCATCTCGACGAGCCCTTCATCATCGATGCGGTAGTGATGGATGAGTGTGCCGCGCGGCGCTTCGATGACCCCTACCCCTTCACGCCCCATGCTGGTCTCGACCCTGAGGTCTTCCCCAATGATGTCCGGATCATGCAGAAGATCGCGCATGCTCTCGGCGCAATGCAAGAGTTCGATCATCCTCGCCCAATGGTAGGCCAGCGTGGCATGAACCGGGCGGCCGATTGAAGCGAATTCCTTGCGCCTCGATTCAGCAAGCGGGCTGGCCATCCTGTCGCAATTGTTGATCCTCGCGAGCGGCCCCACCCTGTACATTCCCTTCCCTTCCACAATATAGGGGAACTTCATGTAGCTCCAGGATTTCACTTCCTCCCGGATATATTCCGAATATCTCGAATCGGCAACGCCGTCGAAATCGAATTCACCCATCGCGTTCGTGCAGCGCAAACGGCCGTCGTAGAGTTCGTGCAGGCCGCCTTCCCCGACGATCGAAAGGAATGAGGAAGACAGGCCTGCAAAATCCAGGTAGCTCCGATCGGAGAGGAAAATGTCCCGGGCGAGATCGACCGCGTCATCTGCCCATTCGATGATGTCATCGATATCCTTCATCAGGCGATCTCGCTCATCAATGGACAATGCCTTGTTCATCCCGCCGGGAACGGCGCCCGTGCCGTGGATCCGCTTTCCCATGAGAAACTGGATCACTTCCTGGCCGTATTTCCTGAGCCTCACCCCTTTGAGCGCGAGATCGGGATAGGCCTTCAAGAGCCCTGCAATATTGCGCTGCTGCACCTCGGAATCGAAGCCGAAAAGGAGATCCGGGGAAGAAAGATGGAAAAAATGCAGCGCATGGGACTGCAGCACCTGGCCGAAATGCAGCAGCCTCCTCAGTTTCTCGGCAGTCGGCGTGAGCATCTCGACCCCCATGATCCTGTCGATCGCCTTGGCCGAAGCGAGATGGTGGCTGACCGGGCAGATGCCGCACAGGCGCTCGACGAGCACGGGCACTTCCCAGTAGGGCCGCCCCTGGACGAACTTTTCGAAGCCCCTGAATTCGACGATATGCAGACGCGCCTCGATCACCCTGTTCTCCTCGTCGAGCTGCAGGGTGACCTTGCCGTGCCCTTCGACGCGCGTGAGAGGATCGATGGCGATTCTAGTCATAATGGATGAGATTCGTCGGCAATTGAGGTTCCTCTCCCTTCAGCAAAGCCTCAAGAAGCACTTCGAAGGCTTCAGCGGGAGGCGGGCAGCCCGGCAGAAAATAATCGATTTTCACCGCCTCGTGCACGGGCATGACCTTGTCGAGCAGCCGGGGCAGTTCGGGATCCGACGGGATCTGGGGATGGTCTATGCCGATGCCGTCGAGATAGGCTTCGGCAAGGCAGGCTTCGAGCGGAAAATGGTTCCTCATCGACGGAATTCCGCCGTTGATCGCGCAGGCGCCGACCGCGACCAGAATGCCGCAATTTTCCCTGAAGGCTTTCACCACCTCGACATTTTCCTCGTTGCACAGCCCGCCTTCGATCAGCCCGATGTCGCATTTTCCGACCGACTTGATGTCGGTGAAGGGGCTCCTGTCGAATTCCACCTTTTCGACAAGATCGAAGAGCTTCTCGTCCATGTCCAGGAATGACATGTGGCAGCCGAAGCAGCCGCACAGCGAACAGGTGGCGAGCCTAATCATAAAGCCGCATCCCTATGGGCACCTCGAACCCGCGTCCCTTGACCAGAATCGCACCGACAGGACAGACATGGACCGCCTTGTCCTCGACAGAAATGTCCGTGTCGACCAGCAAGCCGCTTTTTGAATTGACGACGAGTCGGGTGGCAAGCCCGCGTCCCGAGATATCGAATACGGCTTTCCCGTCGACATCCCGGCTCGCCCGCACGCACAGCGCGCAGAAAATGCAGCGATCGTTGTCGATCAGGATGTCTGGATGGGAAGCATCCATTTCACGCTTCGGATAGAAGGGCCGGTAGTGGGGGTCGAGCATGCCCGCATTGTAGGCGGCATGCTGCAGCCTGCAGCTCCCGCTCTTTTCGCAGGACGGGCAATAATGGTTTCCTTCGACGAACAGCATCCTCAGGATGCCGAGCCTCATCTCTTTCAGTTCTTCCGTTTCGCTCTCGACCTGCATCCCTTCCCTTGCAGGCTGCGTGCAGGCCGAGGAAAATCGCCCGTCAATTTTCACCGTGCACAGCCTGCAGCTGCCGTACGGCGTGTATCCCGGAAGATGGCAGAGATGGGCGATGGGCTTATCCGCCGCCAGCGCGCAATCCATGACGGTCTGCCCATCCTCGAAAGGAATTTCGTGCCCATCCAGATGGATCGTCTTCATCGCCCCTCCAGTGCGGCGCGTCCGGCTGCGAAATGCTCAGGAAATTTCTTGAGCATGTCCATCACAGCCCGGGAAGCGCTCAGGCCGAGACCGCAGTGGCTCGCCCTGAGGACGATGTTCAGGTTTTCGATTTCCGAAACGGCTTCCCCGCCTCGCGTCGCGCTTTCCAAGGCTTCGGCCAACAAGGAGGTGCCGACCCGGCAAGGCGTGCAAAAACCGCAGGATTCGTCTGCGAAAAAGCGCGCGAAATTGAGCGCCGCTTCACTCATGTCGCGCGAAGCATTGAATATCATGATCGAACCGCTCGTCGGCAGGTCCTCGAATCCGATTCTCCTGCCGAATTCGGTTTTGTCCAGACAGGTGCCTGCAGCGCCCCCGACCTGAACGGCAAGCGCATCTTTTGCTTCGCATTCAGCCAGTAGCGCTTCAACGGATACGCCGAAAGGAAATTCATACACGCCCGGCTTTACGCAATCGCCCGAAATCGAAAGCAGCTTGGTGCCTTTCGATTTTTCCGTGCCGAGCGAACGGAATGCCTTTTCTCCGCCCGAAGCAATGGCTGCAACCGCGCAGAACGTCTCGACATTGTCGACAACGGTGGGCATGCCGAAAAGGCCATGCGTGACGGGAAAAGGCGGGCGTACCCTCGGAATGCCTCTTTTTCCCTCGATCGATTCGAGCAAAGCCGATTCCTCCCCGCAAATGTAGGCGCCTGCGCCCCAATGCAGCTCGATTTCGAAACCGGGCCTGCTCCATCGAGCGATCGCCTCTTTCAGATGATCTTCGAGATAACGGTATTCGCCCCGCACATAAAGTATGCCATGCTCTGCCCCGACGATATCCGCGCAGAGCGCCATGCCTTCGAAAAGCCGGTCGGCGCGATGCTGAAGCAGCGCCCTGTCCTTGAATGTGCCCGGCTCTCCTTCGTCTGCATTGCAGACCACATAGCGCCCTTCCCCCTTCGCTTCCCGGCATGCGTTCCATTTCTTCGCCGTCGGATATCCCGCTCCTCCCCTGCCTCTCAGAGCGCAGTCCTGCAATGCTTGAAGCAGATCTTCGCCTTTCAGATGCGGACCTTGCCAGTCATCGAAAAGCCATGACTGTCTTTTCAAATTCGATTCGACGCGAAAAAATTCTTCAGGCCAGCTTGATACAGGTATGCTTCGCTTCACGAGATCCGCTATCGCGTCGATGCGCGATGCGCTGAGATTCGGAACGGCCAGCCCGTTCACGAGCAGGGCAGGCCCTTGGTCGCACATGCCAGTGCATGAAGTATTCGAAAGGCTCGCATGGTTGCCCAGATTTTTCGAAAGCCTGGAAAACAGCACCCTGCTTCCCTGCATCCAGTCGGTGATATTGTCGCTCATCAGAAACGCATAATCCCCTTTGGGCTCGCGGCTCAACAAAGCATAAAACTCGACATCGCCCACGATCCTGGAGAAGGGAATGTGAAGTCTGGTGGACAGCTGACCGATTGCATCGTCGGGAACATGGCCAAAGCGTCTCTGGATCTCGATCAGGATCTGGAGCGGCCTGTTTCCCATGCGTTCGATCAGGAGATCCGCATGTTCCTGAATGGAAGGCATCGCTTCTCTTTGGATAAGCACTTTACGATTCTAGCATGCCCAATCCAGCCAATTGATTTGACGTCAATTTAACGGACTCAGACGGCACGTTCGGCAAATCCATTAAAAAAACCATTTCAATATTATGGTTTTTATGTTACAAGGATGCTTGCGTCGGCATGAACAGGCCTGCGCAGCGTTTCAAATCAACGAGAAAAGGGAAGGCATCCGACGGAATCTAAACGGACACTGCCTATTACATCAAAGCAATTCGTTTGAGGAGGGTAATGATGGCAAGCAGGAGTTTATCGAGCAAGGCATTTTGGGCAACCATCGTTGGCGGCATGCTGACCGGGATGGGCAACGGAAGCGTGTTTGGTGCAGCGACGATGTGTCTGGTCGGACGAGGTTCCTTCGGAAACTGGGGCGGAGACGGCCATCAAGCCTACAACCCCTACACTTTCAGCGGTTTCGTAGACTGGTGTATGATCGTTTTCGGCATCGCCTACGTCATCATCCTGGCGATTTCGATGTCCCGCCACGGCGCGCTTGAGGCACAGGCGCAAGGCTAAATGCATTAAGGTCCGGCGCAAGCCGGACCTCTTTTCAACCTGCTGAAAAGGAGCAGCATATGCAGCTCGATGCACAGAAAGACCTGAGTTATTACATGGTCAGGTGGCTGACCTTCGGCGCAATCGCCGGCATTTTCTCGCCTATCGTATCCCACAGCGCCTTGACGGCGGGCTTCGTTTGGGGAGAAAAAGCGCAGCATCTCGTCTGGGGGCTCCTGTTCGGGGCAGCCTGCGGCTACGCCTTTACCTGGCTTCAGAACAGATTCAACATGAAGCGCGACAGGAAGCGCACCTGGGGAATCATCGCCGTGATGTGGACGGGCTTCAATATCGCTTTCGCGGGAATGGCATTCATGTAATTCCTTGCCGGGCGGAAACGGGCTAGAATGCCTTGTCCAAACCACCTTACCGGCAATGCGCTTCTTTACGGCCATCCTGGCATGCTTTCTGATCTCTCCTTCCCTTTCGTGGGGAAGGGAAGACATTGCTTTCGTCCTGCAAGGGGCGGGAGGCAAAAGTCTCGTACGCATCATCACCGCGAAACAGGCGTGCCCTTCCGTGCGCTTCGACGGCAGAAAAACGGCTGTGCGCGTGCGCGCAGCCCCTTCCGCAAATTCCCCGACCCTGGTTTGCGAAGCATCCGTGCCCAATGGCGTCAAAAAGATCTCCGCCGGAAAAATCCGCCTGCCCGTTCCCGCTGACGAATTCAGGCGCATCGTTCTGATCGGGGATACGGGATGCAGGCAAAAGGGCAATGCCTTCCAGGATTGCGAAAGAAATTGGCCATTCGAACGCATCAGCCGCGCGGCGGCTGCCTTCAAACCCGATCTAGTGATCCATGTCGGGGATTACCTTTATCGCGAGGCGCCCTGTCCGAAATGCGCGCATGACATTCACGGCTACGGCTTCGATTCATGGGATGCGGACTTCTTCTCCCCTGCAAAAACGCTTCTCGAGGCAGCCCCCTGGGTTGTTGCAAGAGGCAATCACGAATCGTGCAAGCGGGCGGGTAAAGGATGGTTCCGTTTTCTCGATCCTGAATCTTTTTCCGGATCCTGCAGGGATTACAGCACGCCCTATTCCGTTCCGATCTCGAAGAGCATGCAGCTGATCGTATTCGATTCGTCCAGTCCCGATTTCGCCGAGAAACATTATCCCGCCGAATTCGAAACGGTCGACAGGCTCGCCGCTCAAACGTCTCATAGCTTCTTCATCAGTCACCATCCCCTGCTCGGTTTTTCAGAGTGGCATGCGAAGCTTTTCCCGGGGAACGCGATTCTGCAGAACGCCCTCCATCAAGCCAGCGCCGGCCGCCTCTTCCCGCCAGGAATCGACGCGGCCTTCCATGGGCATGCGCACCTGTTCGAAGCGCTGAATTTCGAAAACGGTGATCCAGCCACCTTCGTCTCTGGCAATTCCGGAACGTCGCTGGACGAAGCATTGCCTGAAAAGCTGCCGGATGGCGCCGCCCCGTACCCTGGGTCGACCGTCGGCAATTACTTTTCTTACGACAAATTCGGCTTCATGACGCTGGAAAAGAAAAAGAAGGGCTGGCTCGTCACGGAACGGAATGAGGAAGGAAAACCCATCTGGCGCTGCCTGCTTTCCGGCAAACAATGTTTGAGACCATGAAAAAAGAAGAGCTCGAAGACATCGCCTCGAAAACGCTCGCGCAATACGCTTCGCGCGCGCAACCCTTTTTCGAAGGCACGAAGGATCACGATGTCAGCCAGAACATCGATGCATTGCTGAGACACATCGGCGGCGATGCTCCCTTCTCGATTCTCGATTTCGGCTGCGGCCCAGGGCGGGACCTCAAGGCCTTGTCCAGCATGGGGCATCATGCAGTGGGGCTGGAAGGATGCGGTGAATTCGTCAAAATGGCCCGAGAATATAGCGGATGCGAAGTATGGCACCAGAATTTCCTTGAGCTCGACCTGCCAGAATCCCGCTTCGACGGCATTTTCGCCAATGCCTCCCTGTTCCACGTCCCTTGTGATGCGCTCCCGCGCGTACTGCTCGAGCTCCGCGCGACACTCAGGCAAGAAGGCGTGCTCTTCAGCTCCAACCCTCGAGGATCGAACGAGGAAGAATGGCGAGGCGGCCGCTTTGGCGCCTATCACGATTTCGAGTCCTGGCGCGCCTACATGAGTGAAGCCGGTTTTTGCGAGCTCGACCATTATTACCGCCCACCAGGTCTGCCTCGCGAAGAGCAACCCTGGCTCGCCAGCGTGTGGCGCAAGATGGGTTAGAATAGTCTTTTTGCGCGAATCGAACATGAGCCGATACTGGAGCAAGGTTGTCAGTTGCCTTACCCCCTATGTCCCGGGCGAGCAGCCCAAGATGGACAACCTCATCAAGCTGAACACCAACGAGAATCCCTATCCCCCTTCGCCGAAGGCGATCGAAGCGGTCAGGCGGGAAGCGGATGCCTCCTTGAGACTCTACCCTGATCCCAACGCGGACAGGCTGAAGAGTGCCATCGCCGATTTCCACGGCGTCCAATCGAATGCCGTTTTCGTCGGAAACGGGTCCGACGAAGTGCTCGCGCACGTATTCAATGCGCTCCTCAAGCACGACAAACCCATCCTGTTCCCCGACGTGACCTACAGCTTCTACCCGGTCTATGCGAAGCTCTACGGCATCGAATTCGAAACCGTGCCGCTTGACGACAATTTCTCAATCGACATCAAGGATTATTTCAGACCGAACGGCGGCATCATCTTCCCCAATCCCAATGCCCCGACAGGCTGCCTGCTGCCTCTGCATGAAATCGAAGCCCTCGCCGAAAAAAATCGCGAATCCGTGCTCGTCGTGGACGAGGCCTACATCGATTTCGGCGGAGAGACGGCCATTTTGTTGACACAACGATACCCGAACCTGCTCGTGATCCAGACGCTTTCGAAATCGCGCTCGCTCGCAGGGCTCAGGGTCGGATTTGCCGTCGGCCATCCCGATTTGATCGAAGCGCTCGATCGCATCAAGAACAGCTTCAATTCCTACCCGCTCGGGCGCCCTGCGATTTCCGGCGCAGTTGCCGCATTCGAAGACAAGGATTATTTCGAAGCGACCCGCAAGAAGGTCATGGCAAGCCGCAAGAAACTCATGGAAGGTCTGGATGCACTCGGCTTTTCCGTGCTGCCTTCCGCAGCCAACTTCGTTTTCGCCAGGCATCCGGAATGGGATGCCGCGACGCTTGCCGCAAAACTGAGGGAGGAGCGCATCATCGTCAGGCACTTCAAGCAGCATAGGGTCGACCAGTTCCTGCGCATTACTGTCGGCACCGAAGAAGAATGCGGCAAGCTGCTCGACTGCCTGAAAACTCTTTGTCAGTGAAGATGGCATATAATGCAAACTCGATGGCCTAGAACGCCCAATCAATGAGCCAATTCAACCTGTCGGAATGGGCACTCAAGCGCAGGGCGCTGGTGCTCTACTTCCTCGCCGCCCTCCTGATCGCCGGCTTTTACGCCTATACCCGCCTCCCGCAAAAGGAAGACCCTGATTTCACCTTCAAGGTCATGACCGTCAAGGTCGCATGGCCGGGGGCGACAGCGCAGGAAATAGCCCAGCAGATCACGGACAAGATCGAGCGCAAGCTGCAGGAGACTCCCTGGCTGGACAGCGTGGACAGTTATTCCAGGCCCGGGGAAGCCGTGATCTTCGTCGCGCTCAAGGATTCGATGCCACCCGCCGAGCTGGACCTTGCCTGGCGAAAAGTGCGCAAGGAGCTCGAAGATGTTCGCCCGCTTCTTCCGAAAAACATGAAGGGGCCCTTCATCGACGACCAGTTCGGCATAACCTACGGCCTCATCTATGCCTACACATCGAAGACCCTGGACAATGCGGCCCTCGCCAAGCAGGCAGCCCTGGCGAGACAGGAACTGCTCGGCATCCCCCATATCGGCAGAATCAGCCTGATCGGCGTGCAGGCAGAGAAGATCTACATCGATTTCTCCAACGAGAAGCTGGCGGAAATCGGCATCAATCCTCTTGCACTCGCAGAGCTCCTGCGGGACAGAAACGCGATGGAGCCCGCCGGAAGAATCGTAACAGATTTCAACACGGTAAGACTGAGAGTGAGCGGCGACTTCGATTCTCTGAAGTCGATACAGGACATCGAAATCCACGCCAAAAACAAGACCTACAGGCTGGGCGACATCAGCCGCATCTACCGGGGTTATGCCGATCCGCCGACATTCAAGATGCGCTTTGACGGCCAGGATGCTGTCGGCCTGGCGGTTTCGATGACGAAGGACGCAGACATCATCGAGACAGGACACGAAGTCGAAAAAGCGCTGGCCGGGAATCTGTCCCCGGGGGTCGAAATCCATCGCGTCGCGGACCAGCCTCAAGTCGTCCAGAAATCGGTAGGGCAATTCATGCGATCCCTGCTCGAAGCGCTTGCCATCGTGCTCGCAGTCGGATTCGTCAGCCTGAAGGCGAGAGCTGGCCTCGTGGTCGCCCTGTCCATCCCCATCGTGCTGGCCGCAACCTTTCTGCTCATGGCCCTTTTCGGCATCGACCTGCAGCGCGTCTCGCTCGGCGCGCTGATCATCGCACTCGGTCTTCTTGTCGACGATGCGATGATCGCCGTGGAAATGATGAAGGTGAAGATCGAGGAAGGCTGGGGAAAGGCGAGGGCGGCCACGTTCGCCTACAAGAGCACGGCCTTCCCCATGCTGACAGGGACCCTGGTGACGGCGGCGGCTTTCCTCCCGGTCGGGCTCGCCAAATCCTCCGCCGGCGAATATACCTTTTCGCTGTGCATCGTCGTCACCATCGCCCTGCTCGCCTCCTGGCTGGTCGCCGTGATTTTCACGCCTTATCTCGGCACGCTGCTGCTGGAAGAAAGCCGCATCCACAAGCCTCAGGAAGACTTCTACAAGAAAGGCTTCTATGCCGCCTTCAGGCATTTCGTCGAACTTTGTCTGAAGCGCCGCCGGATCGTCGTGTTGATGACCTTGGCCGCCTTCCTGCTGTCGACGGCGGGGTTTTCGAAGGTCGAACAGGAATTCTTCCCGCCGTCCGAACGACCCGAGCTTCTCGTCGACATCTGGCTTCCGGAAGGCATGACCTTCACCGCGACCGAAAGGGTCGTCAAGGGCGTGGAAAGCAGACTGAACGATGAAAAGGGCGTGGCCCATTTCGCGAGCTACGTGGGGGGCAATACGCCGCGCTTCTACCTCCCGCTGGACCTTGGGCTGCCTTCGCCGAATTATGCGCAGATCGTCGTCGCGACGAAAAGCGTGGCGATGCGGGAAAAGGTGCTGCAAACACTGCGCAAGGAGCTCGACTCGGACTATCCTCAATACGGCATCAGGATCTCCAGGCTCGAAAATGGCCCACCGGTCGGCTTTCCGCTCCAGTACAGGGTGATCGGCGAGAACATCTACAAGCTGAGGCAAATCGCAGGCAATATCGCAACCCTGCTCAAGGAAAGCGGCCGAACCAAGAACGTGAGCTATGACTCGGGAGAAGACGTCAAAACCTACGATATCCAGGTCGACCAGGCGCGGGCCAGGCAATTCGGCATTTCGTCCAGCGATCTTTCGAACCAGCTGCGCATCCTCTCGAGCGGCATCACGGTGAGCAGCTATCGCGAAGGGGCAAAGACCATGGCCATCGTCATGCGCGCCGACAAAGGCGAACGGAGCGACATCGATTTCCCGAACAGAATGAAGATCTATGCCGGATCGGAGAAATACGTCCCGCTCTCGGAAATCGCAACCGTCAACGACGATGTGGAAGAGGGCATCATCTGGCATCGGAACGGCCTGCCCGTCGTGACCGTGAGAGGGGATGTCCCGGATGGAATCGATGCGCAAGCCGTCAACGCAGCTATCTCCGGCAAGATTGCGAAAATCAAGCTGCCTCCCGGATACAGGATCGAGGTCGGCGGGGTCGCCGAAGACGACGGCAAGGCTACCGAATCGGTTGTCGCCGTCCTGCCCGTCACGATCGCCCTCATCGTCACGCTGCTCATGCTCCAGCTCAGGAAATTCCAGCTGGTCGTCATCGTCCTGCTGACGGCTCCTCTTGGCATCATCGGCGTCACGTCGGCCCTGCTGCTTTTCCACGTTCCGTTCGGATTCGTTTCGATGCTCGGCATGATCTCGCTCGCCGGCATGATCATGCGGAATTCGGTGATCCTCGTCGACCAGATCGAGCAGGATCTGGAAGAAGGGCTCGCCCCATGGGATGCTGTCGTCGAATCGACAGTGAGGCGGGCAAGGCCCATCCTCCTGACCGCATCCGCTGCCATGCTGGCGATGATCCCGCTCGCGCAGAACGGATTCTGGAGCCCCATGGCGGTCGTCATCATGGCAGGCCTGCTGATCGCGACCCTGCTCACCCTGATCTTCCTTCCAGCCCTTTACTGCTGCTGGTTCAGGGTGAAGCGCCCATGATCAGAAAAACTGCGAAGGTCGCATTTCTTCTGCTACTCATCATCTTCGGCACGGTCTTCACGGTGGCTGACCATCTTTTCATCGGCGTCATCATTTTCATCGCGATGATCGTGATGGTCGCAACCGGCCCCAAGCCAGGGCAATCCAACGGACTCTCCGACCTGGAGCGCGCGAAATCCTCCAGTCAGGACGGACTATCTTCCTGAAAGCGCAAGCATCAGTCCGTTCAGCCGCTTGACGAAGCCTGCCGGATCGTCCAGCTGCCCGCCCTCTGAAAGCATCGCCTGATCGAACAAAATAGCGCTCCAGTCCGAGAACCGCTCCTCCTCGTATTTGAGTCGCTGAACGAGAGGGTGGTGAGGGTTGATTTCGAGGATGGGCTTGCTTGCCGGCACATTCTGTCCCGCGGATTTCAGCAGCCGCTCGAGATTCATGCCCATGTCGTGCTGGTCTGAAACGAGGCAGGCAGGGGATTCGGTCAACCGATGCGTCACGCGCACTTCCTTGACCTTGTCTTCGAGCTCGCGCTTGATTCTCTCGACGAGATCCTTGTATTCGCCGCTCTCCTTCTCCTGCTCCTTCTTCTCTTCCTCGTCTTCCAGACTGCCCAGATCGAGACCGCCCTTGGCCACGGACTGGAGCTGCTTGCCCTCGAATTCGTGCAGATTGGATACCAGCCATTCGTCAACGCGATCGGAAAGCAGCAGCACTTCGATGCCCTTTTTCCTGAAAATTTCGAGATGGGGGCTGTTCTTCGCGGAAGCGAACGTCTCGGCGGTCACGAAATAGATCTTTTCCTGACCTTCCTTCATTCTCGATACGTAATCGGCAAGCGACACGGACTCTTCATCCGTGTCGAGGCGGGTCGAAGCGAACCTCAGGAGCTTCGCGATTTTTTCCCTGTTGGCAAAATCCTCGCCCACGCCCTCCTTCATCACCCTGCCGAATTCCTTCCAGAATTTGGCGTATTTCTCGGCATCGAGATCCTCGATCATGGCCAATACCTTCTTCACGCAGCCCGACCTGATCGCCTCGATGGTCTTCGATTCCTGCAATATTTCCCGAGAAACATTGAGCGGCAAATCGTTCGAGTCGACGACCCCCTTCACGAACCTCAGGTATTGCGGCATCAACTGCTCAGCATCGTCCATGATGAAAACGCGCCGCACGTAGAGCTTGATGCCATGCCTGGATTCGCGATCGAAAAGATCGAAAGGCGCGCGCGACGGGATGTACAGCAATTGCGTGTATTCCTGATTCCCTTCCACCTTGGCATGAACGTGGGCGAGCGGCGCTTCATGATCGTGCGCCACATGCTTGTAGAATTCGTCGTACTGCTCCTGGGAGATTTCCGACTTGGATCTCGCCCAAAGGGCAGAGGCCTGGTTCAGTGCCTCGTCGTTGCCTTCCTCGTCCATCATGACGATGGGCAACTGGATATGGTCAGAATATTTCCTGACGATGGACTTGATGCGCCACGCATCCAGCATCCCTTCCTCGCCTTCCCTGAGATGCAGGGTGATTTCCGTTCCGCGGGAGGCCTTCTCGACATTCTCGATCGTGTATTCGCCTTCGCCATTCGATTCCCAGATCACGCCGTGCTCGGAAGTGAGCCCGGCGCGCCGGGTGATGAGCGTCACCTTTTCGGCGACGATGAAAGCGGAATAGAAACCGACACCGAACTGCCCGATGAGATTGGCATCCTTGGCCTGGTCTCCGGTCAGCCTGTCGAAAAACTCGCGCGTACCGGATTTGGCGATGGTGCCGATGTTGTCGATCACCTCCTGCCTCGACATGCCTATCCCGTTGTCGCTGATGGTGATCGTCTTATTGTCCTTGTCGAAGGCAAGACGAATCTTGAGAACTGAATCTTCCTCGAAAAGCGCGCTGTCCGTGAGCGCCTCGAATCGCAGCTTGTCTGTCGCATCCGATGCGTTCGAAATCAGCTCCCTCAGGAATATTTCCTTGTTGCTGTAGAGGGAGTGGATCATGAGGTTGAGAAGCTGCCTGACCTCAGTCTGGAAGCCAAGCGTTTCCTTGCCCGTTTGCATTCTTCTGACTCCTTTTGTTGAAACGTCGAAAACAGATGGGGCCTCGAAGGAAAATTTCAAGCATTTCTCCTTTGCGGCACATCGTCTAAAATCGTAGCTGTAAAGGAGATACCATTGCAATTTGCCTTCCTGCCTCACTTTCCCTTCACCGGCAACGACTTCCTGCTCTTCGGCGCGATCCTGCTGGTCGGCATCCTTGGAGGGGAATTCGCCCAGAAAACCGGATTTTTGCCCAGGATCACGGGCTTCGTCGCGACAGGACTCCTGCTTGGACCCGGCGTACTCGGCATACTGAATGCCGACATGCTGATCGAGGCGAAGCTCTTCACCGACATCGCGCTCGGCCTCATTCTTTTCCAGCTCGGCATGCAGCTCGACGTCAGAGCATTGCGGCATGACAAGGCGCTGATGCTTGCCAGCCTCGCCGAAAGCGCGCTCTCCTTTTTCCTGATTTTCTTCGCGCTCGGCCTGTTCCATGTCGGCAAGCTGCATGCGGCGCTGGCCGCAGCCATAGGCATTTCCTCATCCCCGGCGGTGGTGCTGCTCGTCGTGCGTGAATTCAAATCGGAAGGCCCGGTAACCAGGGGCGCGCTGAACCATGTCGCCCTGAACAATGTCATTTCCTTCTTCGCCTACACGATGCTGCTCCCCTTCCTGCATTACACGCAGCAGGCGAAATGGACGACCATCCTGCTGCAGCCCCTCTACCAGGTAGCCGCCTCGCTTCTGCTCGCATGGCTGCTTGCCCATGCGTCCATCTGGATCGCGCGCCTGCTGGGCCGCAACGAGAGCCTGCAGTTCGCCCTGCTCGTGGGCCTCATCATTTCCGCGATCGGCCTCTCCAAGATGTTCTATTGCTCGAACCTCCTCACCTTGCTAGCGCTCGGCATCATGGTGAGAAACATGGACGGGAAAAACGATCTCATGGAAATCGAGTTTGGCCACGGGGGACAAATATTTTTCGTGCTGCTTTTCGTCATCGCGGGGGCGAATCTCCACCTCAAGGAACTCTTCTCGGTCGGCTGGGCCGCCCTCGTTTTCGTCGGGATACGTTTTCTGGGCAAGACAGCCGGACTGCTCGCCACTACCCCGTTTTCTCCGCTTTCGTTTAAGCAGTCCGCGCACCTTTCGCTGACGCTGGTGCCCATGGCAGGACTTGCTATCGGCCTGACCGAGGCCACGGCGCACCTCTACCCTCAATTCGCACGCGAACTCTCAGCCATCATCCTGGGCTCTGTCGCCATTCTGGAATCGATCGGCCCTGTACTCACCGAATTCGCCCTGAAGCGGGCAGGAGAAGTCAGCAAAGAGCTGACGCTGGAACACTAACCGAAGCGATTTTCGGCGAACTGCAGCTGGATCTCCTCGATCTCGGGAGCGGAATCGATGAAAACTGAAACACATCCCGGGTCGAGCTTCACCCCGGAAAGCTGCCGCAACATGGAGAAGGCCTCCTTGTTGCTCCATGCTTCCTTGTAGGGCCGCCTGCTGGTGAGCGCATCGAAAATATCGGCAACAGCGATGATCCTCGCCTCGATGGGAATCTCTTCACCATGCAACCCTGCCGGATAGCCGCTGCCATCCATGGCTTCATGGTGAAACGCTGCGATGTTGCGCATGATCCCGACATCCGAGATGGGATCCAGCTCGAAATTCTCCACCATGCGGTCGATGATCTGCCTTCCCTTGACGGTGTGGGATTTCATTATGGCGTATTCGTCTTGGCTGAGATGGCCGGGTTTGAGCAAAATCCGATCAGGAACGCCCATCTTTCCAATGTCGTGAAGCGGCGCAAAAATGAAGACTTTCTCGATGTATTCGTCGGTGAAGCCGTGATCTGTGGCAAGCTTCCTGGCGATCAGCCTGGCGTAACGCGACATCCTGTCCTGGTGCGCACCTGTCTCGTCATCCCTGAGATGAGCCATGTCCCTGGCCGTCCTGACCGTTGCAAGCAGCGTCTGGAGCGTGGAAAGTTCGGACACGATGGTCAGCGAAATCAGATGACCGAAAGGATCGAGATGGTTCAGCACCTCTTCCGTGAAGGTCGCGCGCTGCCTTGAATTGAAGAAAACAAAGCCGAAAAAAACGCCGCGCACGTACATCGGCATGGTATAGCTCGACAAATGCCCTTCTTCTTCGATGCGCAAGGTATGCTCGTGCTTGCCTTCACTGAACAAAGAAAGGTCGTTGACGACGCGCGGACTCCTCTTTTCGAGGATTTCAAGAAGAGAAGGCGCTTCTGCAAGCTTGGCCTGGTAGTGCACCAGGGGATGAGCTTCTTCTCCGCTGCGTGCAAGGGTCTTCAGAAGGTCTGTCTTGGCATCGTAGAGAGCAACGGCGATGCGCGAGATGGAGGGAAAGCGCGCCCTGACGGTTTGGTAGATCGATTCGATCTTTTGTACGAGCGAACCGTTCTCCTGGATTTCACTGAGCTTGTCCTGGTGTCCGAACAGAAACATATTCTGCACTCCCCACTAAACAACAATAGCACAGATTCAAGTCTTACACGCGCCGCGCCTCAGCCACGCCAGGATAACCATGCCGACGAAGATCGAAAGTCCGAAATAGGCGACGGACAGCTTTTCCGGAATGCCGGCTTTTTCGATTCCCGCATAAATGCCCAGCATGGAAAAGATGGCCAGGTTTTCGAAGAAATTCTGCACGGCGAGTGCACTTCCCGATCCGGTCAGCTCGTGCCCACGCACCTGGAGCAGCGCATTGAGCGGCACGACGTACAGTCCGCCGCAAAAGCCGATAGCGGCGAGCAGCAGCATCGCCATCGGCTCGCTATGCACATGGGAGAGAATCGCGATCAGCGGGCCGATCGCAATTCCAGGAATCAATGCGGCCCGCTTCGCCCATGCCGATGCAGCCAATGCGCCGAACACGATCCCGATTGCGACGACACCGATCAGAATGCCAGGCGTCCTGTTGTCGAAAAGCGAAAGCGCGGCAGGCACCCAGGCGAAGAGGGCAATGCGCAGGGTCGCCCCAGTTCCCCAGAAAAGGCTGGTTCCTGCCAGGGTGAAGCGCGCATCGCTGTCCCTGAGCAGCCGATTGAAAGCGGAAAAGAAGCGGGGAAACGCATTTCCGAAGGAGATATCCTGCTTGGCGGGCGGCAATCCTGGAATCGCAAGATTGATGAACGCCGCCATGCCGTAGGCTGACAGCGTCATGACGATGCCCATTCTCACGGAATGATCTGAAACCAGTCCGCCCGCAATGGCCCCCGAAATGATCGCGAAAATGGTAGAGCCTTCCATCCAGCCGTTCGCTTCAACCAGCTTGTCCTTCTCGAAAAGCTCGGGAAGGATGCCGTACTTGGCCGGCGAATAGGCGGCAGCACCGGCGCCCACGACGGCGAAGCACAGAAGCGGGTCGAGCCCTGCGGGCATGAGCGCAGCGCCCGAAAATTTCAGCGCATTGCTCAGCATCATCGCCCTGGACTTGGGCATGGCATCGGCAATCGAACCGACAAACGGGGCCAGCAAAATGAAAGGCAGGGCGAAGATTCCCTGCAGCAGGGGAGCGTGCGCTTCGGCATGCCCTGCTTTCAGGAGAGCGATGGCAATGACCAGAAGCGCGTTGTCTGCGAAGGCGGAAAGAAACTGTGCGGAAAGAACCGCCGCAAGCGGGTTGCGCTCAGCCCTTTGTCTTGTCACGCTCGATGAGGGCGTAAGCGGAATGGTTGTGGATCGACTCGAAATTCTCGGATTCCACGATGTAGCCGTCTATCCGCTTGTCCCGGTTCAGCGCAGCCGCAACGTCCCTCACCATGTCCTCGACGAATTTGGGATTGTCATAGGCGTGCTCGGTTACGTATTTTTCGTCAGGACGTTTGAGCAGTCCATAGAGTTCGCAGGAAGCCTGGCCCTCGACGATGCCGACGATGTCCTCGATCCACACGAAGTCGTTCGTGCAGGCGGTGACTGTCACATGGGAGCGCTGGTTGTGCGCGCCGTAATCCGATATTTTCTTGGAGCATGGGCAAAGGCTGGTGACCGGAACCAGCACCTTCATCTTGAAGCGGTATTTCCCCTTCTCGATTTCGCCGATGAACGTGACATCGTAATCGAGCAGGCTCTGCACCCCTGAGACGGGGGCGGACTTGTTGACGAAATAGGGGAAACTCATCTCGATGTAGCCGGACTCCGCTTCGAGCTTTTCGACCATCTGGCGAAGCATGCTCTCGAAAGACTCGACCGAGATTTCGCGCTCTCTGCCGTTCAGGATTTCGACGAAACGCGACATGTGCGTCCCCTTGAAATTGTGGGGAAGATGGACGTACATGTTGAAGATGGCAACGGTATGCTGTACGCCTCCGCTCCTGTCCGCCACCTTCACGGGATGCCTGATCGATTTGATGCCCACCCTGTTGATGGCAAGGCGCCTCAGGTCTTCCGTGCTCTGCACGTCGGGGATATTGTCTGCTGGAGTCACTTCATTCCTTCATGTTCATGCTTACAGGGGATTATAGCCGCCGCACAATCCCGAGTAAACTTATCGGATTATCGCCAGCCTTTCCCTGACTGCATAGGCGATGCCTGCAGCATCCAGCAGGCATTCCGAAAGGAGGACGGATGAGTCCCCCTGCTCGATGTATTCGTCCGGAAGACCCAGATTCTGCAGGGGAATACTGATTGCGTGGCGTGCAAGGCATTCTGCGACAGCGCTGCCTGCCCCGCCCATGACCGCGTTTTCCTCGACCGTCACCAGCAGTTCGTGGCTTGCCGCAAGTTCGAGAATCAGCTGCTCGTCGATCGGCTTGATAAAGCGCATATTGGCGACCGTCGCATCGAGTTCTTCCCCCGCGCTCAGGGAAGGCCCCACCATCGAACCGAAGGCGAGCAATGCGACCTTCTTCCCGGATCGAACGATCTGGCCGCGCCCGACTTCCAGCGCTTTCATCTCGGATTCGACTTCGACTCCGGGTCCATGTCCCCTCGGATAGCGCACCGCGACAGGCGAATTCATCGAGAAAGCCGTATACAGCATCTGCCTCAACTCGTTCTCGCTGGAGGCCGCCATCACCGTCATGTTCGGAATGCAGCGCATGAAGGAAAGGTCGAAGCTGCCTGCATGGGTGGGGCCGTCCGCCCCAACAAGCCCTGCCCTGTCGATGGCAAACACGACGGGGAGGTTCTGGATCGCAATATCGTGAATCAGCTGGTCATAGGCTCTCTGCAAAAAAGTCGAATAGATCGCAACAACCGGCTTGAATCCTTCACAAGCAAGGCCCGCAGCGAAAGTAAGCGCATGCTGCTCAGCGATGCCGACATCGAAATAGCGCGCCGGGAAACGCTCTGAAAATTCGACCATGCCCGAACCTTCGCGCATCGCAGGCGTGATGGCGACCATTTTTTCTTCCTGTTCGGCCATGTCGCAGAGCCATTTCCCGAACACTTCCGTATAGGTCGGCTTCTTTCGAGCGCCGCCCACGATCCCTTCTTTGGAATCGAATTTGCCGACGCCATGATAGAGAATCGGATCCTGCTCGGCCCGATCGTATCCCTTCCCCTTTTTCGTCACGACATGCAGAAACTGCGGGCCTTCGAGCTTCTTGACATTGGACAGGGTGGAAATGAGCACGTCGAGATCGTGGCCGTCTATGGGGCCGATGTAATTGAAGCCAAATTCCTCGAACAGCGTTCCCGGAATCACCATGCCCTTGACATGCTCTTCCGCGCGTTTGGCAAGCTCCAGAACAGGAGGAACAACCTTCAGCACCTTTTCTCCGGCGCGCCTTGCCGCCGAATAGAAGCTGCCCGAAAGCAGCCTTGCAAGATAATTGTCGAGCGCACCCACGTTTCTCGAAATGGACATCTCGTTGTCGTTCAGGATGACCAGCAGATTGGCGTCCATCGCTCCTGCATTGTTGAGCGCCTCGAAAGCCATGCCGCCCGTCATCGCGCCGTCCCCGATCACGGCAATCGCGCGGCGCTGTATCCCTTCGAGCCTGGCGGCAACCGCCATGCCGAGCGCGGCGCTGATCGACGTGCTTGAATGCGCCGTGCCGAAAGCATCGTATTCGCTCTCGCTGCGCTTCGGAAAGCCGGATATGCCGCCTTTCATCCTGAGCTTGCCCATCGAATCGCGCCTGCCCGTCAGGATCTTGTGCGCATAGGTCTGGTGACCCACGTCCCAGATGATCCTGTCATAAGGCGTGTTGAACACGTAATGCAACGCGACGGTCAGCTCGACCGTGCCCAGATTCGATGAAAGATGCCCGCCCGTTGCGCTCACCGATTCGATCACGTATTGCCGCAATTCTTCCGCGAGCTTGCCGAGCGACTTCCTGTCCAATCCTCTCAAGTCTTCCGGAGAACCGATCTGATTCAGAAGCGCATCCATCAGAATTGCCTCCTCACCACGAAACTGGCCATCTCAGCCAAACGCGATGCGCGGTCCCCGAACATGGACAGGGATTCCAATGCGGAGCCGTGAAGCTCCTCGGCCATCTCCCTTGCCGCCTTGGCTCCAAGAAGCGAAACGTAGGTGGGTTTGTTGTCCTGGCTGTCCTTTCCCGCTGTCTTGCCGAGCGTCGCCGTCGATGATTCGGCATCGAGCACGTCGTCGATGACCTGGAAGGCAAGCCCGATCGACTTGGCGAAATGATCGAGCTTGGCCAATTCCGCCTCGTTGATCTTTCCGCAATAGGCGCCGAGCAGGACGGATGCGCGGATCAACTCCCCCGTTTTCCTGATGTGCATGGCCTCGAGTTCTGGCAGATCGAGGCGCTTGCCGACGCTCTCTAGATCGATGGCCTGCCCGCCGGCCATCCCTCTCGACCCCGAAGCATGCGCCAGCAACCTGATCATTTCGACCTGGTTCTTGCCTGACAGGCGATCGGATGCGAGCACTTCGAAGGCGAGCGATTGCAGGCTGTCACCCACGAGCAATGCAGTCGCCTCGTCGTATTCGACATGGCAGGTCGGTTTTCCGCGCCTCAGGACGTCGTCGTCCATGGAGGGCAGGTCGTCGTGCACAAGGGAATAGGCGTGGATCAGTTCGACCGCGCAGGAAGCGAACTGGACTTTCGCCTCGTCCGCACCCGCCAGTTCTCCGGCTGCATGGACAAGCAGCGGCCTCACCCGCTTTCCGCCGCCGAGAACCGCATAGCGCATGGCGCCGTGCAGGCGCCTGGGCTGCACGTCCGCTTCCGGCAGGCATGCTTCGAGCGCAGATTCCATCCTCGCCTGGCGAGCATGCACCCAGGACTGGAAATCCTCACTTGTCATCGGAAATCCAGTTCTTCAGGGTATCGCCTTCGAGAATCTCGACCTGCTGCTCCGCATCTTTCAGTGCACTCTGGCAATACTGGAGCAGAAATGCGCCGCGCTTGTATGCGGCCAATGAATCTTCAAGGGTCAACTGCCCCGCCTCCATCTTCGCCACGATCGCTTCGAGCTCAAGAAGGGCGGATTCGAAATTTTCCGGGGATTTTTCCTGTTTGCTCATGAAACTTTACCTAAACCGTAAAAATAGCTTAATCGAAGCACCCCGGTCAAATGATGAAAGAAATATTGCGCTTTTCGGTTTTTTCATAAAAAATATAACGTTTCACCGTGGGTTTCGTAAGGAAGCGATGATGTCCGATGCTATCGATCTTTCGGCTGGACTTGCGCCTTTGCCAGCGAGTTGGTATTGCAGTCAGGAAGTGGCGGATCAGGAGAAACGCCTGATCTTCGATGGCGGGCCCGGCTATGTCGGGCATGAACTGATGGTGCCCAACATGGGCGACTTCCACGTCTTCAACTGGATGGGGGATTCCAAGCTCCTCATCAGGAACGAGAAGGGCGTGGAGCTCCTGAGCAATATCTGCAGGCATCGCCAGGCGACCATGCTCGAAGGCAGGGGAAACGCCAGGAACATCGTCTGCCCGCTCCATCGCTGGACCTACGATCTCAGCGGGAAGCTCATCGGCGCGCCCCATTTCCCCGAAAACCCATGTCTCGATCTCGGCAAGACGCCGTTATCCAGCTGGAACGGCATGCTTTTTTCCGGAAAGCGCGACGTCCAGCAAGATCTGGCCAGTTTCTCCTGCTTCAAGGACATCGATTTTTCCAACCATGTTTTTGACAGGGTGCAGATCGATGAATACGACTGCAACTGGAAGACATTCATCGAAGTCTATCTCGAGGATTACCATGTCGCTCCTTGCCATCCCGGGCTCGACAGTTTCGTCGATTGCGACGCACTGGTCTGGGAATTCGGCGACTGGTACAGCGTTCAGGTGGTCGGCGCGAGATACGCGAAGGTGCGCGCAGGCAGCCCGGTCTACCAGAATTGGCGCGATCTCATTCTGAAATACGATCACGGCAAGGAATTTTCTCGCGGGGCGATCTGGGTGGTCTATTACCCGAACATCATGATCGAATGGTATCCCCATGTGCTCGTGATCAGCACCGTCGTGCCCAGAGGTCCGGACCATTGCACGAACATCGTTGAATTCTATTATCCGGAGGACATCGCGCTGTTCGAGCGGGATCTGGTCGAGGCGGAAAAAGCCGCCTATCAGGAAACAGCGGTGGAAGATGCCGTCATCTGCAGGAAAATGACGGAAGGACGCAAGGCGCTCTATCAGGCAGGCATTTCGGAAGAAGGCCCTTACCAGTCACCGATGGAAGATGGGATGAGGCATTTCCACGATTTCCTGATGAGAGAAATCTCGCCCCACCTGGAATGATTTCCTCGACATCGTGGGATACCTAGCGCAGCTTCTGGACGGGCGCCCTGGCGCCATCGCCCAGGGAACAGCCATTGCCGCCTGCATTTTCGCAGCATGGCTCTCATCCTACCTCACAGCGCGGAAAACCGGCATCGGAGAATCGAAAAGACTCCTTTTCCCCTATTCCCTGCTGGCCAGCCTCTTGATCGGAAAAGGGCTGCTCGGCCATCTGCACCTGCCCTTTGCGCTCATCGACATCGCGCTTCAGCTGGTCATCGCGCTTGCGGTCATCCGCACCCTGGTCTACATGCTGCAGACCATCTTCACGCAAAAGCCTTGGATCGCATCGCTCGAGCGCGCTGTTGCATGGCTGATCTGGATCGTACTGGCGCTGCATATCTCCGGCCTTTCCCGCGGCATCCTCGAATCCCTCGACGAAATCAGCTTCACCTTCGGCAAGGAAAGGATATCCGTCCTGATCGTCATGCAGGCGCTGGTCGTCGTCGCGGCAAGCTTCCTGGTTTCGCTCTGGGCAAGCCGCGCCATCGAAAAGAAGATCATGGCAGCGGATCTCATGGACATGAACCTCAAGGTCATGCTCACCAAGATCACCCGGACGCTTTTCATCATCGCCGCATCCATAGCCACCTTGTCTGCTGCAGGCATCGACATGACGGCGCTTTCGATGTTCGGCGGAGCGCTCGGCGTCGGCCTCGGCCTGGGACTGCAGAAAATCGCCAGCAATTACGTGAGCGGCTTCATCATCCTGCTCGACCGTTCGATCCACATCAATGACATCATCAGCGTCGAAGGCAAGATGGGCGTGCTGACCAAGCTCACGACCCGCTACGTCGTGCTGAAAAGCCCGGACGGGAGCGAATCCTTGATCCCGAACGATACCTTGATCACCTCCACCGTGGTCAACCACACCTACACGGACAGACAGGTGAGGCTCGCCGCCCCTGTCCAGGTCGGCTACTCGAGCGATCTGGAGCTCGCCATGAAAATCATGGTGGACGCTGCAAGTCACCAGAAGCGAGTGCTCGCAGACCCGGAGCCTCAAGTGTATCTGAAGGAATTCGCCGACAGCGGCATCAATCTCGAACTCGGGTTCTGGATTTCAGATCTCGAAGAAGGACGGCTCGGACTGATCTCGGACATCAACCTCGAGATCTGGCGGGAATTCAAAAAGCACGGCATCGAGATCCCCTTCCCGCAAAGGGAAGTGAGGCTGCTCGGGCCACAATAATCTTACGGAGCATCCATGGACGAACAACTGCGCAAGAATGCGCTCGACTATCATCGCCACCCCCAGCCCGGAAAAATCGCCGTGGTTCCCACCAAGGGACTCACCAACCAGAGCGACCTCGGCCTGGCTTACACGCCGGGGGTCGCCGCTGTATGCGAGGCCATCTTCGAAGACCCTGAAGAATCATTCAACCTGACGGCAAGGGGGAACCTCGTCGCCGTCGTCACCAACGGCACAGCCGTGCTCGGCTTGGGCGCAATCGGCCCGCTCGCCTCCAAACCCGTCATGGAGGGAAAGGGGGTGCTGTTCAAGAAATTTGCAGGCATCGACGTTTTCGACATCGAAATCGACGAGCGAGACCCTGACAAGCTCGTCGACATCATCGCGAGCCTTGAGCCCACTTTCGGCGGAATCAATCTCGAGGACATCAAGGCGCCTGAATGCTTCGAGGTGGAAAGAAAACTGCGGGAAAGAATGCACATCCCCGTCTTCCACGATGACCAGCACGGCACGGCGATCATCGTGGGCGCCGCCGTCATCAACGGCCTCAAGGTGGTGGACAAGGCCATCGGCAGCGTGAAGCTCGTCGTCTCCGGTGCAGGCGCCGCTGCGCTCGCCTGCCTCGACATGCTGGTGAGCCTGGGCCTGGCCAGGGAAAACATCTACGTGACGGACATCAAGGGCGTGGTCTATGAGGGGCGCGTCGAGGAGATGGATCAGAACAAGGCGCGTTATGCGAGAAAGACGGATGCGAGAACGCTGAATGACGTGATCCCGGGCGCCGACATATTCCTCGGCCTGTCCGCCGGCGGCGTACTGAAGCCGGAGATGGTCCTGACAATGGCTGAAAATCCGCTCATCCTTGCGCTCGCCAACCCCGAGCCAGAAATCCATCCTGCCGCCGCGAAATCCGCAAGACCGGATGCGGTGATCGCTACCGGCCGCTCCGATTATCCCAACCAGGTCAACAACGCGCTCTGCTTTCCTTTCATTTTCAGGGGGGCGCTCGACGTCGGCGCGACCTCCATCAACGAGGCCATGAAAAAAGCGGCGGTCTTCGCCATCGCAGAGCTTGCCCACGCCGAACATTCGGATGCCGCAGCCTCAGCGTACGGAGGCGAATTGCCGCCCTTCGGCAGAGACTACCTGATTCCCAAGCCTTTCGATCCGAGGCTTATCCTCAGGGTCGCCCCCGCGGTAGCGAAAGCGGCCATGGATTCAGGCATCGCCAAACGCCCGATACGCGACTTCGATCTCTACAAGGAACATCTCTCGCGGTTCATCTATCAGACCGCGCTCGTCATGAAGCCCGTGTTTTCCCTCGCCAAATCCGCATCCAAGCGGGTGATCTACGCTGAAGGCGAAGACGAACGCGTCCTCCAGGCCATACAGACCGTCGTCGACGAAAAGCTGGCAAGGCCCGTCCTTGCCGGACACCGCGAGGCCATCGCGGCTTCGATTGCCCGTCTCGGCCTCAGGATACGCGAACACGCCGATTTCGAGATCGTCGAACCAGGCAAGGATGCGACCATGACAGCCGCAGGCCTGTTGAACGAAGGAAAGGTCGACGCATTGCTTTGCGGCCTCAAGGAAACGTTCGGCTGGCATCTCGACCGCATCAAGATGCTGGTCGGCTTGAAATCCGGGGCGCATACCTTCGCTGCCATGAATCTGCTCCTGCTGGAGCAAGGCAATATTTTCATTTGCGACACCTATGTCAACCTGGACCCCGATGCGCAGCAGATCGCTGAAATAACGCTGCTCGCTGCCGAAGAAGTTAAACGGTTCGGCATGAAACCCAAAGTCGCGCTGCTGTCCCATTCCAATTTCGGCAGTTCGAATACCTCTTCCTCGAAAAAAATGCGCCAGGCACTGGAATGGATCAGCAGCGCATCACCGGAGATCGAAATCGAAGGCGAGATGCATTCCGACGCCGCCTTGTCCGAGGAGATCAGGCGAACCCATGTCGGCAAATCGAGGCTCAAGGGCGAGGCAAATCTATTGATCATGCCCAACCTCGATGCGGCGAATATCGCGTTCAACCTGCTCAAGGTGGAGTCTGGGGCAGGCATCACTGTCGGCCCCATCCTCCTCGGCACAGCGAAGCCTGCACACATCCTCACCCCTACCGCAACCGTGCGCAGGATCATCAACATGACGGCCGTTGCTGCGAGCGGCATCATGTAGGATTAAGTTTTTTTACGGTAGAATTGGTTTGCAAAAGGAGCCCAACATGACGCATGTCTTGCACGAACAGGAAATTTCGATGCTGCGCACGGAAATCGAGATGATGATGAACGAGCGCCGCACATTGCTGCAGGTCGCGGGCGCAGCTGCCGTTTTCGTCGCCAATCTCGATACCGGAAAGCTGCCGCCCGACATGTACGAATCCGCCGAAATGCTTTCGAAATGCCTCAACGACATCAGCGAGGACACGCTCAAGGAAGCGCTCGAAGGAGTACGGGCCGAGCCTGTCGAAAGCGATTAGATGACCTTTTTTTCGCTCATCGTGGCATTGCTGCTGGAGCAGGCGCGGCCTTTCTCCGGCAAGGCGTTCGCCTTCATGCTGGATTATTTCGGCTGGATCAGAACGCATTTGACGACGGGAGAACACCGTCACGGCATACTGGCCTGGATGCTCGCAGCCCTGCCTCTGACGCTGGCCGTTGGCATCGTCACCCTGATGCTCCACAAGCTGAATCCCATCCTCGGCTGGGCATGGAATGTGCTCGTGCTGTACTTGACGATGGGCTTCAGGCAATTCAGCCACGCCTATACTTCGATAGACAAGGCGCTGAAGGAAGGGGATTTGCAGAAAGCAAGGGATTTGCTTGGGGCATGGAGCGGCGAATGCACGACCGAATACAACTCGGAGGAAGTGGCGCGGGTCTCGATCGAGCTGGGGCTCGTCTACTCGCATGCCTACGTTTTCGGCGTGATCTTCTTCTTCGCCTTGCTGGGGCCGATGGGCGCCGTACTTTACCGCTTGGCGACCGCCCTCAATGACGAATGGAACGGACATGAAGAAAATTTGCTCGGCAAGTTTTCTGCCCAGGCCTTCGAGATCATAGACTGGATACCCTCCAGGCTCACCGCATTGAGCTTCGCCATCGTCGGTGATTTCGAGGATGCCCTGTATTGCTGGAGAACCCAGGCTTTCTCGTGGCGCCCGCTCGCTCACGGCATCCTGCTGTCGAGCGGCGCAGGCGCTCTGGGGGTGAGGCTGGGCGATGCCCTGCCGGAAGGAGGCTCGAGCCGCTACCGCCCCCTCATGGGAATCGGAGACGAAGCCGACAGCGCCTACATGCAGAGCGCGGTAGGGCTCATCTGGAGAGGGCTCCTGCTCTGGCTCCTCCTGATCCTGCTGCTCACCATAGCCAATCTGATCGGTTAAGGCATGAACGTCTCGCTCTCAAACCTCGCCGATCTTGCCGTCACCCTCGATCTGCAAGGTGTCATCCGCAGCGTTGACTCGGCATCGTCTTTCGAAGCCACAGTCGGCGAAACCTTCCATAGCCTGATCCATCCGGATGATGCGGACAAGCTGACGCAGGCGCTGGAGACCGCCCTGTTTCTCGAGCAAAAGCAGTCCTTCGTCTGCCGGTTCCTCCGCCAAGAGGACCCGGTATGGGCCGACTGTCATCTCATGCTGGTTTCAGGTTCTGCGCCGCCAGAATTCGCGCTGGTGGCCTTCGACGTTTCGCATTGGCAGCAAGACGACGGAAACATTTCCCACCTCGCCACGCACGATTCCCTGACCGATCTGCCCAACAGGACCCTGCTCAACGATCGCATCAAGATCAACATCTCCGCAGTGCAGCGGCAGCAGCAGGCCGGCTTTGCGCTGCAGCTGCTCGATCTCGACGGGTTCAAGAAAATCAACGATTCGCTCGGCCATGCCGGCGGGGACAAACTGATCAAGGATGTCGCAAAAAGGTTGAAAGGGCTGGTGAGGGAAAGCGATACTCTCGCGCGGATCGGCGGCGACGAATTCGCATTCATCTTGAGCGGAATCCGCCACGAAAAGGAAACGGAAATCGTCGTCAAGAAAATATTGACCGCGATGCAGCGCCCTTTCCGCATCGACGGAAACAACCTGTATTTGACGACAAGCATCGGCACCGCCATCTATCCTGAGCACGGAAAGGATCCGGGCACGCTCTTCAAGCATGCGGAAATGGCCATGTACAGCGCCAAGGAAATGGGCGGAAATTGCTGGCGTTCGTATGACAGGGCGGTCAACCCGGACAGCAGCGACGTCACCCTCGAGTCGGCGATGCACGAGGGCATGCGCAACGGCGAATTCCTGCTGCACTACCAGCCCATCTTTTGCGCGATATCAGGGAAACTGAAAGGGGCCGAAGCCCTGATGCGCTGGGAAAACCCGGAAAAGGGCATGATTTCTCCTGGCATTTTCATTCCGATCGCCGAGAGCAGCACGCTCATCGAGCTACTGGGAAGATGGGCACTGCGCATGGCCTGCCATCAGGCGAAGCAATGGCTGAGCGAGGCCTCGCCCGATTTCTACATGTCGGTCAATGTCTCGCCGCGGCAGTTCCGGCAGGAGGGACTGCTGAACATGATCAAGGTAGCGCTCGCTGAATCCGGCCTTCAGCCCTCCAACCTGATGCTTGAAATCACGGAAGGCGTCCTGATGCACGACCCCGAAAAATCCAACTCGACCCTGAAGGAACTGCGCGAGGCCGGCGTCAAGATCGCCGTTGACGATTTCGGCACGGGCTATTCTTCGCTTGCCTACTTGAAAAAATTCCCCCTTTCCGTGCTCAAGATCGACAAGTCCTTCGTCGACGAATTGCCGCATATCGAAGATGTGGCTATCATTTCTGCAGTGTTGAGTCTCGCCAAGGGACTGGGACTGTCCGTCGTGGCCGAAGGCGTCGAGTCCCAGGAACAGCTTGATTTCTTGGCGTCGCGCGGCTGCAATTTAGTCCAAGGATATCTGAAGGGCAGACCTGTGAGCAGCATCGAATTCCAGAAAAAACATCTGGCCGACAAGCATGAATGAAGAAACGCTGATATCCAGGCTGAGCATCGGGAAATCCGGCTTTTTCGAGCTGTTGTGGAAGCGGATGAACGAAAAAGGCGACTTCCCCTCCCTCTCCAGCGCCGTCCACGTCATCGTCGAAGCCATGAACGACGAGGACCGCAACGCCTCGGATCTGACCTCCTCCATCCTGAGCGATTTCGCCCTGACGCAAAAAGTCATCAGGCTGGCCAATTCCGCCATGTATTCGCTGCTCGGCGGAGAAATCACGACAGTGACGAAGGCCGTGATGGTGCTCGGAGTGGATGCGATCGGCCATCTCGCCTTGAGCGTGCGCCTCATGGACACCCTATCCGCCTCTGTACCGGATTCCCCGGCAGCTAAAGCCGAAATGGCAAAATCCATGCTCGCAGGCAGCATCGCCCAGAAGATTGCCGTCAAGGCGAATTTGAAGGACCCGGAGGAAGTGGTCGTCTGCGCGCTCATGCATCATCTCGGCAGGCTGCTCGTGACCTTCTACTTCCCCGAAGAATGGGAAAAAATCGTCCAGATCACAGGCGGCTATCTCGATGCTGAAAATGCCGCCGCAGAAAAGGTCATCGGTCTCTCCCTGGATGACATTGCCCTGGAAGCTGCAAAAAAGTGGCGGCTTCCCGCCAAGATCGCAAACAGCATGACGCGCAATTCGGATACTCCCGGCACCTGCATCCCGGGTTCTGCCGAATGGATCAACATGGTCGCCTCCTTCTCTGGAGAAGCCGCCTCGCTCGCAGCAGACGGCAAGCCCGGCCTCAACACCCTGCTCGGAAAATATGGAGACAACCTGCTGGTTGCGCCTGAAGCCCTTGCGGATTCCGTGTCTGCGGCCGTGCTCGATGCCAAGGAAAGCGAACTGATCGAGGAAGACGAACCCTTGTCCGAGGGCAAGCCTCTTGACGCAGAAAAGCGGCTCGAAAAAGGGATCGAAAGCTTCGCGGGCGCCATCAAGGAAGGCATTCCCTTCGGCAGTGCACTGAATCTGGCACTGGAAACGATCTACCTCAGCATGGGATTCAACCGGGTCGCTGCCATTTTACGGGATGGATCCAGCCTGAAAGGACGTGTCGGATTCGGCCATGGCATGCCTGACATTCTGCCCTCGCTCGTTCTGCAGGAGAGCCTGGATCACAACCTCTTCCATCTTGCCCTCCAGAACAATGCGGACGTCTACATCGAAGAGGTCTCCGACCCGAAGATCGCCGGAAGGCTGCCTTCCTGGTTCGCAGGCCCCCTGACCGACGCCCAGTCTTTCGTGCTGTTGCCGATGACCTTCAACAACCATCCCGTTGGCATGCTCTACGGTGACTGGAAGCGCGGCATGGCGCAGAAAGTCGAAAAAAGCGAGTTCGCCAAGATGAGCGCGATTCGCGACCTGCTGATGAGCGTCTTGAACCCCCGCAAAAAATGAGCCCGTGCAGGCTTTTCATGCTCGGCGGCGTACCTGACGACGAGGCCGACGACATACGAGCGCTGCTGGATGGTGCCGGAATTGATTATTACGAAGTGCCCGCAAGCTTCCTTGGCGTCTCGCCTGCTTCCCTTTGGCTGCATAACTCGGCGGAGCTGGAAAGGGCGAAGGCCCTGATCGACGCTTACGAGGTCGAGCGCGCAATGCGCGCTCGAAGCGAATACGACAGGTTGAGGCAGGAGGGGCTGCACAAAACATTGCCCGACTCGCTGAAGGCGCATCCTTTGCGGACAATAGCGTATATCGCAGCCATTGCCGTCATCCTTTACCTGTCGCTCTCCCCTTTTCTGAATTTCGGGAAGTGATTCTTCCTGCAAGCCTTTTGTAGCTCTCGATTCTCCTTTGACTGATTCGCCCATGTTCGAATGCCTCGATCACGGCGCAGCCAGGTTCCTCGAGATGCCTGCAGTTCCTGAACCTGCACTGACCGAGGTAGGGCCTGAACTCGACGAAGGCATGCGCAATCCGGTCGATGTCGAGATGATTGAGGCCGAATTCCTGCATGCCTGGGGAATCGACAATGTGGCTTTTCTCCGACAGATGGAAGAGCCGCGCGTGGGTGGTGGTGTGTTTTCCCGAGTCGAGCGCCATGGACACCTCGGCAGTCTCCCGCCCGGCATCAGGCGCCAAGGAGTTGATCAGGGTCGACTTCCCCATCCCGGACTGCCCGATGAAAACGCTGGTTTCCCCTTCGAGAAAGGAAAGCAGAGGCGACGCATCATGCTTTGCCGAAATGGGCAGCACCGTGTAACCGAGCATTTCATACAATTCGAGGCGTCTTAGGGCCTCTTGGGTGGCGTCGATCATGTCCGCCTTGTTCAGCACGATCAGCGACTTCAAGCCCTGGTCTTCGGCAGCGATCAGGCAGCAATTCACGAGTTCCTCGCTGAAAGTCGGGACGCCGGCCACGACAATGACGATCTGGGTGAGGTTCGCCGCAATGCGCTTCTCGCGGTAAGCATCGCTTCTATAAAAAAGCGAAGCGCGCGGAGCAATTTCTTCGATCACCCCGTTTTCGACTTCGACGATGTCGCCCACGACCACATCGTTTTTCTTCCCACGTCTGATGCAGGAGAACATTTCACCGCCGATTTCGACATCGTAGCGCCTGCCGTAGGCTGCCACGACCTGTCCCTTGGCCCCGTTCAAATGGAAAGCAGCGTGTCGATCTTGGCGGCGCAGATGAAGTCGTTCTCGGAAAGGCCGCCTATCGCGTGGGTCATGTATTCGACGCGGCACTGGTTGTAGCCGACGAAAAGATCGGGATGGTGGTCTTCCTTGTGGGAAACCCAGGCGGTTGCATTCACGAACGCCATGGTCTCGTAATAGTTGCCGAAAGCATAGGTCTTGCTGATCGCATTGCCGACCCGCTCCCAGCCTGCCAATGTGGACAGCAGATTCGCAATTTCTTCATCGCCGAGAGGCGGAACCCCGCCCTCGCACGGCTTGCAGTGCTTCTTGTCCAGTGAACATTCCATTTTTCAGCCTCGCTCAGGTGTCTTTGCATCAATTATGCATCGCCTTTCTCAAATGCGCTATGCGAATCGAGGCCGGCGGATGAGAATCGTAGAAAACCGAATAAAGCGGATCAGGAGTGAGCGTTTTCGCGCTTTCCTGATAAAGCTTGGTGAGCGCTGCGATCAGGCTTTCACCATCGGACTGCTTCGCAGCATAGTCGTCCGCCTCGAACTCGTTCTTTCTCGAATAAAAGCTCAAAAGCGGCTTCAGGAGGAAAGTGAAGCTCGGCGCAATCATGAAGAAAAGCATCAGGGCTGCCGCATCGGACCGGCTTTGAGCATTGAGCCCCTCGAAGAACCATGCTTCGCCCCTCACATGCCCGAGCACCCAAAGAAAAAGCAGACTGAGCATGAAGCTCATGGCAATCCGCTTGGCGACGTGACGATGCCTGAAATGGCCGAGCTCATGGGCAAGAACGGCCTCGACTTCCGATTCCGCCAGATTGGAGAGCAGCGTGTCGAAAAAGACGATGCGCTTGGTCCTGCCGAAACCGGTGAAGTAGGCGTTGCCGTGGCTGCTGCGTCGCGAGCCATCCATCACGAAAAGCCCGTTGGATTCGAACCCGCATTTCTCAAGCAGCTTTTCAATGCGCTGCTTCATGGGGGAAGGCTCGAGCGGCTTGAACTTGTTGAACACCGGTGCGATCCAGGTCGGATAAACGGCAATGATGAAAAGATTGAAAGCGATCCAGGCGAACCAGACATCCAGCCACCAGTTGCCGCCCATTTTCGCCATCAGCCAAAGTATCAGGGCAAGCAGCGGCAAGCCCAGAAGCGCAGCAAGAAGAACTTTCTTGAACCCGTCGAGAATGAAAAGCTTCAAGGTCATCTTGTTGAATCCGAACCTTTGCTCGATGATGAAAGTCTTGTACACGGCGAATGGGAATTCGACCAGTTCCATGAGGAGCAATGCGCTCGCAATCAGCATCATGCCGCGGGCGACCGGGCTCTCGACATGGCCTGACCAGAATGCATCCAGGACATTCAGCCCGCCTCCCAAGGTGAACCAGAGCACGAAAATCGCCTCGACGAGGTCGGATGCAAGATTGAGCTTCGTGTTCGAGATCGTATAGTCGGCTGCCCGCCTGTGATCTTCCTGCGTGATCCGGGCGCTGAACTCTTCTGGCACTGCATTGCGCTTTTCTGCAATATGCCTGATATGACGGATGGCGAGCCAGAACTTGACGAGAATCGACGCGAACAACGCCGCCAGGAAGATTTTTTCGAAGATTTGTGCGCTCATGCGATGACGATTGGGTGAGGATATGACACAATTCAGGATTTTTCAGAGGCAATTATGGCACAAGACGGCAGCCGGCTCATCTGGATCGACATGGAAATGAGCGGTCTGAATCCCGATTCGGACAAAATTCTTGAAGTCGCCCTGGTCGTGACCGACGCCGAACTCAACACGGTTGCCGAAGCACCCGTCCTCGTCGTGCACCAGACCGACGAAATTCTGGACGGCATGGACAGCTGGAACAAATCCACGCATGGAAAATCAGGGCTGATCGAAAAAATCAAGGCATCCGAACTCGACGAAGAAGCAGTCGAATCTAGAATGATCGCCTTCCTGGAAGCATACGTCCCCAAGGGGGCATCCCCCATGTGCGGCAACTCGATCTGCCAGGACAGACGCTTTCTGGCGAAATCCATGCCGAAGCTCGAAGCCTATTTCCACTACAGGAATCTGGACGTGAGCACCCTGAAGGAGCTTGCCAAGCGCTGGAAACCAGGACTTTGCGAAGGATTCAAGAAGCACAACAAGCATGAGGCGCTTGCCGACATACACGAGTCGATCATGGAATTGAAGTATTATCGTGAAAACTTCATCAGGCCCTGAAAAGGCTTGCAATATTTGCAAATTTGTTTAAGAATGTCTTGCATCCTGCGAATATTTCAGGATAATTTCGGTATGAAGGGGGGAACGATGAAAATTCTGATCGCCTTATGTGCCGTTTTCGGCCTATTGCTATCGGCAAATGCGGATGCCGCGCATCGCCATCGCCACCACCATCACCACCACCGTAAATCCCATATCGTCAAAACGTCCTACCGCGACCTCAACGAATTCCGCCACCAGACCTATCCCAGGCTCGCCTCTTACGCAGCGCTAATCTACGACGAGCGGAACGGCGAAGAGCTGTATTCCAAACACACCGACGACATTGTTCCGATTGCCTCGATCACCAAGCTGATGACGGCCATGGTGACGCTCGACGCCAATTTACCGATGAACGACGTGCTGCAGATCGAGAAAGAGGACGTCGACATGCTGAGGCATTCCGCATCACGTCTTCCCGTCGGCACGAAGCTCACCCGGAACGAGATGCTGAGGCTTGCGCTCATGTCTTCGGAAAACCGCGCGGCCGCAGCGCTCGGCCACAACTATCCCGGCGGCATCGAAGCATTCGTCAGGGCGATGAATGCGAAAGCCAAGCTGCTCGGAATGGAACATACCCATTTCGTCGACTCCACGGGCCTGCACAGCGAAAACGTCTCGACCGCGCAAGACCTCGTGAAAATGGTGGAAGCGGCCTACAAGTACAATGTGATCAGGGAAGACACGACCACCTCCACCCACAAGATCGTGCTGACGACGAAGCATGACCGCGTGCTCGAATACAACAACTCCAATCTGCTGGTCAAATACAAGGCCAGTAACGACTGGCACATCGGCCTGTCCAAGACCGGTTTCATCAACGAGGCCGGTCATTGCCTCGTCATGCACAGCACCATCGCTGCAAAGCCGGTCGTCATCGTCCTGCTGGATTCCTGGGGGAGCCGAAGCAGGATCGGGGATGCCAACCGCATCAGGAGATGGCTGAGGGCACGCGCCGAAGAGCGGAAGAATTTCAGCTGATCGCCTTCGCGATTTCCTCGACAAGCCGTCCTGCAAGCGCTTTCTTGGATGAACGCGGCAGCTTCTCCATGCCATCCGGGCCGAAGATCGTGATCTCGTTCATGTCGCTTCCCAATGCATCCTGAGCCAGATTCGCGACCAGCATCGGCAGTTTCTTTTTTTCCATCTTGATCCTGGCATTTTTCTCGAGACTTTCCGTCTCTGCCGCGAATCCGACGCAGAAGGGCGGATTTGCAAGAGCAGCCACTTCCCTAAGGATGTCGGGGCCGGCTTCGAGTTCGAGCACCAGCCTGTCCTGCTTCTTGATCTTGGCAGAACTCTGATTCGCGACCTGATAGTCCGAGACGGCCGCAACGCTCACGAACACGTCGCATTGCCCGACATGTTCCATGACCGCATCCCTCATTTGACTGGCGCTTCTGACATTGAAGAATGCCGCACCCGCTGGCGGGGCCAGGCAGGTGGGTCCCGAGATCAGGACGACTTCCGCCCCCGCATCGAGGGCTGCCTGCGCCACGGCGTAGCCCATCTTCCCCGAGCTCAGATTGGTAATAACCCTGACCGGATCGATGGCTTCCATCGTGGGTCCTGCGGTGACCAGAAATTTCTTTCCGGAAAGGGCCTTCGGGGAAAGAAACGAATTCAATGCGAGCAGGATCTCCGCAGGTTCTGTCATCCTGCCCATTCCCTCCTCGCCGCATGCCTGGATGCCCGATTCAGGACCGATCATGTGGATGCCGTCAGACAGGATGAGTTCGATATTGCGGCAGGTTGCTGGATTATTCCACATCTGCCTGTTCATCGCCGGCGCGATTAAAAGCGGGCAATCTCTTGCAAGGCACAAGCTGGACAAGAGATCGGACGCCTGCCCCTGCGCAAGCTTCGATATGAAGTCCGCTGTGGCGGGCGCAATCAGGATCGCATCCGCCCCCCTGGACAAATCGATATGGGCCATGTCGTCCCATTGGTTCGTGCGGGCCGGTTTTCCGGTGAGCGACTGCAATGTAAGCGGCGTGACGAAGCGGGTTGCCGCCTCCGTCATGACAACCTCCACACCGATCCCTTCCTTGACCATGAGGCGAGCGAGTTCCGCAGCCTTGTACGCTGCAACTCCCCCCGTGATGCCGAGTATGATTTTCATGCCGACATTATATCGGAATTGCGCTCTTCCGCTAAAATATGGTATAAATCCGCTTTTGCAGAATTCTTGGAGCGTATTATGGCGCGCGTATGCATCGTCACGGGCAAGAAGCCCATGGTCGGAAACAACGTTTCCCATGCCAACAACAAAACCAAGCGTAGGTTCCTGCCGAACCTGCAGAGCCGCAATTTCTGGGTTGAAAGTGAGAACCGCTGGGTCAGCATGCGCCTCACCAATGCCGGACTCAGGACCATCGACAAGAAGGGCATCGACGCCGTTCTCGCCGACCTGCGCGCCCGCGGCGAAAAGATCTGATACTTAGGAGAAATTCATGCGGGACAAAATCAAACTGGAGTCCACGGCTGGAACCGGGCACTTCTACACCACCACCAAGAACAAGCGCACCACCCCGGACAAGATCGAGATGAAGAAATTTGATCCTGTCGCGAGGAAGCACGTGATCTACAAGGAAACGAAGCTGAAATAAGCTTTTCTTCCGGAAAAAAGCCCGTCCCGAAAGGCGACGGGCTTTTTTCATTCCAGGATCATCATATAATTGAATTGAAAAGTGAACCGGGAGTTAACAATGTTCGAATCCGCGGAAATCGGGCACAAGATCGACAAGGCGGCCTACGAGCTTGAGGTGCCAAAACTGCGCGAAGCGCTGCTCGATGCCCAGTTCGAGCTGGCCCAGAACGCGAAATTCCAGGTGATCATCATCATCGGCGGCGTGGACGGCGCGGGCAAGGGAGAAACGGTCAACCTGCTCAACGAATGGATGGATCCGAGGCATATTCAGACCCATGCCTTTTCCGACCAGACCGACGAGGAGCGCGAGCGCCCCTACATGTGGCGCTTCTGGCGCGCGCTTCCCCCCAAGGGAAAAATCGGGATATTGTTCGGTTCCTGGTACACCGAGCCCATCGTGAATCGTGTCATGGGCCACACCAAGTCCGCTCACCTCGACAAAAGACTCGAGGAGATCGTTCGCTTCGAAAAGATGCTCACCGACGAGGGGGCGCTCGTGCTCAAGTTCTGGTTTCATCTTTCCAAGGAAAGGCAGGAAGCCAGGCTCAAGTCCCTCGAGAAGGACCCCAAGACCCGCTGGCGCGTCACCGACACGGATTGGGAAAGATTCAAGCATTACGACAAATTCAGGAAAATATCCGAGCATTCTCTGCGATTATCAAGCCGCGCCGAAGCCCCCTGGATCGTGGTCGAAGGGGAAGATCCGCGCTACCGCAGCTTGACTGTCGGGAAAACGCTGCTCGCGGCAATCGAGGAAAAGCTGAAGGATGGCGGGACGCACGAAAAATCGAACGGCTTTCCGCTGCTTCCCGCACTGGACAAGCGCAGCGTCATCAAGCAGCTCGACCCCGGACTCAAGCTCGCCAAGCGTGATTACGAAAAGCAACTCGAGCACTTGCAGGGGAAGCTGAACCTGCTTTCGCGACATCCCGAATTCAAAAAGAGATCGGTCGTTGCCGTTTTTGAGGGTTCTGACGCGGGCGGAAAGGGCGGCGCCATCAAGCGCATCACCGGCGCCCTCGATGCGAGACAATACCAGGTGACCCCGATCGCAGCGCCGACCGAGGAAGAGCGCGCCCATCCCTACCTGTGGCGCTTCTGGCGTCATCTCCCGAGGTTGGGCAGATTCACCGTTTTCGATCGTTCGTGGTATGGCCGGGTGCTGGTCGAGCGCATCGAAGGATTCTGCTCAGAGGCCGACTGGATGCGCGCCTATTCCGAAATCAACGATTTCGAACAGGAGCTCGCGCAAAGCGGCGCGATCGTCTTCAAATTCTGGCTCGCCATCAGCAAGGAGGAGCAGCTGAAGCGCTTCGAGGAACGCGAAAAGATAGGGTTCAAGCGCTTCAAGATCACGGACGAGGATTGGCGCAACCGGGAGAAATGGGACGCCTACGAGCTCGCCGTGTGCGACATGGTGGACAGGACAAGCACCGATATCGCCCCCTGGACGCTGGTCGAAGCCAACGACAAGTATTACGCGCGCATCAAGATATTGAGAACGCTCTGCGACAGGATAGAAAGGAGTCTGCCGCCCGTCTAGGGCGGCAGGTGATCAGCTCCAGTCGTTGCCGCCGTTGTCGGCGAAGAAGCCTGAGTCGTCGCCCCACGAGGAATTGTCCGCGACCCCGAAGTCCTGGCCGCCCATGTTGTCCCATGAATTGTCCGCGACAGGCGTCGCTGAATTCTGGTTGCCGTCCATCAGGTGGTGCGCAATCTCCTCCCCGGCGACCAGGCCTGCGCCGACCGCTGCGCCCGTGGCCAGCCCTGAAAGAATGCCTGAACCCATCCCGCCCCCGGTCGGCCCGTAGCCGGGTCCGGGCCCATAGCCAGGACCGTATCCCGGATTGTAGCCGGGATTGTAAGGCTGCCCGGCAGGAATGTAGGCCGCGTTACTCGACATCCGCGAACGGAAGATGTAATAGATCAGGAAGATGGCGCCGATGCCGAGCAGGAAGAGTCCCCAAGGGAATCCCCTTTTGGCCGTCCGGCCGCTCGAAATGACGGATTTCAGCTCTTCTACCGCTCCCGGCTTCGCGAAAGGCAATCCAGGCGCCAAGCGCTGGGCCGTATTCAGTTCGGCTGCAGCATCCGCCCTTCTCCCTTCCTTGGCAAGGATTTCGGCTTCGACGAAGTGCGCCTTGCCGCTTTCGGGGTGAGCTGCGAGTACCTTGTCCATCATTCTTTGCGCATCATTCAGCCTCCCCGACTGGGCAGCCTCGTAAACCTGATGCAAAGTAGGCAAGTCGTCCGCATAGGCGGTGCCCATGAAAAGGACAGCTGCCAGAAAAAATTTGAACATCGATATCTCCTTTGTGTTCGGACGATGGCTATGTGGAGCCTGTCCTCAAGAATTCAAGTGGATGAGACCGTATTGACGGAAAAAGGTTCAGGCGTAGCTTCTCAGGCGCATGGTGAAGGTCTTGAGCTGAGCGATTCCGCTTGCCTCGGCCTTTTTGCACCATTCCTCGAGCTGCCTGACGAGATTCTCCTTGGATGCAGCGGAGCGCTGCCAAAGTGCCTCGAGTTCCTGCCTCATGACATAGGCGGTCTTGAGTGCATGATTTCCTTCCAGAATCTTGGCCAGCTTCTCGCGGGAAGCCTCGTCGAGCATTTCCGCGTCACTATGCAGCCATTTCTTGATCAGGGAAAGGTCGGGCATTTTGGCGATTTCTTCCGCATAGATGCTCTTCAGCGTCTTGGCGTATTTGGCGAGCACCTCGTAGCGGTGTGTGATCACGGCCTGGAGCATTTCCAGATCGCATTGGGTCCTCGCCTGTGCAAGGCGAAGCTTAGGGGCCGTCTTTTTCACCCTGGCGAGCCCCAAGAATTCGAGAATGCGGATGTACATCCAGCCGATGTCGAATTCGTACCATTTGGAAGAGAGCCTGGCGGATGAGGCATAGGCATGGTGATTGTTGTGCAGCTCTTCTCCGCCAATCAGGATGCCTATCGGGAAAATGTTGGTGCTGGCATCCTCGGCCTTGAAATTCCTGTAGCCGAAATAATGGCCCACCCCGTTGATGACCCCTGCCGCCCAGAAAGGGATCCAGATCATCTGGACGCCCCAGACGATGAGGCCCGGCGCGCCGAAAAGAAGGATGTCGGCAAGCAGCATCAGGGTAATGCCGAGGCCCGGATATTTCGAATAGAGATGATGCTCCAACCAATCGTCAGGCGTGCCGTGCCCATAGCGGACCATGGTCTCGGGATTCTTTGATTCTTTGACATAGAGGAAGACGCCTCCCCAGAGCACCTTGTTGATTCCGAACACTTGCGGGCTGTGAGGATCATCGGCGGTTTCGCATTTCGCATGGTGCTTTCTGTGGATGGCTGCCCATTCCTTCGTGACCATGCCCGTCGTGAGCCAGAGCCAGAGGCGGAAGAAATGGCTGACAGAAGGACTCAGGTCAAGCGCGCGGTGAGCCTGATGGCGGTGCAGGAAGATGGTGACGCTGGCGATCGTGACATGAGTCAAGGCCAAGGTTGCAAGGACGAGTTGCCAGAAGGACAAATCGGAAAAAAACATTAGCAATTCCTAATACATGTTGGCAAGATCTACAATATACACACAATTGCACTTTAGTCAATCGTCATTTTCTGCATCAAAAGCAGTTTATAATGCATGGCATTGTCCAACGAGCATGCAATGACCGACTTCGCAGAAAACCTGAAAAAGATCCCGACGGTGGACGGCATCGAGGGAATCGAAATAGACGGCGAGAGGCCTGAAGACAAGCCCGCTTTCATCGAGAACAAGCCTGGCCAGGCAGGGTCGCTTGCCGTCTATTGCCATCTGTCGAAGACATATGGCGCAATCAATCCGGCCAGCGCGCTCCACGGCCTCGAGCTTTACGCCGAACATGTGCAGGATGCCAGGGAGAACCCGGGCAAGCATCCCAACATCGACCGCCTCTTCAGGGTCATCGAGGAAGGACTCCATCTGAAGGCGCGCATCATGCAATCGAAACCGAAAGAGGAATCCGACATGAAGACGATAGACATCAAAATCCTCGACGAGCGCCTGCGCTCTAACCCCCCGGCCTATGCCACGCCCGGCTCGGCAGGGTTGGACCTCAGGGCCTGCATCGAGCACGACATCACCATCCATCCCGGGGAAGCCGACCTCATCCCCACTGGCATCGCGATCCATCTCGCCGATCCGAATTATGCAGCCATGATCCTTCCCCGTTCTGGATTGGGCCACAAGCACGGCATCGTCCTCGGCAATCTTGTCGGATTGATCGATTCGGATTACCAGGGGCAGATCTTCGTTTCATGCTGGAACAGGGGACAGAAGAGCTTCATCCTGAGCCCGCTCGAGCGCATCGCGCAGCTCGTCGTGGTTCCCGTTGCCCAGGTGAAATTCAATATCGTCCAGGACTTCGAGAGCAGCCACAGGGGAGAAGGCGGCTTCGGCAGCACGGGCAAGCATTGATGAACTATTGCAGCCACTGCGGCGCCAAGGTCGAATTCAGGATACCCGAAGGCGACACCATGCCCAGGCATGTGTGCCCGGTATGCCATACCGTGCACTACCAGAATCCGAAGATCGTGGTGGGATGCATCCCTGAATCCAATGGCAGGATATTGCTTTGCAAAAGAGCGATCGAGCCCGGCTACGGCCTCTGGACGCTTCCAGCCGGATTCATGGAAAACCACGAGGCCGCAGATGCGGGCGCGGCGCGCGAGACACTCGAGGAAGCCTGCGCCCAGGTCGAGATCGGGCCGCTTTATAGCTTCTACAACCTTCCCAGGCTGAGCCAGGTCTATCTCCTCTTCAGGGGGCGCCTGATTGACGAGACATTCAAGGCGGGGGACGAGACGCTCGAAGTCGGCCTTTTTCCCGAAAGCGAAGTGCCGTGGAACAATATCGCCTTCACCGTGGTCAGAGAAACTTTGCAGCGCTATTTCGAGGACATGAAGCGAGGAAGCTTCGGCTTTTACTTCGCCACCATCTGAGGAAGACATGCAGGCCCACCACGATCTCATCCCAGGCACGTTCATCGTCGCAGGACTCAGCTATCTGCTGATGCTGGCCGGCTACTTCCTGCATCGCATCCGCTACTTCCACATTCCGGCGATGATCTCGGTCATGCTGTTCGACCTTGCGCTTCCCTTCTACCTTTATTCCCATCGCCACTGGTGGCACCGCCTCATCGACAAGGGGGAAATCTTCTCCTCCCTCGTATGGATGCACGTCGGCATCCTTCTGATGATGTATGCCCTCTATGGAGCGCAAATCTTCACCGCCATGAAGATCATGAAAGGCGATACTGATGCGCGCGCTTCTCATCGCGCCCAGGGAAAAGTCATGCTCGTGGTCCGCCTCTTCGCAATCCTGACCGGCATCCTGCTCGCCCCCTAATCACACTGAGTACATCATGAAAAAAATTCTTCTAGTCACGGTTTCCCTGCTCGCCGGCTGCGCAAGCAACCTGATCGACGTGCGTCCCGGTTCAAGCGATATCCTGCTCGCAAAACCAGGCCAGGTCGAAGGATGCGAATCGAAGGGAAAAATCGATGTAAGCGTGCTCGCCAGGGTCGGATTCATCAGCCGCAGCTACGACGAAGTCGAAGCCAATCTGCTTCAGCTGGCCAGGAACGGGGCGGTGGATGCGGGAGGCGACACGGTCGTGAAAGGCCCCTCGACGGAATATGGCAGGCGCACCTATCTCATTTACAAGTGCAGGCCCTGAAGGTCGGGAGCATCGCCGAAGACGAGCCGGGAGTTGCGACCCCATCCGCCTGAGCGGAAAGGCTTGAGCCGCCTGGACCAACCCCGCTTGACCCGTCAGCGCCGCACAAGGGCGCTCGTTTGACCATCAAGGCCGTGAAATTCGGCTTGGTGCCCCCTTAGTTTCCATTATAGCCGCTCGTGGGCATTCGGCCCTGCATCAAGGGTCGGGGGCTACAGTTTTTCGATCCAGTTTCGGAGCTGCGCAGTCTCGCTCTTCAGGAGCGCCTCATCCTGATAGACATGGGCGATGACAGCAATCCCTTGCGCCCTGCCCAGCAAATGCAGGGCGAGCGCTTCAGCCTCCTCTCCTTTGCCGAGCTCCCTGAATCGGACGGCCAGCCAATCGCGAAACAGATCGAACAGCGAACGCGCCGCATGCTGCAGATCGCGCCTGTCTTTTGCGAGCTCGGTATTCAGGCTGCCGATCGGGCAACCGTATTCCACCAATTCGCCCTGCCGGCCGATGATCACGGTCGAAAATGCGAGCAGTTTCTCCCGCGGATCGATATCTTGCTTGTCCCATTTGACCAGAAGATCATTGAACTCCTCGAAGTGCTGCCCGATAACCGCCTTCAGGATTTCGTCCTTGGTTTTGAAGTAATGGTAGATGTTTCCACGGTACAGGCCAGATGCTTCGACAATGTCGGAGAATGACGTGCCTTCATAACCCTGCTCGTAAAAGAGCCGCTTGGCGCAGTTGACGATATCGCCACGCGTTTTTTCTCCTTTGCTGCCGATATTCATGTGTCACCTATTGGTTGCATCCCACCGAAACAGCATTATCGCCCGACGCAATGGGCCTTGCCATACTCATCGGGCAGGCTGGTCCTTCCGCCGGCCACCCAGGGCACAAGATGGGTTTTCAGCCGCGGGGCCAGAATCGGGAGCAGCCCGAGCGCATAGCGGCGCCCTGCGAAGATGCCCAGGCGCAGATTGATCGCCTGGAACTTCGGGCATGAATTCATGCGAAGCGCGTTTTCGATGGCGATGACGTTGCACAAGTGAGGCCAGAAGGCGCGCTCGATCCCCTCGCTCATTGGGTCGGCAGAATGCGCCGGGGAAGCTGCGCTTGTGGTACTGGTGTTGACGAAGCGCCCGACACCGGCTTCCCGTGCGTCCATGATCAGGGAGATTGAAGGCTCAAGAAAAAGTGAACGCGATTCCTTTGCGTGCCCCCATAACGAGGTCCATGCAGCCGCGTGGCACAAAACATCGGCGCCCTTAACGAGCTTTTGCCTGTAAACCGGGTCGCGCAAATCGCCTTCCCTCACCTCGCCCATGAAGCCGGGCAACAGTCTTGTCCTGTCGCGACAGGCTGCAATAAGCTCCACATGCTCGCATTGCTGCAAGGCTTCCAGAACGTGGCTCCCGACAAAGCCTGTAGATCCTGTCACAACCACTGTTTTGCCCATGCCTCCCCCAATTTGGATGTTTGCCCAAATATAATAGGATGATCGTCCTATTTTGTAAAGCTGCCGGCTTTTCGAACAACCCCAATGACCAGTTCGGATGCAGGGTTGAATTCGCCGGACGCAGGGCGCATCATTCGACAAGCCGTGATCAATATCGAATTCGCTTACGGAGGAGGCTCTCGGATGAAAGGGATCGCATTCCTTTCGACACTCATTTCGATTCTGCTGCAGATGCCTGCATTTGCGGAAGAGCCCGTGCTGCATGTCTACGGCCCAGGAGGTCCCGCGCCTGCAATGCTCGACGCGGCCAAGGCATTCGGGAAAATGAAGGATGTCAGGGTCGAAATCACGGCAGGCCCTACGCCTGCCTGGAAAAACCAGGCATTGAAGGACGCAGATCTGGTGTATAGCGGCTCGGAATACATGATGACGGGCTTCTTGCAGAAGGACCTTCCGAATCTCATCGATCCCTCGACGATCAAGACGCTTTACCTGCGCCCTTCCGCAATTCTCGTCCGCCCAGGCAACCCGAAAAACATCAAGGGCGTCCAGGATCTTGCCAGGCCGGGCATCAACATTCTCGTGGTCCAAGGGGCAGGGCAGACCGGGTTATGGGAAGATGTGGCAGGCCGAACCGGAAGCGCGCAATTCGTCGACAGGGTGCGCAAGAATATCGGCCATTTCGCTGCGAACAGCGCCGAGGCTCGAAAGCGCTGGGCGAGCGATCCCGGATTCGACGCATGGATCATCTGGAGCATCTGGCAAAAGGCCAGCCCGGCTTCCGCCGATCTCGTCAAGACGGAACCCGAACAAACCATATACCGCTCATGCGGCATTGCGCTCACGAATACATCAGGCAACAAGGCACTGGCAAAGTCGTTCGCCGATTTCCTCGCCTCCCCTGCAGGGCATGCGATCTTCGTGAAATGGGGCTGGATGTGACCGAATGCGGCTTGAGCCTGTCAACCCGCCTTGAGGCGGGTTTTCATTTTCCGGCCCCAGGGGATTGATTGCGTCACAAGATCGGAGATTTCACGTCTATATTCATGTACCAGATACCGATGGACTGAAATGGAAAATTTCGAAAGACAACGTTCGAGACTCATGGGCATCGCCTACCGCATGCTCGGATCGCGCAGCGATGCGGAGGATGTGCTCCAGGACGCCTATGTCAGATGGCACCAGGCCGACATTTCTTCCCTGAAGAATCCCGAGGCATGGCTCGTGACCGTCGTGACGAGGCTGTCCATCGACAGGCTGCGCCTGGCCAAGGCCGAAAGAGAACATTACGTCGGTCAATGGATACCCGAGCCTTGGATCACGGATCATGCCCCGCCTGCCGAGCAGCCCATCGAGATGGCGAACGATTTGTCCATCGCCTTCCTGATGATGCTCGAGCGACTCGCCCCGGAAGAGCGCGCAGCCTTCCTGCTGAAGGAGGCATTCGACTTCGACTACGAGGAAATCTCGCAGACGATGGGCAAAAGCTTGGATGCCTGCCGCCAGATGATCCATCGCGCGAAGCTGCGGATGAAGCAGGAGCGCCCCCGCTTCGATGTGAGCCGGCAGGCCCACATCGCGCTGCTCGGAAAATTCATAGCAGCCGCTCGCTCTGGAGACAGGGAAAAACTGATGGCGCTTTTCGCAGAAGATGTGACGCTGACGGGGGACGGCGGAGGAAAGGTGCTTTCGGTATTGCGCCCGCTGCACGGTTCGGAACGCGTGACCAGACTCTATCAGGCGATCGTGAAAAGGCTGGTGGGGAAAATGGAATTCAGGATCGCCGAAATAAATGGAATCCCCGGGATACTGAGGTATGTGGACGGCATGCTCGATTCAGCGACTTCCTTCGTGACGGATGGCGCAAGAATCCTCGACATCTACATCGTGCGAAATCCGGAAAAGCTGAAGTCGGTCACAAATCCGCCTTCCTGTCCGTCTTGAGGATGTACGGCGAATGCCGGATCTTGGGAGAATTGAACATGCAGGAAAGCATCAACTTCGCAGCCGTCTCACCGCAAGGGTACAAGGCCATGAAAGACCTCGAGATGCACGTGCGCAGCTCGGGAATCGAGCACGTTCTGCTCGAGCTCGTCAAGACGCGCGTGTCTGAAATCAACGGCTGCGCCTACTGCATCGACATGCACACACGGGATGCGCGGGCCGCAGGGGACTCCGAACAGCGCCTCCATGCCCTGGCCGCATGGCAAGACACTCCATTTTTCTCGGAAAGAGAGCGGGCGGCGCTCAAGTGGGCCGAAGCGCTGACCCGAATCCCGAACGCCAGGGTGCCTGAAAGCCTGATGGAGGAAACCCTGCTCTGCTTCGGCGCAGATGAGCTTGTCTCGCTCACGTTTGCAATCATCGCCATCAACGGCTGGAACAGGCTGGCCATCGCTTCGAAGCTGCCTGCGGGAAGTTACAAGCTGGGCGAACACGGATGAAGGAACTGACTTCATCTTGACGCGAATGTCCTGCAGTCGATGTACCCCCACCAGTAGTCGACTTCGATGTTCCCGGCGATGCATTTCGCATGTGCATTGTGCCTGCATATCGAATACCGGCATTCCCCGACATGCGCATCCCCGGTCCCCTTTCCTGAGCAGCCTGAAGCTCTCAGGAAAGTGCCGCACACCGGATGGGGGCCCGAGGCAATGACGATTGCTATGGCGCAACAGCGCTTTTCGAGATTGTAGGCGCATTCGGATACTGCGCATCTCGAGACGAGCGCTGCATCCTGCACGGCTTCAATCTCTGTCATGGCCTTCGCCGCGATGGCCTCTTCCCTCGCCATGCCGCTCTTCCCGCCCATCCATTCGATGGCGCTCGTGATAATGCGGCGCGTACACTTCCCTGTACCACTTGTCTCTCACGAAATAGACGGGCCTGCCGCAGGCATGATATTCGCGGCAGTGCCTATTCCAGTGCCGCTCGTATCCGGGCGGTACGCGCAGATAGATCGGCGCATAGACCTCTCGGCTGCGCTCGATGATGACAGGCCGAGCGTAGATCACTTCGGGTCTGGGAAAATCGCCCATATCGATGCGCCCGTAAAATCCCGGCTCGCCCACATTGATCGAAACGCCGACGTCGGCTGCGAAAAGCCTGGCTGAAACCAAAGTCAGGGCAAGCAAGAGAAGCGCACTCTCCATCCAGGAAGCGGACATGGTCTTCATTTTTGTTCACCTTCCATGTGATGACGCCTCATCCTTTCGAGGGATTTCCTGGATGCCTCGTCGAAAATTTTTCGCTGGTCTTCAGTAAGAACGGATTCCAGCTTGGCGGTTGTCTCCGCAATCTTCGAGAACCGCTCGGCCATGACCTTTGCACGTTCGGCACGGAATCTGGCGATCGCCGCAGCATCGGCGTCTTTCCCGGGTCTTTCGATCTTTCTCAACGGCAGCCTTTCGACCGATTCCTGGAAATCTCCCCATGCTGCCTGCTGCGAAGGCTTGATCTCGAGCCGGTTCTCCAATCTTTCCAGCCTGGCCTTGAGGCCCTCCCGCCACTTCATGGGCTGATCTCCTGCATAGGCCGTTGAAGCCATGAGCCAGGCCGCCGATACGGCCAAAACAAGTTTCGCGTATTTGCTTGTCATTCTTTCCTCCGTTGATGAGATGCAATGCAATCAAAATTACGCCGTGAAAGTAACTGCACAATGCTCGATTTGTATCGGTTGGTGAATTTTTTCAGCTGAGAACGGATAAACGTGGAAATTCATTACATTTTGAAACAATATACTGTCCCGACACCGACCCAGTCTTCCGGATGGAACACAACCATATGTTTTTGTTGACGTGAATGGCAATGTCGCAGATGATATGCTGAATACATAAAAAAGCTCCCATCATGAAAGACGGCTTGAGCAAGGAGATGGTACATCGCCTTCAGCGGCTGATCGCGCGGGAAACCGGCTCGCCCCTGGGGAAGGAGGCTGAAGCGGAAATGGCAGCCATCGTCAGGCATGCCTGCGGAAACGATGAGGATCGCGGCGCCGAACCCTCCTTCACACCCTGCAACGTCACCATCATGTTCGCCGATTTGAGGGGGTTCACCTCGATCACCTCCACTCTCCCAGCAGGCATGGTCATTTCCATGCTCAACCGCTGCCTGGGCAGGATGAGCGAAATCGTTTCGCGCCAGCACGGCGTGATCGACAAATTCATGGGCGATTCGCTCATGGTCCTGTTCGGCATACCTGTCGAGCGCGACGACGATGTGCACAGGGCGCTGACCTGCGCAGTCGAAATGCAGATCGCCATGACCGAAATCAACCGAGATCGACCCGAAGGCATGCCCGAGCTCTTCATGGGCATAGGCATCAACACGGGCAGCGTCATGGCAGGCAAGTTCGGGACCACCCTCTATTCCGAGTACACCGTGATCGGCGACGAGGTCAACCTCACATCGAGGATAGAGGCATTCAGCCTGCGCGGCCAGATCCTGATCAGCGAAAACACCCATGGCTACAGCAAGGAATACGGCGCCGTCAGCGAGCCGATGGAGGTTTATGTCAAGGGAAAGAGCCAGCCGGTCAAGCTGCGCGAATTGTACGCGATCCCGTCTTTGAACCTCGACGTGCCGCGCAAGGAGGTCAGAAGGAGCCACCGCGTCGAAGTGAGATTCCCCTGCCAGATCAAGCTCGTCAAGGACAAGTATGTGATTCCGATGAAGATCGATGCGACCATACGGGACATCGGCTATCACGGCGTGCTGGTGGAAACGCGCCAGCAGCTCGTCTTGCTGAGCGAGGTCAAGCTTGAATTCGACCTTCCGCTCGTCGAATTCAAGGTGAACGATCTTTATGCGAAGGTCGTCAATTCGAAGCAGGAAGGCGACCGCCATCTCGCCGGACTCGAATTCACCTCGATCACCCCCGAAACAGACATGAAGATCCAGCTGCTCGTTCAGCTCCTGGTGACCGAGGCCGCGGCCTGAATCAGGATAAAGCCGCAACATTCTTAAGTCAGCTGCCATCCATGACACATTCGTCGCTTGCCGACATCCACAACTATCGCGCCGTAAACGAGGCACTGTGCACTTCAGGGCAGCCCACCGAGGAGCAGCTGGCGAGCATCGCTGCGGCGGGGTACGAGGTGATCATCAACCTCGCGTTGCATGATGACCCGCGCTATTCCCTGCCCGACGAGCCAGGCACCGTGCGGTCGCTCGGCCTGACCTATGTGCACATCCCCGTGCAATTCGCCGCGCCGAGCGAAGAAAATCTCATGGCCTACTTCGCAGCCATGGAGGCTAACCACGACCGCAAGCTCTGGGTTCATTGCGCGGCGAACTATCGCGTATCAGCTTTTCTTGGCCTTTACCGCGTCATCAAACAAGGGTGGCAGCATGACCAGGCGTTCGAACTCATGCATAGCGTGTGGCAGCCGAACGAAGTCTGGACTTCCTTCATCGGGGCCATGCTCGCAAAACATGACGGTTAAGTTCTCCATCAAGCGCTAGCCGCCGCATCTCGCGACAGCCGAGACCTGAAAATGGAAGCTATTTCCCCCTGGCGCCGGCTATCTCCCAGAACAGCACCACCGGCCAGAGAAAAAATGCGAACAGGGACATGACAGTCAAATTCCTTATTTCCAGCGCGATCCTGGCGAAACCCGCGGCATTTTCATTCGAGCGGATCAATCGCCTGGCAGTCATCCGAAGCTTCTTGTAGTCCCAGAGCACGATCAGCAGCATGGCCAAACCCAGGACAAAGTAGATTTCAACGAGCGACATGGCGACCCTTGCCGGAAGATAAGCAGGCGAATGATAGCAGACTCATGGCCATGGCCGGGCGATTGTAATCAGGGATGCACAGGATCATCATTGTGAAGCAAGGATAGCGTCGAACGGCGAACAAGGGGGGAGAAAATGGCGGCGAAACTGAAAATAACCGGATTGTCCGGAAACGAGATCTATTGCCTGAGGAAGAAGGGGCTGCTGCCTTCCGGGGTGCTCGTGGGCAACAGCGTCCAGTCCATGGGATTCATGGGCTCGATCGGTTCGGCATTGCGCGGGGTGGTCGGCGGCATCAAGTCGGCATTCAAGGGGCTCGTCAGAGGAGAGATCAGCGACCTGACGACCCTGATCTACGACGCGCGGGAGAACGTGTTCGACCGCATCGAATCCGAGGCCGAGGCGCTCGGCGCGGACGAAGTGGTGGGCATCAAGCTGTACATCGTCGAGCTGGGCTCGAATCTCGTCGAGATGGTCGGGGTCGGCACTGCGGTCAGGCTGACCTGCCCCCAAAAGGGATACCAGCCCTCAGTTAGCAAAATCCTCGGTTGCCAAGTGTAACTCTTCCTTCGAAACATCACGAAACCTAGCCGCGAATTCTGCCGGGGCAAGCTGTCCCAGCATG
>JAJZRS010000005.1 GCA_021802545.1 Pseudomonadota bacterium
ATCTTGATGAAGTCGATGACGAACAGATAGGCGATCACGGCGACAATCAGGCCGAGCACAAGATCGACCGGTATGGGCGCCATCAGGATGCCTCGGGTGGAAAGGATCCCGACGGCGAGAATATCGAAAAGGCTCGCGGTCAGCAGCCATTTGCTCGGGACCGAACTCCAGAAATGTTTCCTTTCTCGAACCAGATAAACGTTCCCCTGGCCGGTTAATACCAGCATGACGAAAACGAGCGTCTGCAGTTCTTTCAATGGAAGATGAAGCCAGTCTCGTCCGACGAAAAAAACGGTGAAGGAAAGAATCAGCACGAAAGCTGCCAGGATGCCAGCGGTCGCCATCAGCTGGGGAACGTTCCAGCGTTCCGGCTTTTTCGAATAGGAAACGTTGTCCGTCGCGATCGACATGGTCACGAAGTCGTTAGTGAATAGAAGCAGGACGATCAGCATCGGCGTGATGACGAAAACACCTGTCAACATCACGCCTACGCTCATGAAGATCGCGATTTCCATGGTCTTGATGATCTTGTTGAGCGTGTAGGTCAGCATGCGCTGGTAAATTCGCCTGCTCGTCCTGACCGCCTCTGCCATGTCAGACAGTCCCGGCCTGGTGAGAACGAGGCTGGCGGCTGCCTTGGCGACGTCCGTCGCATTCGCCACTGCGATCCCGACTTCGGCCTGCTTCAGAGCAGGCGCGTCGTTGACGCCGTCCCCGCTCATGCCGACCACCTGCCCCGCCCGCTGCACTTCCTGTACCAGACTGTACTTGTCTTCCGGCAGCACTCTCGCATAGACGTCGTAATCCAGTACATGACGCTTCATTTCGTCGCCCATGTGTTCCGGCGGGCAAACGCGATTCCCAATCCCGACTTGTTCTGCTATCGCTCGGGCTGTGGCAGCCCCGTCACCGGATACCATCAATACGCGCACGCCGAGATCGTGTAGCTCGTCAATCAGCGATTTCGAATCGGTCCTGGGCGGATCCTGAAGGCCGACGAATCCCGCGAGGGTCATGACATCCTGTTCGACTGCGACGGCCAGGATGCGCGATCCGTCGGAGCCAAGGCTCTCGGCGTCCGCACCTTTCCCTGCAAGGGAGGAGATGACTCCCGGTGCTCCCTTGAGCACGTGCATCGTTTTTCCGTCCTGCTCGAAATAAGCCTCCGAGCGCTTTGTCTCCGGATCGAAAGGAACGAATTTCACGCGTATCGGCATGCCTTCGAGCACTCCCCTCAATCTGGCAGCTTCCAGAATGGCGAGGTCGATTGGGTCCTGGGTGGCTTCGTCGCATGCGAGCGCTGCAAGACGAAGAAGCGCTTCTTCAGAGAAGGATCCATGGGGATGGAGCATGGAAAGCGCAAGCCTGTTCTGGGTGATGGTGCCTGTCTTGTCTGTGGCCAGCACTTCCATCGATGCGGCATCCTCGATCGCGGAAAGACGCGTCACCAGCACCCCGCTTTTGGCGAGTTCCACTGCGCCGAGGGCCGTGGCAAGCGTATAGGTTGCCGGAAGCGCAATGGGGACGGAGGCTACAAGCAGGATCAGCGCAAAAGGGACGATTTCGGCGATCTGAATACCGTAGGCGAAGGTATAGACGAGCAGCGCCGCGACGAGCGCGATGTCCATTGCGACAAGATACCTGACGATCTTGAAGATCAGCGTTTCGAGATGGCTCGCCGTCTTTGCGCTGCGCACGAGCTCTGCTGTCTTTCCGAAATAGGTTCGCGCGCCCGTTGCGGTCACTTCGCCTGTAGCCTCGCCGCGCTTGACGATGACACCGGCATAGGCGGTACTGCCTGGCGTACCTTCGACGGGCAGGGCTTCTCCCGTCAGGGAAGACTGGTCGAGCTGACCCTGCCCTTCAACGAGGCGCATGTCGGCGGGAACGAAATCTCCCATCCTCAGGTAAACCACGTCGCCCGGAACGAGATCCTGAGCCAGGACCATTTTCCAGGCATCGTCACGCAGGACCCTTACCCTGATTTCAAGCCGGCTCTTCAGCAAGGCAAGCGCATTGTCGGCGCGGCTTTCCTGAATGAAGCTCAGGATCGCATTGAATACAAGCAAAGCGCAGATGACGACAGCCTCATCCCGTTTTCCAAGAAAGAGCTGAAGGGCGATCGTTGCCTCGAGCATCCAGGGGACCGGCGCCCAGAATTTCCTGAGGAAGGAAATCCACGGACTGCGTCGATCTTCATAGATCGCGTTCGGTCCGAATTGAAGCAGCAGGTTCCTCGCTTCTTCGCTGGTCAATCCCTTTGTGGCTACAGACATTGTTGGATGAATGAACTCATGCGTCCGAATGAAGGCATCTCTGGAATTATATTCAACGCATGCAAGGGAATCGATTAATTTATATTTATCCAGCGTGATACCAGGAAACTGACTGGACGTTTTTCGGCCCTTATGCCGGTCGGGTGCCTGATCACATCGGGCAGGAATGCGCCGATTATCTGCCGTTTAATCTCGGATGGCTCGATCGGCGGCAAAGGGCACCGACCACCCATTGACGCAGCCATCGTCGATCTTGCATAAAAAGCCAGTGACGGCTTCCTGGCGCATCGCCGAATACGAACGCCATGCCCTTGCTCCTGTCGGTAAATCATTTGGACTAGCAATTCATACGGCTGATAATCTGACTAACTCGTCCTATAGATCCATGAATCAACCGCTAGACCGACAGAAATCATGGTCCATGCAGAATATCCCTATTAATTAGACGATTATTCAAGGTAGAATAATTCCATGTCTTGACCTTGAGAATCTGCATTGTGGTCGACCCCAAGCAGAAAATAACAGCAATTGATTCCCTCTACGAAAGTATCCTGAACTTCGTTCCGGTTGGCGTGTACATCTGGCGCCACTATGCGGATGAGACGATGGGGTTCGAGTACGTCAGCCCTCCGTTCTGCCAATTGCTCGGACTCGACGCAAAGACCATCCTTGAGGATTACCGGTGTACCTTCGACATCGTTCATCCAGACGATATCGAATCCTTGAATCAGTACAACCAGAAAGCGCGCGAGTCCCTGACGGTATTCAATTGGACAGGCCGTTTTCTGGTTCATGGCAAGGTGCGCTGGATGCGCATCAAGGCTGATCCAACGCCTGAAGCAGACGGCGGCAGTTTGTGGATCGGCGCCATCAGCGACGTCACTGACCTGAAGACGGCGGAACTCGCGCTTCAGGAATCCGGCAAGACCTACGAGTCGCTGTTTACCAACATGCTCAACAGCTTCGCCCATTGCCGAATGATTTACGAAAGCGACATCCCTGTCGATTATGAAATCCTCAGGGTCAATCCAGCTTACGTAAGAGTTACGGGACTCAAGGACGTCGAGGGTAAAAGGATCAGCGAAGTCATTCCGGGATATTGCGAGCAAAGCTCGGAATCGCTCGAGAAATTCGACCAGGTGGTCAAGTCGGGTATCCCGGCGAGATGGGAACATTACTTGAGCCTGCTCGACAGATGGTACTCGTTCATGATTTACCGCCCTGCAGAGGGGGAATTCGTACTGATCAGTGAGGACATCACCGAAAGAAAGCATGACGAGGAGTCGCTTCAACAGGCTGACATGGTGTTCAGAAGCACCGGAGAAGCCATTGTACTGACCGATGCGGATAACAACATCATCGCAGTCAACCCGGCCTTTACAGAAATCACGGGCTACAACGAATCCGAAGTCATCGGAAAGAACCCCAGAATTCTCAGCTCCGGCCTTCAGGACACGTCTTTCTATCAGGCGATGTGGCGCCAATTGAATGAACAGGATAGATGGCAAGGAGAAATTCTGAATCGTCGCAAGACAGGCGAGGTTTACGCCGAACAACTGTCGATCAACATCATCAGGAGCGGTGGCGGAAAAGTCTATCGCCATGTCGCCCTATTTTCGGACGTCACCGAGAAAAAGCGTACTGAGGAAATCATCTGGCGCCAGGCCAATTACGATGCCCTGACCAGCTTGCCCAACCGCAGGATGTTTCTGGATAGATTTGCCCACCAGTTGAAACAGGCGAATCGGTCCGGCGAAAAACTTGCTTTACTGTTCGTCGATCTCGACCGATTCAAAGATATCAACGACACCCTCGGTCATCTGGTCGGAGACGAGATGCTCATGGAGGCAGCCAGTCGCCTCAAGGAATGCATCAGAGAAACGGACATGGTCTCTCGCCTTGGAGGAGACGAATTCACGGTCATCCTCAATCACCTTCAGTCGGTAGGGGATGTTGACCATGTTCTGCAATCCATCTTGTCCAGGCTTTCCAGGCCCTACATGATCGGCAGCGAGCGCATCTTTTCTTCGGCGAGCATCGGCATAGCTGTTTACCCGGACGACTCGATCCAGCCTGAAGAACTGCTCAAATTTGCCGATCAGGCCATGTATGTAGCCAAACAGGAAGGCAGGAATCGCTACAGCTTCTATACCCATGAATTGCAGGAAACCGCTCGGGAGCGAATCCACATGTTGTCGGAATTGCAGGGTGCGCTTGCTTCGAATCAGTTCAGGGTGTATTTCCAGCCTATCGTGGAACTCGCAACAGGACAAGTTCACAAGGCTGAAGCCTTGTTGCGCTGGCAGCATCCGAACCGCGGACTGGTGAGCCCATCAACCTTCATCCCGCTGACGGAAGAGACGGGGCAGATCATCGAGATCGGCGACTGGGTGTTCCGCGAATCGATGGGCTGGGTGAAGCGATGGAATGATTTATCGAATGAAGGCTTCCAGATCAGCATCAACAAGTCCCCCGTGCAGTTTCGGGCAAGCCATCATGCCGGTACATCCTGGCTTGCGTATCTCGAAGAACTGGGACTGTCAGGACACAACCTGGTGATTGAAATTACCGAAGGCATGCTACTCAATCAAGACGACCAGACCTTGAACAAACTCATACAGTATCGCGATTCCGGAATCCAGGTGTCGATCGACGATTTCGGCACAGGTTACTCGGCGCTCTCCTATCTTCAGCGATTCGATATCGACTATCTCAAGATTGATCAGTCCTTCGTGCGCAACATGGCAGTTGACTCTTCAGATCTGGCCTTGTGCGAAGCAATTGTCGTCATGGCGCACAAATTGGGCCTAAACGTCATCGCGGAAGGGATAGAAACCATTGAACAGCGGGACCTACTGACATCAATCGGATGCGATTACGGGCAAGGATTTTATTTTGCCAAACCCATGCCGGGAGAAGAGTTCGAAAAGTTGCTGTATTCATAATTCAACATCGAAGAGGCTGATTTCAAAATGATGCCGCCCTGTCGAATAATAAAATGTGGCAATACTGGAGGGCCGCCTTTGGCACGTGGAGCACCAGTTCGCTGAAATAGAAAGCAGCCATTCGCGGTAAAGAACCGTGGAACGGCAGGTTCCGTCACCTACCGGCCCGACTTGGTGAAACTGACCTACGGCCGTTTTGTGGCCGAAATTCGGTCATAGTGGATTCAAGACGTTATTTATCGCCACAATTGAAACAACAATGCTTGTTCTCAAAAAGAAAGGTGCCCGAAGGCACCTTGAAATCCGCATCAAGGGGGTAAATGCGGCAGGTGAAGGCTGGATCAAATATCGTGCTTCATTGCATAGAAATGAATGATGTCCTCAGACGATGCGGAGAATGTCGCTGTTACCTCATGTGCGGAGCAATGAAGTAGTAGAAAACGAATGTTGCCGCGATATTGAAAACAACGATGAACGCGAGAACTTCAAGTCCGATGGCAAGGTAGTTAGGACCGGCCTGATCGTTTTTCCTGTTCATTGCAGTCCCAGCCACTTGTCGATCAGACCAATGCGCTCGAGCACGATGAAGAGGACGATACCCAAGACAAACCCTATTCCGAAGGGCAAAATCAGTTGGTGGATGGCGAGGTCATTCATGACAATTCTCCTTTGATGATTGCGTTTTTACTTCCTGCATTTCCTCCACCATAAGCACCAGCCATCACCTCGCCGATTATTCCGCCAAAATTAGCGGATTCGACGGCGAGTATGATGCAGGGTCCCCAGTAAAAGAGATTGAGCTGGTAGAAGAAGTCGCCGTGCGGATGAAAATAGTGCAGGTGAAGAAAGCTCGCACTCCTCACCGCGAGCGGAGGGATGCAGGCAAGATATTTCCCGCCCTTGAATCCGTATATTTTCGAGACGAAAAGGCCGGTTGCAAATGGCACCAGGAAAATGTCCATCATCCACGGGAAGGTGAAAGTTGTCATTCCCGAGAATATTTCTATCTTGACGCCGAGCAGCATGTCGCCGAGAAAATTCACGACAATTCCGGCAAGCACGGCCGCAACCCCAATTTTCTGTTTCCGGTTCATGTTTTCCTCCTGATACGGGTCTGCACGGTGTTTACATTAACGGACAATGGACGCACAATACATGTACACTTAATCTATTGGTCATCGGTACTGTACAGGTTGGGCGACCATGTCAATTATCAGTCTTGATCCGGGAGATACGCTTCCGCTCATCGATCAGATCGCGAACTCGGTCAGGAAGATGATCGACGACAGGGCGCTTCGGGCGGGTTCGCGCATGCCGTCGATCAGGCAGTTCGCCAAGGACCACGGGGTCAGTACGTTCACCGTCGTTCAGGCATATGACAGGCTCGTCGCCATGGGTTATCTCCAATCGAGACAGGGTTCCGGATTCTACGTCTTGCAGCGGCACCTGCCGCATTCCTCCGCCGATAGCCACTATGTTCCGGACAGCGCCGTGGATATCGTCTGGTTGCTAAGAAACTCGCTGGAACACAGATCAAGCAGCACCATGCCGGGCGCATGGTGGCTTCCCGCATCCTGGATGGAAGAAACCGGGATAAAGAAGAGCCTGAGGGGACTTGCGCTCAAGAAGGGTGAATTCCTGACGGCCTACGGCACGCCCGCAGGCTATTTCCCTTTGCGTGAACTCCTGCGCAACAAGCTTGCCGCCATGGGAATCGGCGCAGATGTATCGCAAATCGTGCTGACCTCGGGGGTGACCCATGCCATGGACCTCGTCTCCAGATATTTCGTCAGGTCGGGGGACACCGTGCTGGTCGACGACCCGGGTTACTTCATCCTGTTCGGGGGACTGAAATCATTTGGCGCCAAGATCGTCGGCGTCCCCTGGAACTCGGACGGACCTGACACGCACATCATGGAAGAACTGATCAAGGAGCACCATCCCAGGCTTTTCTTCACCAATACAATCCTGCACAATCCGACCGGCGCGAGCATCAGCCAGCCAGTTGCATATCGAATGCTGCAGCTCGCCGAAAAATACGACCTGATTCTCGTCGAGGATGACATTTATGGCGATTTCCATCCATCGACCGTGACGCGTCTCGCAACGCTCGACCAGCTCAATCGCGTCATCTACGTCAGCAGCTATTCGAAGACGGTATCGGCCAGCCTCAGGGTGGGTTTTTTCGCCTGCAACCCAGATCTCGCCGCCAATCTCTGCGACGTCAAGCTATTGACCGGACTCACCACTTCGGAAATCAGCGAGCGGCTGATGTACCAGCTGCTTACCGAGGGGCACTATCGGAAACACATGGACAAGCTCAGGGCAAAGCTCCTGTCCTCGAGACAGCACGTCATTTCAAGGCTGGAGTCACTCGGCTTTGCGGTACATTGCGACCCGGAAGGCGGGATGTTCGTCTGGGCGAGACTAGCTGAGAACTGCAATTCTGCGGAAATCGCAGGACTCGCCGCAAAGAAGGGGATCATGCTCGCACCAGGGAACATGTTCAGGCCGCATCAGGAACCGTCCCCCTGGTTCAGGTTCAATGTTGCACACTGCAACGACGATGCGACTTTCGATTTTCTTGCTTCATACACACAATAACGATTAATCAGTTTGGCTTTACTTGTCTGGGTCAGTCTCAAACTCGATGGTTTGGCTGTGCCAAATTGAGGAATGCGAGCGTGTCAGCAATGACCAGCAGCCATGGTTGCAAGATGTCGTCACAGGCACCTTCGGCCGAAATGCGGGAAAAGGCCACGTTGAACGAAGCGTTCCGGAGTATCGGAACACTTCGATTTTTGGGAGAATGGCGCCTGAATATTCATCAAGTCTGGAGCCAATCTTGCAAATTCATATCGGCGATGACCGCGCAGGCGTGATTTCCACGCCAGGATCATGAACTGGTTCTCGCTCTCACTGCTTTGCGCCTTTTCGCTGGCCTCGGCGGATACATTGACAAAATGGCGGCTTGCCGATTATTCGGAAGAAGAGCTGGTCCTGGCAAGACTCGTCGTTCCCGCTGCACTGCTCTCGCCCATCCTGCTCTATCATCCTTTGCCTTATCTGCCCCTGCAGTTCTGGATGTGGATCGCAGGCGCCATTCCGCTCGAGATTGTTGCCATGCTGCTTTACATGCAGGCCATCAAGCATTCGCCGCTTTATCTGACCCTGCCCTATCTTGCCTTCACGCCGATATTCACGGCGCTGACGGGGTATTTCCTGTTGGGCGAGCGCATCGGCATAACCGGGATTTCAGGGATAGCCCTGATCACAGCCGGTGCTTTCCTGCTCAATGTGAGGCATATCGGAAAAGGGATCCTGGAGCCCTTCAAGGCTATCCTCAGGGAAAAGGGCAGCAGGATGATGATGGCGGTCGCGCTCATCTACGGCCTGACATCGGTGTTGGTCAAGGGGGCGCTGCAATACTGCCCGCCCATTACTTTCGGCGCATTCTATTATCTTCTGGTCGGCACGGCATCGCTGCTTTATTTCATGTCGAAAAATCACGGGATTCCCGCTTCGATATTCAGAAAGCCTCAATGGGTCCTGGCCGCCGCCTTGCTGTCCATGGTGATGGCGCTTTCGCATTTTCTTGCTCTGGACGCTACCAAGGCTGCCTACATGATCGCCGTCAAGCGTACGAGTCTGCTCTTCGGCGTCATCTTCGGCGCCATCCTTTTCGGCGAAAAGGACTTCAGGCTGCATTTCCTTGCCGGAGTTATCATGGTCGCCGGCGTGGCATTGATTTCGACGATGGTATAATTTCCGGGTGGAAAATTCCGACGAAACATACATGCGCTGTGCGCTCGAGCAGGCGCAGCTCGCGAGAGAAGCAGGGGAAGTGCCGGTGGGGGCAATCGTCGTCATGGACGGGAAGATCGTCGGACGCGGCTACAACAAGCCGATTTCGTCCAATGACCCTTCGTCTCACGCCGAAATCGATGCGCTCAGGGATGCGGCGAAAAATGTCGGCAACTACAGGCTTACGGGCGCATCCCTTTTCGTGACGATAGAGCCGTGCCTGATGTGCGCAGGTGCAATCATGCATGCGAGAATCGAAAGAGTGGTCTTTGGTGCGAAGGACCCTAAGACGGGGGTGTGCGGCAGCGTGCTGGACGTCTTTGCAGAACCACGCCTCAACCATCATGCCAGCGTGACGCGCGGCGTGCTGGAAGACGAATGCGGGAACATCATGACGCAGTTCTTTCTCGATAAAAGGCGCAAATCTTGAAGATCCTGATCGGCCTGCTTTCTCAGACCTTGAAGCTCGTCGACGACGGGAATCGCGTGCTGAATGAATACGCCATATCGAGCGCGATGAAAGGGGCAGGGGAGCAGCGAGGAAGCTTCATGACGCCGCGAGGACGCCATGTGGTCAGGGCCAAAATAGGCGCCGGCATGCCCGTGAATGCCGTGTTCGTCGGAAGGCGTCCGACGGGGGAACTCTATACGCCCGAGCTCGCGGAACAATTTCCTGAGCGGGACTGGATACTGACCCGTATTCTCTGGCTTTCGGGATTGGAGAATGGCTTCAACAGGCTCGGGGAAGTGGATACGATGCGCCGCTACATCTACATCCACGGCTGTCCAGACGGAACCGAAATGGGAAAACCGGGCTCGCACGGGTGCATCAGGATGAGAAACGAGGAGGTCGTCGATCTGTACGACCGCATCCCGGTTGGCACCGAGGTCGACATCATCGAATTTCTGTAAGCATATCGCAATCTGCTCATAATCTTCTGTTAACAATCAGCCCATACAATGCAATCATCCAGACTGCATGAGGGCGAGACATGTATACCTATGAGATCCTGATCGAGATGGCTATCGAATTCGCTATTCTGTTGCTGCTCATTTGGGTCGAGGAACGCTTCCTGTCTGCCCGCCATTCCTGATCCTTCCTCGCCTGAAATAGCTTTCGTTGTCGTAATAGGCGGGGTCTTCGTTTCCATCTGCCCAGCCCGGCACGCCGAGCAGGGGCAGCGGGCATAAATCGCGGGGCGTCGCGATTTTCGAGAAAATTTGTTCGAAAGACGAATCGAGCCGTTCAATCTGCATGTCGATGGGCAATGCGAAAAACGCTTCTTCCACGTGAAAGAGGACTGCATGTCCCGTGAGTCCGACGTAGGGTGAGAGCGCTTTCTCATACAGGCCATGGCCGAAAATGTAGAAGCGCATCTCTTCCATGACTTTTTTCCTGTTGTCGAGGAAAAGGGATTTCCATTCGAAGCGTTTCAGCATGTTAGACAGCGACGGGTTCGACGATGCGACGATGACGCCCGATTCGTCAAAAAGGGTGGCGATGTCGCGCATCTTCCCCCGCCTGCCGTCCTCCTCCTTCTTCATTTCCCTGACATGCAGCCGGTTGAGAAAGGACTTCGCTTTCGGAAAGCTCATCCAGACGAGCGCATTGAAAAGATCGTGCCAGGATGCTTCCCGCGTGTGCACTTCCCCTTCGAGATATATCCTTTTTTCGTAATTTTCGCAGCTGTCTTTCACGAACCTGACGGGCAGCCCGCTGCTGTTTCTGACGTGACAAGCGAGCTGGCTCAGGGATTCATGGGAAGGCCAGCCACGAAGCTTCATGCAAAAATGCCTGATCGGCACGAACATTTCCGATCCTGCATGAAAATCGGCGATCCAGCCGTCAGCCATACAGGGCGCGCAACAAGAGAAGAACCCAGTCGGCCTTTTCGAGCTTTGGGCGGCGCCTGTAGACATCCCATTCAACCTTTTCCAGCTTGTCCAGTATGGCCAGCCCCCCCAGGACGATCATCTTCATCTCGAACGAGATCCTTCCTCTCATGATTTTTGAGAGCGGCGCGCCTTCCAGCATCATTTCCCTCGCTCTTTGCGATTGATGCGCCATGAGCTCGCGCCATGCGCCTCCTGCATTTCCCTTGGCGATGGCTTCTTCATCGATGCCGCAGGACTTCATTTCGTCCTGGGGCAAGTAGATCCTTCCCAATCTATGGTAATCGATGGAAACGTCCTGAAGGAAATTGATGAGCTGCAGGCTCGTGCAGATCTTGTCGGACAATTTTATGCTCTCTTCCGAATCGAAGCCGTAGAGCGCAAGCAGCAGCCTGCCGACCGGGTTGGCCGATTTTTCGCAGTAGGCGAGCACTTCGCAAAAATTCGCATAGCGCTTTTTCATCACGTCCTGGGAAAAGGCGTCGAGCAGATCATAGAAGGGGGGCAATGGGAGATGGTGTTGCCTGATGATCACGGAGAGCTCCGCGAAAAGAGGCGATTCGGGAATTTTTCCGCTCCCGATTCTTGCGAGCTCCTGCCTGAATCCATCGAGCAGGGAAAGCCGCTCCTGATCCGCCATCTCTCCTTCGTCAGCGAAATCGTCCGCTTGTCTTGCGAAGGCGTAGATCAGGCCGACCGGTCGTCTGTATCGGCGCGGCAGGGCCAGCGATGCGACAGGGAAATTTTCGTAATGCTTTGAAGACAAGGCTATGCTCCGAGATGAAGCATGACGCGATTGGCCATTTCATCGATCGGAACGATTTCGTCCACCGCGCCAACGGCGATGGCTTCCCTGGGCATGCCGAAAACGACGCAGCTCGCCTCGTTCTGTGCGAAATTGTGCGCGCCTGTCTGCTTCATTTCGAGCATGCAAAGCGCGCCGTCCTTGCCCATTCCTGTGAGGATCACGCCGACCGCATTCTTTCCAGCGACATTGGCTGCGGAGCGGAAAAGCACGTCGACTGAAGGGCGGTGCCTGTTGACGGGCGGCCCCTGGTTGAGTTCCGTGACATAGCTCGATCCTGCTCTTCCGACAAGCAGATGGGAATGGCCGGGCGCGACATAGGCATGGCCGGGCAGGATTCTTTCTCCATGCTCGGCTTCCTTGACGCGGATTTTGCAAAGGCCGTTCAGGCGCTCCGCGAAAGGCTTCGTGAAGGCCTCGGGCATGTGCTGGGAAATCAGGATGCCGGGGCAGTTTTCCGGCATGGCGACCAGAAAAGTCTTGATCGCCTCGGTGCCGCCCGTCGATGCACCGACAAAGATGAGCTTCTCTGTGACGGGGACATTCTGGGCGTGGAAAAGGAGGATGGCATCCGCAGACAGGCTGGGCTGCACGGGAGGATGCTCGCTATTTGGCAAGTTCATAGACAGTCTTCCCGCGCAGCCTGAAAATATCCGGGACATGATGGAAGCTTTCGGAATGGCCTGCGAAAAGCAGGCCGTCCTTCTTCAGGAGCGGGGAGAATTTCCTCAGGATTTTCGCTTGGGTGTCCTTGTCGAAATAAATCATGACGTTGCGGCAGAAGATCGCGTCATACGGCCCTTTCGCAGGCCATCTGTCGTCCAGCAGATTGATTTTCTCGAAGCTGACCATTTCCCTGATTTCGGGCTTGATCTTCGCCATGCCACCGGGCAGCTCGACGAAATATTTCTTCAGCTTGTCAGTCGGAACCTTTTCCAGCTGGGAAGCATTATAGAGGCCATCCTTGGCCTTTTCCAGGACGCCCGTGTCGACATCGCTCGCCAGGATGGTGACTGGCGGGCGCAGGGTGTCGAAGAGATCGGCCATGGTCATTGCCATCGAATAGGCTTCTTCTCCCGTCGAGCAGGCGGCGCACCAAAGCGAGATGTGCGACTTTTTCGATCGGACATGTTCGGCAAGGGCAGGAAAATGGTGCTCTTCCCTGAAGAAGAAGGTCAAATTCGTGGTGAGCGAATTGATGAACGCTTCCCATTCGGCGCTGCTCCCTGCCTCGAGAAGCGCGATGTAATCGGAAAATGAGGTGAGCCTGTTTGCGCGCAAGCGCTTGGCCAGCCGGCTGTAGACCATTTCCTGCTTGCTCTGGTTGAGCGAGATGCCGGCCCGTTGGTAGATCAAGGCTCTCACGCGATCGAAATCCTTTTCGGTGAATTCGAATTCCCTCGAATTCATGCCCGCCTCTCCAGGCATTCGAAATAAATGCCCGAATCGAGCTGGGTATTCTGCCGCTGCGCCTGCCAGATCATTTCGCCAAGACATTCCATGACCTGGTGATATGCGTTATGCCTCGATTCCGATTTCACGAGGATGGATTCGAAGTGCTTCTTGATGCCGAACGGCTGGTCGATCGAGAGCTGCTCCATGACGGCAAGATGGAGGCTCAGATGAAGAAAGGGATTTTCTTCGCTGTTTTCCGCAAGCTCGGGATGGTTGAGCACGGGATGGTATTCAGGATGAATCAGCATGATGCCCAGCGCCATGGATTCGAGCGGGGTGAGCAAAGCCTTCTCCTGGTGCTTTTTCCAGGCTTCGCAGAAGAACCGCCTCACTTCATCGCGTGTCGGGTTGAACATGCTAGACGGATTTCCCCTTGTATTCGCAATATTCCCTGATCAGGCAGGCCGGGCAATCCGGTTTTTTCGCCTTGCAGACGTAGCGCCCGTGCAGGATCAGCCAATGATGGGCATCGTGCCTGAATTCTTCCGGCACGGCCTTCATCAGCTTCGTTTCGACTTCGAGCACGTTCTTTCCCGGGGCAATGCCGGTCCGGTTGGAGACGCGGAAAATATGCGTATCGACGGCGATGACCGGCACGCCGAACGCGGTGTTGAGGATCACGTTGGCCGTTTTCCTGCCCACGCCGGGGAGCGCCTCGAGTTCTTCGCGGGTTTTCGGCACCTGGCCATGATGGCGCTCGACGAGGATCCTGCAGGTTTCTATGATGTGCTTCGATTTCGTCTGGTAGAGCCCGATCGTACTCACGTGTTCCCTGAGTTTTTCGAGGCCGAGAGCCAGCATCTTTTCAGGGGTGTCGGCTGTCTTGAACAGGCTTCTCGTTGCGAGATTGACGCCCTTGTCCGTGGCCTGGGCCGAAAGGATGACGGCGATCAGGAGCTCGAACGGGGAGCCGTGTTCAAGCTCTGTCGTCGGGTGCGGATTGGCAGCCTTGAGTCGCTCGAAGATTTTCTGACGCGTTTCCCTGTTCATGCGCTCTGCAGGGAAGGGGCGGGAATCTGGGCTCTGGCAGCCCTTGCGTCGAGCCGGTTCTTCAGGGCGATCAGCAAGCCGAGCCCGATGAATGCGCCTGGCGGCAAAATGGCGAGCAGGAAGCCGTGGTAATGGGGGAACACGGTGATGACGAAGGATTTCGCGGAATCGCCGAACACCAGATCGATCCCTGAAAAAAGCGTCCCCTTGCCAAAAATCTCGCGCATGCCGCCCAGGAGGGCGAGCACCAGGGTCAGCCCCATGCCCATCATGAATCCGTCGAAAACCGAAGGCAGCGTCTTCTGCTTGGAGGCGAAAGCTTCCGTTCTGGCCAGCACGATGCAGTTGGTCACGATCAGCGGGACGAATATCCCGAGGACCAGGTAGAGCGAGTGCAGATAGGCCTTCATGACGAGCTGGATGATGGTCACCAGGGATGCGATGATCAGGATGAAGACTGGAATCCTGATTTCGCCCGGCACCAGGTTCCTGATCAGGGATACCGCGAGATTGCTGAGCGCCATGACGAGCAGGGTCGCAAGCCCCAGGCTGACGCCGTTCACCACCGAACTGCTGACGGCGAGCAACGGGCACATGCCGAGCAGCTGCACCACCCCGGTGTTCTGCTTCCAGAGGCCGTTCTTCGCTATCTCGATGTATTCGTTCATTTTTCCTTCCCTTGCGCAAAAAGCATGGCCTTGTTTGCCGAGAAATACAGAAGCGCCTTGTGCACCGCCTTGACCACGGCTCTGGGGGTGATGGTCGCGCCTGTCATGTAATCGAACTGCCCGCCGTCTTTCCTGACATGCCATGCCGCATCGGTGACGGAGCCGAGGGAGGCATGGTCGAATCCCTTGATCCAGTCGCTCTTGGCGATTTCGATGTAGTCGCCAAGCCCTGGCGTCTCGTTCTGGCTGATGACCCGCACGCCCGATATTTCGCCGCTTGCCAATATGCCGATGAGCAGGGTGATCCTGCCCGCATACCCGTCCGGGGCGGTGGCCTCGATCATGACCGCAACAGGCTTGCCGTGGAATCTTGCCCGGTAGGCCGTGACCGGCTTGCTGTTGCCGAGCAGCTCACTGGGCGGAATTTCGACCGTATCGTGGATCAGGTCGTTGTCCGACATTCCGGGTGGAAACACCTGGTTGATCAGGGAAAGCTTTTCTTCGGCTTCGCTCTTGGAAATTAAATCATGAGTCCTGTCGTAGGTCAAAGCGAGCAGCGTCGTGGCGAGCAGGACGAAGGCCAGCATGATGAGGGAAGTGCGCAATGAGGTCTGGATGAGGCCGCGCTTCATTTCTTTTTCCCGAAAACCGGAGGCTGGGTATAGGCGTCGATCAGCGGCACGCAGATGTTCATCAGGAGCACGGCGAAAGCAACGCCGTCAGGATAGCCGCCGTGGAGGCGTATGACGTAAGTCAGAAATCCCGCGCCGGAAGCGAAAAGCAGCTTGCCCTTGGGCGTGGTGGGTCCGGTCACGGGGTCGGTCAGGATGAAGAATGCACCGATCATGGTGGCCCCCGAGGCGAGCTGGAAAAGGGGGGATGCGTAATGTGCCGGATCGACGAGATGCAATGCCCCGGAGAGGATGGCGATCGTTCCGATGAAGGATACGGGGACATGCCAGCTGACGATCTTCTGCTGCAACAGGTAGAGGCCGCCTGCCAGATAGGCCGCAGCCATCCATTTTCCGCCAATTGTTCCGTAGATCGGCAGGCTCATGATCGCATCCATCGATTTGTCGAGATGGAGCTGGGTCTTGAGCGTATCCAGCGGGGTCGCCGAGGTCAGGGCGTCGAGTCCCGTGTTTGCCGGAAGAGCATGGAAAAACATGTAATCGAGAATCGATGAAAAATCGAGATGAGACTGCGCGATGGAAGCAGGGGCGAGCCATTGCGTCATCTGGACAGGGAAGGAAATGATGAGCACGGCATAGCCGACCATGGCCGGATTGAACGGATTGCTGCCGAGCCCGCCGTAAAGGTGTTTTGCGATCACGATGGCAAATGCCGTTCCCGTCACGATCAGCCACCATGGCGCCATGGGCGGGATGGAAAGGCCGAGCAGCCATGCGGTGAGGAGCGCGCTGCCGTCCATGAGAAAAGGCTTCACCGGCCTTCCCCTGAGCCTCAGCATGAATGCTTCCAGAACGAGCGCTGTCACGCTTGCGAGCGCCAAGGTCACGAGCACGGCAGGGCCGAAGAACCATACGTCTGCAGCAATCGCGGGAATCAGGGCCGCGAGCACCTTCACCATGATCTCGGTCACGGAAGGGGAGCGGGTGATGTAGGGTGAATTCATAGTTCCTTCGCCTGGGCCGATTTTTGGGCGAGACGTTCCGCCTTTTCGCGCTTGTCCCGTTCCATGCGCTCGACCCTGAATTCGTGGCGCAGCCTGGCCAGGTCGGATGCCTTCTTTTCCCGTTCCTGCGCCCAGATCTCGCTTTTGGCGTAGCGGTAATACTGGACGAGCGGAATATGGCTGGGACAGACGTAGCTGCAGCAGCCGCATTCGATGCAGTCGAAAAGCGCGTATTCCTGCGCCTTGCCGAAATTTTTCGCCTTGGCGAACCAGTAGAGCTCCTGCGGCTGCAATTCGGCAGGGCAGCTTTCGGCGCATCTCGCGCAGCGTATGCAGGGCATGGGGTCTAGCGCCTTCGGGAAGAGCGCTTCAGACTTCACGATGACGCAGTTCATCGCCTTGACCACGGGAACATGCGTCGAAGGCAGGTCGATGCCCATCATCGGCCCGCCCATGATCGCGCCCGAACTGCCGGGAAGCGCGCCTGCCTGCCTGATCAGGTGGTCGACGGGCGTGCCGATCAGCGCTTCATAATTGCCTGGCTGCGCCACGTTGCCGGTGATCGTCACGATGCGGCTCAGGACGGGCTCGCCGAGCCGGATTGCGCGGTAGACGGAAGCCGCCGTGGCGACATTGAAGCATTGCACGCCGAGGTCGGTGGAGCGTTCCCCGGCAGGCACTTCGACGCCTGTGAGCACCTTGATCAACTGCTTCGCACCGCCGCCGGGATAGACCGTCGGGACGGCGACGACTTCCATGCCGCCTGCCGATTTCATCGCTTCGATCGCCAGTGGCTTGTTGTCTTCGATCCCCAGCACCACTTCCTCGGCGCCCAGGAGACGCTGCATCAGTTTCGCACCTTCGGCGATCTCGAAGGCGCGCTCGCGCATCAGGAGATCGTCGCAGGTGATGTAGGGCTCGCATTCGGCACCGTTCAGGATCAATGTCCTGACCTTGTTTTTCGATCCGGGATTGAGCTTGATGAAGCTCGGAAAAACGGCGCCGCCCAGGCCCACCACGCCCGCGTCCTTCAGCTTCGTTCTCATGGTCCCGGGATCCATTTCAGGATCCAGCGGCACGCGTTCTATCCATTCTTCAAGCCCGTCGGGCTCCAGAATGACGCATAGCGCGTCCAGGCCCGAAGGATGCGGAACGGGTTCCATGCCGACCGAAAGAATTTTTCCGGATGTCGGGGCATGGATCGCGCTCGAAACATGGCCTTCGGGTTGGCCGATCATCTGTCCCTTCAGGACGCGCTCCCCGGGCTGGACGAGCGCTTTCGCGCTGCTGCCGATATGCTGATGGAGCGGTATGATCAGCTTCTCGGGCAGGGGCGGGATGCGGATCGGGTCTATCGTCGATTGATCCTTGTGCTGCGGCGGATGAACGCCGCCATTGAAATGGTATAGCTGCCTCATGCCACTTCCTTCATGGGCGGCTTCCATTTCCAGTTCGCGATGCTGGACTCGACGGGAACCATGACGATGCAGTCGACCGGGCAGGGGGGGATGCATAGCTCGCAGCCCGTGCATTCCTGGGCGATGATGGTGTGCATCTGCTTGGGCGCGCCCGAAATGGCGTCGACCGGGCAAGCCTGGAGACAAAGCGTGCAGCCGATGCAGGTGTTCTCGTCGATATAGGCGACGGATTTCGGTTTCGGCTCGCCGTGCTCGGCATTGAGCGGCTTGAATTCGACGCCCAGGAGATCGGCGAGCTTGTGGATGTTCGCTTCCCCGCCGGGCGGACACTGGTTGATGTCTGCGCGCCCTTCGGCGATCGCCTCCGCATAGGGGCGGCAGCCCGGGAAGCCGCATTGTGCGCATTGCGTCTGGGGCAGGATGGCGTCGATTTTCTCGACCAGCGCATTGCCCTGGACGTGGAAGCGGATCGATGCGTAACCCAATACGCCGCCCAGAAAAAGGGCGAGTCCGGACATCACAATAATCGCGTCTAGCATGTCAGCATCACTTGACGAGTCCGGAGAATCCCATGAAGGCCATGCTCATGAGTCCGGCAGTGACCATTGCGATGGAGGAGCCCCTGAAGGGCGCTGGAATGTCGGCCGCTTCAAGCCTTTCACGCATGGCCGCAAACAGGATGAGGACCATGGAAAATCCGATTGCGCCGCCCATGCCGAAGAAAAGCGACTGGAGGAAATTGTGGTTCTGCTGGAGATTCAGCAGGGGAATGCCCAGAACGGCGCAATTCGTCGTGATGAGGGGAAGATAGATGCCGAGCACCTGGTAGAGCACGGGGCTGACCTTCTTGACCACCATTTCGGTGAACTGGACGATGCCCGCGATGACGACGATGAAGGAAATCGTGGTCAGATAGGCAAGATCGGGCCCGAGGAGGTATTTTGCGATCAGGTAGCTGCTTCCGCTTCCCAAGGTCAGCACGAAAGTCGTTGCCGCGCCCATGCCGATCGCCGCCTCGAGCTTCTTGGATACGCCCATGAAGGGACAAAGTCCGAGAATCTTGACGAGGACGATATTGTTCACGAATACCGTGCCGATCAGGATGAGGATATAGCTTTCCATGAAAAATAGCGCGAAACCATAGAGTTCCGGCTGATTATCCCTGTTTCAACAGCGGCAATCAACCACATCGGGGCGATATGTATATGAATATTGGTTATAACTTTCAAGTTCCCAATGCTTCGGCGACGGCGGGATGAGTGATCCTGCCCGCCCGTACCTGCAAACCGCCCTTGAGCCCACTATCTTCTTCGACTGCGGCATCCAGTCCCAAGTTCGCGATTTTCAAGACAAAAGGAAGGGTGGCATGGGTGAGCGCCAGGGTCGCCGTCCTGGAGACGAGCGCCGGCATGTTGGTCACGCAGTAGTGGACTACGCCTTCTTCGACATAGAAAGGGGAAGAATGGGTGGTCGGCCTGGAGGTCTCTGCGCTCCCCCCCTGGTCGATGGATATGTCGACGATGACCGATCCTTTCTTCATGTTTTTCACCATGTCGCGCGAAATCAGCTTCGGCGCATGTTTTCCCGGAATCAGCGTGGCGCAGACGACGAGATCGGAGTCCGTCAGGCCGGCTTCCAGGGATTCAGGATTCGAATAGCAGGTTTGCATGCCTTCGATTTCGAGCACGGACAAGGCATCGGGGTTGACGTCCAATACGGTGACTTCCGCGCCCATGGCATGGGCAAGCCGCGCCGCATTGCTGCCAGCGATGCCTGCGCCGATCACCGTGACCCTTGCGGATTTCACGCCGACCGCTCCCGAGAGCAGCGTGCCGCACCCTCCGTTGGGCAGGGTGAGGCCTGAAGAGCCTTCCTGGATGGCGATCCTGCCCGCGATTTGCGACATGGGGGTGAGAAGCGGCAGGCGGTTCATCCTGTCCGTCACGGTTTCATAGCCGATTGCGGTGGAGCCGCCTGACATGAGGGAGGCTGCGAGTTGTGCGCTGGAAGCGAGGTGGAGGTAGCCGAAGAAGATGCTCCCTTCTTTCAGCATGCCGCATTCGGAAGGCTGAGGCTCCTTGACCTTGACGATGAGATCGCTGGCAAATGCTTCTTGTGCAGAGCCGACTATGGTTGCGCCCGCATTTTCGTAGTCCTTGTCAGCAAAGCCGATCGCGGCCCCTGCTTGCTGCTGCACGACGACCTGGTGTCCCGCCGCCACGAGCGCCTTCGCGCCGGATGGCGTGAGACTGACTCTGTATTCATGGTCCTTGATTTCCTTGGGAATGCCGATTTTCATTTGTTTTGCCCCGCAAGAGTAATTGGTTGATTTCGCCGACCAAGGCCGGTCCTCGATAGATTAGACCTGAGTATATCTGGATAAGCGTTGCGCCAGCTGCCAATTTTTCATCGGCATCCCGCGCATTCATGATTCCTCCAACGCCTATGATCGGGATCCTGCCGTCCAGTTTCTCGGCAAGATGCCTGATCACCCGGTTCGAGGCTTCTTTGAGCGGCGCGCCGCTCAATCCGCCTGCCTCATTGACGTATTTTCCTGGAACGCCATCCCTCGAAAGCGTGGTGTTGGTGGCGATCACGGCTTCGATCTCGTGTTCCAGAAGAAGGGCTGCGATTTCCCTGATTTCGTCGATTGAAAGATCGGGGGATATCTTGACGGCAAGCGGTACATGCCTGCCGAAGCGGCTTGCGAGGTCGTTCTGTTTCGCCTTGAGGCTGTGGAGCAGGTCGGAGAGCGCATCCTGCTGCTGAAGCTGGCGCAGATTCTTCGTGTTGGGCGAAGAAATGTTGATGGCGACATAGCTGGCGTAAGGATAGACCTTTTCGAGGCAGGAGAGATAATCGCCTTTCGCGGACTCGATCGGCGTGTCGAAATTCTTGCCGATATTGATGCCGAGTATTCCCCGGTATTTCGATTTCTTGACGTTTTCGACCAGATTGTCGACACCGAGATTGTTGAACCCCATTCGATTGATGATGGCCGAAGATTCGGGAAGTCTGAAAAGACGCGGTTTCGGGTTTCCAGGCTGAGGGCGTGGCGTCACCGTGCCGATCTCGATGAATCCGAATCCGAGGCTTGCCAGGGCATCGATATGCGCTCCATCCTTGTCGAGTCCTGCGGCAAGACCGACGGGATTAGGGAATTCGAGGCCCATGGCCTTGACCGGATTCGCAGGGATGGAGCCGAACTTCATGCCGAAACCGTGCAAATCGTCGAGAAGCTTCAGCGCGAGATGGTGGGCGCGCTCGGCATCGAGCATGAAGAAAAGCGGTCGGGCTAGCGAATAGATCATGCGAGCGGACTCCACTTTCCTTCGATGTGGCCCTCGATCGGAGCGAAATTGATTTTGTATGACATCTTTCTGCTGTTTTCCACCCAATAGCCGAGATAAACGTAAGGCAGTCCCATTTTTCTGCTCATGTCGATCTGCCACAATATATTGTAAGTGCCCAATCCGGCCCTGTGAGCATCAGGGTCGAAAAAAGCGTAAACGGAAGACAGGCCGTCCTCGATTCTGTCGACGATGCTGACCATGACGAGCTTGTCCGCTTCCCTGAATTCGTAGAGCGTCGAATCCACCTGGCTCTGCAGCAGCGCTTCGCAGTATTGTTCCATGCTGTCCATGGTGCCGCCGGGGTGCCTTGCATGCTGGTAGCGCCGGTACAGGTCGAAATGCGCCTTGTCGAATGAGGGTTCGCATGCGATGACCTCCAGCCTTTCATTGCGCTGCCAGCATCGCTTCTGCGAGCGGTTGGGTTCGAATGCGGCAGCATCGACTCGCACCGCGATGCAGGCCATGCAATGCCTGCAGGCGGGGCGATAGACGAAAAGACCGCTGCGGCGAAACCCAGACCGGATCAGCTCGCCGAACGCACGATAGGCCAGCTGAGGCGGTGCGACTTCAGAGCGCGCAATGTTCCCTTCGAGGTAGCTGCATGGATATTCCGCGGTGAGGTAATAGCGCTCATTCGACAAGATCATGATCGAATACCCATTTGCCGGCGGAAATCCGTGATGTTTCCGCCATCAAGATCGATGCGAATTCGCTTCTCGGGATTTCCGTTGCGCCCAATGATGCGAGGTGTTCCGTCCGCACCTGGCAGTCGATCATGGAAAACCCCCAGCGCTTGAGCTGCAATACGAGATGAACGAAAGCGATTTTCGATGCGTCCGTTCTTCTCGAGAACATCGATTCGCCGAAAAAAACCTTCCCCAGGGCGATGCCGTAAAGCCCGCCGACGAGATCGCTTTCGACCCAGGTTTCGACGCTGTGGGCGATTCCCATTGCATGGAGGGCGCAATAGGCCGAGACCATTTCTTCCGAAATCCAAGTTCCCGCCCCGTCACGCCTGGGTTCGGCGCATTTTCTCATCACCTTCTCGAAAGCGGAGTCAGTCCTGATTTCATAGTCCTTCCTGAGCGATTTTGTCAGCGAGCGGGAAATCCTGAGGTTTTCCGGGAAAAGAACGAGCCTGGGGTCAGGACTCCACCAGAGGATGGGATCGGATTCGCTATACCATGGAAAAATGCCGTGTTTGTAGGCCTCGATCAGTCGTTGCGGAGAAAGATCTCCCCCTGCGGCCAGCAGGCCGTTCGGCTCACGCATCGCCTTGTCCACTTCGGGGAACGGATCATTTCGGCCCAACCATTTCAGCACAGGCATGAACTATACTGCCAGGATTGAATCTAATGTCCGATTGTACCTTACTTTCGACTCTTCCGATGGACAGCGAAAAGATAAAACTGCATAATCCTTTTTGATATAGGGCCTGGCTCATGAAATTCCTTTTCGATCTTTTTCCTGTCATCCTGTTTTTCGGGACCTACCGCGTCTTTCCGCATTTCGGCCCGAAAGACGAGGCCATGTTTTACGCCACGGCGGTCGTCATCGTGGCGACCCTTGCGCAGATCGTCTGGACTTACATGCGGCGCGGCAAAGTGGACGGCATGCTCTGGATGAGTTTTGCCATCGTGCTCGTTTTCGGCGGAGCGACGCTGCTGTTTCACGACAAATCTTTCATCATGTGGAAGCCTTCCGTCCTTTACTGGTGCTTTTCGGCGATATTGATCGCGAGTTCGACCTGGTTCGACAAGAACCTGATCAGATCGATGCTGCAGGAGCAGCTTGTTTTGCCCGACGACGTATGGGGCAAGGTCAATCTGAGCTGGGCGGCCTTTTTCGCCGCGATGGGCGTAGCCAATCTCTATGTCGCCCTGAATTTCTCGGAATCCGCATGGGTCAATTTCAAGATGTTCGGGACGCTTGGACTGATGCTGGTCTTCATCGTCGTACAGAGCCTGTTGCTTTCCAAATATACCGAGAGCAAGGAAAGCTGATGCTGTATGCCATCATAGGACAGGATGTCGAAAACAGCACCGACAAGCGGCTCGCGGCCCGTCCCGTCCATCTGCAGCGGCTTGAGACGCTCAAGGAATCGGGCAAGCTCGTCCTGGCAGGTCCTTTCCCGACGGACGACGGCGCATTCATGGGTAGCCTGATCGTCGCCGATTTCGATTCCATCGAAGCGGCGAGGTCCTGGGCCGAAGCCGATCCCTACATGCTCGAAGGTGTCTTCAAGCAAGTCGAAGTGAAGCCGTTCAGAAAGGTGCTGCCCTGATGGGAACCAAGGAAAAAATCATCGAAAGACTGGGTGAGCTGGAGGCGACCAAGATCGATATCGTCGACGAAAGCGAAAAACACAGCGGACACGCGGGCGCACGGGATGGCGGGCATTACCTCATGACTATCGTATCCAACCATTTTTCTGGCCAGGGCACCATGGCGCGCCACCGACTGATTTACGGCCTGCTCTCCGACATGATGAAAGGCGAGATTCATGCGCTCGCGCTCAAGACCTATACTGCTGACGAATACCAACTGAAACACCCAACCTAAAGGAAGAAACATGCCCTCTTTGAAGTCGTTTTTAGCCGCGTCCGGCCTGCTCTTTGCATCGGTTTGCCATGCGCAGGATTCGAGCGTGCTCACCAAACCCGTCGCAACCGTCAATGGCGTGGGCATACCCGAATCCCGTTTCGAATTTGTCTTGAAGCAAAACATGTCGCAGCGCGGCATGTCTGATTCTCCTGAACTGCGCAGCAACATCAAGGAAACGCTGATCAACCAGGAAATCATTTCCCAGGCTGCAAGCAAGAAAGGGCTCGAAAACACTGCGGACTTCAAGATCATGATGGATTTGAGCAAGCGCCAGAATCTGGTCAATGCTTATCTGCACCAATACGTTTCTACCCATCCCGCCACCGATGCCGAAATGCATCAGGAATTCGACAAGATCAAGGCGCACATGGGCTCCAAGGAATACAAGGTGCGCCATATTCTCGTCAAGACGGAAGATGAAGCCAAGAAGCTTATCTCTGAGCTGAAAAAGCATCCAGGGAATTTTGCCAAGCTTGCCGCGGAAAACAGCCTGGATCCGGGCTCGAAGGCGACCGGGGGCGAACTCGATTGGGCGCCAGCCTCGAATTTCGTCAAGCCTTTCGCCGATGCGGTGACTCATCTGAAGAAGGGACAGATGACCAGCGAGCCGGTGCAGACGCCTTTCGGATGGCATGTTATTAAACTCGACGACGAAAAGGCGCTGAAGCTGCCCTCGTTCGAGCAGGTCAAGCCGCAGCTCGAACAGCGTATCGAGCAGGAGCGTGTGCAGAAGCTGATCGCCGACCTGCGTGCCGCAGCCAAGGTCGAGGAATAATACGCAGAATCAAGGCCCCGCAAGGGGCCTTTTTTATTTAGGAGAAAATCATGATGCGCTATGCCATTTTCCTGCTTTTCTTCGCAGCATCAGCCCAAGCGGCGCCCGGTCCGGAAATCAATCAGGCCATCGAGAAGGGAAAGTCGCTTTACATGCATGAGACTTTCGGCGGCAACGGCAGGACGTGCAATACCTGTCATACCCATGGCGGCGTAGGGCAGGGGGCATTGCCCAACGGAAAAGCCATTCCCAGCCTCGAAAATGCGGCTGCCATTTTCCCCAGATATAATCAGAGAATGGGTAAAATCATCACGCTGGAAGACCAGATCCATTCCTGCATCCACGGCGGGCTGCAGGGAAATCCGCCGGAATACGGCAGCGAAAAACTGGTCGATCTCGTCAGCTACGTGACCTCCCTTTCCCAGGGCAAGCCGATCGATATGGATGGGCAGCCCCATTGATTTTTGCAAGGGGCTGATTTCCGACGCAGGGGATATCGTCAAGCTCGTCAATTCCGCCTACAGGGGCGAATCGAGCAAAGCAGGCTGGACGACCGAAGCCGACCTGCTCGGCGGCCAAAGGACGGACATCAATGAAGTGTCGCGCCTGATCGAAAAGCCTGATTCTGTGTTTCTGCTCTGTCTCGAAGAAAAGAAGCTCGTTGCCTCGATGCATCTCGAGCGGTGGGGCGAGATGGCCAAATTCGGCATGCTGGCCGTGAGGCCGGCATTGCAGGGCAGGGGAATAGCCAAGCGGCTGCTGCTGGAAGCCGAAAGCTGGTCGCAAAGCGCCTGGCAATCCAGAAAAGCGGGCATGACCGTCCTGACATTGCGGGACGAGCTCATCGCCTATTATGAAAGGCGGGGTTACGGCAGAACCGGGCGCTTCGAGGATTTTCCGAAGGATCCCCGATTCGGCATCCCCAAGGTTTCAGGCTTGCGCTTGGAATGGCTGGAGAAAGCGCTCAACTCAGCCATTTCCGCGCATTCCTGAACATCCTGAGCCAGGGACCGTCCTGTCCCCATTCTTGCGGGTGCCATGAATGCTGAATCGTCCTGAAAATCCGCTCGGGATGCGGCATCATGATCGTGAAGCGACCGTCCTGGGTGGTTAAGCCCGTGATTCCCCCGGGTGAGCCATTCGGATTGAAAGGGTAGCGTTCCGTTGCTGCGCCATAATGATCGACAAAGCGCATCGCCACGAGTTCTTCAGGCAGCGGCTTTCTGAATTCGGCATAGCCTTCGCCGTGCGAGACGACGACCGGCATCCTGGATCCCGCCATGCCTTCGAAAAAGATTGACGGGCTGGCCTGCACTTCGGCCATCACGAAGCGCGCCTCGAATTGCTCGGAGCGGTTCCTGACGAAATGGGGCCAGTTTTGCGCGCCTGGAATGACGTCGTGCAGATTGCTCATCATCTGGCAACCGTTGCATACACCGAGTGCGAAGACGTCTTTTCTCCGGAAGAAGGCTTCGAATTCGCTTCTTGCCACGGGATTGAACAGGATGGATTTGGCCCATCCCTCGCCTGCGCCAAGCACGTCGCCGTAGGAAAATCCACCACAAGCGGCGAATCCGTTGAATTCAGCCAGCGTCACCCTGCCCGATATGATGTCGCTCATGTGCACGTCGAAGGCGAGGAAGCCGGCCTTGTCGAAGGCCGCAGCCATTTCGACATGGCCGTTGACGCCCTGTTCCCTGAGGATGGCAACCTTCGGTTTTTCCAGGTTGAGGTAAGGCGCCGAGATGTCTTCGAGCGGATCGAAGGAGAGCTGAGCATGGAGTCCGGGGTCGTTCTCATCCAGTATCCTGTCCCATTCTTCGATTGCGCAATCGGGATTGTCGCGCAGCTTCTGCATCCGGTAGGTTGTTTCCGACCATGCGCGGTTGAGGTCTATCCTGGATTCATCAAGGAGCACGGATTCACCGGTCTTGACGATCAGTCTTTCATCCGGGTTCAGCGCGCCGATCACGTGAACCATTTTCGAGAGCCCGGCTTCCATGAAGGTGTCCAGGACGGTCGGAAGATCGTCATTTTTCACCTGGACGACTGCGCCCAGTTCCTCGTTGAACAAGGTCTCGTAAAGGCAGCTTCCCTTGTCCTTGCAATGCATGTCGACCACTTCGACCACTTTCGTTTCGAAGCAGAGTTGTTCGAGATCGACAGTGATGCCGACATGGCCCGCGAACATCATTTCGCAAAGCGTGACGAAAAGCCCGCCGTCGGCGCGGTCATGATAAGCGAGCAGCTTCTCTTCCCTGCTGAGCTTCTGGATCGCGGCGAAGAAAGCCTTCAGCCTCAGTGCGTCATCGAGATCCGGGCAGAGTTCGCCCATCTGCCCGAAGACCTGGGCGAGGATGGAGCCGCCCAGCCTGCCTTTCCCTGCGCCGAGATCGATCAGCACCAGCGCCGTCTTGCCGCAATCCTTGCGCAGCTCGGGGGTGAGCGTTTTCGAGGCGTTGTTGACCTGCGCAAAAGCGGAAACGATCAGGGAAAGCGGCGAGGTGACCGTTTTCTTTGCGCCCGCCTCGTCTGTCCATGAGGTTTTCATCGACATCGAATCCTTGCCGACAGGAACGCTGATGCCGAGATGCGGGCAGAGGTCCATGGCGATCGCATGCACGGTGTCGTAGAGGGCTGCATCTTCCCCGGGGTGGCCAGCTGCGGCCATCCAGTTCGCCGAGAGCTTGATCGAGCCGATGTCGTGGATCTGCGCTGCGGCGATGTTCGTGATGGCCTCGCCGATCGCCATGCGGCCTGAGGCTGCGGGATCGATCAGCGCGATCGGTGTGCGCTCTCCCATGGCGAATGCTTCGCCTGATGCCGATTCGAAGCCGGACAATGATACCGCGACGTCCGCAACCGGAACCTGCCAAGGGCCGACCATCTGGTCCCGCGCAGTCATCCCGCCGACCGTGCGGTCGCCGATGGAGATCAGGAAGGTCTTGTCCGCAACGGCAGGTGCTCTCAGCACCCGGTAAGCTGCATCCTTGAGGTCGAGGCCATCCGATTCGAAGGCGGGCAGCTCCCGCTTGATCCGCTGGGCATTACGGGTCATCTTGGGCGGCTTCCCGAGCAGCACGGAAAGCGTCATGTCGACAGGAAGATTGCCGAAAACGGGATCCTTGATCGTCAGATTTTCGTCCAGCGTTGCGCTGCCGACCACGGAATAGGGGCAGCGCTCCCTTTTGCACATCGCGTCGAACTGATCGAGGCTGGCGGCCTCGATGGCCAGCACGTAGCGCTCCTGAGCCTCGTTGCACCAGATCTGCATGGGGCTCATGCCCGGCTCTTCGCTCATGACGTCGCGCAGGTTGAGTTTCCCGCCGCGGTTCGAGCCGTGGACGAGCTCGGGGAGCGCATTGGAGAGGCCGCCCGCGCCGACGTCGTGGATGGACAGGATGGGGTTATCAATACCCATCTGCCAGCACCGGTCGATGACTTCCTGCGCTCTCCGCTGCATCTCTGCATTGCTGCGCTGAACGGAATCGAAATCCAGGTTTTCGGCATTGCTTCCGGTATTCATGCTGGAAGCGGCGCCACCGCCCAGCCCGATGAGCATGCCGGGGCCGCCGATCTGGATCAGGAGGGCGCCTTCCGGGATGTCGCGCTTCATGGCATGGCTGTCCAGGATGCTGCCCACGCCGCCGGCCAGCATGATGGGCTTGTGGTAGCCGCGCACCTCGCCATCGACTTCCATTTCGAACGTGCGGAAATAGCCGCAGAGATTGGGGCGTCCGAACTCGTTGTTGAAGGCGGCGCCCCCAATAGGGCCTTCCAGCATGATCTGCAATGGGGAAGCGATGTGTCCTGGCCTGCCGTATTCCGATTGCTCCCAGGGCTGGACGAATTCTGGAATGGCGAGGTTGGAGACGGAAAATCCAGTGAGTCCTGCCTTGGGCTTGGACCCGCAGCCGGTAGCGCCTTCATCGCGGATCTCGCCGCCTGCGCCCGTCGCAGCCCCTTCGTAAGGGGAAATGGCGGTGGGGTGGTTGTGCGTCTCCACCTTCATGAGGATGTGGGTCAGCTGCTTGTCGTATTTGTAGACGTTGTCTTTTCCCGGAAAGAAGCGTCGGGTTTTCGAGCCTTCCATGATGGCTGCATTGTCGCTGTAAGCGAGCACCGTGCCCTGAGGATTCATGGCGTGGGTGTGGCGTATCATGGAAAAGAGCGAGCGCGGCTGGGTTTGACCGTCTATCACCCAGTCCGCATTGAATATCTTGTGGCGGCAATGTTCGGAATTGGCCTGGGCGAACATCATCAATTCCACGTCCGTCGGGTTTCTTTCCATGGACGTGAAATTCTCGTTCAGATAGTCGATCTCGTCTGGCGACAAAGCGAGCCCCATCCGGCTGTTCGCATCAATGAGCGCATCCTTTCCGCCCGAGATGATGTCGACGACGGTGAGCGGCTTGGGATCGAACGTTTCGAAAAGCCGCTTGGCCTCATCCAAAGAAGAGACGACGCACTGGGTCATCCTGTCGTGAAGGAGCTGCAGAATGCTCTGGTCGAAATGGGGTTCTATGCGGTAAAGGATGCCGCGTTCTATCCTGTCGACGGCTTCCAGACCGCAGTGCCTTGCGATGTCCGTGGCCTTGGAAGACCATGGGGAAATGGTGCCGATGCGGGGAAGAACGAGCAGCATCTGCCCGTGCTCTGGCGGCGGATTGCCTGCAGGCCCGTATTCGAGCAGTTTTTCAAGGATTGCATGTTCCTCGGATGTAAGCTTTCTTGATGACGAGACGAAGTGCCAGAATTCCGCGTGTATCGCGTCGATTGCCGGCATGACCGAGCGCGCGGATTTCAGGAGCTTGTCGAGTCGGAAGTCTGAGAGGGCGCTGCGTCCGCGCAGCATGGTAAATTCGGGCATGGGATATTTGGGCTGCAAATTTTGGATGTATTATATCTCAAAAGAAACGGCTGCCCATGAGAGATCTTTCCGACATATTCGAGCCAGTCTATTTGCGGCATGAAATCGCAGAAATCGAGCGGCGTGCCGCAATGCCGCTGATGGAGCGCGCGGGGCGCGCCGTCGCGCAATTCGTCGAAGAAAGGTTTCCTGGAAAAGTGCTCGTGCTCGCAGGGCCCGGCAACAACGGGGGGGATGCCTTCGTTTGCGCACGTCTCCTGAAATCCTGGTGGATGAATGTCGACCTCGTCTTCACGGGGAATGCTGGAAATCTTCCCGAGGATGCGGCCTCGGCCTATCATGCCTGGGTCGATGCAGGCGGAGCCTGCCTCAAAGATGTGCCCGAGGGGAAATGGGATCTCGTCGTGGACGGACTGTTCGGCACAGGGCTGAAGAGACAGCTTGCAGGGGATTATGCAGGGCTCATCGAGCGGATCAATGCGATGGACATTCCCGTATTGTCGATCGACATGCCGAGCGGCGTGGACGCGGATACCGGCGTCGTTCTCGGGCATGCAATCCGCGCGAGCCATACCCTGACCTTCATCGGCTTGAAGCCGGGCCTGTTGACTTCGGATGGGCTCGACCATTGCGGCGTTGTTCACCATGACAGGCTCGGGATCAATCCGCTTGACCTGGTGAAGCCGCAGGGCTGGTTTTCGAATTCCATTATCCTATCCGCAATCAAAAAAAGACCGAGAAACAGCCACAAGGGCTCTTTCGGCAGCGTCGCCGTCATCGGCGGATCGAAAGGCATGGCTGGAGCGGGATTGCTCGCAGCGAGGGCTGCCTTGAGGCTCGGTTCGGGCAAGGTCTTTCTTGGAACGGATGCGCTTGAAGTCGATTTGTTGCAACCCGAGATCATGGTGAGAGATGCGTCCGAACTGATCGGGATGGGCGCGAATGCGATCGTGATCGGGCCGGGGCTGGGCCGATCAGAAGGCGCGAAGCAGCTTGTCGAGGCGGCACTGGAATCGGCAAATGCGCTCGTGCTCGATGCGGATGCGCTCAACCTGATCGCCGAGCATGCTGAACTTCAGGAGAAGCTTGCCGGAAGAAAGACGGTTTCCGTTCTGACGCCGCATCCGCTTGAAGCTGCTCGCCTCCTGAATATCGACGTTTTGGATATACTGGAGCACAGGGTCGAATCGGCCAAAAGACTGTGCCTGAAATTCAAATGCCATGCGCTGCTGAAAGGGGCGGGAAGCATCCTGGCCTTTCCCGATGGGACATGGGTGATCAATGGTTCGGGCAATGCCGGGCTCGCCCAGGCAGGGACCGGGGATGCGTTGTCCGGGATGATCGCGGCCTTTATTGCGCAGGGGCTCGATGCGTCAAACGCCATGCTTTGCGCAGCCTATCTGCACGGGGCCGCAGCCGAGAAGCTGGCGGAAGAGGGCAGGGGGCCCGTGGGCATGAGCGCATCGGATGCGATCGATGCGGCAAGAATGCTCCTGAACGAATGGGTTTATCGTGCCCGATCCTGCGGGCTATAATGGCGCATCCACAACCCAAGCGAAGATTGATGAGAAAAATCGCCTTCATGACCATTGCGCTGCTGCTTGCCGGCTGCGCCACTCCGAACAATCGCAAGGATCCTCTCGAGCCGTTGAACCGCAAGATCTATTCCTTCAACGATACGGTCGACAAGGCGGTGTTGAAGCCCGTGGCCAAAGGGTACGAGAAGATCACGCCGAAGGGGATCAGGGTCATGGTCGGCAATTTCTTCTCGAACCTGGACGATGTGGTCGTCACGGTCAACGATGTCTTGCAGCTGAAAGGGAAGCAGGCATTCTCGGATGCCGGGCGCGTGCTCATCAATTCGACGATAGGCTTCGCGGGGCTCGTCGATGTGGCAGGCCCTTCTGGATTTTCGAAGCACGACGAGGATTTCGGGCAGACCTTGGGCTATTGGGGACTCAACACGGGCCCCTATCTGGTGCTGCCTTTCCTCGGGCCGAGCGACGTGAGGGACGGGGTGGGTACGGTCGTCGACTGGCAATACTATCCGCTTTACAGAACGACGGATGTGGCGAGAAAGAACAGCCTGGTCGCGCTGGGCGGCGTGGACAAGCGGGCCGGGCTGCTCGATGCGGAGAATATCCTATTGCAGGCCGCGATCGATCCCTATGTTTTCGTCAGGGAAGCCTATCTGCAGCACAGGCAGAGCCTGGTCTACGACGGCAATCCGCCCATGGAAGATGAGGACGACGACTCGGCCCAGTGATCAGAGCTTTTCGGTGGCGTAGTCGGCCAGCCTGGACCGTTCACCGCGCTGTAGCGTGACATGTCCGCCGTGCGCCCATCCCTTGAATCGGTCGACCACATAGGTGAGACCTGAACTGCCCTCGGTTAGATAAGGGGTGTCGATCTGCGAGATGTTGCCGAGGCAAACCACTTTCGTTCCAGGTCCTGCGCGCGTGATCAGCGTCTTCATCTGCTTCGGTGTGAGGTTCTGCACCTCGTCGATGATCAGGAACTTGTTGAGAAAAGTCCTTCCCCTCATGAAGTTGAGCGATTTCACCTTGATCCTCGAGCGGATCAGGTCGTGCGTGGCGATGCGCCCCCAGTCGCCGCCTTCTTCGTCGGTCTTGTTGAGCACATCGAGGTTGTCTTCCAGCGCGCCCATCCAGGGCCCCATCTTTTCCTCTTCAGTGCCGGGCAAAAAGCCGATGTCTTCTCCGACAGGTATCGTCACGCGCGTCATGATGATTTCGGAATAGAGCTTGAGCTCGATGGTCTGCATCAAGGCGGATGCAAGCGTCAGCAGCGTCTTGCCGGTTCCGGCCTGTCCAAGCAGGGTGACGAAGTCGATCTCAGGGTCCATCAGCAGATTCAGGGCGAAATTCTGCTCCTTGTTTCTCGCAGAAATGCCCCACACGTTGTTTTTCTGATGGGTATAGTCCTTGATCGTCTCGATGATCGCCATCTGACTGCTCTGTTCCCTGACTCTCGCGTAAAAGGGCTGGGGAGCTTCCTGATAGACGAATTCGTTGGTGTTCAGGGAGGTGCAAACCGGTCCCTTGATGCGGTAAAGCGTGCGCCCCGCATCCTTCCAGGATTCGATTTCTCCGCCGACGGCTTCCCAGAAGTCGGGAGGCAGTTCGCGAAGGCCGGTATAGAGGATATCCGTGTCTTCCAGCACCTTGTCGTTGAAGTAGTCCTCCGCTTCGACGCCGATCGCCCTCGCCTTGATCCGCATGTTGATGTCTTTGCTGACCACGATGACGGAACGGGAAGCATATTTCTTGCTGAGATGCAGGGCGACGCCCAGAATCTGATTGTCGGCCTTGAGTCCGGGCAGGGATGCAGGCAAGGATTCTTCTATTGTCGCGGTCTGCAGGAACAGCCTGCCGGTTGCCGCGCCATGGGATTCGAGCGTGATGCCCTCGTCGATGTCGGTCATGGCCCGACTCACGATCTCGTCGAGGAAGCGGCTTGCCTGACGGGCGTTGCGGGCGACTTCCGACATGCCTTTCTTGTTGTTGTCGAGCTCTTCCAGCGTCGCCATGGGCAGATAAATGTCATGTTCCTCGAAACGGAACAGGCTCGTCGGGTCATGCATCAGCACATTGGTGTCGAGCACGAACAGCTTGGTTTCGTGATGTTTCTTCGTCATGTTCAGGAAAGTGTTTTCAGATGGTTGAGCACTGCTTCGGCATGGCCGTCAGCCTTGACGCCGCGCCATTCCGTGAGGATTTTTCCGTTCGAGTCGATCAGGAAGGTGCTGCGTTCGATTCCCTGAACGGCTTTGCCATACATCATTTTCTGCTTGATCACGCCGAACAGGTTGCAAACCTGCTCGTCTGCGTCGCTCAACAGGTCGAAAGGGAATGAAAATTTCGACTTGAAGTTTTCATGGGATTTGATGCTGTCTCGCGAAATCCCGAGCACGAGGCAGTCGAGTTTTTCGAATTCGGCATGCAAGTCCCTGAACTGCTGGCTTTCCGTGGTGCATCCAGGCGTGTTGTCCTTGGGGTAGAAATAAATCAGGATGAATTTCGAATTGCAGGCGGACAGCTGGAAGGTTTTCCCTCCCGTGGAGGGCAATACAAAATCCGGAATGATTTGCATGATGCTAAATGCTGTTCCTTAGAGGTAAATATTCAGCTTACCTTAACTTAACTGCATTACCCTTGTCAAAGCGGTTTTACAAGGAATGAAATGTGATAGAAATTCGAAGCTTGTTACAGAAAGTTTTGTTATAATCTACGTCATTTTCCTGCGTTGGCACGTTGCGGTTTGCCGGAGCGGGGGCGTTCTGAGATAAGGATGAGTAACGGATGGTGGCATTGAATGAAATTACCAAGCATATCAATCTGGTCAAGGGAGAAGATGCGGTACTGCTGATTCATGGTTTGTCTGGAACGCCGCTTGAAATGCAGTATGTGGCCAGGAGGCTTCACAAGGCAGGGTTCACCGTGGTGGCGCCCCATTTTTCAGGATACGGCTACGGCAAGGCTTCTTCGACGAAGAAATGGCAGGAATGGCACAAGGAAGTCGTCGGGCATTTCGACGAGCTGAAGAAGAAATACAGGACGGTTTCGGTCTGCGGTCTTTGCATCGGCGCGGTGCTTGCGCTGAATCTTGCCGCAGAGAAAAAGGATGAGATCGCCGGACTTTCACTGCTCGCAACCACTCTTTATTTCGACGGCTGGAGCATCCCCTGGTACCGCTTCCTGCTGCCGCTCGGGTATTACACGCCTTTCCGTTATTTCTATTCCTATCGCGAACGCGAACCGTACGGGCTCAAGAACGAGCAATTGCGTGCCTGGATCGCGCGGGAAATGACGGAAAAGTCGACTTCGGCTGCAGGGTCTGCGACGATACCGATGACCGGCATCTTCGAAACGGACAAGCTGATCAGGAACGTGAAGCGCAATATTGGTCAGGTCACGGCGCCTGCGCTGATCATGCACTCCATCGACGACGATACGGCCACTGTCAGAAGCGCCGATTTCGTCGAGAAGCATATATCCAGCAAGAAAGTGCGCAAGATCTTTCTTGACGACAGCTACCACATTCTGACGCTGGACAACCAGAAAGACATCGTTGCCGAAGAAACCATCCGTTTCTTCAAGGAGGCCATCTCGAGTGAGGCGCCTGCTAAAGTTGAATTCGATACGGTTCGCGTAGCTTGATAATAAATATGACTACTTTACAAACGATACAAAAGCTCATGGCGGAAAACTTCGAACTTAACGAAGCCGAACTCCTGCCCGACAGACAACTTGAGACGCTCGGGCTCGACTCGCTTTCGGTCATTGAATTCATGTTCGTCCTCGAGGACGAATTCAAGATCAAGCTTTCCGATGAGCGGGTCGAGATCAAGACCATTCAGGACATCGTGACCATTGTAGACAGGCTTGTCGCCAACCAGCATTCTCAAGAGAATCGGCATTGAGGCGTGTCGTCGTTACCGGCCTGGGCGTCGTATCGCCGGTCGGCAGCAACAAGGTTGAGTTTTTCGACGGACTGATGTCTGGAAAATCAGGGGTTCGAGCGCTGTCAGCCCCTTTTGCAGACAAGCTTTCGATCCGTATCGCAGCCGAAGTCGATTTCGATCCGTCGCTCCATTTTTCCAGGATGAAGGTCGGCTCGCTCGACCGGTTCAGCCAGTTTGCCCTGGTGGCCGCGAAGGAAGCGGTCACGGACGCGAAACTGGTCCTGGACGAGTCAGAGCAGCGGCGCGCAGGGATCTATTTTGGCACTGGCATAGGCGGGGTCGGGACGATAGAAGAGGGCTACGTCGAGATCTATACCAAGGAAGTGCCGAGATTCAAGCCGCTGACCGTGCTGATGGCGATGAACAACGCAGCTGCATCCCAGGTCTCCATCGAATACGGCCTCAAGGGGCCGAATCTCACCTTTTCCACGGCCTGCTCCTCTTCCTCCATTGCGATCGGCGAGGCATGCAGATTGATCCGTGATGGCTATGCCGACGTCATGCTGGCAGGGGGGAGCGAAGCGCTCCTCACTTACGGCACGATCAATGCCTGGATTTCGCTCCGGGCGCTCGCTCTGCCTGACGAGCAGGACATCTCCGCTTCCTGCAAGCCTTTTTCCAAGAACAGGAGCGGCCTCGTTTTAGGAGAAGGGGCGGCCGTCCTCGTTCTGGAAGAGGCGGAACGGGCGATTGCCCGCGGTGCGACGATATACGGGGAGATCGTCGGCTATGGTTCGTCGAGCGATGCATGCCACATCACCAAGCCTTCCCAAGAGGGGCAGGTGCAGTCGATGCGGCTTGCGCTCGACGAGGCGGGCATCGATGCGAAAGACATCGACCACATCAATGCTCACGGCACGGCGACCAGCGTCGGGGATGCGGTCGAGACGGCTGCGATCAAGGAGGTGTTCGGCGACCATGCTTACCGCATTCCCGTGACGTCGACGAAATCCATGCATGGCCACATGATGGGGGCGACCGGTGCGATCGAGTTCATGGCTGCGCTCCTTTGCATTCGCCACAAGAGCGTTCCGCCCACGACCAATCTCGACATTCCTGACCCCGAGTGCGATCTCGATTACGTGCCGAATGTCGGAAGAAGCGGGCTCGACATCAGGACGATCATGTCCAATTCATTCGCATTCGGCGGCAGCAACGCCGTGCTGATTGCGCGCGAGTTCAAACCCTAGACCAGGAATTCGCTGCCCTGCATCGCGAGGTTTCCCGCTCTTCCCGGGATTTCTTCGTAGACGATTTCGTGTCTTGGAAAATCCTTGTCCTGCAACGACTCGAAATACTGTTCGAGCGAGACGAGCTCAAAACCCCTTTCCTTCCAGCCATGGAGCAGCTTTTCGAACAAGCCGATCAGCTTCATGCCTTCAAGTTCGGCATGCAGCGTATACACATGGCCCGTCTCGGGCGGATTTTCGCATAATCCGAGCAGATGTCCTGCAGGGTCTTCGACGTTACCGATCAATTCATCCAGGGTTGGCAGCGTGGTGGGCAACTGAGGGCAAGCGATGATCTCGGCGTTCTGGACGGGAATGAAGGGCGATTTTCCCCTCGTGTCGGAGGCGTAGCGAAAACCGAGCTGCTGGGTGAGGCGGAATGCATGGGGATTCATCTGCCAGCCGGCAGCTCCGTGGACATGCGCAGGCTCGTCGAAAACATCTTCGAAGCGCTTTGCCGCGCTTTTCATTTCATGCGCCGTCCAGGCGGCTTCCTTATCCGCAACATTGTTCTGCCATTTGACGTGATCCCAGGTGTGGATGCCCGTCTCGAAACCTTCGCTTCTGACCTTGCGCATGATTTCCGTGCAGCGGCGGCCGATATCGGGGCCGGGAAGCAGCGTGCCGTAGAGCAGGGTTTTCAGGCCGTAATGCTCGAGAACGGAAGTGCGCGACACCTTCTTCATGAAGCCTGGCTTGAATGCGCGTTTTATCGCCCATCCCGTGTGATCCTTGCCCAGGCTGAACAGGAAAGTGGCCTGGGCTCCCATTTGCTGCAGCAGGGAGACGAGCGGCATCACGCCTTCCCGCGTTCCCCTGTATGTGTCGACGTCGATCTTGAGGGCGAGCTTCATGCGTCGACGAGTTTTCTCGCTTCGGCAACCTGGCCTCTGTAGGCTTCGTAAATATGAACGAGCGCATCCGCCATGCTCACTTTCGGTTCCCATCCGAGATCCTTGCAGGTGTTGGCGATCTTCGGCACGCGGTTCTGGACGTCCTGATAGCCCTTGCCGTAGTATTCGCCGGCCGTGGTCTCGATCGTTTGGACTTTCCTTGCGGACGCCTCGTATTCGGGATAGGTGTAGGCGAGATCCAGCATCATTTTAGCCAGATCCTTGACCGAATAATTGTTCTTGGGGTTGCCGATGTTATAAATCTGTCCGGAGGCCACCCTATTTTCGTTGGCGATGATTTTCATCAGGGCATCGATGCCGTCGTCGATATAGGTGAAAGCCCTTTTTTGCGTGCCGCCGTCCACCAGCTTGATGTTTTCACCCCTCACGATATGGCCCAGGAACTGTGTGATGACGCGAGAACTGCCTTCCTTTTGTGTGTGGATGCTGTCGAGACCTGCGCCGATCCAGTTGAAAGGCCTGAACAGGGTGAAATCCAGGCCGTCCTGCATGGCATAGGCCCAGATCACGCGGTCCATGAGTTGCTTGCTGCATGAATAAATCCATCTCGGCTTGTTGATGGGGCCGAGGATCAGGTCCGAATTGTCCGGATCGAATTCGTCGTCCTTGCACATGCCGTAGACTTCAGATGTGGAAGGGAAAACGACGCGCTTGCCGTATTTGACGCAGGCCCTGACTATGGGGAGATTCGCCTCGAAATCCAGCTCGAATACCTTGAGCGGCTCCTTGACGTAGGTTGCCGGCGTTGCGATGGCAACCAAAGGCAGGATCGTGTCACATTTCTTGACATGGTATTCGATCCATTCGCGGTTGATGGTGATGTCGCCTTCGAAGAAATGGAAGCGCGGATGATTCAGCAGGTCGGAGATGCGGTCGGTCTGCATGTCCATGCCGTAGACTTCCCAGTCCGTGGTGTTGATGATCCGGTTGGAAAGATGGTGGCCGATGAAGCCGTTCACGCCGAGTATCAGGATTTTTTTCATGTCTTCCTCGAATTAAGATAGGGAAATGATGTCGGAACCGAATTTTCCGGGGAGACTCAAGGCGTTTGCCTTTTCTCCGTCCAGTTCGAAAGAGACGAGGCGCAGCACGCCTTGGCCGCACTCGGCATAGCATCGCCCGTTCTCGATATAGAGGGTCGGTTTGCCGAATTTGGGCGTGCGGTGTTCGACCAGGGTACGATCGATCTTCATCGACACGCCCCGGATCTCCGAATGGGCTCCGGGATAAGGGGGGGCTACAGCACGCACCAGATTGTGGATGTCTCGAGCACAATGCTGCCAGTTGATTCTGCCGTCTTCAGGCCGTCTCCCTTTGAAATAGCCGCCTATGGACAGATCCTGCTTGGTAAACATTGCAGTTTTTGATACGAGCTTCGGCAATGCGCGCATCAGAGTGAATTCGGCGGCACAGGTTACCTTGGAAAAGACCTCGAAAGCGGTGTCGTTCGGCAGGATAGGGACGGGCGTTTGGTCGACGATGTCTCCGTTGTCCGGCTTTTCAGTCATCTTGTGCAATGTCGCGCCCGTCTCCTCCTCACCGTGGATGATGGCCCAATTGACGGGAACCCTTCCACGATATTTGGGCAGGAGCGAGCCATGCATGTTGTAGGCGCCGAGCTTCGGGATGTCGAGCAGGCTTGCCTTGAGCATCTGCCTGTAATAGAAGGAGAAAATGAAATCGGGCTGGAGTGCTGCGATGCGCTCGACCACCTCGGGGACGTTCGGGTCTTCAGGCTTGATGACCGGAATGTCGTACAGCGCTGCGCGATCGGCCAAGCTTTCGAACCAGATCGATTCATTCGGGTTGTCCTCATGGGTGACGACGAGCGGCACTTCGATGCGCTGGGCGAGCAGAACCTCCAGGCACCGCACGCCGACGTTGTGGTAACCGAAGACGACCGCTTTCATTTCGAATCTTCCAGCACGGTTTCGATCAGATATCTTGGCCTGTGGCGCACTTCCTGATATATCCTGCCGATGTATTCGCCCAGCAGGCCGATGCCGAACATGATGATGCCGATGAGAAAGAAGACGATGCCGAACAGGGTGAACACGCCTTGCGCTTCCGGGCCCACGATAAGGCGCCTGATGGCGAGATACACGACGAACAGGGTGGAGAGAAGCGAAATCAGGATGCCGAAAAGCGAGAAGACCTGCAGCGGCATGACCGAAAAGCCCGTCATGAGGTCGAAGTTGAGCCTGATCAGGCTGTAGAGGGAATATTTCGATTCGCCCGCAGCGCGTTCCTCGTGTTCGACCTCGATCTCGGTGGGGTTGCTTGCAAAAGTGTAGGCGAGGGCAGGGATGAAGGTGTTGATTTCGCGGGCCGAGTTGATCGCATCGATGATGCCGCGGCTGTAAGCGCGCAGCATGCACCCCTGGTCGGTCATCTTGATCCGCGTGATGCGTTCCCTGAGACCGTTCATCAGGCGGGAGGCGAAGCTGCGCCATAAGCTGTCCTGGCGATTTTTCCTGATCGAGCCGACGTAGTCATAGCCTTCGTCCATCTTGCCGAGCAGCTTGCCGATTTCCTCTGGCGGATTCTGCAGGTCAGCGTCCAGCGTGACGATCATTTTGCCGCGCGAATGCTCGAATCCGGCCATGATCGCCATATGCTGCCCGAAATTGCCCTTGAGCAGAATGACCCGCGTGACGTCCCTGCGCGCATTGAATTGTTCTGATAGGATTGAAGACGAGCGGTCTCGGCTGCCGTCGTTGATGAAGACGATCTCGTAGGACTTTCCGAGATTGTCGAGCGCTGGATAGAGCCTGTCGAACAGCGCCTTTAGCCCGGCTTCTTCGTTGTAGACAGGGATGATGACGGAAACGTCGATCATGATTTCAGTATCCTTGCCGCAGCCTGGCACACCCTTGCGACGTCGATTTCCTCCATCAAGGGAAAAAGCGGCAGGGTCACGGTTTCACGTCCGATTCTTTCCGCGTTGGGAAAGTCCCCAACCCCGTATCCCAGCTTCCTGTAAAGACTGAAAAGATGCAGGGCGGGATAATGGATGCCGACACCTATTTGCGCCTCGTGCATTTTCGCGATGAATTCACGCCTGGTGAGGCCGAATCGCTCGAAGGGTATCAAGGGAGCGAACATGTGCCAGCTGTGGCCTTCGTCATCCACGGGCAGGGTGCAATCCTCGACGGCCCATTCTCCCAAGTAGCGCTGCACGAGTGCTTTCCGTTTTTCATTGAATTGCTCCAGATGAGCGAGCTGGCCGATCCCGACGCGCGCCGCCACATCCGAAAGATTATATTTCCCACCGGCCATCATGACGTCCTGGTTGCCTTCCTCGTCCTTGGAGAGACCGTGAAAGCGCAGCAGGTCGAGTTTTTTCGCCTCGACAGGATCGGACAGGCAAAGCGCGCCGCCTTCAATGGTGGTCATGTTCTTGTTGGGATGGAAGCTGAAGGAGACGAGGTCTCCAAAGCTGCCTATTCTTTTTCCGCGCCACGCGGTCCCGATGGCATGCGCAGCATCCTCGATCACCCTGAGGCCGTGCTTTTCTGCGATGGCATAGAGCCTGTCGCAATCGACGGCAAGACCGGCGAAATGCACGGGCATGATGGCGCGTGTCCTGGGTGTGATGGCTTTTTCAACCGCATCGAGGTCGATATTGCGCGTATCCAGTTCGACGTCGACGAAAACGGGTTTCGCGCCTACGCGCATGATCACGTTGGGGGTTGCGGTGAAGCTCATGGCCGGCGTGATGACTTCGTCGCCAGGCCTGATCCCGCACAGTTCGAGCGCAACTTCCAATGCGCCGGTTGCGGACGTGAAGCTTTTGACTATCCTGCCGCCGACATAGGCCGAGAACTTCCTTTCGAAATCCGCCACATTGGGGCCAGTCGCGAGCCATCCCGAACGCAGCACCTCTGCAACCCCTGCGATCGTGTCTTCGTCGACAAAAGGCTTTGTGAAAGGAAGATAGGTCATTTCAGTAATTTTCTGATTTTCATAAATAACATCAGCTTCTCGAGACGATGTATACGCCGAGAATGATGATGCCGATGCCGGCGAGTTTCGCGAGCGAAATCTGCTCCCCGAACAGGTACCAGGCCGCAAACGCATTGACCACATAACCGATCGAGAGCATCGGATAGGCGATGCTGACTTCGACCCTGGACAAGGCCATGATCCATACGACGACCGATACGGCGTAGCAAGAAAGCCCCCCGATGATCGGGGGCTGGGTGGCGATCTGCCAGCCTATCGGAATAATGTTGTCCCGGCTGAACGTGAAGGTGCCGACCGCATTGGTGCCGGCTTTGAGCAGCAGTTGCGCTGCCGCATTGAGCAGCACGCCGGTAAGAATAAGCATGAAGCTGGTGAGATTCATGGGGTTTTCACCACGACGCGCCGGGTGTCTTGTGCGATCATTTTCATCGGGAGCTCTTTTTCAAGCTGAGCGTACAGTTGAGGCGACATGATTGCAAGCGCATAGGGCTGCTTTTTCCAGATGCTCTCGAAAGTCTGGATGTCGGGAATCCATTTGTCCGGCTCCTGTTCGATGCCGAAAGCCAGTTCATCCTTGTATGCGACCGGGGTGACGGTGCGCTTGATGTAAAAGGGCAGGGTCTGTTCGTACATCGCGACGCTGTAGAAAGGCGCATCATCCTTCAGGTAAGGCTTGATTTCCTGGGCGAGACGGTAGGCCGAATTCGAAGGAGCGAGGCTGTTGTGTCCGGCCATGATCAATTGCCCGCTCACCAGCATCGAAAGGGACATGGCGATGATGGCGCTGCTGTTCCTGTTTTTGCGGCTTGCATAAAGCGCGTAAAGGCTGCCAGAAAGGGCGACTGCGGCGGCAGCCATGAGCCAGGGAACGTAATTCCGGTAAAGCTCGACAGGCACGATGGGATCGGCAAAATGCACGACCTTCGGAGCAAGCATCAGGCCGATTGCCGAAAGCGTTGCGACAGGCAGAAAGTGCCAGAAAAGCTTTCCGCCTTCTGAGAGCCTCTGTCCGATGAGGAGGGCGGCTGCCGGGAAGATCGGCAAAATGTAGGAAGGCAGCTTCGAGTCGGACATTGAAAAGAAGAAATAGATGAAGACGATCCAGACCAGCAGGAAGCGGCCTGGCTGGAACTGGCCGTTATCGCGCTTCCATGCACCTGCCAGCGCGCCGAAAAGGGCCACCGTCCAAGGCAGAATGCCGGCGATCAGGATGGGGATGAAGTAGCCCCATGGATGGTAGCGGCCATGATCCTTGGTCAAAAAACGCTCGAAATGCTCGTGAATGAAGAAGAAATGGAAAAATTCCGGATTGTCCCTGCAGACCAGGATGAACCATGGGGCTGAAACGGCCAGCATGACGAGGATGCCGGGAATGAGCTTGATGCGCTTCCAGATAGCGATGTCGCGTTGCAGGAGCGAGTAGAGCACGAGCACTGCTCCTGGCAGGACAATGCCGATCAGCCCTTTGCTCAGGATGGAAAACCCCATCGCCATCCAGGCGATGGCCATCCAGGCTGTTCTTTTTTCAGGAATCTTTTGCGCGAGCAGAAGGCCGCAAAAGCTCAATGTCATGAAGAAGGTGACGCCCATGTCCAGCGTGTTGATATGCCCGATGACGGCATAAAGCAGGCTGCTGGAAAGAACAAGCGCCGAATAGAAGCCGGCCTCCATTCCGAAGAGGCGGCATCCGGTGTAATAAATGAGCAGGATGCCCAGAAATCCCGTGAGCCCGCTCCACAGTCTCGCGGTCCACTCGTGCTGACCGAAAACCGTATAGGCGATGGCGGTGGCCCAATATTGAAGCGCGGGTTTTTCGAAGTATTTGATGCCGTCGAGGCGCGGCGTCACCCAGTCGCCGCTTGTGACCATTTCTCTCGCAATTTCCGCATAGCGCCCTTCGTCCGGCCTGACGAGTTTGCGGTATTCGAGATTGCTGAACCAGACCAGCGCGATCAGGGCAAAAATCCAGAGGACCAGATTGGATTTGATGGGCATGATGCTTCGCTTTTGGACGGCAATGTCAAAAGCGAGATTATACCATGGGATGAGTCCATATCCTGTTGGCAAGATCCATGAATGACGATTCGGCAGGGCTGGAAACGCGATAGACGGGCATCTCCCCGTAACCGGGGTAGTGCTTCTCGATCGATTTTTTGTAGGCGGGGTCGTAGTGCTGTGCAAGCAAGGAGGAGACGAGCGCATGCCATTCGCATTTCTCGACCAGGCCTATCCATGCCGCAATCGTCTCATTGCCGTGCAGCGGGGCGAGACATTCCAGCTTTTCGACGAGGATTTCAGGCTGGCTGAAAAAATGGGCGTAATCCTCAGAAAGAATGGAACTTCTGGTTTCGAAATCGGCTTCGATGCGGATGCATTCGCTTTCCCACATGGCATCGATGAGCGACTGAGGAACGCGCAATTCGCCGATCTTTTTGCTTTCTGATTCGACGTACACTGGAAGCGTTGGATCGAATTTCGACAAGGCAGACCACAGGCAGCTTTCAAAGTATTTCTGGCTGGGCTGGGGAATGCCTGGCATGTTTCCGAGAACGGAACCCTTATGATGAGCGATAGCCTCGAGATCGAGCATCTGGGCGCCAACTTTGGCAAGCGCTTCCAGCAGCCTGCTTTTTCCGCAGCCTGTCGGGCCGCAGATCACCTTGAACTCGAACTGCTTCGGCAGGATTTCAAGCGCTTCCAGCACCATTGTCCGATAGGCCTTGTAGCCGCCTTCAAGTCTTGCTGTCTGCCAGCCGATCTCGGAAAGAATGTGCGCCATCGAGCCGCTGCGCTTGCCGCCGCGCCAGCAGTACACCAGGGGCTTCCATGATTTGGGCTTGTCCATGAAGCTCGCTTCGATGTGGACCGCGATGTTCCTTGCAACGATCGCAGCACCGACCTTCTTGGCAAGAAAAGGGGAATGCTGCGTGTACAGGGTGCCGACCTTCGCCCTTTCCTCGTCGTCCAAGACGGGATAGTTCCTGGCGCCGGGCACGTGGTCTATCGCGAATTCAGAAGGCGAGCGCACATCGATGATCTCGTCAAATTCGCTTAATTGTGCTAGGGTTGGGCTGCTCTGTATTTTCAAAAATCATCCGGCATGCAAGTCAAACTCACGAAATTTTCTCACGGAGGCGGGTGCGGATGCAAAATCGCACCTTCCCTTTTGCGCGAACTGCTTTCCGCCTCGCCCATATTTTACCCTGATCTCATCGTCGGGAAAGAGTCGAGCGACGATGCGGCCGTCTATCGCATCAACGATGAGCAGGCGATCGTCGCCACGACCGATTTCTTCATGCCCATCGTGGACGATGCCAGGGATTTCGGCAGGATCGCTGCGACCAATGCGATCTCGGACATCTACGCCATGGGCGGCAAGCCGCTCATGGCGCTCGCTATCGTCGGCATGCCGATCGACAAACTGCCTGCCCAGGTCATGAAGGAAATCCTGGAAGGCGGGGAAGCGGTATGCGGCCTCGCCGGCATACCGGTTGCAGGCGGGCATTCCATCGATTCTCCCGAGCCCATCTACGGCCTTGCGGTCATCGGCATCGTCCACCCGGACAAGGTCAAGCGCAACGACAGGGCGCAGGCGGGTGACAGCCTGATTCTCGGAAAGCCGCTGGGCATCGGCATCATGAGCGCCGCGCTCAAGAAGGGGATATTGTCGGAAGACGGTTACCAAAGCATGCTGGACAGCACGACCAGGCTCAACACCCCGGGCATCCGGCTTGCCGAGATGCACGGGGTGCATGCCATGACCGATGTCACGGGTTTCGGCCTGCTCGGTCATCTTCTCGAAATCTGCAGGGGATCGAATATCGGTGCGGTGGTCGAGTTCGGCAAGGTTCCTGTCTTTCCCGAGGCCGGAAAACATTGCATGGACGGCATATCTCCCGGTGCGGTCGACAGGAATTGGGCAAGTTATGGGGAAGAAGTCAGGCCTGCTTCGGGTATTGCCGACTGGCAGAGAAAGCTGCTTTGCGATCCCCAGACGAGCGGCGGATTGCTGATTGCGTGTTCGCCTGAATCCGAAGAAGAAGTGCTTGCGCGTTTCAGGGAAGAGGGGTTCGAAGCTGCGCAAAAAATAGGTATCTTTCGGGAAGGGGAAGCCATGGTGGAAGTGCTCCCGTGAATCGCCTGATAGTCTTGCTATTCCTGCTCGTTGCAGGCTGCTCGGTCGCGCCGGTCAAGCAGGAGGCTCCGGCTCATGTCGGCAGCCGGGACGAGGTCGTGCTCTACGCCATGGGATTGATGGGCGTGGATTATCGCTTCGGCGGCAAAAATCCGTCGAGCGGCATGGATTGCAGCGGTATGGTCAGCTACATATACAAGAATGCCGTCGGGATGAATTTGCCGCACAATGCATACAGGATCGCGAAAATTTCGAAAAGCATTGCGATGAGCGAAATCCAGCCTGGCGATCTGGTGTTTTTCAATACGCAGCATCGGTCCTATTCGCATGTGGGCATCTACATCGGAAAAGGCCGCTTCATTCATGCGCCGGGCACGGACGGCAAAATCAAGATCAGCAACCTTTCTTCCAGGTATTTCGCAAGGCATCTTGAAGGGGCAAGAACATTGTTTTGAGGACAGCCATGCACAAATCGATTCGCGACCGCGTCAACTGGTTTTCGCAGGTGAGCTACGTCACGCTGAACCTTTTTTTCAAGTCCAAGGTGCCGAATCATGCCGCAGCGGTCGCCTACTACACCATGCTTTCGCTTGCACCCTTGGTGGTGCTGATCTCGTATCTGCTCAATACGTATTTTTCTGATTTCCCCGAGATCAGGGAGGCATTCGGTACGCTCGTCGCACGGGGGCACCTGCAATTTCTCGATCAGGATTCCCAGCAACGGATCGATGCGGTTTCGCGCCTCCTGAACATCACGAACGGTCTGGGCGTTCTCATACTGATGTGGAGTTCGAAGGGTTTGATGAAATCCGTGCACGATGCATTTTCCGTGATTTTCACTGACTCGAGCAGAAGAAGCATCGTGCTTTCCAGCTTGACGTCGATGATGTCGATTCCATTCATCATCATGCTGCTCGGGGTCACCGTATTCGACGACTATCTCCTCAACCATTTCGACTATGCTTCGCTCAATGTCCCCTTTCTGGGGCGCTTCCTGAAGCTGATCCTCATTTCCGTCGGTGCATTCACGCCTTTCGCAGGCGCCTGGATGGTCGTATTCATCCTGTATCGCCACATGCCGAGGATCATGCCTTCGGTTTCAGCGTGCCTGCTTTACAGTTTCCTATGCACGTTTAGTCTTTACGCGCTCGAGCTTTTCCTCAACAAGGTCGTGCGCATCGACAGGTACATCAGTCTGTATGGTTCGCTTGGGGATGTCATCTTCGTTCTGGTTTGGGTTTATCTCGCCTGCGCCCTGTTCTTCATCTGGGCGCAATTCCTTTACGTGGCTGGAAAAATCGATGCGATCGCCCTGGAGAAGATTTTTCTCGACAGCGAGGAGCGCAGCAAACTGGAACACAAGATCGAGCATTATCTTTTCGATCGTTCCAGCAGAATCTTCGAGAAATACGGCATGCGCTGCGCCAAGGGTGAAGTGATCATCAGACAGAACGAAGAAACGGGTTCGATCTACTATCTTTATACGGGCCAGGTCGGGCTTTACCGGGAAAACCAGGGCAAGGAAATCCGGATGGGGGGGCTGAGACCGGGGGAGATATTCGGGGAGATGGCCTATCTGCTTCGAGAGCGCAGAACGGCCACGGTGGTTGCGGAGGATGACTGCTTCCTGTTCATCCTGAGTCCGGAGATCCTGGAAGCGATGATGGGATACAGCTCGAAGCTGTCGAGAAGAATCATCGAGTCGCTGTGCCAGCGGATCGCCAAGATGAACAAGGGCATCCTGACTTCAGGATTCAAGTCGGCAACCTACAAGCATCCCATCTACAATCCGGATTCCGGCGCAGTCTGATCAGGCGGGAAGAAAGAAATTGCCGTAAGGGCCTTTTGCCGAGACGATGGGATGATGGTAAATCAGGCTCAGATTCGATTCGGTCAGGACATCTTCCTTCTTGCCCAGAAGACAGTGCCCATCTCCGAGAAGCAGCAGGATATGGTCGCAATACCGCTCAGCCAGATTCGGGTCGTGCAGGATCATGACGATCGCCTTGTCCGAATTCTCGGTGCGTTTTTTGAGCAGATCGAGCATTTCAACCTGGTGGCGGATGTCGAGATGATTCGTCGGCTCGTCAAGCAGAAAAAGCTCCGGATCCTGAACGAGCAGCGTGGCAAGCGCAAGTCTTCTCCGCTCGCCGCCCGAAAGCGTGCTGGCAAGGCGATTTTCCATGCCGGAAAGCCCGACTTCACGAAGCGCGCTCAGCGCCGCTTTTTCGTCCGCGATTCCTACCCTTTGCCATGGAGGAATATGCGGATGGCGCCCGATCAATGCCGTCTCGAGGAGCGTGGAAGGGAAGCGATCTTCGCTGTCCTGGAACAGCATGCCTGAAATGCGCGCCATGTCGCGGCGCTTCATATCGATGATCGGTTTGCTTTTCAGGCGGATTTCCCCGGAATGAGGGGGCCTGATGCCGGAGAGCGCAAGCATCAGCGAGGTTTTTCCGACGCCGTTGACGCCCAGGATTCCCCATCTTTCGCCGCCTGACACGGCAAGGTCGAGCGCCTTGCACGCCCATTTTTCTCCTGCATGAACGGAAAGCTGAAGCGTCTCGAGGAGAATCATGGTTCCCGGAATAGCAGGTAAAGGAAAAAGGGCACGCCGAAGAGCGCCATGATCACGCCTGCCGGCAGCTGTTGCGGCGCGATGAGGGTTCTGGACAGGGTATCGGCGAAGAGCAGCAGCGCACCGCCCAGGAGTGCTGCGCCAGGAAGCAGTATGCGGTGATCGTGTCCGCCGAGCCTTCTGACGCCGTGCGGGACGATCAGGCCGACGAATCCGATGCTGCCTGCGGTCATGACCGCAACGGAAGCGAGCAGGGCGCAAACCACGTAGATCGAGACCCGCATGCTTTTTACGGAGACCCCCAGGCTCGCTGCGAGATGCTCTCCCCTGGCCAGCACATTGAGATCCCGAGCGAAGGGGAGTATGCAGGCGAGTCCGATTGAGAGCGTGACGAGCCCGGGATAGGGGGAGGCATCGTTGTCCAGACTGCCCATCAGCCAGTAAAGCATGCCGTGCAGCGAGGATTCAGGTGAAAGCGAAAGCAGCATGGCGATGAGCGCGCCCCACCCGGATGCGACGACGACCCCAGTCAGCAGCAGCCTGACCTCCCTGTCGACGCCGGAGAGACTGAAAACCAGGAACATGGAAGCCATTGCCCCGCAGAAGGCGCCGATCGACACGCCGACGGATGCGAATCCCAGGAGCATCGCGCAAAGCGCGGCAACCGATGAGCCCCCCGATATGCCCAGTACATAGGGGTCGGCAAGCGGATTGCGCAGCAAGACCTGCATCAATGCGCCGGACAACGCGAGCAAGGCGCCCGTGGTGAAGGCATTGACGGCTCTCGGCATGCGCAGGTGGAAAATCAGCTCCCGGTCGAGGGAGGACGCGTGAAAAAGGTCGCTCCAGCCGATCCTGGCGCTGCCGCTTGCGATGGCGAACAGCATGCCAGCTGCTGCCAATGCCGCGAGAATGAAGAGTAGCTTTTTTCCAGAATTCATCTTTGGGCCAAAAACATGCTAGATTTGAAGCATGGACGAATCCAAGCTAATTGTCTGTCCGGAATGCGCTGCGATCAACCGCGTGCCACTTTCCAAGATGACCGAATCCCCGAAATGCGGCAAATGCAAATCACCGCTTTTTACCGGCCATCCCGTCGCACTCGATGGCGTGCGCTTCGAAAAGCACATCGGACATAATACCATACCGGTGGTGGTGGACTTCTGGGCAGACTGGTGCGGCCCGTGCAAGATGATGGCGCCTGTTTTCGAACGTGCCGCACGGGAACTCGAACCTTCTTTCAGGCTCGCCAAGCTCGACACGGAAGCCGAGCAGCACATCGCGTCCCGCTACAATATACGCAGCATTCCGACCCTCGTCGTTTTCAAGGCAGGGAGGGAAGTGGGAAGGCAATCCGGCGCAATGGACTATTCGAGTCTCTTGAGGTGGATACGCAATTACGCCTGAGTCACCTGTAAACCAAGACGGGGATCCTGCTGTGGGTGAGCACCTTGGTCGTTTCGCTGCCCACCAGGAGGCCGGCGACTCCCCTTCTGCCGTGAGATGCCATCCAGATGAGATCGCATTCCTTGTTTTCGGCTGCCTGGACGAGGGCCTCGAAGACATGGAATCCAGTGACGATCTCGGATTCGCATGCAACCCCGGCGTCAAGCGCGGCTTTCTCGACAAAGTCGAGGCTGCGTTTTGCGAAACTCTCAGCGCTTTTTTCGAACTGCTCCACCGTCAAGGGATCGATGTACCCTAACCCTTCGGTTGCGAGTATGGGTGAATACTCCTGTCTCACATAAATCGCAGAGATGCGCGCGCCCACCGATTTGGCGAATTCTACTGCGGATTTTGCCGCATTTTCAGACAATTCAGTGCCGTCTGTGGGCAGAAGGATATGCTTGAACACGATTCGCTCCTTTCAAGCCGAGTTAAGCAGACAGGGGCGTAGAAGTAAAGCTATCGAGGCAGTTGATCCCGTCGCAAAAGGAAGACATGGCCGGAGCCGCCTTCCGTGTCGAGCCAGGTGAATTCGATCTCCGGAAAAGCGGATTCGAGCGCTCCCCTGTTGTGGCCGATTTCAACGATGAGGAGCCCGTCGCGGCTCAGGTGCGCGCCGCTTTCCATGAGGATGCGCCTCGTTGCATCCAGTCCGTCTTCTCCCGAGGCGAGCGCGATTTCCGGCTCGTGGCGGTATTCCTCTGGAAGGGTTTCCATCGATTCGGCATTGACGTAGGGCGGATTGCTGACGATGAGGTCGTACGTTTTCCCTGAAAGATCATCGAAAAGATTCGACGAGATCAGGCTTACCCTGTCTTCCAGGGCGTAGTTTTCCACGTTTTTCATTGCCACGGCGAGCGCATTTTCGGAAATGTCGACGCAATCGACGTCCGCATTCGGGAAGGCATGCGCCATCAGGATGCCGAGGCAACCCGAACCCGTGCACAAATCGAGTGCGCTTGAGACGCTTTCGGGGTCGTCTACCCAGGGGTACAAGCGCTCGAGCAGAAGCTCGGCGATGAAGGATCTGGGAATGATCACCCGCTCGTCGACATAAAAGCTGAAACTGCCCAGCCAGGCCTCGTGCGTGAGATAGGCGACCGGAATGCGTTCTTCCGCTCGTCTGTCGATCAGATTCAGAATCAGGGTGCGCTCCGATGGAAGGAGTTTCGCATCCAGGAAGGTCTCGAGGTTGTCGTGCGGCAGATGCAGGGCGGACAGGATCAGGTAGGCTGCTTCGTCCAAAGCATTCGTGCAGCCGTGCCCGAAATAAAGACCGGCCCGATTGAAGCGGCCGACCGCATGGCGCAGGAAGTCCCGTATGGTTTCAAGGCAGGAGGTTTCTTCCATCATGAGCCGATGAGCAGGTTTTCCAGGGTTTTCTCGTAAATGGCGCGCAGCGGTTCGATGTCTTCGATTGCAATGCACTCATTGATCTTGTGTATGGTGGCGTTCAGCGGCCCGAATTCGACGACCTGCGGGCAGATGTCTGCAATGAAGCGCCCGTCGGAAGTACCGCCTGATGTGGAAAGCTCAGGCATGATCCCCTTCGCTTCGCGGATCGCGCTTGCCATCGCATCGACCAGGGAACCTTGAGGCGTGAGATAGGGTTTTCCAGTGAACGACCAGTCGAGATCGTAATCGAGTCCATGCCGGTCGAGCACTTCGTGCACCCTGGCTTTGAGCGAATCCATGGTGCTTGCGGTGGAAAAGCGGAAGTTGAACTCGATTTCGACCGTGCCCGGGATGACGTTGGTTGCGCCCGTTCCGCCATGGATGTTCGATATCTGCCAGGTCGTCGGCGGGAAATATTCGTTGCCACTATCCCAGGTCGTGGCTGCGAGTTCGGCGATCGCAGGGGATACGAGATGGATAGGGTTTTTCGCGAGATGGGGATAGGCGATATGGCCCTGTATTCCCTTGACGGTCAGTTTTCCGGAAAGCGAGCCGCGCCTGCCGTTCTTGATGGTATCGCCGAATCGGGCTGCGCAGGTCGGTTCCCCCACGATGCAATAGTCGATGCGCTCGCCTCTGGCATCGAGCGCTTCCACCACCTTGACCGTGCCGTCGACGGCGATGCCTTCTTCATCGGACGTGATGAGCAGTGCGATTGAGCCTTTATGGTCAGGATGGTTTGCTATAAACGATTCGATCGCGGTGACGAAGGCGGCGAGCGAAGTTTTCATGTCCGCTGCTCCGCGCCCATACAGCATGCCGTCCCTGATTTCGGGGGCGAAAGGGTCGCTTTCCCAGTTCGCAACGGGGCCGCTCGGAACGACATCGGTGTGTCCTGCGAAGCAGACGATCGGCGCATCCTTGCCAAGCCTCGCCCAGAAATTGTCGACATTGCCAAAGCGCATGCGCTCGACGCCAAAACCCAGCTTTTCCAGCCGTTCGATCAATATATCCTGGCAGCCGGCATCGTCCGGCGTCAAGGAGCGGCGCGCAATGAGCGCTTTGGCAAGCTCTAGTGTTTTCATTTGTCGAGGCATTCCGAATAGGTTACTTCGTCGAAGCCGAGGATGAGGCGGTCATCGAATTCCAGGGCGGGGCGCTTGATCACGCTGGGCTTTTCAAGCATCAGCAGGATCGCGGCAGGGGCGTCAGTGACGGCGCTTTTTTCATCTTCGCTCAATTTTTTCCAGGTCGTGCCCTGCTTGTTGAGCAGCGCCTGCCAGTCGACAAGCTTCAGCCAGCGCTCAAGCAGGGGTTTGTCCAAGCCATCTTTCTTGAAGTCGTGGAAAGGAATGGCATGACCGTGCGCATCGAGCCATGCCCTTGCGCGCTTTACCTTGTCGCAGTTCTTGATGCCGTAAAGCTTCACGATTCGACTCCATCGTCGATTCTGAAACTCCTGAACGAGCCCGTCTTGATCGCCTCGGGCGTCTCGCTGGTCCCGGCATGTTCTGCATATTCGATCAGGGAAGAGAGATTGCTGGGGGAATCCGAATGGTTCATGGCTTCTTCGTAACTGATCTGCCCCGACTTGTAGAGCCTGTAGAGCGACTGTTCGAAAGTCTGGCAACCGATGGCCAAGCTGTGATCCATCGCTTCCTTGATCTGGTCGATTTCCCCCTGCTTGATCAGTTCGGCGATATGCTTGGTGTTGGGCAGAATTTCAACTGCGGGCACCAGCTTGCCGTTGACGCCGGGCACCAGCCTCTGCGAAACGATGCATTTCAGGCTCGTGGCGAGATCGGAAAGCAGGCTCGTCCTCGCTTCGTAGGGAAAGAAGGTGAGCATCCTGTTCAGCGCATGGTAGCTGTTGTTGGCATGCAGCGTGGACAAGCAAAGATGGCCGGCCTGGGAAAAGAGCAGCATGTGCTTGAGCGATTCCTGATCCAGAATCTCGCCCAGCATGACGACATCGGGAGCCTCCCTCATCGCATTGACGAGCGCCGTCGAGTAGGATCGCGTATCCGAGCCGATTTCGCGCTGGTTGATGATGGATTTCTTGTGGGTGAAGCGGTATTCGATCGGTTCCTCGATGGTCAATATGTGGCCCGTCGTGGTTTCGTTGCGGTAGTCGATCATCGAAGCGAGCGTCGTCGATTTGCCCTGGCCTGCAGCGCCGACGACCAGCACGAGGCCGCGTTTGGCCATGATCAGTTCCTTGAGGACAGGCGGCAGGTTCAGCGATTCGACATCGAGAATATGCTCCCTGATGTAGCGGATGACCATGGCAGTACAGCCCTGCTGCTGGAACACATTGACCCGGTAAGTGCCGGTATTGGGCTGGTTGAAGGCGAAATTGGATTCCCAATCGGATTCGAATTCTTGAATCTGCTGATCGCTCATCAGGCTGTAGGCGAGTTCCTTTATTTTCGCGGCATCCAGAACCTGGTTGTTCACAGGCCGGGTGACGCCGTTGATCTTGATGTGGATTGGCGCGCCTGGCGAAAAATAAAGATCGGAGGCCTGTTTCTCGGCCATCAGCTTGAAAAGCGGGGCGAGTATCATGGGCGTTCAGATTCCCCTGAGCAGTTCGTTGATGCTCGTTTTTGCGCGCGTCTTTGCATCGACTTCCTTCACGATCACTGCGCAGTACAGGCTGTATTTGCCGTCGCTGGAAGGCAGGCTTCCCGACACCACGACCGCCCCTGCGGGGATGCGCCCGTAGCTGACTTCGCCTGTCGTCCTGTTGTAGATCTTGGTGCTTTGCCCGATGTAGACGCCCATCGAAATGACGGCGCCTTCCCCCACGATCACGCCCTCGACGATCTCGGAGCGGGCGCCGATGAAGCAGTTGTCTTCGATGATGGTGGGGTTTGCCTGAACGGGTTCGAGCACGCCGCCGATTCCCACGCCTCCTGAAAGATGCACGTTCTTTCCGATTTGCGCGCAGGAACCCACGGTTGCCCAGGTGTCAACCATGGTGCCTTCGTCGACATAGGCGCCGATGTTGACATAGGAGGGCATGAGCACGGCATTCTTCGCGATGAACGATCCCTTTCGCACGGCGGCAGGCGGGACGACCCGGAAACCGCCATCCCTGAAATCTTTCGAATTGTAATCAGCGAACTTGGAGGGAACCTTGTCGTAGTAATTGGTGTAGCCGCCCTTGATGAAGCTGTTGTCCTCGATCCTGAAGGAAAGCAGCACGGCTTTCTTGATCCATTGGTGAGTCACCCATGCGCCATCGATCTTTTCGGCCACCCTGAGGCGCCCCGTATCGAGCAGGTTCAGCGTTTCCTGGATCGCTTCCTTCAGTTTCGGGGCGACATTGCGCGGCGTGATGTCGGCGCGGATTTCGAAGGCTTCGTCAATGATGGATTGGAGTTCTTGCATGATGTTGATCCTTATAATTTGTCGCCCAAAGTGGCACACAGTTTCCTGATTCTTTGCGCTGCCTCGACGCATTCGGGCAGGGGGGCAACCAGGGCGATGCGGATGAACCCGCTTCCTGGGTTCGATCCACCCGCTTCCCTGGCAAGAAACCGCCCGGGCAGAACGAGCACATTATAATCTCGATAAAGCAGGCGCGCGAATTCGGCGTCATCCATCGGCGTTTTCGGCCAGAGATAGAACCCGGCATCCGGCATCCCGACGTCGAGCACATCCTTAAGAATGGGAAAGACGGCGTCGAATTTCTGCTTGTAGAGTACGCGGTTCTCGATCACGTGGGATTCGTCGGACCATGCTGCGATGCTCGCCGATTGCACGGCAGGGCTCATCGCGCAGCCGTGATAGGTGCGATAAAGCAGAAAGCTTCGCAATATTTCCGCGTCCCCTGCGACGAATCCGGAGCGCATGCCGGGCACGTTGGAGCGCTTTGAAAGGCTGCTGAACACGACGAGATTCTTGAAGTCGTGCCGCCCGAGCCGTCTTGCCGCTTTAAGCGCACCGAGCGGTGCCTCGTCGAAATAGATTTCGGAATAGCATTCGTCGGATGCGATGACGAAGCCGTATTTGTCGGAAAGCTCGAAGGCCTTTTCCCATTCCGACATGGGCATGACGCGTCCAGTGGGATTGCCCGGCGAACACAGGTACAAGAGCTGGGTGTTTCGCCATACGGATTCAGGAAGCTGTGAAAAATCCAGGGCGAAGCCGTTTTCCGGGGTCGTGTTGAGGAAATGGGGGGTCGCGCCGGCAAGGAGCGCTGCGCCTTCGTAGATCTGATAGAAGGGATTGGGGCACACGACGGCAGCCGGGGCGTCGACGACCGCCTGTGCGAAGGCGAACAAGGCCTCGCGGCTTCCATTGACCGGCAGAATCTGGGTCTTGGGGTCGATCTCGACGCTGTAGCGCTGCGACAGCCATTTCGCGATTGCCTCGCGCAATTCATCGCTGCCCTGGGTTGTGGGATAATGCGAAAGCCCGTCCAGATGATTTGCCAATGCGTCCCGGATGAAGGCGGGCGTGTCGTGCTTGGGCTCCCCGATGGAAAGCCTGATCGGCGGATAATCCGGGGATGGGACCACGTCCCTGCACAGCGCAGCGAGGCGCTGGAAAGGGTAGGGTTGCAGTCGAGAGAGGTCGGGGTTCATCTAGTGGACTCGAAATTTGGAATTATAATGTTCCAGGGCAGGTTATCCAAACAAATTCCCGTGCTTTCTCTCCTGACAGGTGCGACGGTATGGGGGCTCATCTGGTATCCCTACCGGGTTCTTGCAGCGCTCGGCATGCCGGGATGGATTTCGCTCACCCTGAGTTATGCAGCCGCTTTCCTGCTCACGCTGGCCTTCTTCCGCAAAAAGGCATGTTCATTTTCCTGGATGCTCGTCTGGATAGGCTTATCTGCCGGTCTATGCAATTTCGGCTATGTGATCGCGATGCTCGATGGCAAAGTCATGCGGGTATTGCTGCTTTTCTATCTGGCGCCTTTCTGGACTGTCCTGCTTTCGAGATTCATTCTGAAGGAACGCCTGACTGCGAAGGGATATCTCGTCATCCTGTTTTCTGCTGCAGGGGCGATCGAGATGCTCTGGAGCCCGGGGAGCATCCTGCCGCAAAACGATGCGGAATGGCTGGGGCTGGCTTCCGGATTCATGTTCGCGCTGTCCAACGTGCTGGCCAAGCGCGCAGCAAGCTACAGCATCGAGGCGAGATCGGCGAGCGTGTCATTGGGGGTCGTGGCATCCGGCATCCTATTCGCTTTTTTTCAGCCAACTGGTGAAAGCGGCATTTCGCCCTATGCGTTATTGCTCCTGGTCGCCATGGGACTGGCCATATTCGCAGTCAATTGGGTGATGCAGTACGGATTGAGCCGCGTGCCTGCCAACCGCGCCATCGTCATACTGCTTTTCGAGCTTGTCGTGGCGGCGCTGTCTTCCTATTTCCTGGCAGGGGAAGCGATGCGGTTGCAGGATTGGGTGGGCGGGGCGATGATCGTCGCAGCCGGCTTTTTCTCCAGCAAGCTCGAAATCTGAGGCGGCGCGGGAACCCGCCAGCGGTGATCCTCAAGCAGTATTTGGGGTAAAATGTGGCGAACTACGGAGAACTCCATGCTGCTCTGGTTCGTCATCGCCTATTGGATCATTTCGGTCGGAATCGGCCTCTACGCCGCCACCCGCGTACACAACACCAAGGACTTCGCCATCGCAGGACGGCATCTTCCTTTCTACATGGTCACGGCGACGGTTTTCGCGACCTGGTTCGGCTCGGAAACCGTGCTCGGAATTCCCGCCACCTTCCTGAAGGAGGGGCTTCACGGGGTGGTGGCCGATCCCTTCGGTGCATCCTTGTGCCTCATCATGGTCGGGCTCTTCTTCGCTGCCCCCCTGTATCGGATGAATCTGCTCACCATCGGCGATTTCTACCGCAAGAAATTCGGCCGCAGCGCCGAGACGCTGACCACCATCGCCATCGTGATCTCGTATCTGGGGTGGGTGGGGGCGCAGATCACCGCCCTCGGGCTCGTTTTCAACGTGGTGTCGAATGAAGCCATCAGCAAGGTCGCTGGCATGTGGATCGGATCGGCCACCATCCTCGTCTACACGGTTTTCGGCGGCATGTGGGCCGTGGCGATCACTGACTTCCTGCAGATGATCATCATCGTCATCGGCATGCTTTTCATCGGTGACGAGATTAGCGGGCAGTTGGGCGGCGTTGGCGTCGTGGTGAAGCATGCCGCGGCTGCCGGGGAATTCCGGTTCTGGCCGGCACTGGATCCAAAGGAAATCATCGGTTTTTTCGCCGCCTGGATCACGATGATGCTGGGGTCGATCCCGCAGCAGGACGTTTTTCAGCGAGTGCAGTCTTCGAAAACCGAAAAGATTGCGGTTTGGGGATCGGTGATGGGAGGCGTGCTCTACTTCCTTTTCGCTTTCGTGCCGATGTTTCTCGCTTATTCTGCGACATTGGTCGATCCGAAAATGGTGCAAAACCTCATCGACACCGATCCGCAGATGATCCTGCCCACGCTGGTGTTGCAGCATGCGCCTATTTTTGCGCAGGTGATGTTCTTCGGCGCCCTCCTGTCCGCGATCAAGAGCTGCGCTTCTGCGACATTGCTTGCCCCTTCGGTTACTTTCACCGAAAACATCCTGCGCCCGATGGTGGGGCACCGGCTTTCAGACCGGCAGATGCTGCACGCGATGCGCACGGTGACGGTTGCCTTCACCATCCTGGTCACCCTCTACGCGATGAATTCGAAGGTGGGGATTTTCAAGATGGTGGAAAACGCCTACCAGGTGACGCTGGTCGCGGCATTCGTCCCGCTTTTGATGGGCGTGTACTGGAAGCGTTCGACCAATCAGGGGGCGCTCATGGCGATTTTCTGCGGCGTATCGGTGTGGCTCGCGATCCTGATCTTCGGCCCTGAAGATCCATTCATTCCTGCGCAGCTCGCGGGCGTCATCGCGAGCTTCCTAGGCATGCTCGCTGGATCGCTTCTTCCCTCGAGAATCGGAAAACCCAGGCTTGAGCGTCCGGATCACGCCGAGCTTCACCACCACGCGGCGAGCCTCACCGACCATGTCCCGCCGCCGCACCGCTAGCATGCAATGCTGCAGGTTCAGCCCCTGGTGTTGGATTGCGGCTCGAAGGAGGCCAAATCCACTCTTGGCGCAGGCGCCCACCCGGCTTTCCTGTGTTCGGCCACGACGTTTGTGAAAATGCCGCCGCGGACGTAGAATTTTGCGGTCAGGCGCATGAAGCGGGGGTCGGTCAGCGCAACCAGGTCGCCGAGAATCTGGTTGGTGACCGCTTCGTGGAACGCGCCCTTGTTGCGGTACGATACGATATATAATTTGAGACTCTTGAGCTCGACGCAGCGTTCGTCGGGAATGTAATCGAGGTAGAGCGTCGCGAAATCGGGTTGGGACGTTTTCGGGCAGAGGCAGGTGAATTCGGGGATCTCCATGTGAATATGGTAGTCGCGTTCCGGGTTCGGATTTGGAAATGTTTCCAGGGTCATGCTTGAAGCCTTTCGATAACGATACAACCGCATTATAACGTTTTGCATAGCGGATTAAATTGCGACTTTCTCAAATCAAGCTGTCAGGTTTCAAGTCCTTCGTCGATCCGACGCATATCCACACCCCGGGTCGGATAGTCGGTATCGTCGGGCCGAACGGATGCGGCAAATCCAACATCATCGACGCATTGCGCTGGGTGCTGGGCGAATCCCGAGCATCCGCCTTGCGCGGAAGCTCCATGCAGGACGTGATCTTCAGTGGCTCGGGAAACAGGAAGCCGGTTGCGCGCGCCAGCGTGGAACTGGTTTTCGACAACAGCCTGGGGGCTGCAGCCGGCCAATGGTCGGAATATGCCGAAATCGCAGTGAAGCGGGTATTGCAGCGAGACGCCGAGTCAAGCTACTTCATCAACAATATCCGCGTCAGGCGCAAGGACATCGCCGACATCTTTCTCGGGACAGGACTCGGCGGGCATGCCTATGCCATCATCGAGCAAGGCATGATTTCCAGGATCATCGAGGCCGACCCTGAAGAGCTGAAAGTTTTTCTCGAGGAAGCGGCGGGCATCTCCAAATACAAGGAAAGAAGGCGCGAGACTGAACACAGGCTCAAGGGAACGCGGGAAAACCTGCTGCGCGTGGAAGACATTAAGGGCGAGCTTGCCGAGCGCATCAGTCGCCTCGAGCACCAGGCGAGCATTGCCAAGCGCTACCACGAGTTGCAGGCATCGTTGAAAACGGCCCAGAACCTGCTCTGGCTTGGCCGCAAGATGCGTGCAGGGGAGTCCAGGCGAAAACATGCCCAGGAAGCGGGCAGGCTGGAGACGATGCTGGAAGCCGATATTGCGAACCTCAGGGGCATCGAGAGCAAGCTCGTCGAATTGCGGGAAGCGCATGAGGCTATGGGTTCGAAGCTTCAGGTGGCGCAGGGTGACATGTATCAGGCCAATGCCGAAGTTTCCGGACTGCAGCAGAAAATCGATCATGTCAGAAGCAACCGCGCGCGCCTGGAATCGCGCATCGAATCGATGATGAGGGAAATCGAGGGGGTCGAACGGCAGCACGGGGAAGCAGGCGCGAATCTGGAAAAGCTTGAAAACGAATTGATGCAGGCTGCGACACTGAAGCAGGAGGCTTGTGACGACCTGGAGAACAGGAAAGCGTCCTGCGAGGAGGCGAGAGTGCTGCTGCTGACAGCCAGAGGCCGTCATGATGAAAAAAGGCGCTCGCTTTCCTCGGTCGAGCAGGATGAGCGGATAGAAGAGACGCACCGCGTTCATCTGGAAAGAAGCATCAAGGAACTCGAAAAGAGACGGGAGCGGCTGTTCGAATCGAGCCGAAACAGGCTTGCTCCGGATGAATCCAGGCTTTCCGGAATCGAGGGTGAGCTCGTCCGGGCGAATGCGGCGATCGCATCTCAACGCCAGGAATCGGATGCATCCGCCTTGCGCCTTGAAAATGCGCGAAAAGCGCGAGAAGAAGCATTGAACGCGCTCAGGGAAGAAGAGAAGCGTTACGCCGAGATCAAGGCCAAGCTGGCCGCGCTTCAGGGCATTCAGGCGGACCTTGAACATGCAGCGCATCTCGACAGCCGTTTCGAGAACTTGCCCAGACTGCGCTCGTCGATCAGGATTAGGGATGGCTGGGAGAATGCGTTCGAATCCGTTTTGAGCGGACGGGTCAACGCGGTTCTTGCCTCTTGGGAGGGCGTGATCCCGAAGGGGGAGGCGACCTTCGTTGAGGCGGGTGCACCGTATGCCATTGAATCGAAAAACGCATCGCTTTCGCCCCTCTTGAACTTCATCGACCCGGTGCTTCATGAATTCGGCGGCGCGCTTTGCGACTGGTTGCGCCATGCCTATGCCGCTCAGGATATCGGCGAGGCGTTGACGTTGCGCCCGCAGCTGGAGACAGGGGAATTTCTCGTGACAAAGGAAGGCATTGTCGTCACGCCCTTCAGCATTCATTGCCATGGAGAAGGGGGACAGGGAATTCTCGTCAGGGCGCGCGAAATAGAAAGTCTTCTTGAAATCGAAGGCAGGTCGGCTTCCAGGCTGGAAACTTTCCAGAAGAGTCTTGTGGGCAAGGAAGATGAAGTCTCCAGTCTAGAAAAGGAAGTCAAGGATCAGGCTGCATCGATTTCGGCCCTGGAGAGAGAGCTGCATTCCCTTCAGCTCGAGCGGATTCGCCTGCTTGAAGCGCATGCGCGATATGTCGAGCAGAGCGCCAGGATCGGTGCGGAATCAAGCGAGATCGATGTCCAGCTCGAAGCGGAAGCGGCCAGGAAAATGGAAATTGACGGAAAACTGCATGCGCTTCGCGAGAATATCGGATCGCTGCGCGAAAACCTGATCGAAATGAAGCGTGCACTCGATCAAGCCAACGCCCGTTTCGAACAAAGAAACACATTTTTGCAGCATGCGGAAAAGAAGTGCCGCGATGCCGAATTCCACGAAAAATCCTGCGTGATCAAACTCGACGAATTGAGGGGACGCATCGAATTTCTGACCAGAAACATGATGCAGGGCAGGGAAAATCTCGATGCGCTTGCGAAGGAGCATGCGGCCCAGGATGCAGCGCTCCTGGAGAATGAACTGCAAATTGCGCTCGCTCAGCATGGAGAGAAGGAAGCAAATCTTTCGGCCATTCGCAAGATGAGCGAAGCGTTGTCTTTCGAACTGAGGGAAATCGACCGGTCTCGACAGGAAGCGGAGCTCAAGCTCGATCCGATGAGGGAAAAAATCGCAGGGATGCGCCTCAAGGAACAGGAAGCGAGACTCAATGAAGCGCAATTGGAAGAATCCCTCGGCAATGCAGGCGCGGACATCGAGGCGCTTGCCGGGATGCTCGACAAGGCGCCTGAAGCCTATTGCCAGGCTGAAATAACAAAGCTGGGCGGCGCAATCGAAAGCCTGGGGGCCGTCAATCTGGCCGCATACGACGAGCTTCAGGAAGCGCTGGAGAAGCGGGGTTATCTTGATGCGCAGGTTTCGGATCTGAATCTGGCGATCGAGACGCTCGAGACGGCCATCAGGAAAATAGATCGGGAAACTCGGGAAAGACTGAAGTCGACCTTCGATGAAGTCAACAAGAATTTTTCCGATCTCTTTCATCAGTTGTTCGGTGGCGGTCAGGCTAGGCTCGTGCTGACGGGGGAGCAGATCATCGACAGCGGCATGGAGATCGAGGCGCAGCCGCCAGGAAAAAAGAATGCCTCCATCAGGCTGCTCTCCGGCGGAGAGAAGGCGCTGACGGCGATCTCCCTGGTTTTTTCGCTTTTCATGCTGAATCCAGCACCTTTCTGTCTGCTGGATGAAGTGGATGCGCCGCTCGACGACAGCAATACGGAGCGGTTTTGTGATATGGTCAGGAAGATGTCCGAGCATACCCAGTTTCTGTTCATCAGCCACAACAAGATCACCATGGAAATGGCGCACCAACTGGTCGGCGTGACCATGCAGGAGCAGGGGGTGTCCAGGGTGGTGGCGGTGGATGTCGAGGCTTCGAAGCAAAGGGCGTTATCGTTATAATGACAAACTGAGCTGGCCCAGCCAGCGTTCATGAGGTGGGTATGAGCAATCTGCAAATCGCTTTGATCCTGATCGGCACGCTCTTCGTTGCCGGAATAGTCCTGTTCAACTGGATGCAGCAGAGGAGTCACAGAAGGAAAGCCGAAGCGCTGTTTCAGGCGAGGCACGATGACGTTCTGTTGGAGGGCTTGGATCAGGCCAGGGGAGATGATGGAAGAATCGAACATCAATTGATCGACCTTGACGACGATATTCCTGATGATTTGCCGGTGCTGACCGAAGAAGCGGAAACTGAGCCTGCAGCCGAATCGAAGCCGGCCATGCATTTTGCCGACTCCGAAATCGATTATATCGCCGAGATGCAGGCTGCCAGCCCCATCGGCGCCGAGGAAATAGCCGAAGTGTTTCGCAGAAAGCACGAATTCGGCAAATTTGTCGGCGTCTACGGGCTGAATATCGAAAGCGGCACCTGGGAAGAGCCTCATGCCAGGCCAAAATACAGGAATTTCAAGATCAGCCTGCAACTGGTCGATCGGTCGGGCGTGGCGAGCCTTGCGAAGCTTGCGGAATTCCGCGACATGGTCGTGGGATTGGCCGCGCAGCTCAAGGCGACCGAACATTGTCCGGAAATCAACGAGGCGCATGCGCGGGCGATTCAGCTTGACCGGTTCTGCGCCGAAGTCGATATGCTGATCGGCATCAACGTGATGAGCCGTGGAGAAGAGACTTTCGCCGGAACGAAGATCAGGGGACTTGCAGAGGCAGCCGGATTCCGGCTCGAGTCCGACGGGACTTTCAAGTATTTCGATGACCAGGGCACCCACCTCTTTTCCCTGTGCAACCATGAGCCGGCTGTTTTTCTGCCTGACGGGATCAGGCATCTCAGCACGCACGGCATCACCTTTCTGCTGGATGTGCCTCGGGTCGCCCAAGGCAAGCAGGCATTTGATCAGATGATCACCATCGCCAAAAGCTTTTCCGGCACGCTCGGCGGGGTGCTCGTCGACGACAAGCGGCTGATGCTCTCCGAAGCCGGTTTCGACAAGATCCGCAGGCTGCTTCAGGAAATCAAGCTGAAAATGGAAAGCAGGCAGATCGCTCCCGGAGGCGAGCGTGCCCTGAGGCTGTTTTCCTGATGGCCGAAGAAAGCGAAGTGCGCGAAAGGCTGAAAACCCTTCGCGAAGCAATCGAGCTGCACAATTACCGCTATTACGTGCTCGACAACCCGCTCATTCCGGATGCGGAGTATGATCGCCTTTTCCGTGAGCTTATCGAGCTCGAAGAAAAACACCCCGAACTTGCAATCCCTGACTCCCCGACGCGCCGCGTCGGCGGCAAGGTGCTCGATGCATTCGAGCCAGTCAAGCATGCCGTGCCCATGCTTTCCATCCGCACGGAAACGGATGACGATGGAGCGGCGCTCTTTGATGCGCGGGTGAGAAGAGAATTGGGCATCGATGCCGAAATCGAATATGCATGCGAATTGAAATTCGACGGATTGGCGATCAATCTGCGCTACGAACAGGGCATTCTGGTTCAGGCAGCGACCAGAGGCGACGGCGAAGTGGGGGAGGACGTGACGCAGAATGTGCGCACCATCCATGCGATTCCGCTGCATCTTGCCAACTGTCCAGGCGGGGTGCTTGAAGTGCGTGGCGAAGTGTACATGGGCAGGCGGGATTTCGAGCGCTACAACGCAAGACAGCGCGAAAAGGGGCTGCCCACGCTCGTCAATCCAAGAAATGGTGCGGCTGGCAGCATACGCCAGCTCGACCCGCAGCTTGCAGCGAAAAGGCCGCTTTCCTTTTTCGCATACGGATTGGGCGAAGTGCGAGGCTGGGCGTTGCCGAAAACGCATAGCGGCGTGCTGGATGCTTTGGCGAGCATGGGCATTCCGGTGAGCGACGTGCGGGAAGTGACTAGGGGAGCAGAAGGGCTGAAGGCTTTTCACCGCCGTGTTGCCAAGTTGCGCGACAGTCTGCCTTTCGACATCGACGGCGTGGTGTACAAGGTCAACAGCCTGGCTTTGCAGGACGAACTCGGTTTTTTGACGCGCGAGCCGCGCTGGGCCGTGGCGCACAAATATCCTGCCGAGGAGCAGATGACGCTTCTCAACGACATCGAGGTGCAGGTTGGACGCACCGGAAAACTCACGCCGGTCGCGAAACTGGAGCCCGTGTTTGTCGGGGGAACCACGGTCAGCAACGCCACGTTGCATAACCTGTTCGAATTGCGCCGCAAGGGTGTGCGTATCGGCGACAAGGTGATCGTCAGGCGCGCAGGAGATGTGATTCCCGAGGTCGCCGGACGGGTCCGGGACGATAGCGCAGCTTACAGGCACAATTTCCTCATGCCGAAACACTGTCCAGTGTGCGGCAGCAAGGTGGTGCGGGAAAAGGGGAGCATCGAGCATCGCTGCACCGGCGGTCTGTTTTGCGCAGCGCAGCGCAAACAGGCGCTTTTGCATTTCGCAAGCCGGCGTGCCATGGACATCGATGGACTTGGAGAAAAGCTGGTCGATCAGCTCGTCGATACGGGCGTGGTGAGGACGCCAGCCGATCTGTACAAACTGAAGCAGGAGGATCTCGCATGCCTCGATCGCATGGGCGAGAAATCCGCCCAGAACCTCTTGTCTGCGATCGAATCGAGCAAGAACAGGGCGCTTTCGAGGTTCATTTTTTCCCTCGGCATCCGTCATGTCGGGGAAAGCACTGCGAAGGATCTTGCGCGCCATTTCGGGTCGCTGGAAGCCTTGAAGGCGGCAAGCTCAGTCGAAGAAAAATTAATCGAGGTGCCGGATATCGGTCCTGTGGTCGCGCATAGTATAATCAACTTTTTCAATGAGCATCACAATATCGAAGTAATAAACGAATTGCTCAAAGAGGGTGTCAGGCCGGATGCAGGTGCGATTGAGAAGGGGGCTGCAAGCAGGATCGAAGGAAAAACATTCGTCCTGACGGGAACGTTGTCCCGTTTCACGCGAGACGAGGCAAAAGAGATGATCGAAGCCTTGGGCGGGAAGGTGACGGGCAGCGTATCGACGAAAACGGACTTCGTTGTCGTCGGAGAAAATCCTGGCAGCAAGCATGACAAGGCGTTGGCGCTCGGGGTCAATGTGCTGGACGAAGCTGAATTCGCCCAGCTTGTTTCTGAAGGAGTCTAAATGAAAAAAATCACCAAGGCTGTTTTTCCTGTTGCAGGCATGGGGACGCGTTTTTTGCCTGCAACGAAGGCCAGCCCCAAGGAGATGCTGCCCATCGTCGACAAGCCGCTGATCCAGTATGCAGTCGAAGAAGCTGCTGCAGCCGGCATCACCGACATGATCTTCATCACGGGAAGGAACAAGCGCGCCATAGAAGATCATTTCGACAAGAATTACGAGCTGGAATCCATACTCGAGGCAAAAGGGAAAAAGAAGCTCCTCAACGAAGTGCGCAAGATCATCCCCGACAAGGTGAATTGCATTTTCGTCAGACAATCCGATGCGCTTGGCCTTGGGCATGCCGTTCTGTGCGCCCAGCCTGTGGTGGGGAACGAGCCTTTTGCGGTCCTGCTTGCCGACGATCTCATCGATTCAGAAAAACCCACCATCGCCCATATGATCGATGTCTATGAGCATCATCGCTGCTCCGTCCTGGGTGTCCAGGATATTCCTCGCGAGGAAACCATGCATTACGGCGTGGTGGAAACCGATTCGCCCATCAGCGAACGATGCCAACCGATCAAGGGGATCGTGGAGAAGCCGAAACCGAAGGATGCGCCATCCACGCTGGCTGTCGTGGGCCGCTACATATTGACGCCCAGACTTTTCCACCATCTCAAGCGTGTCAAGCATGGCGCGGGCGGCGAAATACAGCTGACCGACGGCATCGCGGCACTTCTGGGTGAGGAAGAAATCATCGCCTACCAATTTCACGGTACGCGCTATGACTGCGGCAGCAAACTGGGCTATCTTCAAGCGACATTGGCCTATGCGCTGAAGCATCCGGAACTGGGAGACAAATTTACGAACGACATCTGCTTCCACGCAGAAAGACGCAATCACAAATGCTGAGCGCCAAGGAATCATGGGATATCCTCGATCAGGCTGAGCTGATTTATTCGGCCGAGGAGGTTGCTTCGGCATTGAAGCGGCTCGCTCTGGAAATCACGGAAGCGTTATCGGATACGCATCCCCTGGTTTTGAGCGTGATGGGCGGAGCTGTCGTGTTCACTGGTCAAATGTTGCCCATGCTGAATTTTCCGCTCGATTTCGATTACGTGCATGTCAGCCGCTATGGCAGCAGAACGAGTGGCGGAGAGCTCGATTGGAAGGTCCTGCCGCGGGAGAATGTGAACGGCAGAGTGGTTCTCGTGCTCGACGACATCCTCGATGAAGGCGAGACCATGGCGGGGATAAGAGAGCGTGTTCTGGCGGAAGGGGCTGAGCGCTTCTATAGCGCAGTATTCTGCGACAAGGCGATCAAAAAAAGCAAGCCGATCCAGGCTGATTTCGTGGGGCTTTCCCTTCCGGACAGGTATGTATTCGGGTTCGGCATGGACGTGCACGGCGCATGGCGCAACCTGCCTGCTATTTATGCGTTGAGGGAAAACTAGAATGCTGGCGATAATCGGGGGCTCTGGACTGACCCAGCTGGTCAATATGGAAGTGACGCGGCGCCTTGTCATGCGCACGCCTTATGGCGAGCCATCCGGCGCGCTGACATTCGGCAGAATCGGGGACAACGAGGTCATTTTTCTTGCACGGCACGGCTACGCTCATACCATCCCGCCGCACGACGTCAATTATCGCGCCAATATATGGGCACTCAGCTCGCAGAATGTGAGCAGTGTCGTTTCGGTCGCCTCCGTGGGCGGCATCCGGAGTGATCTCGTGCCAGGGGCGCTTGCCGTGCCTGACCAGATCATCGATTACACGTATGGTCGACAGTCCACTTTTTTCGATTCGCGCGAGAAACCCGTGACGCATACCGATTTTACCGAGCCTTTTTGCGAGGATTTGAGGGTGAAATGCATGCGCGCTGCGGCGCTGTGCGGAAAAAAGGCGATAGACGGCGGAGTGTATGCCGCGACCCAGGGCCCCAGGCTGGAAACTGCTGCCGAAATCAACAGGATGGAGCGTGATGGAGCGGACATGGTCGGGATGACCGGCATGCCCGAGGCGATTCTGGCAAGGGAGGCAGGGCTTTGTTATGCGGCGATCGCTGTCGTGGCCAATTTTGCCGCAGGCAGGGGTAACAGCCTGCACGGCATCAAGCTCGAGGAGGTCAACGCAGTGCTCAAGGTGGCCATGACGGACGTGCGCGAAATCTTGGACAAGCTTGCCGAAATCCATGACAATTGAAACCGTGCTCAAGATGGGCGATGAACGCCTCCTGAGAAAAGCGCAGCCGGTCACTCAATTCGACACTCCCGAACTGCATGAGCTCGTCTCGAACATGATCGAGACCATGCGCGCCATGAATGGGGCCGGGCTGGCTGCGCCCCAGATCGGGGTCGATCTTCAGCTCGTCCTGTTTGAGATCCAGGAAAATCCGCGTTATCCCGATGTGGAGACGATCCCGCTCACCATTCTGGTCAATCCGGTGATCGAGCCGATGGGCGCGGAAATGGAGGAGGGCTGGGAGGGTTGCCTCAGCATCCCCGGGATGCGCGGACTGGTGCCGAGATTTTCGAAGATCAGGTACAGCGGATTCGATGCTCACGGCCATGCAATCTCAAAATCAGTATCCGGATTCCATGCACGGGTGGTACAGCACGAATGCGATCATCTGGAAGGCATGCTCTATCCGATGAGGATCAGGGATCTCGCGAATTTCGGGTTCAGCAGCGCGCTCTTCCCGGAGCGCGAATAGTCACTTCTTGACGGGCGCGGCCTTCGGCGTCACCGTTTGTGTAGTCACTTTGGATTTGTCGTTCACGCTGCTGACGCTTTCGTCTGAAGTGATGGCGTCCTCGGTCCTCTTGTTCATGACGATGATGCTGATGCGGCGATTGATTGGATCGTAGTGATTCTCCTTGTCCAGCGGCACGGCTGAGGAAAGCCCGACGATGCGCAGCATCTTGCTGTCATTCATTCCTCCCCGGACAAGCTCGCGCCGAGCTGCGTTAGCCCTGTCTGCCGAGAGTTCCCAATTGCTGTAATTCTTCCCGCCTCCGCTGTAGGGGGTGGCGTCCGTATGCCCAGAAAGGCTGATTTTGTTCGGTACTTCGTTCAGCGTTCTGCCGATTTCGTCCAGGATGGTCTTCGTATAGGATTTCAGGATAGTGCTGCCGAGGTCGAACATGGGCCTTTTCTTCGAGTCGACGATCTGAATTCTCAGCCCTTCGCTCGTGATGTCGATGAGAAGCTGGTCCTTGAATTTCTTCAGTTCCGGATTGGAGTCGATCGCCTTTTCCAGGGTGGCCTTGAGCGCCTTGAGTCTTTCTGCATCTTGTTTCTCGAGCGCAGCCTTGGCATCGTTCAAATTGATCCTGTGTTTTTTCATCTCGGCATCGGTTCTGATGTTCTGGCCGGATGTGTGGATGAGATCTTTTCCTCCACCTGGGATGATGCTGCTGGATTCTCCTGAACCGCTTCCGCCTTCGAGTGCAACTTTGAGGGGGGTCTTGAAATATTCCGCGATTCCTTTCAGGTCGCCTTTCGTGGTCGATCCGAGCAGCCACATGAGCAGAAAGAAGGCCATCATTGCCGTGACGAAGTCGGCATAGGCGATTTTCCATGCGCCGCCGTGGTGGCCGCCGCCGCCCTTCTTGACCCGCTTGATGACGATGGGGCGTTGTGAATCGTCGCTCATTCGCTATGTCCGCTTAACGCGATTTGCTCTTTTTGACATGCTCTTCGAGTTCGCTGAAGCTGGGACGCTCGGTCGAATTGAGGACTTTCCTGCCGAACTCGACGGCCAAAGCAGGCGCGTAACCATTGAGGCTGGCCAGCAAGGTCACGCGCATGCATTGCAGGAGCTTGCTCGATTCGTTGACCTTCTGCTCGAGCAGGTTGGAGAGCGGACTGACGAAACCATAGGAAAGCAGAATGCCGAGGAAAGTCCCGACCAGCGCGTGGGCGATCAGCAGGCCGAGTTCTCTCGGGGGGATGCCGACTGATTCCATGGTATGGACGACGCCCATGACGGCCGCGACGATACCGAAAGCGGGCAGCCCTTCACCGATCTTGCCCAGGATATGGGCGGGAACCAATCCTTCGTGGTGGTGGGTTTCGATTTCGTTGTCCATCAGGTTTTCGATTTCGAAAGAATTCAGGTTTCCTCCGACCATGATGCGCAGGTAATCGGTCAGAAATTCGATCGCATGGTGGTCGCTCAGGATCTTGGGGTATTTGGTGAAGAGCGGGCTGCTGTTCGGGTTGTCGACATCGCTCTCGATCGACATCAACCCTTCCTTCCTGATCTTGGAGAGGATTTCGTAGAGGAGCGCCATCAGCTCCATGTAAAGCGCCTTGTTGTATTTAGAACCCTTGAATACGGTGGGGAGCGCTTTCAATGTGGCCCTGATGGCCTTGCTTGAATTGCCGACGACGAATGCGCCGGTGGCTGCGCCTCCGATCATGAGCAGTTCGATGGGCTGCAAAAGCGCCGCCACATGGCCGCCGGCTATCAGAAATCCCCCGAAAACGCATATCAGGATAACGACATAACCGACGATGACCAGCATTGCTCACTCTCTCCTAGATAAGGGGATTGCCGTAACGCTCAAGCGCCTGAGCATTCGTTCCTATGATAAACAAATCTTCTTGATTGCGCTATATTCGAAGTTCCGCTCAGGATTTCAGATTGTCGGTCAAGTACGGCGCCAGCGTTTTGAGGAGCTGTGCGAAAATTTTCGGCGAACCTGCAACGATATGGCCGGTTTTCAAGTAATTGGCTTCTCCGACCAGGTCGCCGACGAGTCCACCTGCTTCCGTGACGAGGAGCGTGCCTGCTGCGATATCCCAGGGGCTCAGGCTGAATTCCCAGAAACCGTCGAATCGCCCTGCGGCAACGGACGCGAGATCGAGCGCAGCCGAACCTGGCCTGCGAATGCCTGAGGTTTTTTGAACCAGTTCCCTGAAAACGGCAAGATAGGTATCCAGATTGTCGAAATTCCTGAAGGGGAATCCCGTTCCGATCAGCGCGTCTTCCAGGCGGCTCCTTTTCGAGACGCGAATGCGCCTTTCGTTGAGAAATGCGCCGCTGCCGCGCGTGGCCGTGTACAGGTCGTTGTGCACAGGATCGTACACAACGGCCTGGGTGATCTGGCCTTTATGAGACAAGGCGATTGAAATCGAATATTGCGGAAAGCCGTGCAGAAAATTGGTTGTTCCGTCGAGCGGATCGATGATCCACTGGAATTCGGAATCGCCTTGGGTGCCGCTTTCTTCTGCTAGAATGGCGTGGTTCGGATAGGCTTCCAGAATGATTTCCAGAATGGCCGATTCCGCAGCCTTGTCCACTTCGCTCACGAAATCGTTGTAGGATTTGTGCTCGACCTTGAGCATGTCGATGTTCTGGGATGCGCGGTTGATGATCGATCCCGCGCGGCGTGCGGCTTTGACCGCTGTGTTGAGCATTGGGTGCATGGAGCGTCTCTGAGGTTCTACGAACTGCAGTATTCTAACAGGTTTGGACGTGATATTTGACCGAAGGAAATTCTGAAAGTGAATCAGGGAATTGCCAATGTGCGCATCGTGCTTTGCAGGACGAGTCATCCAGGGAACATCGGGGCAGCCGCGCGCGCCATGAAAACCATGGGGCTTTCAGGTCTCCATCTGGTCTCGCCCAAGTGGTTTCCCCATATTGATGCCACAGCGCGCGCTTCAGGGGCGGAAGACCTGCTGGAGCAATGCAAGGTCAGCGATACGCTTGACGAAGCGCTCTCGGGCGTTCGTCTTGCTGTTGCGGTGACGGCGAGATCAAGGGATCTCTCCCACGAGGTGTACGATGCTCGGGAAGCCGCGCGCATCGTGCTTGAAGAAGCCGCGCGCGGCGATGTGGCGCTGGTTTTCGGCACCGAAATGTCGGGTCTCACGAACGAGGAGGTCGGGAAATGCCAGATCATTTCGACCATTTCAGCAAATCCTGAATATTCTTCCCTGAATCTTGCCGCAGCCGTCCAGGTCATGGCCTACGAATTGAGAATGGCAGCTGAGCAAGGGGCTGCGCCGCGTGAAAAGCCGCTTGATCTTGCGACGTTCGAAGAAATCGAGCATTTTTATCAGCATTTGGAAGAAACTTTGGTTAAGATTGGATTTCTCGATCCAAATGAGCCCAAACGGCTGATGCAGCGGCTCAGGCGGCTGTTTGCAAGAAGCAGGCTGGAAAAAATCGAGGTGAATATCTTGAGGGGCATTTTGCGGGATCTGACCGAATATCCTAAAGAGCTGCGATGAAATTGTTTGAATCCATCAAGGAAGACGTCAAGGTCGTTTTCGAACGCGACCCGGCTGCGCGAACCCGATGGGAGGTGATAACCTGCTATCCGGGTTTTCACGCCGTACTGATCCATAAATTGTCGCATCGCCTTTGGAACGCCGGTCTGAAATGGATGGCGCGCTTTGCCGCGCATGTCGGGCGTTGGCTCACCGGCATCGAAATCCATCCTGGAGCGAAAATCGGCAGGCGTGTGTTCATCGACCATGGCATGGGGGTCGTGATCGGCGAGACGGCCGAGATCGGCGACGATTCGACGCTTTATCACGGCGTGACGCTCGGCGGCACGTCCTGGAAGGAAGGCAAGCGTCATCCCACGCTGGGCAAGGGCGTGATCGTCGGGGCAGGGGCGAAAATCCTCGGGCCCGTCATGATCGGGGATGGCGCGAAAATCGGCTCGAATGCCGTCGTTGTCAAGGACGTTCCTGTCGGCGCGACTGCAGTGGGTATCCCGGCCAGGATTCTGGATGAAGTCAGGCAAGCCAGGGAGAAAAAGGCGGAGAAGTTGGGCTTCAGCGCTTACGCGATCGGAGACGACATGAATGACCCCTTCACCAAGGCGATCCACGGGCTGATCGACCATAGCGCTGCAACCGATCACAAGATCGAGCTGATCCTGCAGTACCTGGAAAAAATCGGCGTGCACACGGAAGAAGCCAAGGCGACGGCGGACGGCTTCGATCCAAAATACCTCAATAAAATAGTTGACTGATTTTTTGGACTTGCTATTATAGTTGACAAAAGAAATCGGGTATCACCCGGTCGTCAATCTATACGGAGTGAACCATGAGATTAACTACTAAAGGCAGATTTGCCGTGACAGCGATGGTCGATTTGGCCATCCATTCAGACGGTGCGCCGGTCACCTTGGCAGGGGTGAGCGAGCGTCAGTTGATTTCGCTTTCCTACCTCGAGCAGCTGTTTGGCAGGTTGAGGCGGCACGGTCTTGTCGAGAGCGTTCGCGGACCAGGCGGCGGATACTGCATTGCCAAGCCGCTTGACAGGATTTCGGTTGCGCAGATCATTCTCGCGGTCGATGAGCCGCTGGATGCGACGAAATGCGGCGGGAAGGCCAATTGCAAGGGCGATGGCCCTTGCCTCACGCACAATCTCTGGACGGACCTCACCGACCAGATCTACAGCTACCTCGAATCCATCACGCTGGACCAGCTGATTTACGGCAAGATGAATCAGGGTGAGGCGCGGATGGCGTTTGCACCAGCTTGATGCCGGTTTACCTGGATTACAATGCCACGACCCCGCTAGATGAGGAAGTTCTGGAAGCAATGCTTCCTTATCTCGGGGGTGGTTTTGGAAATCCTTCCAGCGCCCATTCCTTCGGAAGAATAGCCAAGGAGGCGATCGAAAACGCAAGAAGTCAGATCGCAGGTGCCCTGGGCTGTTCCAGTTCACAGGTCGTCTTCACGAGTTGCGGCAGCGAAGCCAACAACCTTTTTCTCAAAGGCCTTGCCAGCTATCTCAAGCCTGCGCAGGTGGCTTTCAGTGCGATCGAGCATCCCAGCATATCCAAATCGGCCGAGTCGCTTGCGCGGTCAGGATGGACAACGCGCAAGATCAGGGTCGACGGTAAAGGGCTGGTCGACATGGGTGATGCCGAAGCGGCGATATCAGTGCCGACCGGCATGCTTTCCGTGATGCTTGCCAACAACGAGACTGGCGTCGTGCAGGACGTCGGGACGCTCTCCGAGATGGCGAGAAGGAAAAAAATTTGGATGCATACCGATGCTGTTCAGGCGTTCGGCAAAATTCCTTTTGATTTTCCATCCCTCGGCGTGCACGCCATGACGATCTCCTCGCACAAGATTTACGGCCCGAAAGGCGCTGGAGCGTTGGTTCTCGACAAGCGGCTTACGCTCAACCCGCTCATCGATGGAGGCGGGCAGGAATCGGGATTGCGTTCAGGAACCGAGAACGTTGCTGCGATTGTCGGTTTTGGCGTTGCAGCCACGCTTGCCAAAACCCGGCAGGAGCATGCCGCAAGCAGCATGGCCAAAATGAAGCTGAAGCTGGAGGAAGCCTTGCGGGGCATGGGGGCGGCGTTTTTTTCGGATGCCGACCGCGCGCTTCCCAATACGGTCTATTTTTCCTTTTCAGGCATCGAAGGCGGAACGCTCGTCGGCGAAATGGACAAGATGGGATTCGCGATTGCGAGCGGCTCGGCCTGTTCGAGCGGAAAGACCGAACCGAGCGCAACGCTGCTTGCCATGGGCGTATCGCCTGATTTGGCGCGCGGCGCGGTGAGAGTGAGCCTGGGGTGGGAGAATACCGATGCTCATATCGCCGCTTTTCTCGAAGCTATGCGCATGACGCTGGATCGATTGTCGTCGATGGCGTCCCGTCTTCAAGTCTGAAGCGCACTCAGAAGCTCGGCTTCGACGCGGATCAGCGTCTTGGGGTTTTCGAGCACATTTCCTGAAATCAGGAAGGTATCCTCTGCGCGCTCGCCGAGCGTGTTGATTCTGGCGCTGTGCACATCGATCTGGTGGTCCTTCAGCGTGCTTGCGATTTTCGACAAGAGCCCGGGTCTGTCGCCGGCGATGATCGAAAGCACTCGGTAAGCGCCTTTTTCGTCCGGTACGATGCTGACCTGCGGCGGTATGGGGAAATGCCTCAGATGACGGCTCAGACGGGTTTGGATGGGGGATTGCTCTGCGTTTTCGTGACTGAGCCGCTCTCCCAGCTCGAATTCGACGAAGCTGATCAGGTTCCGGTACTGCTCGACTTTGCGTTCGGGGTCGAGCACCAGGAAGCTGTCCAGATTGTAGCCGTGGTTTGTCGTGTGGATGCGGGCTTCGGCAATATTGTAGCCGATGCGCTCGAAAAACCCGCTGATCCGGGCAAACAGATCGGGCCTGCTTTTCGCATAGATCATGACTTGCAACCCTTCCCCGACCTGGCTCAGTCTCGCCTTGACGATGGGAAGCTTTGTTTCGACGCGGTTGTAGAGCACGCGCGCATGCCAGGCGATTTCGTTGGCATCGTGCTGCAAAAAGTAATTCATTCCGAGCTTGGACCAGAGCGACTTCTGGCTGTCCTTGGGCATGGCATAGAGCTGAAGCAATCTCACTGCCTCGATCTGGCGCATCTGGAAATTGCCTACCGAGGAGGGCTTGTCTCCTCTGAGGTAGCGCTGGGAAGCCCTGTACAGGTCCTCGAGAAGCTTCTCCTTCCAGGCATTCCACACTGTTGGACTTGTGCCTCTGATGTCGGCCACGGTGAGCAGATAGAGCGCGGCAAGCTGCTTCTCCGTGCCGATTTTCGACGCGAATGCGGCAATGACCTCGGGATTGGACAAGTCCATCTTCTGAGCGGTGGAAGACATGAGCAGATGATTTTCAACGAGATTGCCGACAAGCACGGCATCTTCTTCCGAAAGGCCATGCTGCCTGCAAAAGGTCAGCGCATCGTGTTTTCCAAGCTTGGAATGGTCGCCCCCCCGGCCCTTGGCGATGTCGTGAAAGAGGCCTGCGAGATAAAGCACCTCGGGACGGTCGAATTCGCTGAATATCCTGCTGCAAAGCGGATATTCGTGGGTGTATTCGGCCATGGCGAAACGCCGCAGATTGCGCACCACCTTGAGGATATGCTCGTCCACGGTGTACACGTGAAAGAGATCATGCTGCATGCGTCCCACAATGCGGCCGAAGGCGGGAATGTATTTGCCCAGCACGCCATACTGATTCATCCGCTGCAGGGTATGCGAGACACCCCTGGGAGCCTTCAGGATCTCCATGAACAGCGTGCGGTTTTCTTCCTTTTTCCGGAAATTGGCATCGATTTTAGATGTGGCTCGCCAAAGCGCGCGCAATGTTTCAGAACTGATGCCTTTCAGTTCGGGGTGACGCTCGATCAGCAGGAAACATTCGAGAATGGCGCTCGGGTTTTCGGAGAACAGCAATTCGCTTCTTGCCGCGAGCAGGTCGTCCCTGACCTCGAAGCGTTCGTTGATCGCGGTTCTCGTGACTGGGGAGGCCGCGAACACGCTGCTTCGCATGTTCTGCAGCAAGATGGTATTGAGCTGGGAAACCGATTTTGCCACCCGATAATAGCGTTGCATCAGTTGTTCGCTGGCGCGGCGTGAATGCCTTTCGACATAGCCGAGTTCTTTTGCAAGATCGGTCTGGTAATCGAAAAGCAGCCTGTCCTCCCTTCTCGATGCAAGGTAGTGAAGGCGGATGCGCAGATTTTCCAGGAAGGCCTGATGCCGGCCAATACGCAGCGCCTCGCTTTTCGTGATGATGCCGTGATCGGCCAGCTCGTTCCATGAAGTGCCGAGATTGCAGGCCTTTCCGATCCAGATCAGGGTCTGCAGATCCCGGAGGCCGCCAGGGCTTTCCTTCAGGTTGGGCTCGAGGTCGCCGTATAGGCGCAGGTGGCGCTGCTGCTGTTCGAGTTCCTTGGCATTGAAAAAGCTTTTGCAATCGATCGAATTGCGCAATTCCTGAGTGAAGGATTGATACAGGTTCGGGCTGCCCGCCAGCAGCCTCGATTCGAGCATGTTGGTTTGCACTGTGATGTCTTTGGCAGCCTCGACGATGCATTCATCCAGGGTGCGCACGCTGTGTCCGACATCAAGTCCCGAGTCCCAAAGCAAACCCACGAACCGCACGAGCTTGTCGGCGGTTTCCGGATTCGCCGGTTCGTCGAGCAGGATCAGCAGATCGATGTCGGAATGGGGAAACAAAGCCTTTCTCCCATATCCGCCTACGGCAAGAAGCGCTGCACCTTTCGGCGGGGAAATGCTGGTCCAGGCGGATTCCAGCAAGGAATCGACGAGGCGAGCAAGGTTTTTCATCAGAACGGCTGCCCGCCCGTCCCGCTCGAATCCCGCCTTGAGGGCTTTCTTTCCTTCGATAAGCTTCCGCTTGATCGTCTCCGACTCAAGTATCAAGGCGATATTTCCGGAGGGGCGCCTTCCGACAGGGTCAGCACTTCGTATCCTGTCTCGGTGACGAGCACCGTATGTTCCCATTGCGCGGAAAGGCTGTGATCCTTCGTGACCACAGTCCATCCATCGCCCAGATGGCGAATGGCGGCTTTGCCTGCATTGATCATGGGTTCGATGGTGAAGATCATGCCGGCCTGCAGGGTGAGGCCGGTGCCAGATGCCCCGTAATGCAGCACCTGTGGCTCTTCGTGGAAATTGACGCCGATGCCATGCCCGCAGTATTCGCGGACGACGCTGTATCCGCTTTTTTCGGCATGCTTTTGTATGGCGGCGCCGATGTCACCTAGCCGATTTCCGGGCTTTACCTGGTGGATGCCGTGCCACATGCATTCGTAGCTGATGTCGCACAGGCGTCTGGCATGGGGGGCGACCTCACCGACGCAGAACATTCGGCTGGTGTCACCATGATAACCGTCCTTGATGACGGTGATGTCGATATTTAGGATATCGCCGTTCTTGAGCTGCTTTTCACCTGGGACGCCGTGGCAGATCTGGTGATTGATGGAAGTGCAGATCGATTTGGGATAAGGCCTGTGACCGGGCGGCGCGTAATTCAGGGGTGCAGGTATCGCATTTTGCACGTTCACCATGTAATCGTGGCAAAGCCTGTCCAGTTCTTCAGTCGTGACCCCGGCTTTCACGAAAGGGGCGATGTAGTCCAGGACTTCCCCCGCAAGCCTTCCAGCCACGCGCATTTTCTCGATTTCCTGCTGGCTTTTGATGCTGACTGCCATATCTCAATTCCTTGCTTGATGAGTGCTGAGCATAGCGAATAGCGCTCTGCAAGGCAATCGGTTGTTGAGCGACAGGCCGTCAAAGTGCTACAATCTCGCACTTGGCCCGGCAGTGCATATCAATCGGGCTGAAATTCGCACATCCGATCTACGGGGTGCCCTGAATGGGTCAATGGGTCGGATGGAGGCTATAACCCTAAATTGGAGAATCAGAATGTCAGTCACAATGCGTCAAATGCTTGAAGCGGGCGTCCATTTCGGTCACCAGACTCGTTACTGGAACCCGAAGATGGCGCAATACATTTTCGGACACCGCAACAAGATCCATATCGTCAACCTGGAAAAGACGATGGCGAAATACCAGGAGGCGATGAAACACGTCCGCCAGCTCGCTGCCAACAAGGGAACGATCCTGTTCGTCGGCACGAAGCGTCAGGCTCGCGAGATCATCAAGGAAGAGGCTATCCGCTGCGGCAGCCCCTATGTCGATCACCGCTGGCTCGGCGGCATGCTGACCAATTTCAAGACGGTCAAGCAGTCGATCAAGCGTCTGCACGACATGGAAACCATGATGCAGGATGGGTCGATGGACAGGCTTTCGAAGAAAGAGGCCCTGGAACTCCATCGCGAATACGAAAAGCTTGAGCGCAGCCTCGGCGGAATCAAGGATATGCCCAGCCTGCCCGATGCGCTTTTCGTCATTGACGTCGGCTATCAGAAAGGGGCGATCGTCGAAGCGGGCAAGCTCGGCATCCCCGTGATCGGCGTGGTCGACACCAATCATTCTCCTGACGGGGTGTCCTACGTGATACCGGGGAACGATGATTCCAGTCGCGCCATCCGGCTTTATGCTAGAGGGGTGGCCGATGCCATTCTGGAAGGCAGAAGCCAGGTCATCAAGGAGTTGGTCAGCGATGATTTTGTCGAGGTCAGTGACCCGGGCGATGAAGCAGAATAATCCAGGAAAAGGGGCGCTGGCCCCTTTTTTTTAAACTTTGTTTATTTACTAGGAGTTGTACAGATGGCGGAAATTACCGCAGGCATGGTGAAGGAACTGCGCGAGCAGACCGGCCTTGGCATGATGGAATGCAAGAAGGCGCTGACCGAAACGAACGGCGACATGAAGGCCGCCGAAGATCTGCTCAGGATCAAGAGCGGCGCTAAGGCGAGCAAGGCGGCTGGCAGGGTTGCCGCTGAAGGCATCATCGGCGCATTCATCTCGCCCGACAAAAAAGTCGGCGCGCTGGTCGAGGTCAATTGCGAAACCGATTTCGTTGCCAAGAACCTTGATTTCATCGATTTCGCGAAATCGCTCGCGCAAATCGTCAGCGAGAACGATCCATCCGACATTGCAGCATTGTCCGCAGCCGACATGGGGGGCAAGACGGTGGAGGAAGTTCGCCAGGAACTCGTCATGAAGCTCGGCGAAAACATCAGCATCCGCAGGTTGGCCCGGTTCGATACAGATGGGCAGCTGGCTTTCTATCTGCACGGATCAAAAATCGGCGTGCTGGTTGATTATGCAGGGGCAGATGAAGCGCTTGGCAAGGATCTTGCCATGCACATCGCTGCAAGCAAGCCTGTTTGCGTTTCGAAAGATGAGGTGCCTGCAGAACTGATTTCCAGGGAGCGTGAAATCTATACCGCCCAGGCGGCAGAAAGCGGCAAACCGGCGAATATCGTCGAGAAGATGGTGGATGGCAGGATGGCCAAATTCCTCGCCGAAGTCACTCTCTTGGGGCAGCCCTTCGTGAAGGATCCGGATCAGACGGTCGAGAAGCTGCTTGCCGCCAAGGGCGCCAAGGTCAAGACCTTCCAAATGTTCGTTGTCGGCGAGGGCATTGAAAAAGCTGCTTCCGATTTTGTTGCCGAAGTGATGGCGCAAGTGGGGCAATCTTGACGAAAGCTGCCTACAAGCGGATTCTGCTCAAACTGAGCGGTGAAGCACTCATGGGCGATGACAGCTACGGTATCAACCGTCCGACGATCGCGCGCATCGTGTCCGAGATCAAGGAAGTCGTCGAAATGGGCGTTCAGGTCGGCATCGTGATCGGCGGCGGAAACATTTTCCGCGGCGTCGCCCTCGGTGCAGCCGGCATGGATAGGGCTACCGCGGACTACATGGGCATGATGGCGACAGTCATGAATGCGCTTGCACTGCAGGACACGATGCGCGGAGTCGGATTGGAATGCCGCGTCCAGTCGGCGCTCAATATCGAGCAGGTCGCAGAGCCCTATATCCGCGGAAAGGCGATGCGTTACCTGGAAGAAGGCAAGGTGGTGGTGTTCGCGGCAGGAACGGGCAATCCCTTTTTCACGACCGACACGGCTGCCGCCCTGCGCGGCATGGAAATGAACGTCGACATCGTTCTCAAGGCGACGAAGGTCGATGGCGTGTATACGGCAGATCCGGTGACCCATCCCGATGCGACGCGCTACAGCCGGCTGAGCTTCGACGAAGCCATCCAGAAAAATCTCAAGGTCATGGATGCCACAGCGCTCGCCCTGTGCCGTGACCAGAACATGAATGTGAATGTATTCAGCATATTCAAGACCTCCGCCTTGAAGCGGGTTGTGCTCGGGGAGGACGAGGGAACTCTGGTATACTGCTGATTTCAGCATATTTGGGAAGAAAAGATGTTGGGTGAAGTCAAGAAATCTGCCGAACAAAGGATGGGCAAGGCGCTCGAAGCCCTGAAAGTCGATTTCTCGAAAGTCAGGACGGGCAGGGCGCATACCGGCATACTCGATCATGTGATGGTCGATTATTACGGGAACCCGACCCCGATCAGCCAGGTTGCCAACGTGAGCCTTCTGGATGCGCGCACCATCAGCGTTTCTCCCTGGGAAAAGAAGATGCTGTCGCAGATCGAGAAAGCGATCAGGGATTCCGACCTGGGACTCAATCCCTCCTCAGTTGGGGACATCGTGCGTGTCCCCATGCCCATGCTCACTGAAGAGCGAAGGCGCGATCTCATCAAGGTGGTCAAGGGCGAGGCCGAGAACGCAAGGATTTCGATCCGGAATATACGCAGGGATGCCAATTCCTCGCTCAAGGATCTCGTCAAGGACAAGGTGATCTCCGAAGATGAAGAACGACGGGCTCAGGATGAAATCCAGAAGCTGACGGACCGTCACATCGCCGAAGTTGACAAAGCATTGCAGCTCAAAGAAGCCGATCTCTTGGCAGTCTGATGGCCCAATTCAAAAGCTCGACCTGCGAAATACCATCGGCAAGGAATGTCCCGGCGCACATCGCGATCATCATGGATGGCAATGGCCGCTGGGCCAAGAAGCGCTTGCTGCCGAGAGTTGCTGGGCATCAGCGGGGCGTCAAAAGCGTGCGCAGCACGATCAGGCATTGCAACAGCCTGGGTGTCGATTATCTGACCTTGTTCGCGTTCAGCAGCGAGAATTGGCGCAGGCCCAAGGATGAAGTCTCGTTTCTGATGACGCTCTTCTACAGTTCGCTTGCCCGCGAGATCGAGCAGATGCACAAGGACAACTTGCGCTTCCGGGTGATCGGAGACATTTCGCCTTTCGATTCCAAGCTGGTGTCCTTGATCAGGGATGCAGAGGAGCTTACTCGAGACAATGGCGGTCTGAACCTGACCGTTGCGGCAAACTACGGCGGAAGATGGGACATCATGCAGGCGGTGAAACGCATGCTGAAAGAGCGCCCCGAACTTGCCGAGAGTTTTTCTGAAAACGATCTTTCACCCTACCTGTCCATGAGTTATGCTCCGGAGCCCGATCTTTTCATCAGGACGGGCGGGGAGCAGCGGATCAGCAATTTCCTGTTGTGGCAGCTCGCCTATACCGAACTTTATTTCACCGACACGCTGTGGCCGGATTTCGATTCCACAGCGCTCGATCTGGCCATTCGCTCCTATCAGGCGAGAGAGAGGCGGTTCGGGCGGACCAGCGAGCAACTGCCTGCAAAAAATGCTTAAAGCCAGGATACTGACCGCTGTCGTATTGGTTCTGGTTTTTCTGGGCGCCCTGTTTCTTCTCTCGGACGAGTTTTGGGCGGGAATGACCTTGGTCGTGACGGTTCTCGCCTGCCGGGAATGGGCCAGGCTGGCCTCTTTTTCGAAATTGCTGATGCAGCTTTACATCGTGCTGAGCATCTTGTTGTCGGTCCTGTTTTTCTGGCTGATCCAGCTCGACTCAAGCCGCATCCTGATTTTTTACGGCATATCGGCCATTTTCTGGGTGGCGATTGCGCCTTTCTGTCTGGCAGCCGGCTGGTATCCCCGGCATCCGGTGCTCATGGCCTGCGTCGGTTGGGTCATCCTGATCCCGACCTGGCTTGCCATGATCGATTTGAGACTGCATGGCGCATGGCTCCTGCTGGCCGTGATGGCCATTGTTTGGATTGCCGATACCGCAGCCTATTTCAGCGGCCGAAAATTCGGCGCGCACAAGCTCGCACCGTCCATCAGCCCTGGGAAAACCTGGGAAGGGGTGGCGGGCGCCGGGTTCGCTGTAGCGCTCTATGCAGGGATCATGATTTTTTCCGGCAATACCGATTCCCTGCCCATAGGACCCTTCTGGCTGATTCCGTCCACCTTGCTGCTCTTGGCCTTCAGCATCGTCGGGGATCTGTTTGAGTCCCAGGTCAAGCGCAATGCCGGCCTCAAGGACAGCGGAAACATCCTTCCCGGCCACGGCGGCATTCTCGATCGCATCGACAGTCTGACTGCAGCGCTGCCCATGGCGGCGCTTGGCCTCATGCTTGCGCAATCCTGGTCATGAAAATGCAGAATGTCACCATACTCGGCTCCACGGGCAGCATCGGCCAAAGCACTCTCGATGTCATTGCCCGGCACCCTGAAAAGTTCGCCGTCCATGCGCTGAGCGCCAATACACGGCATGACCTGATGCTCGAACAATGTCTGAAATTCAGGCCTAAATACGCTGTGATGCTCGACGAGGAAAGCGCCGGGATTTTGCGGGAAGGGGTGAAGCGCGCAGGGCTGGAGACGGAAGTCGAGAGCGGGGTGATGGCGTTGGAAAAAATAGCATCTTCTCCAGATGTGGACACGGTGATGGCCGCCATCGTCGGGGCGGCGGGCATGCGGCCTTCGCTTGCTGCGGCGATGGCGGGGAAAAGAATATTGCTCGCCAACAAGGAAACCCTGGTCATGACGGGGAAGCTTTTCATTGACGCGGTCAGGGAAAACGGCGCAACGCTTCTTCCGATCGACAGCGAACACAACGCCATTTTCCAGGTTTTGCCGCGCGATGTGGCCAATCGCGACGGCGGCGTGAAACGCATCCTGTTGACAGCATCAGGCGGCCCGTTCAGGACTTTTGCGCGGGAGGCACTCGACCATGTCACGCCGGATGAGGCATGCAATCATCCCAACTGGTCGATGGGCAGGAAGATTTCGGTCGATTCGGCGACGATGATGAACAAGGGGCTTGAAGTGATCGAGGCGCATTGGCTGTTCGATGCTGCGCCTGAGCAGATCAAGGTTGTCGTGCACCCGGAGAGCATCATCCATTCCATGGTCGAATACATAGACGGCTCGATTCTCGCCCAATTGGGCAATCCGGACATGCGCACGCCTATTGCCTACGCGCTGGGATTTCCCGACAGGATCGAATCGGGCGTGGGTTCGCTCGATCTATGCAGGATTGCGGCATTGCATTTCGAAGAGCCGGATTATTCGAGGTTCCCATGCCTTGCGCTGGCCTTTGAGGCGCTGGAAGCGGGAGGCGCTGCGCCGACCATACTGAACGCGGCGAACGAAGTCGCCGTTCAATGTTTTCTCGACGGAAAAATCCGCTTTCCCGCGATCCCGAATGTGATTTCAGGCACATTGGACAAGCTCGGCGCGCCTCGACTCAACAGTCTTGAAGAGGCATTCGAGATCGACAGAATGGCGAGGATCGCGGCGAGAGAACAGATTTCATGAGCATGATTTTTACGCTTGCCGCATTTGCGATAGCGCTTGGTATTCTCATCGTGGTCCATGAACTGGGGCATTATGCGGCAGCTAAGGCATGCGGGGTCAAGGTGCTGCGTTTTTCCGTCGGTTTCGGCAAGCCGCTTGTTTCATGGCGAGCCGGATCAGACAAAACGGAGTGGTCGATCGCCGCCTTTCCGCTGGGCGGCTACGTCAAAATGCTCGACGAACGCGAAGGCGCAGTCGCGCCGGAAGAGCTGCCCCGCGCCTTCAACACAAAACCCGTCTCCCGGCGCATCCTGATCGTTCTCGCAGGACCCTTGTCCAACCTGCTTCTGGCTATTCTCCTGTACTGGGTGCTTTTCATGCACGGCATTCCGGGATTGAAGCCGATCCTGGGCGAAATAAAACCGGGCACGGCTGTGGCGAGCGCCGGCTTCTCTTCTGGGGAGGAACTCCTTGAAGTCGATCATCACCCTGTCAGCACCTGGGAAGATGCGCGGTGGTTTCTGGTTCAGCAGGCCGTGAAAGGCGGGAAGGTCGATATTTCCGCTCGCGACGAAAAAGGGAGTGTGCTTCACCACCGGCTTGATTTGAGCCATGCAGACATCGATTCAAAGAATTTCCTCGCCAGTTTGGGATTCGTTCAGGCAAAACTTGTCGTGCCCGCCGTGATCGGGGAAGTGGTCGAGGGAGGACCTGCTGGCCGGGCCGGATTCCAGGCGGGAGACAAGATCGTCTTGCTCGGCGGAAAAAGCGTCAATGCCTGGGACGATGTGGCCAATTTCATCCGCCAAAACGGATCAGCGCCGATGATTGTCACCGTCGACCGGGGCGGGCGGCTCATCGATTTGCGCGTGACACCGGAACTCGAAACGGAAAATGGAAAAAGCGTTGCCAGGATTGGCATCGCCGCGAAAATCGACCAGGCGGCCATGGGCAGGCTGTTTATCGATGCGCGCTATCCTCCAGGAGCGGCTTTCATCCGCGCATTTGACAAGACCTGGGAAACTTCCGGCTTCACGCTGAAAATGATGGGGGAAATGTTGCTGGGCAGGATTTCCGCGAGCAACATAGGCGGGCCGATTACCATTGCCGACTATGCGGGGCAGTCCGCCAGAATGGGGACGGTCGCTTATTTGAGCTTTCTTGCGCTGATCAGCATCAGTCTGGGCGTGCTCAATTTGTTGCCTGTTCCTGTGTTGGATGGAGGGCATTTGATGTATTATATGGCCGAAATCGTAAGAGGCAGGCCGCTGCCTGACAAGGCCATTGAAATAGGCCAGCAGGTGGGGATATTTTTGCTCTTTTCGCTGATGGCCTTGGCTATTTACAACGATCTACACCGTTTGATTACCGGTTGAACCTGATGAAAATAAGATATTTGGCTGCCTTTGTTTCAAGCCTTTTTGCAACTTCAGCTTTCGCGTTCCAGCCTTTCGTTGTGAAGAACATCAAAGTCGAAGGCATTCAGCGCACCGAGGCGGGAACGGTATTCAGCTACTTGCCGGTGAAGGTCGGCGACACGATGAATGATGCAAAGTCGGTCGAGGCGATCAAGGCGCTGTATGCGACGGGTTTTTTCAAGAATGTGCGCATCGAAGCCGAAAACGGCACCCTGGTCGTCGTTGTAGACGAGCGCCCGGCGATTGCCTCCATCGATATTACGGGCGCCAAGGAAATCAAGAAAGATGATCTGAAGAAGGCGTTGAAGCAGATTGGGCTCGCCGAGGCGCGCATCCTCGACAGGTCGATGCTCGACAAGGCGATTCAGGAGCTGAAAAGACAATACATTTCCAGAGGGCATTACGGGGTCAAGGTCGCGTCCACGTTGACCCCGCTGGAAAGGAATCGCGTCGCCGTGGGTTTCAACATCAGCGAAGGCGAAGTCGCCAAGATACACAAGATCGAGATCATCGGGAACCATGTGTTCAAGGAAAAGGAACTGCTCGATCTCTTTTCGCTTTCAAAGCCGAATTGGCTTTCCTGGATCACCGACGACGACAAGTATTCGCGGAACAAACTGGCCGGGGATGAGGAGAAACTGCGCTCTTATTACCAGAACCGGGGCTATCTGGAGTTCGCCATCAATTCAACGGATGTCTCGATCACCCCCGACAAGAAAGACATCTACATCACGATCAATATCACGGAAGGGCCGAAATACACCCTCAGCGCCGTCAACTTTTCCGGAGACAGGCTGCTGCCCGAAGCGGAACTGCGCAAGATCGTCAGCGTGAAAAAAGGCGACATATTCGACAGGGAGAATGTCACCGATTCCATCAAGGCCATCAGCGAGAGGCTGGGCGACGAGGGTTATGCCTTTGCTAACGTCAATGCAATCCCTGACCTCGACAAGCAGAACCATACTGCAGCATTCTCATTTTCCATCGATCCAGGGCATCGAGTTTACGTCCGCCGCATCAACATCACCGGCAACACGAGGACGGAAGATGAAGTGATCCGCCGTGAATTCAGGCAGATGGAAGGCGGCTGGTACATGGCGAAGAAAATCAAGGAATCGAAGAGCAGGATAGACAGGCTGGGCTATTTCTCCGATTCCAACATCGAAACGCCTGCGGTGGTCGGCACCAACGATCAGGTCGACCTCAATCTCAACGTGACGGAAAGGCCGACAGGAAACATCTCGGTTGGCGCAGGTTACGCGAGTGCGGAAGGTCTGATTCTGAACGGGTCCGTATCCGAGAACAATATTTTCGGTACGGGAAACCAGGCTTCGGTATCCATCAACACCAGTATCCTCAACAAGGTCATTTCCTTTTCCTTCACGAATCCGTATGTCACGGATGCGGGAACCAGCCTGGGTTTTGACGTTTACAAGCGCGACGTCAATCCGTCGGCCCTGATGCTCGGCCAATATCAAACCCAGACGACGGGGTTCATGGAGCGTCTCGGCGTGCCGATCACCGACAACGACATCATCCATTACGGGCTTGGCGTCGAGCAGACGACAATCAATCTCGTCAATTATGCTGCGCTCTATCCGTATTACAGTACGCTTTATCCAATCTATACTTCGCCCGTGTACGCCCAGTTCATTCAAGAGTTCGGCAACACGAACAGCACGCTCAAGGGTACGATAGGCTGGTCACGAGATACGAGGAACAACGCCTTCTTCCCGACCGAAGGAGGCATGAAGAGCGCCTATGCCGAAATGGGGTTGCCGGGCGGTTCGCTGAAATATTACAAGCTCACCGCCCAGGACATGTGGTTCCACACGCTGTACAAGAATGTTACGATGATGCTGAGCGGGCAAATCGGCTTCGGCGACGGTTACGGCGGAAAGCCGCTGCCCTTCTTCAACAATTATTATGCTGGCGGCGTGGGTTCGGTGAGAGGATATGACATCAATTCGCTGGGTCCCAGAGACACCTATTACGAACCCATAGGCGGGAACAAGTTGGTCATTGGCAGCGCTGAGGTCTATTTCCCCATGCCGGGCATCAAGGACAAGAACTCGGTGCGCCTTAGCACATTCGTCGACGGCGGGCAGATTTACGGTACTAGCCAGGTTCCATTACAGGGGGGCGGACTGAGATATGCTGCTGGGCTTGCGCTGACCTGGATTTCGCCTGTCGGCCCGCTCAAGTTCAGCATCGCCCAGCCGATCAATCCACAATCGCTGGATAATGTCCAGCGCTTCCAGTTCATGCTGGGCAACATATTTTAATTTCTAACCAGGAGATTAAATTGAAGAGGATACATGCAATTCTGGTCGCGATGATGCTGGCTTTGGGCACAACCACTGCCCTGGCACAGGAGATCAAGATCGGGATCGTCAACACTGAGCGGGTGCTGAGAGAATCCGCGCCGGCGATTGCGGCACAGAAAAGGATAGAGAAGGAATTCGCGGCAAGAGATCAGAGTCTGCAGAAGATGGCCAAGCAGGCCAAGGATCTGCAGGCCGACCTGGACAAGAACGGCGCGACGATGTCCGATGCGGACAGGTCTGCGAAGGAACGCGACCTCGCCAATTTGAGCCGTGATTTTCAGCGCATGCAGCGCGAATTCAGGGAAGACCTCAACCTGAGAAAGAATGAGGAATTGGCTTCCGTCATCGAAAAGGCGAACAAAGTCATCACCAGCATAGCCCAATCCGAGAAATATGATCTGATATTGCAGGAAGCGGTTTATCGCAGCCCCAAGATCGACATCACCGACAAGGTGATCAAGGCATTGGCGAACGAGAAGTAATTCATGAACCGAAGTTTCCGGCTAGCGGATATTGTCGGGCGCTTTGGTGGGGAGCTCATCGGCGAAGGGGAAACCCTTGTGGCGCAGGTGGCAACGCTTGCGAGTGCAGGATCTTCTGACATTTCCTTTCTGTCCAGCGGAAAATACAGGCATCAGCTGCAGGATTCCCGTGCCGCTGCAGTCATACTCGGCAAGGCTGACAGGGAGGCCACCGACAAGCCCAGAATCGTTTGCGACAATCCCTACGTCTATTTCGCCAAGGTTTCGAGTTTCCTGAACCCCGCTCCCCAACCAGGGGCTGGCGTTCACCCGAACAGCGTCGTCGAAGAAGGGGCGCAAATTGCCTCCTCGGCATCGATCGGGCCATTTTGTTGCATCGAGAAAGGTGCGAAGATAGGCGAGCATGCCGTGATCGGCGCATCCTGCAGCATCGGGCAGAATGTCCGGATAGGCAGCCATGTCCGGCTTTATGCAGGGGTGTCGATCTATCATGACTGCGTCGTCGGAAACAATTGCATCATCCATTCAGGTGCCGTGATCGGCGCTGACGGTTTCGGTATCGCCATGGACGAAGGAAAATGGCTCAAGATTCCCCAGATCGGAAGCGTGCTGATCGGGAGCGATGTCGAAATCGGAGCGAACACCACCATAGACAGGGGGGCGCTCGACGACACGATCATCGAGGATGGCGTCAAGATCGACAATCAGGTCCAGGTTGCACACAACGTTTCCATTGGGGCGCATACCGCGATAGCTGGCTGCACGGGAATTGCAGGGAGCACGAAGATAGGTCGATACTGTAAGATAGGCGGCAGCGGCATGATTCTCGGACACCTGTCCATCGTCGATCATGTCGACATTTCGGCTGGAACGATGATCACCAAATCGATCGATGCGCCCGGGGCCTATACCGCGATTTATCCGTTCGCTCCGCATCGCGAATGGCTGAAAAACACTGCCCACTTGCGGCATTTGCACGAGCTGGCTGAAAAGGTTAGAAGGCTCGAAGAAGAAATCGAATCCATGGGAAGGAAAAAATGAATATTCATGAAATTCTCAAATACCTGCCTCACCGCTATCCTTTCTTGCTGATCGACAGGGTGATTTCCCTCGAACCCGGCAAGGAAATCACGGCGATCAAGAATGTCACCGTCAACGAACCCTTCTTTCCAGGACATTTCCCTCACCATCCCGTCATGCCCGGGGTCCTGATCGTTGAAGCCTTGGCTCAGGCGGCAGCCATTCTCTCATTCAAAACCATGGACAAGCTGCCTGATGACGACTCGGTTTATTATTTCGTAGGCATCGACGGAGTCAGATTCAAGAAACCGGTTATTCCGGGGGACCAGCTGGTGCTGAAGGCTGCGATCGCGCGGCACGCACAAGGACTGTGGAAATATGCCGTCAGGGCGGAAGTCGACGATGTTTTGGTGACCGAAGCGCAGCTGATGTGCACATTGCGGTCGGTCAAATGATCCATCCGACTGCGATCGTATCATCCGGCGCCAGCATTGCAAGCGATGTCGAGATCGGCCCTTATTCGATCATCGGAGAACATGTCGAAATCGATTCGGGCACGAAGATCGGCCCGCATGCCGTGATCCGCGGACATACGAAGATCGGGAAGAACAACCGGATCTACCAGTTCGTCTCCCTCGGGGAAATCCCCCAGGACAAGAAATATGCCGGAGAACATACCCGGCTCGAGATCGGCGACGGCAACGAGATCAGGGAATTTTGCACCTTCAATGTCGGCACGAGCCAGGATGCCGGCGTCACGCGGGTGGGGAACAACAACTGGATCATGGCCTATGTTCATCTGGCCCACGATTGCCAGGTGGGGAACAATACCATTTTTGCCAACAATACACAGCTGGCAGGACATGTCGAGGTCGACGATCATGCCGTTCTGGGCGGGTTCACGGTGGTGCATCAGTTCTGCAAGATCGGCGCGCATGCCAATACAGCCATGGGAACCATCCTGCTCCAGGATATTCCGCCGTATGTCACGGCCTCTGGCAATCCCGCATCACCGCACGGGATCAATGCGGAAGGACTCAAGCGGCGCGGGTTTTCCAGCGATGCCATTCTTGAAATCAAGCGCGCCTACAAGGCGCTTTACAAGTCGGGTCTGAGCCTGCAGGAAGCCAGGGAAGCGATCGGAGAAAAGGCCGAAATTTACAAGGAACTGACGCCTTTGGTCGACTTCATCGGCAGATCGAAGCGCGGAATCATTCGCTGACAATGGATGAACGCATAAAACGGATAGGCATCGTGGCAGGAGAAGCCTCAGGGGACCTCCTGGGGGCGCATCTCGTGAAGGCGCTGAAGGAAAAGCTGCCTGATGCGGAATTCATCGGAATGGGCGGGCCGAAGATGACGGCCTCCGGCGTCGTCAGCCTGTTTCCGATGGAAAAGATCGCGGTCATGGGATACGTGGAAGTGTTGAAGCGCTACTTCCAGATCACCAGCATCAGACGCAAGTTGATACGCCATTTCAAGAACAATCCGCCCGATCTGTTCATCGGTTTGGATGCGCCCGATTTCAATCTCGACATCGAAAGGGCGCTGAAGAAGCGCGGCATTCCCACCGTGCACTACGTGAGCCCGTCGATATGGGCATGGCGTGCGAATCGCATACACAAGATCAGGGCGGCTTGTTCCAGGGTGCTCGCGCTTTTTCCATTCGAGAAGGAAATATACGATAGAAACGAAGTGGATTGCGCTTACGTGGGCCATCCGCTCGCCGACATCCTTCCGGATTCGCCCGATCGTGCGGGGATGAGAAGAAGCATGAAACTGCCTCAGAAGGCAAAGATTTTTGCCTTCCTTCCGGGGAGCCGCCAGAGCGAGCTCGAATACATGGCCGACACTTTCATCCGTACAGCCATCCTGCTGAAGGAAAAATGGCCGGATGCGGTTTTCCTCGTGCCGCTTGCAAGCCGGGAAACGAGGACGCTTTTCGAAGAGGCGCTCTACCGCAATCATGCCGAAGACATGGGTTTTTCACTGCTTTTCGGGCATGCGGTGGACGCCATGATCGCATCCGACATCGTGCTCGTCGCATCCGGCACGGCCACCCTGGAGGCGGCGCTCTTGAAGCGTCCGATGGTGATCACCTACAAAATGGCGCCATTCACCTACTGGATCAAGAAGCGCAAGAAATATCAGCCCTATGTCGGTCTGCCCAACATCCTTGCCGGAAAATTCGTCGTTCCCGAATTGCTTCAGGATGATGCAACGCCGGAGAATCTCGCGCACGCCCTCATCAACATGCTTCAGGACGAGGAGATCGTCGGCAGGCTGGATGCGCTCTTCTCGGGAATGCATCGCAGCCTGAAACAGAATACGGCGCAGAAGGCGGTGGAATCCGTCCTGCCCTATCTCGCATGAAATGCGGTGTCGATGAGGCAGGACGGGGGCCGCTTGCAGGTCCGGTGTATGCCGCTGCGGTGATACTGAATCGCCCCATCGAAGGGTTGAATGACTCGAAGAAACTGAGCGAGAAAAAGCGCATCGCGCTTGCTTCCAGAATAAAGAGCGAGGCCTTGTCCTGGTGCATCGCATCGGCAACGGAAGCAGAAATCGACGAGATCAATATCCTGAATGCGAGCCTGCTTGCGATGAAAAGGGCTATACAAGGGCTTGTCGTCATTCCTGGCGAGGTTCTGGTCGACGGCATCCATTGCCCCAGGGTCGATCTGCCGATTCGGGCGATCGTGGGGGGGGATGCGCTCGTTGCGGAAATTTCCGCAGCGTCCATCCTGGCCAAAACGGCGCGGGACGACTACATGCTCGATCTCCACGATGCATATCCGGAATACGGCTTCGACCGGCACAAGGGCTATCCGACCAAGCTCCATCTGGATGCGCTGAAGCGGCACGGACCTTCCAAGGTGCACCGGATGAGTTTCGGACCGGTCAAGGCCTGTTTGAGATGAACCGCTGGTATTACCGCCGTGACATGCATGTCTCGGGGCCGTTTCCGCAGCAGGCGATAGAGCGCTATCTCATTCTCGGACGCCTCACTATCGACGACGAGGTAAGAACGGACGACTCATCCTGGATAAGGATAGGAGAATGCCCTGAATTTTCTTCCGTCTGCGAACTGATACTCGGAGGAGACGCAGAAAAGCTTGCTGCCGCCAGGCGCTTTGCAGACGAGCGCAGCAGATTCAGGCGTCATGATGAAAAAGGAGCGCCGGAGGAGCACAGACGCGTTGAGCGGCGCGGGCAGGAGCCTGAAGAAATCAGGGAATTGCGCATCCATCGCGCAGAAATTTTCGAGCCTCCAAAGTACAGGAGCTGGATGGTCTATATCCTGATCGCATGCCTGATTGCGCTGGTTCTGATTGCGCTGGCCTATTTTCAGCCCGTCATTCCGTTCAAGGTCCGCTTGAAGTGAAGAAAATCGCTTCCCGTGACAATGCGATCTTCAAGATGCTCTCGAAAATCGAGCGCCATTCCAAGGAAAGACGGGAGAGCGGCAAGGCGATCCTGGACGGCGTTCATCTTGTCGAGTCCTGCATCGCAAGCGGAATTGAGCCTGATCTTGTCATCGTCAGGGAAGATTGCACAGACAAGCCGGAAATTCTGGGCATCCTGAAGGGCAGGGAGTGCGTGTCGATGCTTGACACGCTTTTCGACAGGCTCTCCCCGGTGAAGAGCCCTACGGGCATTCTTGCGCTATTGTCCATTCCCGTCCCAGAACCTGCGCATCAGCCTGAATTCTGCGCATTCCTCGACGAAATCCAGGATCCCGGCAACATGGGTGCCATTTTGCGCTCGGCTGCTGCTGCCGGCGCAAGCGACATTTATCTTTCAAGAGGCTGCGCCGACCCCTGGTCGCCCAAGGTGCTGCGATCGGGCATGGGGGCGCATTTTTCCCTCAGGATCCACGAGGATCAGGACCTTGTTGATGCCATGAGGCATTATCATGGAGAAAAAATCGCGCTCGATCTGGATGCCGATATTTCCATCTACGATATCGACCTCAGGGGCAAGACCGGTTTCGTGATCGGAAACGAAGGGGCGGGGATTTCGAAGGAAGTGCTCGGTTGTTCGTCCGCCAGGGCGAAAATCCCCATGCCCGGAAAAATCGAGTCGCTCAATGCGGCCCAGGCAGCAGCGATCTGCTTTTTCGAGCGGGTGAGACAAAAGGCATGATCGTGCTTTTCAACAAGCCCTACGGCGTGCTGTCCCAGTTCACCAAAGAAGGAAATCACAAAACGCTCAAGGAGTACATTCCCATCACGGGCATTTATCCTGCGGGGAGGCTGGATGCGGACAGCGAGGGGCTGCTCGTCTTGACCGACGAAGGCGCGTTGCAGCACAGCCTGAGCCATCCGAAAAAGAAGACCGAAAAGACCTATTGGGCGCAGGTGGAAGGCGAACCGAGTAATGAGGCGCTCGAAGCCTTGCGCTCTGGACTCGATCTCGGGGACTTCGTGACGAAGCCCGCCAAGGCGAGAATCATCGAGGAACCTAAGGGTTTGTGGGAAAGGACCCCACCCATCAGGTATCGAAAATCGGTTCCGACTTCCTGGATCGAGATCGTCATTTCCGAAGGGAAGAACAGGCAGGTCAGAAGGATGACCGCGAAAGTCGGCCATCCCACGCTGCGATTGATACGCTATGCCGTTGGGCCGTGGAGCATCGACGGAATAGCGCCTGGCCAATATTCGGTGCGCTAAATTCCCCGCGCCTGACGCTTTCTCTCGTTCTCGGTCAGATAGCGTTTTCTGAGACGGATCGTCTTCGGCGTGATTTCGACGAGTTCGTCGTCGTCGATGAATTCGACGGCGGATTCCAGGGTCAACCTGATCGGGGGAGTCAGGCGAACCGCCTCGTCTGTGCCCGAGGCGCGGACGTTGGTCAGCTTCTTGCCCTTGATCGGGTTGACGACGAGATCGTTGTCGCGGCTGTGGATGCCGATGATCATGCCTTCGTAAAGTTTGTCGCCGGGATTGACGAACATGCGCCCGCGTTCTTCCAGGTTCCACAAGGCATAGGCCACCGCTTCGCCGTTTTCCTGCGAGATCAGCACGCCGTTGTGGCGGCCGGGCAGATCGGCCTTGATCGGGCCATAATCGTCGAACACATGGCTCATCAGGCCGGTGCCGCGGGTCATGGTCATGAAATCGGACTGGAAACCGATCAGGCCGCGAGCCGGGATATGGTATTCCAGGCGGGTGCGGCCGTTGGGGTCGGCTTCCATGTTGGTCAGCTCGCCGCGACGGCGGCCGATCTCTTCCATCACAGCGCCCTGGTTCTCATTCTCGACGTCGATGGCCAGGTTCTCGTACGGCTCGCATTTCTCGCCGTTGATCTCCTTGTAAACCACGCGCGGCTTTCCGACGGCCAGTTCGAAGCCCTCGCGCCGCATGTTTTCCAGGAGGATGGTGAGATGCAGCTCACCCCGGCCGGAGACGCGGAAAATATCGGCATCTCCCGTTTCCTCGACGCGCAGCGCGACGTTGGTCAGGAGTTCCTTCTGCAGGCGATCGCGGATCTGCCGGCTGGTGACGAACTTGCCTTCGGTGCCGGCGAGCGGCGAGGTATTGACCATGAAATCCATGGTCAGTGTCGGCTCGTCGACAGACAGCATGGGCAGCCCCTTCGGATTGTCCTTGTCGCAGATGGTGACGCCGATGCCGATGTCTTCCAGGCCGGAGATGATGATGATGTCGCCAGCCTCGGCCTCGTCTACGGGCACGCGTTCCAGCCCCTTGAAGCCGAGCACCTGGTTGATCTTGCCTGTGGCCACCTGTTCCTCATGGTTCATCACCGCAACCTGCTGGCCCGGCTTGATCCGGCCATTGAGCACACGGCCGACGCCCAGGCGTCCGGTATAGGTCGAATAGTCCAGCGCGGCGATCTGCAGTTGCAGCGGCGCGTCTGGGTCGCCCGGCGGGGTCGGCACGTGCGACAGAACCGCATCGAACAAGGGCTTCATGTCGTTGGCTGCGCCGCCACTCGAGGGTGCGTCCTTCAGGTCGAGACAGGCCCAGCCGTTGAGGCCGGAGGCGTAGATGATGGGAAAATCGAGCTGCTCGTCCGTTGCGCCCAGTTTGTCGAACAGGTCGAAGGTTTGGTCGACCACCCAGTCAGGCCGCCCGCCCGGGCGGTCGACCTTGTTGATCACCACGATGGGGCGCAGGCCCAGGGCCAGCGCCTTCTTGGTCACGAATCGGGTCTGCGGCATCGGGCCTTCGACCGCATCGACCAGCAGCACCACGCCATCGACCATGCCCAGCACCCGCTCCACCTCGCCGCCGAAGTCGGCATGCCCTGGGGTGTCGACGATATTGATCCGGGTGCCCTGGTAATCGATGGCGGTGTTCTTGGCCAGGATGGTGATGCCGCGTTCCTTTTCGAGGTCGTTGCTGTCCATGACCCGTTCGGATACGACCTGATGAGACGAAAATGTGCCGGCCTGATGCAGCAGCTTGTCCACCAGGGTGGTCTTGCCGTGGTCGACGTGGGCGATAATGGCGATGTTTCTCAAAGCGCGGGACATAGGATACTCAAGAAGGTGAAAACCGAGAATTATAGCACGGACACTTTGAAATAATTTGTTTCCGGGTTATAATTTCAAGGATTTGGTGGCCCTGGCTTTGGGCTCCATTGTATATCGTTCCCTGACCTTCCTTTCCCGACGGAAAATGATTAGCCGGTTAGCGACGATGTTGTGCGCTGGCGGCTGACCTCCGGGCTTTTTCTGCCTGCGCTCGTTCATTCATTAAATTAGGAAAAAGCGTGCCATTTGAAAACCTGAATCTCAATCCTCTCATCCTCAAGGCCTTGGAAGAGTCCGGTTATACGGAGCCCACCCCCATCCAGGAGCAGGCCATCCCTGAGCTTATCGCTGGACACGACCTGATGGCGTCAGCCCAGACCGGAACAGGGAAAACGGCAGCTTTCATGCTGCCCGCACTCAACAAGCTGAATGATGCGCCGAAAACGAATTCAAAAGGGCCCAGGATCCTGGTGCTCACCCCGACCCGCGAGCTTGCCCAGCAGGTGAGCGCTGCCGCGACCAAATACGGAAAATACATGCGCAATGCAAGAGTCGTCACCATTCTCGGCGGGATGCCCTATCCTGTCCAGAACAAGCTGCTCTCCCGCCATGTTGACATCCTGGTCGCGACTCCGGGCAGGTTGATCGACCACATCGAGCGCGGCAGGATCGATTTCTCAAGGCTGGACATGCTGATTCTGGACGAAGCGGACAGGATGCTCGACATGGGATTCATCGACGACGTCGAGCGGATTGCGCAGGCGACGCCGGCTTCTCGCCAGACTGTGCTTTTCTCGGCGACACTGGACGGTGCAATCGGCAAACTTGGCGCTTCGATGATGAGGGAACCCAAGCTCATTCGCATCGCTGCCCAGACTGCGAGGCACGAGCATATCGAGCAAAGACTCCATTATGTCGACGACATGCATCACAAGAATCGCCTGCTGGATCACATGCTGCGCGACATCAACCTCAAGCAGGCCATCGTATTCACAGCCACGAAGCGAGATGCGGATCTGCTTGCGGATGACTTGCTTGCCAAGGGATACGATGCCGCAGCGCTTCACGGCGACATGAGCCAGCGTGAAAGAATGAGGACGATCGCAAGACTCCGCCAGGGCGGCATCAGGGTGCTGGTTGCAACAGACGTCGCCGCACGCGGCATCGACGTGGCAGGTATCACCCATGTCATCAATTTCGATTTGCCCAAATTCGCTGAAGATTATGTGCACAGGATAGGCAGGACGGGAAGGGCAGGCGCATCCGGCGTCGCCATTTCTTTCGTTTCCGGGCGGGATAGCCTGCACGTGAAGAGAATCGAGCGATTCACCGGGCAGGCCATCGCGGCTCACGTGATCGAAGGGCTGGAGCCGAAATTCAAGCCGCGCCCTCCGGCTGCCAAGCGGAATTTCCACGGGAAGGGTGAATACAGGAGTCCGCAACGGCGAAGCAGTGGAGGAGGTTACGCGCGAGATCGCGGCAGGTGAAATCAAAACGGCCCTCGGGCCGTTTTTTGATTCTATAATATCGCGATGCACAACACGGATCACCTGATTGAGCCCGCAGATGCAGTCACACTGCACGGTCTTTTCCTCGAGCGAGCGAGGCGCTCTCCCGATTCGGTCGCCTACCGGCATTTTTGCGGGGAGAGATGGCAAGACATCTCCTGGATCGAAGCCAAGCGACAAGTTGCACGCTGGCAGGCAGCATTGCTTTCCGAAGGATTGTCTCCCGGAGACCGGGTGGGCATCATGCTCAGGAATAGCCCTGAATGGGTGTATTTCGACCAGGCTGCCCTGTCACTTGGGCTCGTTGTCGTGCCTTTTTTTACCGTCGACAGGCCCGAAAATGTCGCCTTTATTGCCAATGATGCCGAAATCAGGGTCCTGCTTTTCGAAAACCAGTGGAAATACCTGAAGCAGGTCTCGGACGCGCTTGTTTCGGTGAAGCGCTTCATCAGTCTTTCCGAAATCGATGACGAAAACGAAGCGCGGCTGGTCCATGCATCCCTCTGGCTTCCCGAGGAAGCAGTCCTGATCGATTCGCCCATGGACAAGGATGCGCTTGCCACCATCATCTATACATCGGGTACGACAGGGCATCCCAAGGGCGTCATGCTTTCCCATCACAACATCGTCTCCAATGCCTACAAGGGGCTTCTTTGTTTTCCCATAGGACCGGGGGATGTCATGCTCTCCTTTTTGCCGCTGTCGCATTCATTCGAACGCACGGTGGGCTACTATGTTTCGATCATGGCGGGCTCGACCATCGCTTTCTCGAGGTCCATCCAGTTTCTGCTTGACGACATGCAGGTCATTCGTCCGACCGTGCTGGTGTCTGTGCCGAGGATATACGAGCGCATCTACAATTCGATCAGAGCGAATCTCGAAAAGGCTTCGCCTTTCTCGAGATGGCTTTTCAGTCTCGCTCAAAAAATCGGATGGAATCGCTTTCTCCACGAACAAGGAAGGGGAGGCTGGAAACTTTCCTTCCTGCTTTGGCCCGTGCTGAAGCCGCTCGTGGCGGACAAGGTGCTGGACCGCTTCGGCGGCAGGCTGAGACTATCGATCAGCGGCGGCGCGCCCCTGCAGCCCGCCATATCGAAGCTTTTTGTCTCGCTCGGCTTGACCCTCCTGCAGGGCTACGGGCTTACCGAGACCAGCCCCATCATCAGCGCAAACCGCATACATGCCAATTTTCCGGACAGCGCAGGGCTGCCCCTGGACGGCATCGAAGTCAGGGTAGGGGAGAATGACGCGCTGCTCGTCAGAAGCCCATGCAACATGCTCGGGTACTGGAAGAATCTTGAGGCGACTCGCGCTATGATCTCCGATGACGGTTGGCTCAACACGGGGGACACGGCCAGGATCTCCGAAACCGGGCATATCTACATCACAGGCAGGATCAAGGAAATCATCGTCATGTCGAACGGCGAGAAGGTTCCGCCTGCGGACATGCAGCACGCCATTCTCAGGGACAGCCTATTCGAGCAGGTCATGGTCTGCGGCGAAGGGCGTCCAGGGCTCGTCGCATTGGCCGTGTTGAACGCCGACGCATGGATGAAGCTCGCTCATGAACTTGGTCTCGACCCTGATGCCCCCGAATCCTTGAACGACAGGCGGGCGGAAAGAAAGGTGATTGAAAGAGTTTCGCGCCAGGTCAGTGAATTTCCCGGCTATGCGCGGATATCCAGGGTGCTGCTTCTGCTCGAGCCATGGAGCGTCGAGAACGGACTCCTCACCCCGACATTGAAGCTCAAGCGTCAGAAGGTGCTTGAAAAGTTCTCCAAAGAGATCGAGGCGTTCTACTCAATATACTGAAATTGTAAATAATTACAAAACAATTCCCCTTTAAATATCTTCCCTCGTTTGTTTCGTGCTGTGCTTAAATTGAATTAATGGCACGTAAGGGGATGATCATGGGCAAGCGGATAATCAAGGCAGGCCTGCTTGTGGCCAGTCTGATTCTGGCGGCGGGTTGCCTGCCTTCTCTGGCGCAAGTCGTTCCTTATGCGAGCGATGCCAACACGGTATTGCTCGATCATTTCGACGGATCGACCACGGCAAGCATTCTCGGCTACAGCGAAAACGGTGCAGCATGCGGCGCTCTGAAGCCTTCAGCGACGCCCGTATCGGCCTACGTGGCCGGTCCTCCGGGATTGAACCAGGCGTTGATGCTGAGCCCTCCTTCCGGTCAGCCTGCCGGCTCCACTTCCTACCTTCAGTATCCAGGCGGGCAGCTGCTCAGCCAGGCGAACGGGACGATCGAGTTCTGGGTTTATCTCTCCGGCTACGGCCAGGGTCTTTCGCTGGTGGACCAGGGCCCCAATTATTTGTCTTGCGCAGGCTGGACCTTCGGAATGAGTGTGACCGCAACTGGTCAGCTTCAGGCCGGTGCTTGGGCTGCGTTCAACATGAATTCTGGGGCAGCTATCGTTCCGCTGCAAACCTGGACTCAGGTGGCGGCCAGCTGGGGAAGCGCAGGGGCCAAGCTCTACATCAACGGGGTGCAGGTCGGAAGCGATACGAATACCGGCAAACCTGCGAGCGGGTATGGCGGTTCGGTGATGATGCGAATGGGTACCCATTCCGGCCTCAGCAGCATGATCGACGAGTTGAGAATATCGAATGTCCAGCGCACCTTCACGCCTGAGCCTGGTACTGGAACGCACAATGCCGGCGGCACCTATGCATGGAGCTCGTCGACCAGCACGCTCAATTTGAACTTCACGAGCACCGATTTTTCCTGCAATGGTCCGACTGTAGGCGCGCAGACGCAGAGCAATGTGAGCATCGCAGCTACGACCATGATCTGGCCGAACAGCGCGATGACCTGGAGCAGGCTGAGCGGAACCGCAGGTGACATCAGGGGAATCTGGACCGCGGCCGACCCGATGACTGGCAGCGCCTATTCCGCCACCTTCAATTCGGACGGCACCCTTTCTGTCACAGGCATGGTGGTTTCCTGCGGCGGAAGCAATGTTACCCCATCCAACAACCCTTCCGCCTCTTCCCAGCACTGGACGAACGGCTATTTCGTCCAGTTCCAGTACAACGATTCTCCCAAGACGGCGACATCTGTCAGCGTTTCCGGCCCGGGAATCACGGGTTCCGCATCGCTCACCTACGATCCTACCATGGGAGCGTGGAACTCCTGGGCTGCACCCAGCACTTCAGTGTCGCTTGGGACGAGCAATCCCGCGGGTTTGCCCTACACCTATACCTTCAGCATCACGGATGCCGCGGGAACACGGACGGCAAATTCCACTGTTTCCTGCTTCCAGCAGCAATTCGCTTCGGGGCTTGCGCCGAGCGGTTCGGCCACAGGAAATCCCGTCTTCAGCTGGACGGGAATCTCCGATCCTTCAGCGACCTACGGCATCGAGCTGCACGATAGCGCCGGCAATCTGATTTGGAACAATCACGGCATTCCCGGCACGTCCATCACTTACAACGGGCCGCCCCTGACGCAAGGCATGGCCTACAATTATGACGTCGTCGTCGAGATAAGCTCGACCTGCAGTACCGGTCAATCCTTCGCCCTGGGGAGTTTCACCTACGGTAGTTCCGGCACCTCGGCGCCTTCGGTTCCGACAGGGGTGAACGCCGTCGTAGCGGGTCCGAACCAGGTGAATGTCACATGGAACGTGTCGTCCGGTTCGGTTTCCTATTACCAGGTCTACAGGAACGGTGCCGCTGCCGGGACGCCTTCGGGGGCTGCCAACAATTTCTGGCCCGACAATTCGGTTGTTCCGGGCTCGACCTACAGCTACACGGTGGCGGCTTGCGATGCTTCGAACAATTGTTCGGCGCAATCCTCTCCTGCCGCAGCGTCGATCCCGGGCGGAACGGCAGTGTCGTCTTCCGGTTTCGCAGGAACCTATGGCGGGGCTGACACGGGGTACTGGGGCGCTGGCGTTGCTAACGGCACCATCATCCTGAGGGGCTTCTCCAATACCACTGGTCCTTTCAACGGCACGGGTTCGGTCACTGGCAACGGCTTCACCATGAGCGCCACGAACGGCACGAGCATGACCGGAACCATCGATCCCAGCACGGGAGCGGTCAGCGGCAGCTGGACGAACGGTAGCGCATCGGGAACCCTGTCCGGCGGCCCAGCGTCGATCTTCGCCGGCACCTATGCGGGTTCGGACAGCGGAAACTGGGCGGGCGATCTGGGCCCCAACGGACTGAACATCATGGGAATCTCCTCCACGACCAACACGCCTTTCGGCGGCAATGGCGCGGTGACCAACAATAGCTTTACCGTCCTCACCAATACCGGAACCACGCTGACCGGGACGATAGACCCGACCACAGGGGCCGTGTCCGGCAACTGGATGAGCATCATGGGCAGCGGAACGTTCACGGGGTCTGTCGTTGCGTGGGCGAACGGCGCTCCGGGCAGTACGGGAGGAACAGTGACGACCAATCTGTTTTCGGGCTGGAATCTGATTGGCAACGGGATGAGCAACGCGATTACCGTCGCGACCGCATTCGGCGACTCGACCAAGGTTACCACGGTGTGGAAATGGGAAACAAAAGGCACCAACACGAACATCGTCTACCCCAACTGGGCCTTCTATACCCCCAGCCTGGCCGACGGCGGAGCGGCCTATGCGGCTTCCAAGGGATACGATTTCCTGACCACGATCAATTCCGGAGAAGGCTTCTGGGTGAACGCCAAGGCATCTTTCACCGTACCCTTGTCGGGCAGCGCGGTTTCGACCTCGACGTTTGCAGACAGCGCGACGGGCGGTGCGAACGGACTGCCTTCCGGCTGGAGCCTGATCGCGGTGGGCGACAATCCCACGCCTTCGGCCTTCAACAAGAACATCGGCGCGACTCCGCCCGCCACCGGCACTATCCCCGTCAACCTCATCACGATCTGGTCGTGGAATGCCACGAGCGCCAACTGGTACTTCTATGCGCCCAGCCTGGATGCCAAAGGCGGTACGGCGCTGAGCGATTACATCACCAGCAAGAGCTACCTGAATTACGGCACCAATACGCTCACGCCCACGACAGGGTTCTGGATCAACCATCCCTGATGTTCAGGCATTCCCGCATGAGCCCTTGACGGGCTCATGCGCTGGATTCTTGCGGCAAACCCGAGCTTGTGCCTAAAATTAAGGTTTACCAGAAGCGGCTGAATACCTGCATGCATCATCCCGGCGAGATTAAGGAAGATACGCCCGAAAAAGAGCTTGGTTCGCGCTTGAGTCTCATCTTGGTCGGCCTGATGTGCTTCCTGCCTTTTCTGCAATGGAAGCATTATTACCCCATCACCGATTTTTATTCCGAATGGCTTGCAGCGCTGATCGGCCTGCTGGCTGTTCTGGTCAATTTCAGGCGGCTTTCAGAGCTCCCCTTGATCGCATTGGTCTTCCTCGGATTTTTCGTGCTTGTCTGGCTCCAATATGCGCTTGGCATGATTCCCTATCCCCAGCAGGCGATTCTCGTTTCGCTCTACCTGCTTTGGGGTGCCTTGCTGGTCGTTTTGGGATATGCGCTCAAAAGGGATATCGGCATGGAGCAGATATCGTCCTTTCTCGCCTGGTTTCTGCTGTCAGGCGGCCTCCTGAGCGGTGTCGCGGCGATCATCCAGCATTATTTTTCAGGGATACCTGTCTTCTTCATCACGCCTGATCCTGCAGAGACGGTCTATGCCAATCTTGCCCAGCCGAATCATTTTTCAGATTATGTTTCGCTGTCCATCGCATCGCTCTTGTACCTTGCCGCAACCGGGCGAATCAGATGGTTTGCTGCCTTTCCCATGGGAATTTTCCTGCTTTTCGTGCTTGCCCTGAGCGGTTCGAGAAGCGCATGGCTTTATCTTGTTGCGATCTTCCTGCTGGCCATGCTTCATTATCGTCGCGAGAAGAACAGGACGCTCCTGGTAGGCGGAATTCTGCTGATTCCCTGCTTCCTGCTGATGCAGTGGGTTCCGCATATCCATCTTTTCGCCGCCCACGGCACGATCACTTCGGGCGAAAGGCTGGTCGGCAAGGAAAGCGGGATCAGACTGTACCTTTGGCGTGAATCGTGGATGATGTTCCTCAATTCGCCTCTCTTGGGCGTGGGTTTCGGTCAGTTTGCGTGGCATCATTTCATGCTCGGCCCGCTTTTCAACGACCCGAGGATCACGGGACTCTACAGCAATGCACACAATATCATCATGCAATTGCTGGCCGAGACCGGCATTGTAGGGATACTGACCTTCCTGGGCGGAATTGGTTTTTTGATCAGAAGAATGACCTTGCCTTTCAATCTTCACGCATGGTGGCTGTATGCATTGCTGCTGGTGATTGCGCTGCACAGCATGGACGAATATCCGCTCTGGTATGCACACTTCCTTGGGCCTTTCGCATTCCTGCTCGGCATGGCAGAAGGACGCAGCCTGGCGCTCAGATGGGCTGGAAAATTTAGTGCCGTTCTCCTGATCTGCGGCAGCTACTTCATCACCAGCCTGTTCCGTGATTACCATACCCTTGAAGGGCTGATGTATCCGAGATACCAGAGTGGACGCCCTCCCTTGGCAAAGCCGCTGCTCTTCAAGGAATTGATCAGCTTCAACAAATATACGCTGCTCAAGCCTTATGTGGATTATTACATGGCTCAAATGATACCGATCGATCGCAGCAACCTCATGTGGAAAACAGCGCTCGTGGAGCGCGCTACGCGCTTTTCCCCTGCAGGGATCGTGCTGTACAGGGGGGCGGCGCTGCTGGCGCTGGACGGAAGAGTGAATGACGCGAGCATCATGGCCGAACGCGCAGCCTGCTCAGATCCCGATCTATTGGGCACTGCCAGATTCCTTTTTTTGGGATACAAGCATTATTTTCCAGCTGAATTCGATCCCTTGCTGAAGGCAATCGATGCAAGGCCGAAGCGTTGATGATGCAAGGCCAAGGCTTCCGTGCAGGTTTCACTCTGATCGAGATGCTGGCCGTATTGGCCATCCTGTCCATCCTGGCCGCCATGGCGGTTCCAATGACGAAATTGATCGTCAAGCACAAAAAAGAGGAAGAACTCAGGTATGATCTTCGCAAGATCAGGGGCGGACTCGACGCATACAAAATTGCAGCCGATTCCGGGCGCATCGCCAAGAAGGTAGGCAGCTCCGGATATCCTGAAAAACTTGAAGACCTGGTCAAAGGAATGGACGACTTGCGCGACCCGAACAAGAAGGCAAAAATTTATTTCCTGCGCCGCATTCCAACCGATCCGATGGCTCCACCCGATTTGCATGGGACGGACAGCTGGGGAAAACGAAGTTACGAAAGTCCTCCTGACGACCCGCAGGAAGGAGACGACGTCTACGACGTGTATTCGAAGAGCGAAGCGACCGGACTCAACGGCGTGCCTTACAGAAAATGGTGATCCGCTTTCTTTTGATTTTCTTCCTTCTGGCTTCGGGATGCGCTCAGGCGAGCTCCATATCCTTCAGGATATCGCTCACGGGAATGAATGTGACGCTGGAGGAAAACGGAGATGGCACAGCTTTCTTCCCGAGTGTGCTGATGCTGCGTCCCGACGGAAAGTGGCAGGTGCTGCCTGCAGCAGGCATGCCCAAGAATGAACTGAATCCTGGCGAGCGAGAAGAGTTTTCCTGGCATGATGCCGTTCCTTTCGGCAAGGCGCAGCCCATCATGGTGCGTTTTTTTGACGCGTCAGGCGTCGACTTCGGCCGGGTTTCTTTTTTCAACCAGCCGCCAATGTCGCAGGACGAGAGGCTCAAGGTGGACTATACGCCCGGAAAACTGCGCATCTATCCGCCCGGCCAAGGCTCATCGATCCGCTCGACTTGGATGTTTTGGCCGAAAGAGGAGGGGGCTTCCGCCATTACCGGCAGGCCGACCTTTTCCGACATTCAGCCTGACGCGCTGCATGTCGTTTGGGGCAAGATGAAAGAGGTGGATACCGGGCCTGTTTCCCCGGATGTTTTCCTGCTTCATGAAACGGGAACCGGTTTCTATCTGCAGGTCGTTGCAGGGCTTCCCAGGGACAATCGCGCTTGGTGGCTGAATCACCACACAGTGTTCTTCCTGGCCGCTGCAGTCCTGGCATGCGCTGCCTTGTTTTTCGCGAGGCGCGCATGAAGAAGACGTCGATCGAGGCGATGATCTGGATGCTTTCTGCTTTCCTGATCGCTTCCACGTTGGGCATCCAATTCCTTGATTCGGGAAACTGGCCGACGGGCGGCGATAGCGCATCGCATCTTTTCTATGCCTGGGTCTATTCGAAGAAACTGCTCTTTACGGGGCAGTTCCTGCCATGGATGCCGGAGGTGTTTTGCGGCTTCCCTTTCCTTGCCTACTACTTTCCCATGCCATTCGTGGTCATCGCGCTGCTCTCCAAAGTCATGGGCGTCGCCAAGGCGTTCAAATGGGGAGCCTTTCTGGCGTCTATCATTCTCCCAGGCGCTATCTATTCGTGCAGCTCGAGATGGCTCAAATTCTCGTTCGCGCCTTCTCTTTTCGCAGCGCTGGGCGCGCTCGCCTTCTTGTTCCACGAGCAGAATTCCATCTGGGGAGGCAACCTGCTTTCCACGCTTGCGGGCGAATTCGCCTACAGCTATGGACTGCTTTTTGCCGTGCTGGCGATGATGGCCTGGTCACGCGCTGCGGGAAGAAAAGGCGCTTGGGTGACGGCTGCAGTTCTCGAGGCCGCATGCGGATTTTCCCACGGCTTTCCGCTGCTTGTAGTGGGTTTTTCCAGCCTTCTCCTTCTGCTCGATGCGCCAAGCTTTAGTCGGACTTTGCTCATGCAGCTCAAGGGGCATCTCCTGGCTTTCTGCCTGATCGGCGGCTGGCTCTGGCCGATGATCGAATTCCACGGGTTCACCATACCGAACGATGCCGCCTTCGGCGTCACGGGATGGCGCGATCTTCTCCCGGCCACATTGTGGCCGTCTCTTGCAGGCGGCATCGTCGGATTTGTCATGCTTGCCCTGCCCAGGGTGCGCGACGCATGGCTCCCCGAGCAATCCAGAGCGGCCAGGCTGCTTTTCGGGGGAGCCGGGCTTTCAGCAGTGCTCTTCATCGCAGGCGACCAGCTCGGTCTTGCCGATATCCGTTTCTTTCCGCCCGTATGGCTGTTCGGCGCAATTCTTTGCGGGTGGCTCGCAGGACAGGTCTTGCAGGCGCTTCCCCGCGCGTCCAGCCTGCTGCTCGCCATGGCGGCCTGCCTGGCGCTCTTGGGATGGTTCGGCCTGCATGTCAGGAGCGTGCCGGACTGGTCGCTTTGGAACCATTCGGGGCTCGACGCGAAGCCGCAATGGCGCATTCTATCCAGGCTCTTCCCTGAAATGCGTGGCGATCTCTGGAGCCCCAGACTGGTTTTCGAGCATGCGCCGGAGAACAACGACATCGGCTCGACCCGGTCCCTCGAAGCGCTGCCAATGTTCCTCAACCAAAGGCCCGTGCTCGAAGGGCTTTACATGGAATCGGCATTGACCGGCCCTGCAGTCTACCAGGTCCAATCCGAAGTGTCGGAACATCCTTCTTCTCCGCTCGTTCGCTATCCCAGCGGCAGCCTCGACCCTGACATGGCGGCTGAGCACATGAATTTCATGCACGCGAACATGCTGCTGCTCAGGTCGGATGCGGCGCAAAAGGCGATCGAGAAAAGCGGCCTGTTCGAGAAAATCGGCGCCTCTTCCCCATTCGCGCTTTACAGGCTAAAGCATTTCGACAGCGCGCTGATCGAGGTGGTGAAGAAGCCGATCAGGATCATGCCGCTGAAGGGCTGGATGGAGGATTCCTATATCTGGTTCAGGACGAGGAGCAAATTCGAGGCCTGGCAGCCTGTCTACGGCATGGATTCGCTGCCAGGCCGCGCATCGGGAGACTACCCTCCGGTCAAGGTGATCTCCTTGTCCAGGAATGAAATGACTTTCGAAACCGAAGCGGTAGGGCGTCCCCATCTCATCAAGATGGCCTACAATCCGCGCTGGCATCTTCTGTCAAAGGGCAAGCTTTATCTTGCAGCGCCGGGATTCATGCTCGTTGTTCCCGCAGAGCGGGAAATACGCCTGACTTTCGGTCACACGCAGGTGGGCATGATGGGCATGATCGCATCGATCTCATCATTCGTTTTGCTGGCCTATCTGCTATTGAGAAGGCGTAAAGCCGGCATGGATATCGCTGAAAATGAGAAACCCCTTCTTCCACTGTATGCATCATGGCTGTTCCTGGCTTTGGCGGGGGGCTATTTCGGCTTGCATTCGCCCGAGAGAATGTACAATCTAGCCTGGGACGAGATGCGCGCCAATCATTATGCGAAGGCGGTCCCGTTGTTCCGGGAGGCCTACAGCTTGAGGAGGCCGCCAGCCAAGAAGGAAGAAGCGCTCTTCTGGCTTGCGAAAGCCAACGAGCTCGCGGGAAATAGAGGCGAGGCGATCAAGCGGTACACCGAGCTGGCCGACCAGTTCCACGGCTACTGGGTGCCTGAAAGCCTCTATACCATCTCGCATCTCGACACGCTGAATGGGCATCCCGAGCAAGGCGCTCAATACCGATCCAGGTTGACCCTGGAATATCCCAACAACCCCTGGGCGCAGAAGCTCGAACAGGAAGAAGCAAAATGATGGCAGAAATCAGCATCGTCGTTCCTGCATTCAACGAGGCGGAAGGCATTTGCGCATTCCTGAAGCAGCTGGACAGCGCGCTTTCCGGCATCGACTCCGAAATCATCGTGGTGGATGACGGCAGCAGGGATGGAACCTGGCAGGCGATCAAATCCCAAAAGGAGAATTACGCGAATCTGTCAGCCATGCGATTCACCCGGAATTTCGGCAAGGAAGCGGCAATCCTGGCAGGCCTCAGGCATGCGAAGGGGCGGGCCGTCGTCGTGATGGATTCGGACGGGCAGCATCCGCCATCCCTGATTCCGCAAATGCTTGAAATCTGGCGGGAAGGGCGTGCGCATATCGTCGCCGCCCAGAAAACCTCCAGGGATTCGGACAGCCTGGCTGCAAAGGCCAATGCTCGCATCTTCAATTCCCTGATGAAGCTCACGACCGGTCTCGATTTGTCGGGTGCTTCAGATTTTCGCCTGCTCGATAGACGCGTCGTCGACGCCCTGCTCGAATTTCCAGAGAAGGTCAGGTTTTTCAGGGGAATGACGGTGTGGACCGGTTTTTCCACGGTGAACGTCGGGTTCGAAGTGCCGCCCCGCATCGCCGGAAGCAGCCACTGGAGCACTTCCCAGCTTGCCAAGCTTGCAGTCATTGCCATCACTTCATTCAGCTCGAGACCCCTTGGCCTGATCTTCAGGCTCGGATTGCTCGGCATTGCAGCCTCCTTCCTGCTTTTCCTTCAGGCGATCTATTCCTGGGCGACCGGAATCGCCATCTCAGGATGGACATCGTTGACAGTGGTGATCCTGCTGTTCGGATCGGCCAACCTGCTCGGCATAGGCGTGCTCGGCGCCTATCTTTCGCAGATCTTCGAGGAAATCAAGCGAAGGCCTGAATATCTCGTCGGCGAAACGCTTTAAGCGGAAGAAAAAAAAAAGCCCGCCAATCGGCGGGCTTTTTTCTTCCTGTTTGAACTTAGTTCTTGCAGGGGGTGAGGGTGGTTGCGCCTGCGGCAGGCGGTGCGCCGAGCGGATCGCAGGTCAGGAGCGAGGTGTAAGGCGTCACCGTCGCGCCGGTCGGTGCTGCGACGCTGGTCGCGGTTGCGCCGCCGCCATTGACGCTGACCGAGCCTGTTCCGCTTGCCGCGCAGGTGGGCGCGCCAGAGACGTAGCCGACTGCGACGCCAAGCTGGACCTTACACACCGTAGCACCGCCGCCAGCCGTCGTGGTCGTGGTCGTGGTCGTGGTGGTTGGCGCCGCCGTCGTGGTGGTTGTCGTCGGAGCTGTCGTGGTTGTCGTCGGTGCTGCCGTCGTGGTCGTGGTCGTCGTCGTGGTGGTGGTCGTCGTCACCTTGGCGATCGGGGCCAGCGTCGTGGTGGTCGTGGTGCTCACCGTGACCGGGGTGGTTCCGATTGCAGGCGGGGTCTGGAAGTCAGGGCTCGACGTGACCCCGGAGCATACGCCGTTGGCATAAGTGCCGCCAAGGCTGGTACAGACCTGCTTTGCAGCCTGGTCGGCAAGCTCGGCTTCGGCATTCGGGTCGTTTTGCAGCGTGTTTGCCGCGCCGGACAGGTTCGTCACCAGCTGGTTCACCGTGTTTGCAATGTTGGTGGCAGCTTGAGAACCCGAGGCGGCGACAGGGGCGCTCGCGGTGTTGGCTGCGATGGCCGCGATCGCCGCATTCAGGGCTGCCGAGCCGGATGCCGGGTTGATGGGTCCGATGCTGTCGTCGATCGCCTTGGTCACTGCAACCGCGTTGGATGCCGCATTGGCGATGTTGGACGTGTTGGACAGGAACGAGTCAACATTGCCTGCCGTCACGTTCTTGGTGACATTCGCCTGGATGTTGGCCACCAGCGCCGCTGCTGCGCCGGAAGCGCCGATCGCGGGAGGCGTTGCAAAAACGGCTTGCGTGGCGCTGCTGGAGAGCGCTGCAGTCACGGCAGTCGCGGTTGCCTGGGCTTGCGCGATGATGTTTGCTGCAGATGCGCCGGACTGGCCGATATTGCTGCTGATCTGTTGCTGCAGGCTATTTGCTGCTGCAATCGCGATGCTGTTCAGGTTGTCCGCCTGGGCCTGGGTCAGGCAGGTAGCGGCGGTGCCGCTCGCCGCAGTGGTGCCGCTCGCCGCAGCGGCGCTGCAGATATTGGCATTGTTGTTGGCGATGGTTTTGGCGGCAAGGCCTGCTGCCACGTTGTTCGCGACATCCTGCGTTTCCTGGTTCAAATGGTACTGAATCGCAGCTTGTGCAGCAGCATCGCCCTGCGCATTGGTTTGCAGATTCTGCATCGTGGTGTTCGGATTGTTGTTGAGCACCGTCGCAATGATGTTGTTCACCTGGACCGCATCGTTGTCGATGTTGGCCAAGGCCGCATTGGAGGGCGGCGTGACCGTCACGTTGTTGCTGGTCTTGATCTGGTTGACCGCAGCCGATGCGACGCCGCTGGCCGAGTTCAGCGAATTGGCAGCACCCTTGTCAGCCTGAATGCCCAGGCTGCTGGCAAGCACTTGGCCCGGGTTGGAGATGTTGCCGGTGACGAGCTTGGGTGCGAGCTGCGCTGCGATCGAGGTGATGATGGTCGAGGTTGCAGCCACATCGGGATCGGTATAGTTTTGCGTTGCAGCCGATGCCGGGATTCCGAGGCTGTTCGCGACGTTCGTTATCGCTGCCGGCGCGGAAGCCGCTGCGCTCGATACCTGGGTTCCGGTCAGCGCAGCCGGGCTGGACACGCCAGCCGGAAGCGTGGCGAAGGCGGCGAGCGTCGTGATCGGCGTCGCGTTGATGCCTGCCGTCGGGGAAGAGGCAGCAGGAATGATCGCGGTGATCGGCAGGTTCACGGTCGGGTCATAAGGGACGGGCTGCGATGAGCCGATGGGCAGCATCTGCGGTTGAGGATCGGTGCTCTTGTTCGCGATCGTCGTGATGACGACGCCGCCGGTACACGCTCCGTTGACCGTGATGCTTCCGGTTCCCGGTGGCTCGTTGGCAGTGCCCGATACGCCGGATGCGCCGACGAGGGCACTGCCCGTGCTGCCGTTTCCGCAAGTCGCCTGCATGCGGACGTTGACGAGCGGGTTGTTGGCCGCAGTCACCGGTATGGTCGTCGTGGTGGACGCAACCGTTCCGCCGCCGCCGCCTCCGCCGAGACAGCCGGCGAGCACGACGGCCGTGACCAGGCTGATCTGCTTCAGCTTGAAGTCGCTCAATTTGATGTTCTTCATTTCATTCCCCTAAAGTGGCGTTGCTGTCAAGATTAAGGATGGTTCACCCAGAAGCCCGTTGAGGGCGTGAGGGTGCTGGTGCCGTAATTCAGGTAGCTCTTCGACGTGATGTAGCTCGAAAGCGTGTTATTCGCATCCAGGCTGGGCGCGTAGAAGTACCAGTTGGCGCTCGTGGCATCCCACGACCAGATCGTGATCACGTTGGTCGGGATCACGCCGGTTGCGGGCGGGGTTGCGCTGATGTTCTTGTTGAAGGCCGAAGGCGTGGGATTGTCGCCCACCGCGATCAGGCTCCAGCCGGAAGGCAGTCCGTTCGCACCGCCCGTCGCGCTGTCGCCGAAGGTCGAGGTCGAAACCGCGCTGCCCGACAAGGGCGACGTGAAGGATGCCTTGGCGTTCACCCAGAAGCCTTCCCCGGGATTGATCGTGGTCAGGAAATCGTATCCCTTGGAAGCCGCATAGGCAGCGCCGCCGTCAGCCTGCGTCGGGGTATAGAAGGCCCAGTTGGGGTAGGTGATGCTCGTGTTGGTGCCTTTCGTTTCCCATTTCCACACCGTGGTGACCTTGGTTGAATCGCCGAATGCGGTCGCGGCCGTGATCGGGTTGCTTTCCCCGTTGCCGACCAGATTCCAGCCGGAGATCAGGCTGATTGCCGCGCCGCCGGTTCCGCCCGTGCCGCCCGTGCCGCCGGTTCCGCCGATCCCGGTGGTTCCGCTCGCCCATGCAACGAGGGTCCCGCCGAAGGTGCCGCTGCCCGTGCTGTTCGTCCAGGTGCCGGAAACTGCGCCGGTGTTCGGATCGATCGAGCCTGTCAGGGTCGAGCCGCTGCTGGTGGTGATGCTGAACGTATTGGTTGCGGAAAGCGCGCCCGTTCCGGCGAACATCGAGTTGGTTGTGGTGGATACGCCCAGGACGTTGAGGCCGTTAGGTCCGAGCGTGGCGACCCAGTTTCCTGCGTCAGACCCCGTATAGGTCCCGGTGAAGATCGATTGAGGTCCGCCTGCGAGGGTTCCCGTTTGGGTGCCGTTCGTCCAGGTGCCGCTGATCGCGCCCGTGGTCGGATCGACCGTTCCCGTCATGGTCGCGCCGTTCGACAGCGAGGCGGTGAAGCTGCCATTGGAGAACGTGCCTGTGCCACTGAACGGCCCGGTGGTGTTGGAGAAGCCATTGATGGTCACCATCCCGTTTCCTACGCCGGCGCCCCAGTATCCGGTATCGCTGCCGCCAAACGTGCCGCCGAAGCCGCCCATGGTTCCGGGCGCCGTGCCGCCGCCCGTGACGGACGACGTGCTGCAGGTCGAGTTGTTCACGCCGAAGTTGCTGACGATGGTGGACTGGTTGTTGTAGACGTCGGTAGATGTGACCTGAAATGCGTAGCAACCGCCTGTACTCAGGGCAGGGCCGTTATACACATAGCTGGTCGCATTCGGCAGGTTCCAGTTCGTATAGTTGAGCGTGCCGCCCAAGTTCCAGAGATCGATCCCGTACGAATAGGAACCGCCTGGGGGCGCTGTCCAGGAAAGGGTCGGCGGGAGCGCTCCAGTGTAGTTTCCAGATGGCGCGAGAGCGGATGCGAAATTCGTGTTGAATGCGGTGAAATTGAGCTGCTTGGTCGTCACCACGGGTGCTGCCGTTCCGACCGGCTTTTCCGTCACCGTGATCGTGTAGGCGAACGGGAAGGATTGAGATGCGCTCAGGTTAGGCAGAACGCTTATGTTCGTAGCAGGGTTCCAGTCGCTCCAGCTTACTCCCGTGCTGCCGGTATTCGGCTGGGAAACGAGCTGGGCGCCTGCTGCGATGCCCGGGCCTGAAACCGTCACGCTCTGGATCAGGCTGAGCGGGTCCTCGAGCGAAATCCACGTGCCGAATCCGCCGCTGTTCGGCATGGAGGGGTCCGTATAAACCCATGTGCCGTGCCCTGTGCCGAAGTCGAGCTGGTTGCCGTAATTCGTCCAGCCGCCCGCGCCATTCGATTTCAGGACGAAGTGCTGGCGGTTGAAATTCGTGGTGGTGACGTTGTTGGCATCCACGCCCGTCATGCTTTCGAAAGCGATGACGTTCTCGAGGCCGGCGGTGTTGGGGTCGGCCGAACAGACCACGCTCGAATAGGTGATGGAAAAAGAGGTCGAAAACTTGGTGAAGGCCTGGTTCACCTTGGTCATGAAGGCGGCCTTGTTTTCGCCCTTGTTCAGGTAATTCGTGTCGATGGAGTTGCCGACCGCTGTCGCATCCTTGGCGGCGACGGCCGTCTCGAAAGCCGTGAGCGCAGAAAGAACGCCTGCGTCGGTACAGCTCGTGGAATTGAGCGGCGTGGCAGCATAAGCGCCGGAAGCGCTAAGCAGGGCTGCCGCGGCGAGATAGCCGGGCCATTTGCTGAACTTGTTCATAATATCCCCTATTGTAGTACGTGGAAAAAATCCTAGCACACTTCCCCCGTCTGCTCTGTGAATTATTTACAGCCATTCTAAATAAATGGTGATCTATTTTCGATAGCTTTTAACTTGCGTATTGAACCATACGCCAATAGCTCTTTACAAGTGCAGGATTGCCCGCATTCTTTGTTGGTTGCGCATCTGATAGAATGCCCGGGGAGGTGAGAATGTTGGATAGTGGCGGCGAAATCCGGATCATGCCGGATCGGGTGACGGCAAGCTTTCGATCATCCGTTGTTGCGGACAGGATGCTGCATCAGCCCGCTTCGTGGCAAGAGGCGGTGGCCGCCGCCAGGGAAGTACTGCCCGGATGGAAAAAGGTGGGCTTCGTTTTTTCCGATTTATGGGTACGCTACGACATGGTCAAGCTGGGGAATGGGCTCATGGACAAAAAGGACATGGATTTGCTTGCCAGGGCGCATTTCGCATCAAGCCATCCCGATTGCGCGTCCTGGCCCCTGAGGCATTCTTTGTGCGGCGAGTATCTTCTGATGTGTGCAATGGATCCTGAACTCTTTGCCGCCATGCAGGCCTTGTCTTCGGACTCCGGCGCATCCCTGGTGCGCGCCGAACCGCTGTTTTCCACCCTGTTCGACGGCGCATCGCGTGACCTGTCCGATTTCTCGGGATGGCTGCTCATCGACGAGCCCGGCATGCTGATAGCCTGCTGGATCGAGAAAGGGTCTCCTGTTTCCATCCATCAGAGGCTTGCCGAAGGCGACCGTGGAGAAGCGGCGACACTGCTGCTGCAACGGCTGTCAGCGCTGCTAGGATTGCAGTCGCAGGAGGTGAGGATACTTTCCTGCATGGAAGAGCCCATTGCGCTCGACGGATTCCAGGCCAGGCATATCGAAACGAAGGCGTGCATTCATGCCTGAACTCGGTCTCGATTTCGCGTCCGGCCAACGCCTTGCAGTTCGCTGGCCCAATGCCGGAAGAATGGTGCTGCTTTGCGGGGTTGCCGCGATGGTCTTCTCTGCCTGGGATGCGCAAAGGCAGATCAAGACGAACAGTTCGCTTGCCGCAGCGCGGTCCAGATTGCAGGCAGAGCGCAGGACAAATGCGCCGCGCTACCTTTCGGATGGAGTTAAGGCGGCGTTTTCCGCTTCACGGACGCCCTGGGGCGCGATCCTGTCCAGGTTGGAATCGGCCAAATCCCAGGACATCGCGCTCGTCTCGCTCAAGGCGGATGCTGCAAGAGGCGCAATCCGGATTTCGGGTCAGGCGAAAGACTTCGCCGCCTTGAACCGCTTCGTCTCCAGCCTTTCAAAGGAATTTTCAAGCGTATCCCTTGTCACCGAAAAGCTTACCGAAAGCGGCTTGCCTGTCGTGGTGGCCTTCGAAATGGATGTCGGTTGGCAATGAGGTCGTGGTTCGGAAAGCTCCTGATGGCAACCGGATGGCCCGGACTTGCAGGATACGTCCTCATCGCCATTTCGGTCATGACGGTATTTTTCTTTTCCTTGCCCATGCGAGACGATTCGGCAGGCATTCAAAGCGAAATCAGCTCGCTCGAGCACGATGCGCGTTCGGCTCATGCATCCGAATCGGGAAGACAGGCGAAGCGTTTTTTCGATGCGCTCCCCAAAGCGGAGGCGATCAACGGGATACTGGAGAATCTCCACTCGATTGCGGCCAAGCGCAGCCTCTCCCTCGAAAACAGCACCTACCGGCCTGAAGCCGCCGGAAAGGATCCCATTCAGAAACTGCGCATCACGATCAAGACATCCGGCAATTATGCCGACCTGAGAGGATTCCTTCAGGATGTTTCGCATCAGTCGCCGTCGCTGGCGATGCGCAATCTTTCCTTGTCCAGGCGGAATATTTCGGATGCGAAGATAGATATTGTTATAGAATTCGACCTTTACTTCTCCGGGAACGTGCGCAGGTAATGAAAATCGAGAAGCGTAAAATCTGGCTCGGCATGGCCCTCGTGCTGACGATCATCGCCTCGATCTGGCCCGTGCATCGCGATTCCGTGCTTGTCGAGGCCGAGCGCAGGCAAGGCAAGTCAGAAGCATCGTTTTCTCCCTTTCCCGAGCAGGATGTCTGGAAGGCAGGCGCAGACCTTTTTCCATCGCAGAGCTGGACGCAGCAGCCCAAGGCCGCGTCTGACGCGAAGCCGGTCGAGCCCGCTTTTCCGTTTGTTTTCAAGGGGCGCTATTTGGAAGGCACGGACAGCTTCGTCTATCTTTCCGACGGTGACCATTTCTTCAAGGCGAAGACGGGCGAGCGCATCGGCGATTACCTGATAGACGCCATCGATTCTGGATCGGTCACGTTCACTTATGTGCCCCTTGGAAACCGCCATGTGCTCAAGATCGGGGAAGTGGCGCCATGAACAGGATATTGCCGCTTTTTGTCGTGTGCTTGCTGAGCGGATGCGCAACGCCAAGCGACCAGGTGCACGAGGCCGAGTCCTCGGTCGAGTCCGGAAAATATGAGGAGGGGCTGAAGAAACTGAAGGCGATGTCGGAGGAGGGCGGCGGGATGCAGCGGGAGGAATCCCGGGCGGCCTATCTGCGCAGCCGGACCGTGGTTGCCGAGAAACTGATCGGACAGGCAAGGCGTGCCGCCGCTGAAGGGCGTCTCGACGATGCGGAGCAGTTGTACGGCAAGCTGCTTGCGATCGAGCCTGGGTATCTCCAGGCCAGGGTCGAACTGAAGCAAGTTCAGATCATGAAGCAAAGGCGGGCAAGGCTGAGTCAGGCCGAAGCGCTTTTCGGGCAGGGAAAGCTCGACGATGCGCAAAAGGCGCTACAGCAGATTCTTCTTGAACAACCCGATCAGGCTGAGGCGCTCGAATTGATGAGGAAAATTACCGAACGCCAGCAAAGGAATGCTGCGCCCACCCTTGGCCCGCAATTTTCCAAGACCGTTTCGCTCGAATTCAGGGACGCAAAGCTCAAGGATATTTTCGATGCGATCTGGAACGCATCCGGCATCAATTTCATTCTGGACAAGGATGTCAGGACGGATGCCAATGCCTCGATTTATGTCCACAACGTGACGATCAAGGAAGCGATAGACGGACTGCTGATGACCCAGCAGCTTGCCAGGAAAGTGGTGAACGGCAATACCTTGTTCATCTATCCCGACACGCCGCAAAAGCGCACCGAGTATCAGGATCTGGTGGTGAGGAATTTCTTCCTGGCCCATGCCGATGCAAAGCAGATCGAAAGCATGCTGAAGACCATCCTCAAGATCAAGGACATTTACGTCGACGAAAAACGCAATCTCGTCGTGATCCGCGATTCGCAGGACAATGTCGATCTGGCGGAGAAGCTGGTTCGCGCCCATGACCAGGCAGAGCCCGAGGTGATGCTGGCGCTCGATGTCATCGAAATCACGAAATCGAAGCTCAACGAAATGGGCATTTCCCTGCCCAATCAGGTCGATTTCGGCGTTGGCAATCCATTGACCCTCAGGCAGCTGAGAAATCTCAATTCATCTGGAATCAATGTCGGCATCGGCGGATTGAGCAGCGGAACCGCCACGACCAATCCAGGCGTGGTCGGCTCGATCAAGCTCAACGATACCAACGGGGACATCAACATGCTGGCCAATCCCAGGGTCAGGGTCAGGAACGGGGACAAGGCCAAGATCCATATCGGGGACAGGCTGCCCGTGGTGACAACGACAGTGAGTGGCATCAGCTCTTTCGTCGGGCAGAGCGTGAATTATCTCGATGTCGGCCTGATGCTCGAGGTGGAGCCGCACGTGATGCTCGACGGCGACGTTTCGGTCAAGCTGAATCTCGAAGTCAGTTCCGCCAAGCAGGATCCGAACAATGCCGGTCTTTACGACGTGGGCACGCGGACGGCAACCACCGTCCTCTCCATCCATGACGGCGAAACGCAGATGCTTGCCGGACTGATCCGCCAGGACGAGAGCGACACGACAAGCAGCGTGCCGGGCATTGCGAACATTCCCCTCCTGGGCAGGCTGTTCAGCGACGTCTCGAAATCGAAGGGGAAAACGGAGATCGTGCTCGCCATCACGCCGCACATCATCCACAACCTGGTCAGGCCGAGCTCGGATCTGATGGAATATTCATCAGGAACGGGTTCATTCTCGTCATCCGGTGGAATGCCGTTGCAGCCGGGCGGTCCTTCGCTGCGCCCGGGCGGCTTCATGCCCGGCAGGCCCGAGCCAAGCGCGCCTTCGCCTCAGCCGGGAAGGCGGTCTGGGGCGGCCGCGCCCGCAAGTACAGGGGGGGCAGCTTCGCCTGCGCCTGCGGCGGCCCAGGGCGGCGTGATTCCCTTGGGTGACTTTTCCCCGCCGCCGGGTGTCGGCATGAAACCCTAGCATGGGCCGAATCAAGTCAGGATTCACCCTGATCGAGCTGCTCGTGGTGATGACGATCATTGCCATCCTGCTCACCATTGCCGTACCGCGCTATTTCGGCAGCATCGACAAGTCAAGGGAAGTGGCGCTCAAGCAGGACCTCAAGGTGATGCGCGATGCGATCGACAAATACTACGGCGACAACGGCAGTTATCCGGCCACGCTCGACGATCTGGTCGCCAAGAAATACCTGCGAGAAATTCCGGAAGACCCGATCACGGACAGCAAGACCACCTGGCAAATCGTTCCCCCTCCCGACGGCGAAGGAGAAGGCGTTTACGACGTGAAGAGCGGCGCCCCGGGCACGGCACACGACGGGACCGATTACAAGGACTGGTGATGAAGGAGAGCGGCTTCACTTACCTTCTCCTGCTTTTCTTCGTGGCCATACTGGGCGTCGGGCTTGCCGTGGCGGGCGAAGCATGGCATGTCTCGGTGCAGCGCGAAAAGGAAGAACAGCTGCTGTTCGCAGGCGATGCCTACCGCCAGGCCATAGAACTCTATTACGAGACGAGCCCCGGCGGGGTCAAGCAGTATCCCCTGAAACTCGACGACTTGTTGAGGGATCCGCGGTTTCCGAATGTGCGTCGGTATCTCAGGGAGCTTTATCCCGACCCCATCACGGGAAAATTCGACTGGGAATTGGTGATGGCGCCCCAGGGCGGCATCATGGGCATCTATAGTCCATCAAAGCAGGCCCCCATGAAGCGCTCCGGATTCGATGACCTGGATGCAGCATTCGGTGATCTTGCCAAGCAGAAAAAGGACAAGCTTACCTACCGCGACTGGAAATTCGTCTACGATCCTGCGCTCGCTTTAGGACGTCTTTCCCACGGGCTGTTCTAAAATCCAGGCCCACCAACTATATCTCGAAATAACCTGAATAAGTTTATTCAATTTACTGAATATTAATATACATATTTCAATAAAAATGGATCGTTGTATTTGGAATTGTTCTAGTGTAACTTGATCGTTCATCAAGAACCGATATTTCTCATGACGGGGGGATGAATGAAGATAGGCAAGCTTGCAGGGCTGCTTGTTTTGCTGGCCGTCAATCCTGCGCATGCCTCGTCCCTGGAAGCGGCGTCTGAACTCGAGCAGTTCATGAATGGGAGCGAATATCCCTTTAATGTGGGGCAGGTCAAGAACAGCGACGGCACCTACACCACCTACATCAATCAGCTTGATGTGACGGCGACGGTCATCCTGAGCCCGAAAATGGTGCCCGTGAGCGGTGTGGCTGCAGGCGCAGACGGATCGAAGGGGAGCATCATCACCAACCCGGACGGGTCGGTCAGCCTGAAGGCATACGATGCCAATTCGGTTCTTTCCTACCAGAACACGACCACTTTCGATTCGAATACAGGATTGCCTGTTTCGGGGTCCTGGACGGACAATGTGGTGGGGCAGACCGGCACGCTCTCATCCGGTGCGGCTGGCATCACCTACACGACCGAAGACGGTTCGGGACAGGTCATAGATCAGTATGTCCTCAATGTCCGGACCAATGCGGACGGCACGGTGACGGTGGATGATTTGTCTACACAGCCGACGGCCATCGCCAATAATCAAATCTGGATTACGTACGACCCAAGAGGCCATGAGCTCGTCAACTCAGGAAAGATCGGCGCAGCATACTATGTCAATATCGAGAACCCTGGAGGAGTCGAGATATCCATCCGGTATGATGCGTCAGGAAACGCGGTTTCCTTGACCGGAATGAAAGATGGCGCGACTGTCGACAATTTGACTTCCGGCATCCAGCCTATAGTCGAGGGTGCAAGCCAAACCGCTCCGGCAGGATTGACCGCGACCCTTTCAGGATCATCGCAAATCGATCTTGCCTGGACAGCGTCCCCCGGGGCAGCCTTCTATGCCGTCTACGGCGGGGGAGGAGGCGCGCCGCTTGTCATCACGTCCGCGAACAGTTTCAGCTTCGGCGGATTGCCAGCCGGGGCGTCCTACGGCTTCAAGGTGGCGGCCTGCGACATCGCCTATCATTGCTCTGATCAATCCGCGGAAGTCTCCGCAACGACAGGCACCGGTGTGCTTCAGGCGCCGACAGGACTGACGGCCTTCCCTGATCAAGGCCTGCTCAATCTGAGCTGGGGCGGGGTTTCCGGCGCTGCGAGCTATAATGTCTTTGCGAACGGTTCGCCTGTTCCAATCTATTCTGGTTCAATTACGGGCTTTGATTCGACAATGCTGATTTCCGGAGAGACATACAGTCTCACCGTGGCGGCATGCGATGCATCGAATTCCTGCTCCAGTCAGTCGTCTCCGATTTCAGCGACGGTGCCTGTCCCTTCTCCTGCGCCTGCCATTCCAACGCCCGCGGTTCCGGCAACGCCTTCCGGTCTTACGGCGACAACGATCAGCGCATTCCGAATCACTTTGACTTGGCAACCCAACGGCGCAGCAAGCTATGGCATTTTCGTGAATGGCGGGAGCGCGCCTGCCTTTATGGTGAAGGCCTCGCAATTCACGATAGGCGGGTTTCAACCCGGCAAGACCTACAGCTTCACGGTCGAGGCATGCAACTCAAACTACGGCTGTTCGGCCCAGTCTGCACCGGTTCAAGCGACGACGCTCAATGCCTTCATCAATATCGTTCAGGGCTGGAATCTCGCAGGTGACGGGATGAGCGATCCGATCGCGGCATCTTCCGCATTCGGTGATCCGTCGAAGGTCGTCAGCGTGTGGAAATGGGAGGTGCAGGGCAGCAACCAGAACATCACCTATCCCGCCTGGGCATTCTACAGTCCGCTCTTGAGCGACGGCGGCGCGGCCTATGCTGCTTCACATGGCTACGATTTCCTGGCGACCATCAATCCCGGCGAGGGGTTCTGGGTGAATTCCAAGCAGGAGTTCGTCGTTCCCTTGTCCGGCAGCACGGTGCCTTCGGCATCCTTTGCCGACAGCGCCTTTGCCGGGGAACCGAATAGTCTTCCCAAGGGATGGAGCCTGATTGCCATTGGGGACAATTCGACAGCGAGCGGATTCAATAATGTGATCGGTGCACTGCCGCCTCAGCCTCAGCAAATCGCCTCCAATGTCCTCAGCATCTGGGCCTGGAATGCTGAACTGAACAACTGGTATTTCTATGCGCCCAGCCTGGATTCTCAAGGCGGCGCTGCGCTTGCCGACTATATTGCCACGAAGCACTATCTCGGCTTCGGAAACATGCGGCTCGGCCCGGGCACGGGATTCTGGGTCAACCATCCCTGATGGAGGACTGACTCAAACTGCGCTATCATGTTGCTTTGAGGAGAGAATGACATGCTGCGCTATGCAATCATCCTGTCGGCATTTCTGGTTTCCGCATCAGCCATGGCGGACAATCAGCCTTATTTCGAGCCGCCGCCCGTTCCCGGATTCATGCTGCACAAGCCCGACAAGCCCATGACGCTCGAGGAGATGAAGAAACAGGCGGACGAGGCTGCACAGAAAGCCAGGGCCGAACGGGAATCGAAAGAACAGCAGGAAAAGCCGAAATCCAAATGATGGGGCTCCTGAAACAGTTCCTGCGGTTTTCCGGCGCGGGACTTGCCTCTGCCTGCGGTCATTACGGGCTCCTGATCACGCTCGTCCAGTTCGGCGGCATTTCCCCGGTGCCCGCTTCCGCTGCAGGCGCAACGCTGGGGGCGGCGATCAATTATTCCTGCAATTACCGTTTCACTTTCAGAAGCACGAGAGACCATTCGGAATCCGTCCCAAGGTTCCTGGCTGTGGCTGCTGTCGGACTTCTGCTCAATACGCTGTTCATGTGGGTCGGCGTCAAGATTGCCGGCATCCATTATCTTTACAGCCAGGTTCTGACGACGGGTCTCGTCATGATCTGGAGTTTTTTCGCCAACCGCAGCTGGACATTCCAAGCGCTTTCCACACCTGATCACTCATGAACAATATCAAAAGACAAAACGGATTCACCCTCCTCGAACTGCTCGTCGTGATGGTTATCATCGGCCTGCTTGCTGCCTATGTCGGCCCGAAATATTTCGGCCAGATCGGCAAGTCTGAAGTCAAGGCGGCCAAGGCGCAGGTCGAGGCTTTGGGCAAGGCGCTCGATGTCTATCGTCTGGACACGGGGCATTATCCCAGCACCGAAGAAGGGCTGAACGCGCTGGTCGTCAAGCCGGCCAACGAGCCGAAATGGCAGGGGCCTTACCTGAAGAAGGCCGTTCCCCTCGATCCTTGGGAGCATCCCTATGTGTACCGGTATCCCGGCGAACACGGAGATTACGACCTGCTTTCCTACGGCAGGGATGGGCAGCCTGGCGGCACGGGAGAAGATGCCGACATCACGAGCTGGCAGTAGATGCGCTATGTGCTGAAGGTGCATGCGCCCAACTCGGGCATCTCCGAGCTGCAGATCGATGCTGCATCCCGGGACGACGCGATGACTAGGGCGAAGGGCATGGGCCTGCTGCCTTTCTCGGTCGAAGAGGTGCGCGCTTCCTCCTGGAACATGGGAAGGCGCAAGCCTAAGCATTTTCCCTTGCTGCTTTTCAGCCAGCAGCTCCTTTCCCTGCTCGATGCAGGCCTCAATCTCGTCGAGGCGGTCGATGCACTGGCAGGAAAGGAATCAGGCATCGAGATGAAGGCAGTGTTGAGTCATCTTCTGGATAAAATGAGATCCGGCCAATCCTTTTCGGCTGCCATGGAAACGCTTCCCGAAGCCTTCCCGCCTTTTTATGTGGCCACCCTGCGCGCCAGCGAACGGACGGGCGGCATACCCGAATCGCTGCGCCGCTATATCGCCTACCAGAACCAGATCGATGAAGTGGGCAAGAAGGTGAAGAGCGCGATGATTTATCCCGTCCTGCTGATCGTGGCCGGCAGCCTGGTCACCTTGTTCCTGCTCGGCTACGTCGTGCCGAAATTCAGCCAGATCTACGAAGACAGGGCGACCGACCTGCCTTTCCTTTCCAGGATGCTGATGCAATGGGGAGGTGTGGTAGCCAATCACGGGATGGGCATGCTCGCAGGCATGATCGGTTTCCTGGTCGTTTCAGGCTGGGCAGCATCGCGTGCCCAGGTGCGCAACTGGGCGATGAAGAAGATATGGGACATTCCCTGGGTAGGGGAAAAGCTGAGGCTTTTTCAGCTGGCTAGGCTCTACAGGACGCTGGGCATGCTGCTCAAGGGGGGCATGCCGATGGTCGGCGCGCTCGAACTCGTTCCTGGCATCCTGAGCCCGTCCTTGCAGCACCAGCTTGATCGTGCGGTCGTCATGATCAAGGAAGGAAAAACCATTTCGGATGCGTTCATGACATCCAACCTGACGACTGAAGTCGCGCAAAGAATGCTGCGGGTAGGCGAGCAGTCCGGCAACATGGGCGACATGATGGGGCGCGTTGCAGTGTTTTACGACGACGAGCTGGCGCGCTGGATCGATTTCTTCGTCAAGATTTTCGAGCCTGTCCTGATGGCGCTGATCGGCGTCATGGTGGGTGGAATCGTCATTTTGATGTACATGCCCATTTTCGATCTTGCCGGGAGCATCCAGTAGTGGATCTGACCAGGGATGCCATCGAGGAAGCGAGGAAGGGCTCGGAAGAAGGGAAGGATTTTCTCAAGACGCTGGAGTCGCTCTCCAGCGCATCCACGGCATCCTGGCTCGATGCATTGGGCAGCTACTTCCATTACCCGACGCTCGACATGGATGGATTGGATGCGCTCGATCCGGTGTTCGACCTTGTCAGCCTGCGGGAAGCGAACGACCGGCTGTGCGTGATTCTGAGAAGGGATACTCAGCTTCTTTGCGCGTTTTCCAATCCGCTCGACGCCAACCTGCTTTCCTGGGCCGAGGGGAGGGCAGGCAGACCCGTGCAAGGGTATCTCTGCCACCCGGCCGATCTGCGCGCCTATCTGGCCAAGCATGAAGAAGGCATGCATGCGCTCGATGCCTTTTCTTCACAGAGGCAGGACCGGGAGGGCGCGGCGCAGGATGTCGAGGAAATATCCCTGCAGAGCCTCGGAGAAGATGTCAGCCCGGTGATCAGGCTGGTCAACTCCACGATTTACGACGCGATGAAATCGGGTGCGAGCGACATCCATCTCAAGGGACATGCCTCTGGAATGGCCATCAAGTATCGCATAGACGGCGTGCTTTCCCTGGCGGGAGAAATCCAGGATGTGGTCATGGCCGAGCAGGTCATCTCCAGGGTGAAGGTGATTTCAGAGCTCGACATCGCCGAGCGCAGGATACCCCAGGACGGCCGCTTCAAGGCCAGGGTGAGGGGAAGGGAAGTGGATTTTCGCGTATCCATCATGCCGAGCATTTTCGGCGAGGATGCCGTGATCCGTATCCTCGACAAGGAAGCGCTGGTCGGGCAAATGAGCAGCCTGAATCTCGATGCGCTCGGCTTTGACGATGATTCTCTCGCCGTCATCAGGAAGCTTGCGCTCGAGCCTTACGGCATGCTGCTCGTCACCGGACCGACCGGGAGCGGCAAGACCACCACGCTTTATGCCGCCCTGAGCGAGATCAATACGGGCACGGAAAACATCGTCACCATCGAGGATCCGGTCGAGTACAATCTTCCGGGCGTGCTACAGATCCCCGTCAACGAGAAGAAGGGACTGACCTTCGCGCGCGGCTTGAGATCCATATTGAGGCACGATCCGGACAAGATACTGGTCGGCGAAATCAGGGACCCCGAAACGGCCGAGATCGCCGTCCAGTCTGCGCTCACGGGCCATCTCGTGTTCACTTCCGTGCATGCCAACAACGTGTTCGACGTGCTCGGCCGCTTCATCCACATGGGGGTGGACCCCTACAGCTTCGTGTCGGCGCTGAACGGCATCGTCGCGCAGCGCCTGGTGAGGAGCAACTGCAAGGCCTGCGCCAAGCCTGTCGAGCCTTCTCCCGAGCTCCTTGCCGCATCGGGATTGAGGAATGCGGAAGGCTACCGCTTCATGGAAGGGAGCGGCTGCGGGCAATGCAGGGGAACGGGCTACAAGGGAAGGAAGGCGATCGCCGAATTCATGATCATGAACGACGAGCTGCGCGAGCTCATCGTGAAGAGATCCTCCATACGCGAACTGAAGGCTGCCGCGATGCGCGCAGGAACGCGTTCCCTGAGGCAGGCCGCGCTCGCAGCAGTCAAGCGCGGCGATACCACGCTCCAGGAAATCAACCGCGAAACCTTCATCGAGATCGGGGAAAACTGATCCCCGATCCCGTCCCGTCAGGGATGGTTCACCCAGAATCCCGTTGTCGGCGCGAGCGTCATTGTCCCGAAATCCAGGTATTTTTTCGAGGTGATGTAGCCCGAAAGCCCTCCGTTCGCATCCAGGCTGGGCGCATAGAAGTACCAGTTCGCCCTCACGGCATCCCACGCCCAGATCGTGGTCAGGTTGGTTGGAATGGTGCCTGTGGCAGGCGGGGTCGCGCCGATTTCCTTGTTGAAGGCTGATGGCGTGGGATTGTCTCCCACCGAAATCAGGCTCCAGCCGGAGGGCAAAGCGTTCGCCCCGCCCGTTGCGCTGTCTGCGAAGGCGGATGTCGGCACGGGATTTCCCGAAAGCGGGGCGGCGAAGGATGTCTTGGCGTTCACCCAGAATCCTTCTCCAGGATTGACCGTGGTCAGGAAATCGTATCCATGGGATGCAGCATAGGCCGCGCCGCCATCTGCCTGGAGCGGCGTGTAGAAGGCCCAGGCTGGATAGGTGATGCTGGGATTCGTGCCTTTTGCTTCCCATTTCCACACCGTGGTGACCCGCGTTGAATCGCCGAAGAGCGCAGCCACATCGACCGCGTTGCCCAAGCCGTTGCCCACCAGATTCCATCCCGAGGAAAGACCGATCGACTGGATCGCGTTCGAGGATGCGATTTGCCTTACGGTATTGTTGAAATAATCCGTGACGTAAAGGCTGGTTCCGTCCGTCGTGACGCCGGTCGGCCCGTTGAACTGGGCGCTCGCGCCTATGCCGTCAGCGGAACCCGATACGCCGGCCTTGCCGGCGATGGTCGTCACGGCTCCGGTTGCAAGCGCCAGTTTCCTGACGGTGTTGCCGCTGTCGGCAATGTAGAGGTTGGTGCCGTCGGTGGCCAATCCGTAGGGGATGTTGAACTGCGCGGCCGATCCCGTTCCATCGGCCGAGCCCGTTATTCCGTTGGTTCCTGCGATCGTCGTCACCGCACCTGTGGCGATGGCCACTTTCCTGATCGTGTTGCCGCCGTCGGAGACATAGAGGCTGGTGCCGTCGGTCGTGATTCCCGCAGGATAGTTGAACCGCGCGGCGGACCCCGTTCCGTCAGCATAGCCGGCGGTGCTCGCGACTCCGGCCAGAGTGGTCACCTGGCCCGTTGCGATGGTTACCATGCGGATCGCATTGGCATCCAGCACGTAGAGATTGGTGCCGTCTGTCGTGATGTCGGAAAGGTAGGAGAACTGGGCGCTGGCGCCTGTTCCGTCGAGCGAACCCGATACGCCCGCCTTTCCGGCAAGGGTGGTCACCTGGCCGGTCGCGATCGTCACCTTGCGGATGGTGTTGTTGCCGCTGTCCGCGACATACAGGCTGGTTCCGTCGGTCGCCACTGCGATGGGGAAGCTGAATTTCGCGGATGATCCTGTGCCGTCAAGCGCACCAGGCGTGCCGGGGGAACCCGCAAGCGTCGTCACTTCGCCGGTGGCGATCGCGGTTTTGCGGATGGTGTTGTTGCCCGCATCGGCGACGTAGAGATTGATTCCGTCGGTGGTGAGTCCCCATGGCTGATAGAAGCGCGCTGCGGATTTGACGCCGTCGGCCGTGCCAGAGGCAATCGGCGCGCCAGCCAGCGTGCTCGTCGCGGCGTTGGCAATTCCGGTATTGCCGATCGCACTGCCGCCTTGCAGCGAGCCGCCCATCTGGCTGCCGACAGGGGCAGGCGCGCTGCCGATGACGATGGTCTGGGTGACCTGCTGCGATGCGCTGTAACCCGTGCTGCCAGCCTGATTGGCTGCAATGACGCAATTGCCGGAAGACACGCCCGTCACGGTGCTGCCCGAAACCGTGCAGACCGACGGCGTGAGAGAGGTGAATGTGACGCCCAAGCCGGAGCTCGCGGAAGCCGAAAGCGTTCCCGAACCGTTGACTGCTATTGCAGACGACGAGACGAAGCTGATCGTCTGCGCGGACAGGGTTGCGGGTCCGGAAGAGCTGGAGGTGGCCAATGCGATTGCCGCGGGATTCGTTCCCGTCGTCACATGCGCAAGCGCAGCCAGCGCACCGCTGGTCTGGTTTATCGTGAAAGCCGAAATGTCGCTGGAGCTCCAGTTGGCCACATAGACATATTTTCCGGTCGGGTCTACCGTGATCGCCGTCGGGCCTGTTCCCGCCGTGACGGGGGTTCCCGCGGTCAGCGCGCCTGTCGTCTGGTCGATGGCGTACACGGAAACGCCGGAATCAGCCACGTAGGCGAATCTTCCCGTCGGGTCAACAGCAACGGCAAACGGATAGACGCCGGTGGGGGCCGTGGATACGGCTTTCAGCAAACCTGACGCCTGATCGATCGAATAGACCGAAACAGTGTTGGAATTGGAATTCGTCACATAGGCGAAGCGCCCGGAAGGATCGACTGTGATGCCGACAGGCGCAGTGCCTGCCGCAACCGAGGCGCCGAGCGACGACAGATCGCCCGTATTCTGGTTGATGGCGAAAGCGGATACGCTGTTGGATCCGTAGTTGACCACGTAGACGAATCGCCCGGTGGGGTCGACTGCAAGAGCTGCTGGATTCGATCCTGCGTAGACGGGCGTTTTCGCCGTCAACGCGCCAGTGCTCTGGTTGATCGCATAAACCGATACGCCCTTGTCAGCGACATAAACGTACCTGCCGCTTGGATCGACCGTGATCGCATTCGGGTTGCCGCGCGTGAATGCCGTTCCGGCCGGAGTCAGCGAGCCGGTGGTTTGGTTGATGGCGTAGACCGAAACGTCCGATGTCACGTAATTCACAGCATAGGCGAATTTGCCCGCCGGGTCGGTTGCGATGCCGTAGGGGACCTTTCCAGCAATCGCCTGAGTGCCGGCAATCGTCGGGACGCCCGTGGACGGATTGATGGTCATGATGGAGATGCTGTTGGATGCGCTGTTGACCGCGTATGCGAATTTCGCGACGTTGCCGCTGGCAAGCACGATGATGCTTTGCGTGACCTGCGTTGCAGCCGAGAAGCTGCCATTTCCGGGCTGATCTGCAGCTACCATGCATACGCCTGGGGAAAGTCCGTTCACCGTGCTGCCCGAGATGCTGCACACCGCGGGCGTCAGTGAAGTGAAATTCACCGCAAGGCCTGAGGTCGAGGCAGCGCTTGCCGTGGCAGATGCGCCCACGTTAAGGGTCTCGGGAGAAAAGGAGATCGCGCCTATGCTCTGGCTGTTGTTCGATATCGTGATGTACAGGTTTGCCTGAGCAGGGCCGTAGGCTGTATTTCCGGCCTGGCTCGCGGATATGGTGCAGGTGCCGGCGGTCAGGGAAGTCACCGTGTTGCCGGAGACCGTGCAGACCGAAGGGGTGAGCGAGGCGAACGTGACAGAAAGGCCCGAGCTTGCCGTGGCGCTCACGGCGCCTGTGCCGCCTACCGCGATGGTCGGGGCAGGAGAGAAGCTGATGGTCTGGTTTGCGACATAGGCGAACTGATCGGCAAGGCCGGTTGCGCTGGGGCCTGCTTGGCCGACCACGGTGACGTCGACCGTTCCCTGGCCGGGAGGCGAGATTGCGGAAATCTGCGTGTCGGAATTGACCGTGAAGCTGGTTGCCGCATTCTTGCCGAACATGACGGCAGTCGCGCCTGTGAAGTTCGAGCCTGATATGATCAGCGTGGTGTTGCCGCTAGCGGGGCCGTTCTGCACGCTGATGCCGGTCACCACGGGAGCCACGCTCGAGGCTGTGGTGTAGGTGTACAGGTCGGGAGTGCCCAGTGCGCTAGGACCGCCGGGTGCGATGACGCTGATGTCGACCTTGCCGGTGCCCGGCGGGGAGACGACCGTGATGCTCTTGTCGGATGTGACGGTGAAGTTGGAGATGGCAAGAGAGCCGAACTTGACCGATGTCGCGCCGGTGAAACCTATGCCCGTCAGGCTCACGGTGGAGCCGCCCGGGGCGGGGCCGGACGAGGGGCTGACCGAGAGCACGCTGCTGTAGGCCATGCTGCAGCCGTTCTGCTCTGCAGGGTCCTGGGCGTTGCTCCACATGCTCTGGACGATGTAGGCATGGCCGTTCAGATGGACATCGGCGCCGGTCGAGTCGAGGGCTCCGGAAGGAATGTATCCGTTGCATTTGTCGCCTATTTCGTTCCCGCTGCTGTCCCCCCATGCGGCGCTGTCCATCGCCGGATCGGTGGCGGCCTCGATCTGCTCGTGGGCGAGGATGCTGATCTCGGCATCCGCTGCAAGGTCATTGTTCGGACTGAGGTAATTGCCGTTCCTGTCGAAAATTCCGTTGATGGCCTGAATCTGGCAGCCGCCTATCTGGCCCTGGCTGTCCACCGAATTGTTGTCGGGCATGTTGGAATAGATGACCAGATTTCCCGAGCCATCGCGGAATGAGCCATGGTAGCCGCAATAGGTGTCGAAGGAAGTGGCGCCGGTCGCATCATGGCTCCACACGTTTGCGCCAGTGAAGACGTAGAAGATCTTGTCCGGCCCTGGCGTCCATCCCTGGCTGGCCATGACCTTGCTGATCTCGGCCTGGATCTGACCGTCGCTTATCGGGTTGGTCTTGCTGCCGTCGCCCGTGCCCGCAGCGCCGCCGCTGACCGCCGAATAGGCCGTCGCGTCGACAAAGCTTCCGGCAAGGTCGGCAGCATTTGTCGTTGCACCAGCAGAGCCTGGGTACTGGGTGACGATGTTGTAGAAGGAACTGTTGCCGACATCCGTCAGGTAACGGTTGATCAGATTCATGTAGCTGGCGTCGCCGGTCGAACTGGATTCGAAGTGGTATCCGGCGGGAAGCCAGTAGATGGCATAGGCATGGGAAGCGGGCATGGTCGGGCCGCCCGATGTCGCGAGCCCACTGGCGCCGCCGACCGTGGAAGCGGCCGTGGTCGCACGGTGGTCGCGCAGCCATTTCTGTGAAGGCAGAATGTGTATATGGCCCAGCGTCAGCGGGGATGCGGCAAAGGCGCTTGGTATTGCAATGGCGAGCGACAGTGCGAGAAAGATGCGTTTTGCAAAAGACCTTCCGTTCATGCTTTAATCCCTTTTTATTTATCCTTCAGCACTTCCACAGTGATATTGAATTTCCCGGCCGGGCATTCCCTTTCGGGCGTGCAGCTCGAACGTATGGGTTCGGCAGACAAGCTCGCCATGCCTGTCTCGAATCCGACATAGTATCCCTGACCGCCGCTGACCATCGAAATGTTGCGCGCTCTTTTCAGGATTTTCCTGCCCGAGATCCTGACCTGCCAAAGCGGGGGGGGGCCGCCAAGGCGCAGCAGAAAACCCTTGCCCTGGGCGATACGCACGGTGGCGCCGTTGTCGGCCAGCGTCACCTGCCTGGGGTTAGATATCAGCTTGTCTGTCTGCGCTGCCTGGCAATTCGAGGTCAGGAAAGAAAAGGACAGCGCGAGCAAAAATGCTCTCGCTGACGGCAGCATCCTGGGCGTTGCGCTTATCAATTTATTATGAATGTTTGTATGTAGAATGGCCCTTTAGCCGATTCCCGATTTGCACGCATTATGTTCGCTGCGGCTATCGAATTTGTCAAATTCTAAGGCATTTTCTTAATGGATCATGTGACTTTTTACCATTTCAGGGCGAGATAAAGGATGCCAAGCAGGATGGGCTGATGGAGAAGATAGACGAGCAGGCTGTGCCTGCCTGCAAAGGCAAGCCGGCGCGACCATTTTCCACCTGCGACCTTCACGAAGCGAGCCGCATCGTTTGAAAGAAAATTACCGGAGAAGATGCCGATGAGCACAACGCCCAGCCACGGAAAGACGGGAACGTAGTCTTCCGTATAGGGTTTGTGGGTCATGAATCCTATCCATTGCAGATAGGGACGGTCGAATATTGCGTTGGAAAAGGTAAGGCCCAGTACCAGAACCGCCAGGCCGGAAATCAGGGCGATTTTCGGGCGATCCAGGAAAAACCTTCCGATCAGGCTCGCCACGAAAATGAAATGGAGAATGCCGAAATAGATGTAGCTTTCAGGGAACATCAGCCAGCTTGCCAGGCTCACGGCGCAAGCCGCTGCAAAAAGCCTGGTCTGCCTCGTCCGGAAATGGGAGGCGTTCATGTTGGATGCGAGCACCAGGCTGATTCCTGCGATGAACAAGAAAAGGCTGACGATGAAGGACCTTGACGCGAGCCAGAATACTTCGTGATTCAGGTCCTGGTGAATGAGGCCGAAGTAATTGAGGTCGAAGGAGAAATGGTAGGCGATCATCAGCAGCACGGCGAATCCCCTTGCCGCATCGACTGCGACGATCCGTCTCAAGGGACCCTCAGTGCGTATTTTCCGCCGCCCATGTCCCGACCGGCTATCCTCAGCAGCCCTGAAATGCCCGGCTCTGCGGATTCGCCCGTGCCGTTGAATCTGAAACCGGATTTGTCCGACCAGAGCCCGCTTCCCGTGAGCCTGAGCGGCCCTTTGAGCGTGTCCAGGGAAATGCGCAGCGCCTCGCCTTCCCCATTGACCGTCACCCTGTAACTGCCGAGCGGATTCACATTGGAAAGCGGGGAGGCTGCATTTTCCCAATCCGCTGTCAGCGTCCCGCTTGAATGTTTCGAAAAGGCGAATTCATCGCTTCTGATCTTCAACAGGCCGGAAGGCCGGATGGAAGCCAATTCCTTTCCGAGCAGGGAGAGGGCGCTTGCCGGAAGCTCGACGGAAACATGTTTCATTTCGAGCCCTGCCGGCTTGAGGACAATGTCTGCGCCGGAATCGAAAGCCACGTGCAGCCTGCCGAGCATGAGTTCAAGCAGGCGTATCTTCCAGGCATAGCGCCCGGCATCCACGCCGTTTATGCCCAGAGTGGCCGAGCCATGCCAGAGCGTGCCTTGCGCATTCGTTACCCTGAGCGCCCCCCCCGAATAATGGCTGAAAATGCTGTCCAGAAACGACGCTGGAAGGGTGACGATCAGGAAGGCGAAATAGATGAAGCATCCGGCGATGATCCGCTTCAAGACATCCCTCCGAACAATGCAGCGATTTTCACCGTTCCCTTGTCGTCGAGCTTCCTGATTTGCGCGGATTCGAGGCGGATATGGTTTTCGACCCTGAGTTTTTCCAGCCATGACGACCAGGCGTCGAAAGAGGTCGAGGCGAACTCGGCGCTGATCTTTCCGTCCGGGCCTGCCGCGATGCGGCTCAGGCCGATATTGGCTGATCGGGCCGATGCCTCGAATGCGCTTTTCATGTCGCCCTGGCGTCCCGGCGCATTCTTCTTCAGCTTGGCGATCTCGGTCGCTTCGCTGCGCATGGTCACGATCTTCATGCGCATGGCGGGCAGTTCCGCATTCAGGCGCTTGATCGATTTCTCTCCGGGCTGCCAGACGAATGCGTAGAGGAAGCTGGAGATCACGAAAATCGCCGCGAAAGTCAGCACCCTTTTTTCCCTTTCGTTGCGCTTGTTCCAGAATTCAATGGAGATCACGTTCCCCTCCCCAAATGCAGCAGGACTTCAACGCGCTCGCCATGCCTGTCCTTTTTCCGCGTTTGCGTTTGAATTCCCGATTTGTCCAGCCTCGACTTGAAATCGTCGAATGCGGCATCCCCTGGGAAATCGAACAACAGATCGAGGCCGTCGGACGAATAATCGATGCCGGTGAGTATGCCCGGCGCAAGATCGGAAAGCGCGGGAGAAACCGAGGCAAGGAGGGGCAGGAAGTCGCCCGGATCCCCGGTCGAGCGGTTCATTTCCTCGAATTTGCGCTGCATTTGCAAGGGCGCGTCAACCACGATCCTTGCCTCGGGAAAGCTGGTCCTGAAGATGTGCTCCATTTCGGAGAGCATGGCATGCTTCTCGCGGGCAAGGTGCGCCCAGTCGTAGGCGATGCCGAAAAGCTGGAGCACGAGCATCAGAACGGCGAAAATCAGCGCTGGCCTGAAGGGTTTCCAGTCGATTTCCTTGCGCTTTGACGCATACGCGCCCGAAAGGAGATTGAAGCGCGTGGCGGGCTCGCAGGTCTTCCAGTCCCAGGCCGCATCCTTCGTGAGGCGCACCGAAAGCTTCTCCTGCCATTTTTCCAGCTCGGGGCTCGTCTTGGCATGAACCACGATGGCCTCAGGCCTGCTTTCGCTTTGCAGGGCAAGTCCGAGTCCGACGGGGGGCTCGGCGCCATTCGAATCGAGCGGATAGGCAGAAAAGGGGCCGGTTTTCAGAAAGCCGCATGTATCGTCCATGACCAGCACCCACGAATGGGCGGGAATGGCGGGCATCAGCGATTCGACGAGCGCCCTGTCAGGAGCGATGGCGGATTTCGCCAGCCTGGCGAGCACGCTCTTCATCCATTCGTCGTCAACGACGGCAAGCGCGTGTTTTCCGTCCGAAAGCTTGGGCCCGGGAACGACGTGGTTCCTTTCAGGATCGCTGATGAGCGACTCTTCTGCGGCGAATGCGGCGATGTCGGAGAGCCTGTTCGTCTTGGGCAATTCGGCGCGGGTCAGGAGAACGTTTGCTGCAGGCACGATCAGTTCGCACTCGTCATGCTCGGGATAATGGTCGCCTGCTCCCGACAGGACGATTTCATCCTTTTCCAGAAGCACCCATTCGAACGAGGGGGGGCGTATTCTCAGCAGCCTCATGATTGCTGCCAAACCTTTCTCGGCCACATCGAACCGTTGCGGTAAAGCAGCGTCCTCATCGTCACGCGAGCTCTCCCCTGGACCGATTTCACCGTGACCAGGAAATACTGGCTGGCAAATTCGATATTGTTTGCAGGCACGGGGATGTTTTCGTTGCCTATGGAAGCGGTGAAATCCGAGAGGCTTTGGAACGGATGGTACATCCTCTTCGAGGCAAGCTCTCTGGCCGCGGAAAGAGAAAAGCCGGGCAGGATCGCGGCCAGCACTTCTGGAGGCGCGGTGTTGACGTTGATCTGCGTGTTTGCCGGAAGCGCGGTCACGTAAGGTTTCAGTCTGTCTATTGTCGGTTGATCGAAGCCCTTGACCATCAGCAGATCGTCCAGGGAGACAAGGGGCATATTAGCTGCACGGTAAGGATCAGGCAATCCGAGGTAATAGGAATTTTCCGCGCCGCCCGGATTCTGAGCCGAGTTGTCCGCATCGATCCAGTCGGCAGCGGCCTGGGCAAGATCGGGGTCGAGCTGGAGAAAAGCGAGCAGCCTGCGGAAATTGGCAAGCTGGACAGGGTCGGTTGCGCCGCTTGGCGCGAGGTCGTTCAGATTGAAAAGGCCCTGCTGGTCGAGAATGTAGCCCGATATTTCGCTCTTGCCCACCTGCATGGGCGGCATCGGGGCGGTCCATGCTTCGCCTGGATAATCCACCGCGCTGTGCCTCGCATCGTCGTTCAGTATGGCGGCTGCGAAATCTGTCCCGGCAGAGGCGAGCCATTTCGCATCGGCATGGTCCTGCTGGTTTTCCAGCCTTCTGATCCAGATGTTCTGTTGTGACGCGAGGGACGCGGCCAGCATGGCTGCCAGGGCCACGATCAGGATCGCCATGACGACTGCTGCACCCGATTGCTTCATACCAGCGAAAATATGCGCACGATGGTTTCTCCGGAATCCAGGGTCAGGCTCACTTTCAATGCCTTTGGCCGGGCCTGCTGGGGAATCGGCCAGTAGGGGACCCAGTTGTTGTTGATGGCGAGAAAGCTGATGTCGAGTCTTGCGACATGGTCGAGCAGGACATAAGTCTGGGGTTTGGCATCGGGGGCGGGATCCGGATGGGGCCAGACGATTTCGTCGATCTTGCCGCCATCGTAGCGAAACCCGATTCTTTGCGCGCCCCGTGCTCCCGTTCGAGTGAAATCGATGCCCGAAGACGAACCCGAGAATTCAGGCAGGGCGAAGCCTGCGGGGTTCAATGGGGTGCGGTGGGCGAGGCAGCAAAGCTCCCGCTCCATGCGGGAAAAGAACAGCGAAATCTCGCCCCATTTCCTGTCGGCCGAGTCCACCTGCTTCCTGGTCGAGATGACCGAGCCCAGGCCCTTGAAAGCCATGGCTGCAACCAGAGCCAGTATGAATATGGCGACCAGCAGTTCGACCAGGGTGAAGCCTCGAAGCGCCTTCATGGCATCGGACGCAGCAGATAGCCCGTCAAGCGGCTCGAGATGTCGCCCGAATCGACCTGGACGGTGACCTTCCGGAAAAGCGGGTTGGGCGTGTTTTCGATTTTCTCCTGCCAGGAAAAGTCGATGCCCGCCTGGGATTCCTTTCCATTGATCGTTCCGGCGGCAGGCCACGTCTGATAGGCGGAGAGCTCGGCCATGCGGTTTTCTGCCACCCATCCTGCGAGCAGCCTGAGCCTGAGCTCCGAGGCCGTGTCCGCAGCGGACGCCGATGCGCGCATCACAGCGGTCAGGGCGATCGCGATGATGGCGAGGGCGACCAGGACTTCGAAAAGGGTGAAGCCCTTGTTCATTTGACCTTCATGCGGTTCATGGCATCGCTCGAAATGCTGGCGCTGGCCGCGCCTTTCTGCAGGGTGATGACGAAAGGGCGGTTGACGCCGGAAGGGTTGAAGACGAGCCTCTGATCCGGGGGGAGAATGACCCCTTCGACCCGGATCGCGCCGAATCCGACATCGTTTCCAAGATTGCCGCTGCGATAGAAGTTGTCGTCAGCGATTTCCTGCCAATCGCCCTGGTCGTTCTTTTTCCAGAAGGCATAGCTGTCCCCCTGGCCCTGCCATGCGATCGTCTCTCCGCTGTCCTGCGCATCTTCCGCGGTCTGCTCGAGCATGTCGGCAAGGCGCGATGCTTCGATCTGCACGGCCTGGCTGTCGCTGGGCGAGATGTTGACGACCACGGCGGCTGCCACGATGCCCATCAGGAGCATGACGACCAGGATTTCGACCAGCGTGAAACCGCGCTGATTAAAGACTCCAGGAACCGATGTCGGCGTCATTGCCTTCGCCGCCTGGTGCGCCGTCCGCGCCGAAGCTGAACACGTCGATCTCGCCGTGCAGTCCGGGATTGAGGTACTGATAGGGCTTGCCCCATGGATCGATGGGGAGGTGCTCTAGATAGCCGCCCGATTTCCAGTTCGAGGGAACAGGCGGCGTGGTGGGCCTGGCGACCAGGGCCTGCAGCCCCTGCTCGGTCGATGGGTAGCTGTGGTTGTCCAGCTTGTAAAGCTTGAGCGCCTGCATGATGCTGCCGATGTCCTGCTTGGCTGCGACGGCACGCGCTTCATCGGGGCGGCTCATGATTTTCGGCACGATGAGCGCAGCCAGAATGCCGATGATCACAATGACCACCATGATTTCGATCAGGGTGAAGCCGCGCTGCATTCTTTTCATCATTTCGGCTCGTATCGGTTAGAATGGGTTCGGTTGAATGGCATTCGGATATTATGATGCATATGCTCCTATCGCTGCAACGGCAGATGGCCTGGCTGATCAATTCGGCCGCGCTCGTTCTCTTGTGCTATCTGGCGGCGCACTGGACATGGAATTTGCTATCTCCCAAGCAGGTTTCGCTTCAACCCAAGCAGACCCTGCCGCTTCAACCCAGGGAGAGCGGAGTCGCCGCCTACCATATATTCGGTGGAGGGCGGACGGATGCCGCGCTTCCCCCCGGAATCAAGCTGGACGGCGTCTTCGCGCCGAAAGGCGGGATGCCCGGTGCCGCCATATTCAATGAAGCTGGGAAGGGCAACCGCGTCGTGCTGGTCAACGATCAGGTTTCTCCGGGTTTCGTGCTCGAGCAGGTTGCGGGAGATCATGTCGTGCTGGGCCATGGCGGCGCGACGCTCACGCTCAAACTCGAATCGATCGCTCCCGAGCTCGATATCGGCTCAAAATGATATGATAATATCTTGTTATTTTTTCGGAATCGGCTTGTGATCAGACGCTTGAAATACCTTCTTGTTCTTCTTTGCCTGGTATCCTTCAGCGTTCGTGCGGAAGACGACAAGGTCACGCTCAATTTCGTCAACGCCGATGTCGTTTCGGTGATCAAGGCGGTCGGCAAGATCACGGGCAGGAATTTTCTCATCGATCCCAGGGTGAGAGGGACGGTCAACATCGTCTCCTCAAAGCCCGTTTCGCATTCCCTGATCTATCCCATACTGCTTTCGGCGTTGCGGCTCCAGGGTTTTGCAGCGGTCGAATCGAACGGAATCACCAAGATTCTTCCCGAAGCGGATGCGAAGCTGAATTCCGGGACGTTGCTGCTGGAAAAGAAGCCAGCGCATGGCGGCGAACTCGTCACCCAGGTCTATACGCTGAAAAACCAGTCGGCGAGCCAGATTGTTCCCGTGCTGAGGCCGCTGATTGCGCCCAACAATACGATCAGCGCCTATCCCAACGGCAATGCGCTGGTCATCACGGACTACGCGGACAACCTCAAGCGCATCGACAGCATCATCGATGCCATAGACCAGTCGGGCGGGCCCGACGTCATTCCCCTGCTGCATGCATCCGCTTTCGATCTCGCGCAGACCGTGAACAAGCTGATGAACGAAGGCGTGGCCGATCCGGGCCAGCGGCTCGTTGCGGTCGCCGATCCGAGAACGAACAGCCTGGTGCTCCGCTCTGGCAATACCGCGGCGATCAACATCGCCAGGAATCTGGTCGCGAAGCTGGATACGCAGACCAGCGAGTCGGGCAACATTCATGTCGTCTACCTCAAGAATGCCTCGGCGGCGAGCCTGGCGAAGACGCTGCGCGGCGCGCTCACAGGAGAAGCAGCCCCTTCCGCACCCGCTTCGAAGGACAGCCATGCTGCGGTTGCCACGCCGACGTCGACTTCTTCCGGAGGGGGAATGATCGAAGCCGACGTTGACGCCAATGCCCTCATCATCACCGCGCCGGATGCGATCTACAACAATCTCAGGGCGGCGATCGACAAGCTGGACGTCAGGCAGGCTGAAATTTACGTCGAGGCATTGGTGGCCGAGGTGAACGTCAACAAGGCAGCCGAATTCGGCGTCCAGTGGCAATACCTGAACGGCGTCAACGGCACGACAGCGCAGGCCATAGGCGGAACCAATTTCGGCACGGCAGGCGGGGGAGCGAACATCCTCGGCGCCGCAGCGAATCTGACGAGCGTGGGCCAGGGCCTCAACATCGGGGTCATGAAGGGCCAGGTGAACATTCCCGGGGTGGGTCAGATACTGAACCTGGGGTTGCTGGCGAGAGCCCTTCAGACCGACGCTGACGCCAACATCCTTTCCACGCCGAACCTGCTTACGCTGGACAACGAGGAGGCCAAGATCGTCGTCGGCCAGAACGTCCCATTCATCACCGGATCCTATGCGCAGACCGGGACGACCACGACCACTGTGCCCTTCCAGACCTACGAGCGGCAGGACGTCGGCCTTATGCTGAAGATCAAGCCGCAGATTTCGGCGGGCAACATCGTCAGGCTGAAGATCTACCAGGAAGTTTCCAGCGTGGATCCGACCACCCTCAACAATGCCGCAGGACCGACGACCAACAAGCGCTCGATCGATTCCACGGTCGTGGTGGACGACGGACAGATCGTCGTGCTCGGCGGGCTGATCCAGGATTCGGTTTCCGACAACGTGAGCAAGGTGCCGCTTCTGGGCGACATCCCGGTACTCGGCAATCTCTTCAGCTACAAGTCGAGGACCCACAACAAGACCAATCTCATGGTCTTCCTTTCCCCCCACATCCTGCGCAACGCAAAGTCCTACCAGGGGCTGACCACGGAGCGCTATGACTACATCACCGGGGTGCAAAGCAAATCCCAGCCGGAAACGAGCTTCCTGTTGCCGAACGTCAAGGCGCCGGTCCTGCCGCCATTGAAGAAGTGAAGCCATGCAGCCCAAGAAGCTGATCCCCTATTCCTTTGCGCAGTCGAAAGGGATTTTCGTCTCCAGCATGGGGCAGGGAGGCGCGGAGATCTGCGTGAGGGAAGGCGCGGGCATCGAGGCGATTGCGGAGGCGAGGCGCACGCTCGGGGTGCCCGTGCATGCCGTCCTGCTCGACGAAAAATCTTTCGACAGTAAGCTCTCCGAACTCTATTCCCAGGCTGATTCCGCAGCGCTGGACGATTTCGAGCAGAACATCGACCTTTCCAGGATGATCGAGGAAATGCCCAAGATCGAGGATCTCCTGGAGGCGGAAGGGGATGCACCCGTCATCAGGATGATCAATGCGCTGCTCACCCAGGCGCTCAGGGACAACGCATCCGACATCCACATCGAGATCTTCGAGAACCGCTCCGTCGTCAGGTTCAGGCTGGACGGCACATTGCGCGACATCGTCGAACCGCATCGTGCGCTGCATGCCGCCATCGTCTCCAGGATCAAGATCATGGCGCAGCTCGACATCGCAGAGAAAAGGCTGCCCCAGGACGGCAGGATCGCCCTCAGGATCGCGGGAAAACCCGTCGACGTCCGGGTTTCGACCCTGCCAACCGGGCATGGCGAGCGGGTGGTCATGCGTCTCCTGGACAAGGATGCGGGAAGGCTCGATCTTTCCAGGCTCGGCATGAGCGACGAGACGCTCATTGAGGTGAACGGGCTGATCAGTCAGCCTCACGGCATCTTCCTCGTCACTGGGCCCACAGGCTCGGGCAAGACGACGACCCTCTATGCAGCGCTCTCCAGGATCGATGCGCTTGCGATGAACATCATGACGGTCGAGGATCCGATCGAATACGATCTGGACGGCATCGGGCAGACTCAGGTCAACCCGAGGATAGACATGAGCTTTGCGAAAGCGCTGCGCGCCATTCTCAGGCAGGATCCCGACGTCATCATGATAGGCGAAATCAGGGATCTCGAGACGGCCCAGATCGCCGTCCAGGCGAGCCTCACAGGCCACCTCGTGCTCGCCACCCTGCACACCAACGATGCAGCCAGCGCGGTCACCCGGCTCATCGACATGGGGATAGAGCCTTTCCTGCTCGCCTCCAGCCTGATCGGCGTGCTCGCGCAGCGCCTGGTGCGCAGGCTCTGCAAGGAATGCCATGGCGCAGGTTGCAAGGCCTGCGACATGAGCGGCTACAAGGGCAGGACGGGCATATACGAGCTCATCACCGTAGACGAAGAATTGCGCCGCTTCATCCACGATGCCTCGTCCGAGCAGGACATCCGCTTGCACGCAAAGAATGCGGGCATGAAAACCCTCAGGGAAGACGGCATGCGCTGGGTGGACTCGGGATCGACCACGCTCGAAGAGCTGCTGCGCGTGACGAAGGACTGACGCATGACGGCTTTCAGGTACGAGGCCGTCGACAGGAACGGGCAGACTTCAAAGGGGGTCGTCGAAGTCGACACGGCGCGGCAGGCGAGGGCCCATCTGAGGACGATGGGGCTCGTTCCCGTCTGGGTCAATCCGGTCACGGAAGAGGGCGCATCCCAGAATTCATTCCTGAAAAAGCGCTTTTCGTCGGCCCAGCTGAGTCTTTTCACAAGGCAATTCTCGACCCTGCTTTCGGCCGGGCTCACCGTGGAAGCCGCATTGAACGCGCTCGTCGAGCAGACGGAGAGCGATTACGCGAGGCAGATCGTCGCGGGCGTCAGGGGAGAAGTGCTCGCCGGCCAGACGCTCGCCCGCGCGCTCGGAAAATACGGCAGGGTCTTTCCGGAAATCTACCGCGCGCTGGTGCATGCGGGCGAGGAATCGGGAGAGCTTGCGGAAGTCATGCTGAGGCTCGCCGACTATGTGGAGAGCCGCAACGCGCTGCGCCAGAAGGTGATGCTTGCCTTCCTCTACCCGGCAGCGGTCACGCTGGTGGCCATCCTGGTGATCACCGGATTGCTCGTTTACGTCGTTCCCCAGATCGTCGGCGTGTTCAGGCAAAGCCATCAGGCGCTTCCCTTCCTGACTCGGGCGCTCATCGCATCGAGCGATTTTCTGAGGGCGACCGGCTGGTACTGGCTCGCGCTTTTTGCGGCAGGAATATGGGCCTTCAGGCGCGCGCTGAACAGGGAAAGCTTCAGGTACCGCTGGCACGGCTACCTGCTCCGTCTGCCCCTGGCGGGCGCACTCATCAGGGGGCTCAACACGGCGAGATTCGCCAATACCCTTTCGATTCTGGTCGGCAGCGGCGTGCCGCTCCTGAAGGCGCTCCAGGCAGGCTCGATGGTGGTCACGAACCTGCAGCTGCGCGCATCGGTCGAGCATTCCGTCGATCTGGTGAGGGAGGGGGTTTCATTGAGCCGAGCGCTTTCTGAAGGAAAGAAATTCCCGCCCATGCTGATCCACCTCATCGCGAGCGGGGAAGCGAGCGGAAGGCTCGCGCCCATGCTGGAGCGCGCCAGCCGCCAGCAGGAGCTCGAGATGGAAGGGAAGACGGCATGGCTCACCGGGTTGATGGAGCCGATCCTCATCGTGACGATGGGCGGAATCGTCCTGCTGATCGTGCTGGCGATCATGCTGCCCATCATCGGCATGAACCAGCTGGTCAGGTAGCTTGATTTATCCTCTGTTTTTCAGCACAATCGACGGGTTGAATCCACCCATCCTGCCATGCGCATCCTGATCAGCAACGACGACGGCTATTTCTCCCCGGGTATCGCCTGCCTCGCCGAGACGCTTTCGAAAATCGCCGAAGTCACCGTGGTCGCCCCCGAGCGGGACAGGAGCGGGGCGAGCAATTCGCTCACGCTCGACCGGCCGCTCAACCTGAGGCGCGCCCACAGCGGCTTCTATTACGTCAACGGAACGCCGACCGATTGCGTTCATCTGGCCGTCACCGGGATGCTGGACGAATTGCCGGACATGGTCGTCTCAGGGATCAATCACGGCGCGAACATGGGGGACGACACGATTTATTCGGGGACGGTCGCGGCGGCCACCGAAGGCTATCTGCTCGGCGTTCCCTCGATCGCCGTCTCGCTCGTCGGCGGGGAAAACGGAAACTTCATGACGGCGGCGAGAATAGCGCTTGAGCTCGTCGAGAAGCACGCTTCTATCAAGGAGCCCATGCTGCTCAACGTCAACGTCCCGGACCTGCCTTACGAGCAGATTTCTGGCATCAGGGCGACGCGGCTGGGGAAAAGGCACAAGGCCGAGCCCGTGGTGAAGACCAGGAACCCCAGGGGGGAGACAGTTTACTGGGTCGGCCCGGCAGGGGCGGCCCAGGACATCGCGGAGGACACCGATTTTTACGCCGTCTCGAAAGGAATGGTTTCTGTGACCCCGTTGCAGATCGACCTGACGCGCTACAACCAGATGGACATGCTGAAGAAATGGCTGACCTGATCAAGCGCCACAACGGCATAGGCATGACTTCGCAGCGCACCCGTTCGCGCATGGTCGAACGGCTCAGGGAGCAGGGGATCAGGGACGAGGAAGTGCTCCAGGCGATGAATTCCGTGCCGAGGCACATCTTCGTCGACGAAGCGCTGGCGAGCCGCGCCTACGACGACGTTTCGCTGCCCATAGGATTCGGGCAGACCATCTCCAACCCGAAGATCGTCGCGCGCATGCTCGAATTGCTCAATTCCGGGGGAAAGCTCGCCAAGGTGCTCGAGATCGGGACGGGGTGCGGCTACCAGGCGGCCGTCCTGTCCAAGGTCGCCAAGGAAGTGTATTCGGTCGAGCGCATCGCGCCACTGCTTTCCAAGGCCAGGAATTCGCTCAAGGAGCTGCGCATACACAACGTCAAGCTCCGCCATGCCGACGGCAATCTCGGCTCGAAGGATGGCGCGCCATTCGACGGCATCGTGATGGCCGCTGCAGCCACGCATGTGCCGAAAGCCCTGCTGGACCAGCTCGCCATCGGTGGTAGAATGGTCCTTCCCCTGGGCGGGCAGGAACAGCGTTTGTGCCTCATCGAGCGGGATTCCCGCGGTTTTTCGGAAACGATCATGGACGAGGTGAAATTCGTGCCCCTTCTTCCCGGCACAAACTGAGGAACATCGATGAGATGGATACTGCTTTTTTCCGCTTTCCTTGCTGCCTGCTCGACAGCCCCCAACAGGGCGCCCGTCGTCAAGGGCAGCTCGCGGGCGCCTAGCCATTCCCATGTTCAGGTCGGGCCTGACTGGAGGCCGCAGACCTATGTGATCAAGCGCGGCGACACGCTTTTCGGGATCGCGCTCGAATTCGGGCTGGATTACAAGGAACTCGCGGAATGGAACGGCATCACGGACATCAACAAGATCACCTCCGGGCGGGAACTGAGGCTCACAGCGCCCGAATCCTACGCAGTGACGAGGCCGCTTTCCCAGGCCGCGCCGGTCACGGCCCCGATGAAACCGGAAGCGCCCGTGGCGACCCAGACGCTTCCCGCGCCTGCGCAGAAGCCTGCCGCCGTATCTTCCTCTATCGTCAAGACGCAGCCGGTCGGGCTTGAGCTGCCTTATTCCGATCAGGCCATGGCGAAGCTCGCACCTGTTCAGCCTGCGCCCGCTCCCCAGCCTGCGCCTCAGACAGCTCCCCAGCCTGCCGAAGTCGGCGGCATCGAATGGGGCTGGCCCGCCCAGGGCAAGGTGGTCGCGGGCTTCAGCGAAACGTCGAACCTGAAGGGCGTGGACATAGCGGGCAGCATGGGGCAGCCCATCGTGGCGAGCGCGCCAGGAAAGGTCGTCTATACCGGAAGCGGCCTGCGCGGCTACGGAAAACTGATCATCATCAAGCACGACAAGACCTATCTTTCGGCCTATGCCCACAACAGCAAGATCCTCGTCAAGGAAGGGGACATCGTCAAGCGGGGCGAGAAGATCGCCGAGATGGGCAATACGGACGCCGACAAGGTTGAACTCCACTTCGAGATCAGGCGCTTCGGCAAGCCTGTCGATCCCATGAATTTCCTGAAAGCGAATGATTCGGGTACTCATCGTTGACGACCATGCGATAGTCAGGCAGGGCCTCAAGCGGATACTTTCCGAGACGCCCGACATGACGGTTGCAGGGGAGGCTGAAAACGGCGCAGAGGCGCTGAAAAAGATCAGGGAAGGGGAATGGGATGTCGTCCTGCTCGACGTTTCAATGCCGGGCAGGAACGGCGCTGACACCCTGAAGCAGATCCTTTCCGAGAACAGGGGAGGGAAGGTGCTGATCCTCAGCATGTATCCCGAGGACCAGTACGCGGTCAGGCTGCTGAAAGCCGGCGCATCCGGCTACATGACCAAGGAGACTGCGCCCGAGGAGCTCGTCGAGGCGATCAGGAAGGTCGCGCAGGGAAAGAAGTACATCAGCCCGACTTTGGCCGAGCTGCTTCTCAACGAGCTCGACGGCGACGCGGACAAGCCGCCTCACGACAGGCTGAGCGACAGGGAATACCAGGTGTTCAGGATGCTCGGCTCGGGCAAGACGGTCTCGGAAATCGCCGCATCGATGTCGCTCAGCGTGAAGACGATCAGCACGCACCGGTCCCATGTCCTCGAAAAGATGAAGCTCAAGAACAACGCGGAGATCACCCTCTACGCAATCCAGAACGGCCTCGTCGATTAGGAGCGCATCAGGCGCTGCTTCTCCCTCTCCCAGTCGCGCTCCTTCTCCGCTTCGCGCTTGTCGTACTGCTTCTTTCCCTTGGCGAGACCGACCTCGATCTTGATCCGCCCGCGGCTGTAGTGCATGTCGAGCGGAACGAGGGTGTATCCGGCGCGCTCGACCTTGCCGATCAGCTTCCTGATCTCCTCGGCATGAAGCAGCAGCTTCCTGGTCCTCAGGGGATCGGGATTGATATGGGTTGAAGCGGTGGGCAATGGGCTGATGTGGCAGCCGATGATGTACACCTCATCTCCCTTGACGACGACGTAGGATTCCTTCAGATTGACCCTTCCGGCACGGATCGCCTTGACTTCCCATCCCTCGAGAGCGACGCCGGCCTCATACTTCTCTTCGATGAAGTAGTCGTGGAAGGCCTTTTTGTTCTGGGCGATGCTCATGAAGATACGGAAAATGAGATAAAATGCCATTTTACCAGCAATCAGCTTATGGCTTTAGTCGAAAAAACGGTACTGGTTCATCATTCCGCCGAGCAGATGTTCGCTCTCGTGGACGACATAGCGGCTTATCCTTCCTTCCTGCCCTGGTGCGGCGGAGCTTCAGTCGATCCCAAGGAAGAGGACGGGCTGGTTCACGCCACCGTGATGATCGATTTCCACCACGTCAAGAAGTCCTTCACGACGGAGAACAGGCGAGAGGCGCCCAATCTGATCGAAATGAAGCTGGTCGACGGCCCTTTCGACATACTCGACGGCAGCTGGCGCTTCATCGGGCTCGGGACGGATGCCTGCAAGATAGAATTCAGGCTGCATTACGAATTTTCGAACAAGCTGCTCGAGACGCTCGTCGGCCCGATTTTCAACATGATCGCGAACAGCTTCGTCGACGCCTTCGCGAAGAGAGCTGAGAAGGTATACAGGAAATGAACGAAATCGAAATCGAGGTGGTGTACGCGCTGCCTGACATCCAGACGCTATTGAGAGTCAAGGTGCCCGAAGGGGCCACCGCCGCCCAGGCGGTCGAGCTCTCCGGCATCATGCAGAAGCATCCGGAAATCGACCTGGAGAAGAACAAGCTGGGCGTCTTCGGGAAGCTGGTGAAGACAGACACGCAGCTTCGGGAGCAGGACAGGGTCGAAATCTACCGGCCACTGATCGCCGATCCAAAGGAAATCAGGAAGAAGCGCGCCGAAGAAGGCAAGGTGATGAAGAAGGGCGGGGGCGACCTGCCTACCTGAAGCGCTTCCTGCTGCTCCTGCTTTTCAGGTATTCCGAAATGTCACGCCTCTTCCCGACATAGAGGAATGCAGCGATCAGGACCAGCGCGCCCACGATGAGCAGGATGTAATGAGTGCTCTCGCTCAACTCGATGGGCATGCCGAACAGGGAATGCAACGGAGGGACGACATTGTCCACCCTTGCCACGGCGACCTTTTCGGCCACTGCGTCCACCCCGTCGTTCAACCCCTGCGCGAAAGATCCCTTCTTGAGCTGGGGGATGACCTTGTCGCTCAATATCGATTCGGCGTCGTAGTCCGAAAGATAGCCCTGCAGCCCTTCTCCCACAGCGAAATGCGCCTTCGCATCTCCCTTCGAGAGGAGAAAGAGGACGTGCTTGTCGACGATGTTTTCCTCCGGATGCCAGGCTTCCTCGACGCTCGCCGCGTATCTCGCCGCGGATTGGCCCTGCAGGGAAGGCACGATCAATATCTCGATCATGGCTCCCGTCTGCGTTTCTATGCTTTCGAGCTTGGAATCGAGGGCTTTGGCATCCGCCGCGCTGAGCGCGCCCGCCTGGTCGACGAGCCTGCCTTCGGGGGGGATTTCGATCTGCGCCTGGGCAAGGGATGAGAAAAGCAACAGGACGACTCCCAATATTCCGATTGCCTTGGCCATTCTCCACTCCGCTTGCATGTGTCGATTCAATTATAGCCCGAGGGCGAGGAAAACTCTATGAACGCATGTTTGGAATTGTGAAGAAGTGTAACGCTCGCGCCTTGGCCTGTCCCATCAATCATGATGAAGGCGGAACAGGCATCTATTGATTTAATTAGACGATCGGTCTAATATTCGCGCATGGAAACCGAAAACAAACGCCGCCGCGGAAGACCGCCAAAGGATACCGAAGTCCACGGCAAGACGCGCGAAGCCCTGGTTCGCGCGGGGCTTGAAGTGCTGACGGAAAAGGGATTCGCAGCTTCCGGCATCGACGAGATTTTGAAGCGCGTCTCAGTGCCCAAGGGCTCCTTCTACCACTACTTCGAAAGCAAGGAGGCATTCGGCCTCGAGCTCATCGATGTCTATGCAGCCTATTTCGCGCAAAAGCTCGACAGACACCTGACGGACGAATCCCTGTCCCCGATGCGGCGCATGCGCGCCTTTATGGACGACGCGGAGGAGGGGATGGCGCGCCACGAATACAGGCGAGGGTGCCTCGTCGGCAATCTGGGCCAGGAGGTCAGCGCACTGCCCGAAAACTTCAGGGGAAGACTGGAGGCCGTCTTCGCAGACTGGCAGGGCCGCATCGAGAAATGCCTAATTGCTGCGAAGGAGGCGGGGGAGATTTCGCCTTGGGCGCAATGCGGGAGGCTCGCTGAAGTGTTCTGGATCGGCTGGGAGGGGGCGGTGCTGCGCGCGAGGCTGGATCGTGGGCCGGAGCCGCTCAGGTCATTTGCGGAATTCTATCTCACCGAGCTCGCGCATTGAGGGGTATCCCCAATCTGACCATGTGGGCTTCGGCTGACCTGCCCCCAAAAGGGATACCAGCCCTCAGTTAGCAAAATCCTCGGTTGCCAAGTGTACTCTTCCTTCGAAACATCACGAAACCTAGCCGCGAATTCTGCCGGGGCAAGCTGTCCCAGCATGC
>JAJZRS010000025.1 GCA_021802545.1 Pseudomonadota bacterium
GGCCTCGGCCTGCTTCAGAAACCCAATGATCTGTTCTTCCGTAAAACGCTTCTTCACGTCCGTTCTCCTCTCTAAAAACGGACTTTACTAACTTCATTCTGGTATGCCTAGTGGGAGGCAGGTCACATCTCCGGAAAGCGTAACTATTGGTCGTGGATTCGTAGTAACGCAAGACAGTTGTAGTACACAGATCGATGTTCTGGTTTATGACAACTCAATGCCCATTCTTTACAGAGATGGGGATTTGGTTTTTGTAACCCCTTCCGCTTGTCGTGGAATCGTTGAAGTTAAATCAAGTACTTCAGCGAGACAATTTAAGCATGCGGTTGTTAAGCTGGCGGACAATGCTGAGTTTATTCGGAAAAACTGTGCTGACTATGATCTCTTCGTCGGGCTGTTCGCATATGATTTTTACGGAAGGAAAAGTAGCACAGTACTAGCTGCTTTGGCCGATGCTGCTATGGGAGATCCGGCGCGTATCGTCAATCATGTTTCGTTAGGCACATCCAAATTCATTAAATTCTGGAGGTCAGATCCAAATGTTATAGAGGGTATACCTATTAACGACTATAGGCATTGGCGTCTCTATCACCTAGAACGAATGGCTCCAGGTTACTTCATCCACAATCTGTTAAGAAGTGTCTCGAGAAATTTAACATTTCAGCGTGATGGTTCTTGGTTTCCGAATGAAAGTAAGGAGGTTTATGTTGAAGACGAGCTGTTATTTGTTACGCCGACCAGCTAAATGTTCACTTACTTCTAGCTCCGCTCGAAAATCAAAGGTTGAGATTAATTCGATCCGCTCGGGGCTATTCTATGTTCCCAACTTAATCCCTATCTCCAGGCTTGCCAGTGTAAGGGTTGATATTGCCTCGATGAGTGAAGTTGTCAGATCTTGTGCCGTTGCTATCCGATTGCATATGACCTTGAACGAACGTTCCATCATGTCTGGTATACGATCGCACATAATGATCATGAGTGTTGCAACCTGGGCACGCGTAGTGTCTTGAAAGACCGGAGTAGGAGCTGTGTGAGTGGTACCCACCATATCCGCGAGCTTCTGCAGCAGAGGGAAGCAATGAGGCTAGAAGGCAGAAAACAAGTAAAGAGTTTTTCATGAATTGCTTCTCCCCTGAATATTATTTTGACAGGAATATTTTCAACCCATTCAATCCTACTCCCCCTATCCACCAAATCCAACTATCCGATCTATTAGGAAATAGCTTGAAGTCAAGCGCCTACCTGCACCCTTCCGGATTGTAGATTCTTTCGGTCGAGGCGGGGTTCGCGGCGAGTTTCGCGGCGGGGCGCCTGGGGCGGGCGAGGAGTTCCCCGCCGCAGTTCGGGCATTTTCCGAGCTTCTCAGCGCAGCTCGCGCAGAAGGTGCATTCGAACGAGCAGATGCGCGCATCAGTCGATTCGGGCGGAAGGTCGATTCCGCAGCATTCGCAACAGGGTCTGAGTTCCAGCATGTCATTCGCCTCCGGCTTTTTTCATCCATCCTACTTCCTTGGGCCGACAATTCCAACTGTCCGATATGACAGGCTCCCGCTGGTCGTGGCAGGCGGAAGTGGCGCGTTCTGATATACTGGAAATTCATCAAGCCCATGAGGCGCCGAATGAATTTCAGCATAGAGTACGAGCAGGAAGAAGACGGAAGGTGGATCGCGGAGGTTCCCGAGCTGCCGGGAGCGCTCGCCTACGGTTCTACCGCCGAAGAGGCCATGGCAAAGGCCGAGGCGCTTGCGCTCAGGGCGCTCGCAGAACGCCTCGAAACTTTCGAGAGCCATCCGATTCCGATCAGCATCTCCATCGCGGCAGCCTAGTGGGCCAGTGGCCTTCGACCAAGGCGAAGCGCGTCCTGTCGGCGCTTCTCCAGGCCGGATGGTCTGTCAAGCGCCAGACCGGCTCCCACAAGACGCTTTCCAGGGAAGGCTGGCCCGATTTTGTTTTCGCATTCCACGACGGTGAAGAGATCGGTCCGCGCATGCTTGCAAGGATCGCGAAGCATACCGGCCTTCTCCCCGAGGATTTGTAATTACCGCGTCCATTCCAGCTGCCCGGTCTGACAGGGACAGTCAGGCGGCGACAGGAACTTCGACGAACTTGCTCTTGGACGAGGGCTGGGGAATGGGTTGGCCTTCGGATTTCAGGTCTTCGAGGTGGAAGCGGATCGCGTCCGGATTTTTTCAATCCTACTCCCACAGCTCATCAAAATCAAAGCCGCCGGGGAGTGAATCAGGAATGCAGGGCGCGGAGCGCCGCGTCAGGCTCCTTTTCCACGATGGTCAGCAGGGCGGCAGCCGCTCCGGTCGGATGGCGGCGGTTCTGTTCCCAATTCCTGAGCGTCGCAACCTTGACGCCGATCAATTGGGCGAATTCGGTCTGGCTGAGTCCCACCTTGGCCCGGATCGCCTTGGCATCAGGCGCGCTGATTTCCTTCACCCGGCCCGGAGCGAGTTCTCCACGGCGGATGGCGGCAGCCTCCTTCAGGCTCTGCTTGAGGTCTTCGAAAAGCGTTTTGTCCATGTTCCTATAATTCCTTCACGAGCTTGCGCAGAATCTCGGTTTCCTGGCTGGTCAGATTGTCTTTGACGTTCTTCGCATAGGCGACAAGCATCAATATGTTGTCCTCATCCACCAGCCAGTAATAGACCACCCGAATGCCCCCGCTTTTGCCTGTCCCTTGGCGCTTCCATCGCAGCTTTCGAATTCCGCCGCCATCCCTGATCAGGTCCCCTGCGTCGGGGCGGCGTACCAGTTCATCCTGGAGTTTCGAATATTCTTCGTCGTCCAGGAGAGAGGCGATGAGACGGGTGAATGTCGGCGTTTCTATGAAAACCATAATCCAATATACGCCAATGGCGTATGAAGTCAAGGCGCAATTCGACAAATCAAGATGCAAGATATGAAAGGAGCCCGCGCAAGCAGCGTACTGGCAACCCGCAGGATTGCAGGTCGAAGCGGGGTTCGCTGCGAGCTTTCCGCAGCATTCGCAACAGGGTCCGAGTTCAAGCATGTCGCCTCCGGCAGTTTCAAACAATCCTGCTCCCGCGGCTTCTCGATTCCAACTGTCAGATTTGCCAGACGAATCAGAACTTTCTGATATACTGGAAATTCATCTGACTCAGCCCGGAGACAAGGAATCCCACCATGCAAAAGCCGATCAGCATTCCAGTCGTTCCCGCACCCGCGGAGCATGAATTCACGAGCAACTGCGACGGAGGCGAAGTCGTCGCGCTGATGGTGCTGGGCGACAGCATGGAGCCCGAATTCATCGAAGGCGAAATCCTGGTCATCGAGATGAGCGGCCTTGCCAATGATGGCTCGTTCGTCGTGGCGGAAGTGGCTGAAGAGGATTTCATCTTCCGCCAGCTCATGCGCGATGAGGAAGGCGGCTGGCAGCTGCGCGCGCTCAACCCTGCCTATCCCGACATCGCCCTCTCTGGGCTGGGGTCGATCAAGGGCGTGGTGACGCAGAAGAAGAAGCCGGGGAGGCGCAAGGAAGTGAAATACTACGCGTGATTTTTGCGCGGCTGCGGCCTGTACCCCAATTCCAACGGTCCGATCCAGCAGATACCCCAGGGGAAATCTATATCGCGGCGTAGCGGTCACTCATAACAATCCCCACTTGATCGGGAAGTAGAGTACAACTGCAGTCGCGCAGAACGCAAGCCATACCATGCTGTAGCTTGTTCGGAATGGCAGTCCTGTAGCGCCCGAAACGATTAGCGGCCGTATGATGAATAGCACCGATAGAAATGGGATTCCAAATAAAAACAATTCCAGCACACTGCGCGTCTCGGTGAACGGCAAGAGAAAGATAAGATCGGACGGCAGAATGACGACCAACAGCAGCACATAGGAATGTATTTCGAGCAGCAGCCATCGTTCATGGCTGAGAGCAGGAGAGCGGTATAATTTGGCTATCGGGGGCAAGAACAGAGAACCCAGGATCGCCAGAGAAAACATGAGAATTTTCGGTTTGAATGGTGACGTCGCAAAGTTGCTGTAAACGTGAAGAGGCATCCCCAATTCCGGACGCCATACGTAATTCTGTCTGGCCAAGGACCATCCTACTCGTCCGCGTCACATCATCCAACTGTCAAAACTGCCAGGAATAATGTGACGTCATCCTGGTACTGGCCGCTGACAAGCCATTTCTTTCCGAGGATCCTGCGCGGATTTCCTATACTGAAGCTTGGGCATATTTCGGGAGGGAGAAAATGGGCGTCATCATGCAGGCGTTTTTCTGGGACTGTCCCAGAATCGAAGGATTCGAATACAAGTGGTGGGAGAGGGTGAACGGCGAACTCGATTCTCTTTCCAATACGGGATTCAGGGTTCGCTAGGGGCATGCAGGGGTTGCCGAGTTCCGGGACAGCTGTGCGCTGACGGCGTTCATTTCATCGGGCGACAGCTCGAAATCGAATATGGCGAGGTCTTCCTTCATGTGCTCATCCGATGAGGTTCCGGTGAGCGGCACGATCCCCGATTGCGCGAGGTAACGGAAAAAAATCTGCGGGAAGGTTTTTCCGAGCTTTTCCGCAATCATCTTGACTGCATCGGATGAAAGGATTTCGGAATTCGCGGTCAGGCTCCAGAAGCTCTGGTAAACGACGCCATTGTTCGCGCACCAGCTGCGCAATTCTGCATCGTATCCCGTTTTCCGATAAAACCGGTTCTGCAGAACGGCCGGCTTGACCTTTGCGTCCGCATAAAGCGCCTGCAATACCGATAGATCGTAGCAGTTGCTGATGCCGAGCTGCAACGCGCCGTCGGCCTTGAAAATGCCTTCCATCGCGGCCCATGCCTCCATCGTCATGTCGTGCGATTCGAGCGGCGTATGCAATATGAGGCAATCGACATGGTCAGTCTGCAGGTTCTGCTTCGATGCCTCGAAAGACTGGGAGATCTGAGAGCGCAATGGGGCGGACTTGTCGTAAGGCGCATTGTCCGGGTCCTGGCTGGACAATGGCGTGAACTTGGTTTGCAGGTAGAGCGCTTCGCGCGCCAGGCCAGACCTGCGCAATGCTTCGCCGACTGCGGGTTCGTTGTAATGCCTGGGCTGGCAGGCGGTGTCGATGCCCCTGAATCCGGCCTGGAGCGCTTTGGAAACCAGCTCGGCCGTGCGCTCCTTTTTCCATGCAGTGCCGTAAATGATGCCGGGCATTTTCACGCCTGCGGAAGTGGTCAGCCAGTTCATGATCGAGCGGGAGTGTCTTGAATTGCGACAATCCTACTCCCTTCGACAGTCAAATCCAAAGAAAAACTGCCGCGAACCCGGGCGTGATCGTTCCGCGGACGCTCAGTGGCGCTGAGCTTCGAGGAAGCGGTAGTCGAACTTCCAGTCAGTTCCCGACTTGTCGCTCAGGACAGCGACCCGCCCGCCGTTATCGAAGGCGATCCTGAATATCTCCCATTGCGCGTCGCTGATTCCCCCCTGCTTGCGTGAGGCGCCTCCTTCGTCCCATTGGATGACGACTTCGCGGCCTCCTGCGGTTTCGAAATAGCCGAGCCCGGATACGCTGCCGTAATGGAAAGTCCAGGCAGCGCCGAGATGAGGAACCTTGAGCGTCTCTGCGCTGATTTCGTGCAGGCTGCCGGCCAGAATTTTTGTTTCCTTCGTTGCCATCGAATTCTCCTCCCATGTGTCGAACGGTCATGTCACGTATCCTCAAGGTAGAACAGGTGCGGCCGATGTCAAGGAAGATGCTGTATCGTGGCAAGGTAAGATGCCCCATTTGATCTACACTCAGACGGTGCAGACGCGAGATGGCAGGAATCCATGAGTTCGAATGTGCGCAAATTCGATGCAATCATCGTCGGCTCCGGAATCGGCGGGCTCACCGCAGCTGCCGCTGGGAGCCGTTTTCTGCATGGTCGGGCACGACATGGGGCCACAGGCCGGAGGAATACGAGGCCGCCAAGACCAGGATAGAAGATATTCTGCTGGCGCAGTTCAAGCGCCATTTCCCCGTGCTTGCGCCATTGATCGACTTCCATGAGCTTTCGACGCCGCTCTCGCAGGCGGCATTCGTCAAGGCGGATCATGGCGCCATGTACGGGCTGGAAATGTCGGCCGAGCGCATGGGCCGCGGGTCGTTGCGGATCCACACCCCTGTACCCGGCCTCTTGCTCGCCGGTCAGGATGCAGCAGGTCCTGGAATCCAGGGCGCCTTCATGGGCGGCTTCATGAGCGCAGCGTCGATCGAAGGGCGCTTGTGGAAACGGATGAGGCGATGAGCCATCGATCGTCAGAGTACTGCTGAATTCAAGGATTGCCTCCATTTGGCCTCATTCTTGCTTGTTCCACACCGATATCCCGCTTTGTCGAGAATTCCGGCATGGCGCTGTCGCATTTCCGACAAAAACAGTCTGGAATGAGAACCCCTGTTCAACACTCAAGGAGACCAAAATGGCTTTATGTACGGGCGAACGCAAGACGAACCAGATGCAGTGCTACGGAACGGTGTACAAATGCAAGCAATGCGGCGCAGAAGGCTGCATGCAGAACAAGGATCACGCCTGCAGCAACCAGGGATTTTCAGTCATCGAGCGCTGCTACAAGTGCGGTTCCGTCGGGCAGATGGAAATGCTGCCGAACGAGGAGCGCGCCCCGCGCAAGACGCCCAGCTACACCTTCTGACCAGGGCCGGCCTTGTATGGACAGGCCGGAGCCGCAGGATTATCTTAAGCTGTTTGAATCCTACGGCAAGGATTTCGGTTCCGCCTATCTCGAGCCGGAGGACGAACGCTACCGCCTGCTGTTCGACCAGATCTGCCGGCTGCTTCTGCAGAAGTCTTCATTCAACCTGAGCATGCCTCAGGAATTCCGCATCTCTGCTCAGCGCTACCTGGGCGGAGAAGAAAAAACGGTGGAGCACTTGCGCGACCCGCAGAACAGGCATTTCATGCTGAGCGACCTGTACGACTACGTTCATCTGCGGCTGCACATGGGCGGGCCTGGATGGTAGGCAAGTCTCTTGGCTGCATGCCCCGACCGAGCTTTCAGTTATCCAGGAAGGTATCGATGAGGCGGATCGCGACCATGCCCTTTGCCATGGGCTCCTTGCACAGCGAAGGGGCCCTGTATTTTTTCTTTTCCGAAAGATGCGCCACTGCGCTGAATTTTTCGGCCAGTTCGCTTTTCGCGAAATGATCGATGACGAAGTCGGGCATCAGGGTGTCGGGCTCCCAGTATCCGATAAACTTCAGCGTGGTTCCATGATCTTTGGGCAGGATCGCCCAGCTCCCCTTGTAGATCTTCGAATTTCCGGACACCTGGGTGAACGAAACGCCATCGAAAGGCCTTTCAACGTATTTCAGGACAGAATGCAGGCTGACATGGAAGAAGAGGATCTCCTCGACTGCCGTTCTATCAACCTTCACTTCGCTTGGGGAAAGCCTGTGCGGGATGGATTCGACGATCCCGGGAAGATTCTTTGCGGCCGCGTAATCCGTCAGGAAATTGAAGGCTTCGCATTTGGACAAAGCCGTGTCGAAACTGGCTGTGAATGTGTACAGGCTGCCTGTCCTCGATTCGCCGACCTGGAGACCCGGATACAAATCGTCCGCTGATGCGGATTTAAAGGTCAGGATCGACAGGAGGAAAAGAAGGCGTATCGTCACGAGAGCATTTATAAGGGAAAAATGTGACGCGATCATGAATTTGATTCGAACCTGGAGTTTTCGGCTTCCCGCCGCCATAATCGTATAAACTGTATATACTGTAATATCGAATGGGTTTTCCGGGAGGGTTCATGAAAGCGAAAATCATTGCAGTGGTCAATCAGAAGGGCGGGGCAGGGAAGACCACCGTTGCCATGCAGATGGCTGGCTCCCTTTGCAGGCGGGGCTACAAGGTGATGGTCGTGGATGCCGACGCGCAGGGAACATCGATGCGCTGGGCGGCTTCGGCCAGCGACAAGAAGCCTTTCCCCGCGACAGTGGTCGGGCTGAATGCGGCGCAGGGGAAGCTGCACAGGGAAGTGAGGAAGTTCGCAGGAGACTACCAGTTCATCATCATCGATGCCCCGCCTGCCGCAGATTCCCCTGTCACGCTGAGCGCGCTGACGGTCACCGACCTGGCGCTGGTTCCCATCATTCCCTCGCCTCCTGACATGTGGGCGTCGATCGGCATAAAAAGGGCCATAGACGACGCGTCCGAATTCAACGAAAAGCTGCAATCCAGGCTGGTGATCAACCAGTGCCAGCCGAACACGAGCCTCGCCAGGGACGCGCTGGATCTTTTGTCCGATTTCGGCATCGCCATGGCGAAAAGCAGGCTGCACCAGCGCACGGTCTATCGCCAGTGCGCAGCCTTCGGGCAGACCGTCCACGATTTCGGGGGGAAGGCAGCGCCTGCCATCAGGGAGGTCGAAGACCTTGTCGATGAGGTGATGGCCTTGCTGGACTGAAACAGGGGAGAGGAAATGGAAAAAAATTCTTTGAAAGCTGCACTGAAATCTTCGCTGCAGGCCGAGGAGGAGAAGTTCGCCAGAAAGCGCGAAGCTTCGGAGCAGGTTGAGGAGCAGGAAAAGAAGGGAAAGAAATCCCGCAAGCACAAGAAGCATTCGTGATCAGGTGAGGCGGCCGAAGGGGAAAACTTCGGCAGGCTCGCGCTAGCGGTTCACCCAGAAGCCGATTCCGGGTCGCAATGTCTTGCCGAATGCCGCGAAATCCAGATAGCCCTTGGACTGGATGTAGCTCTGCAGCGTGCCTGCCGAATCGAGCGATGGCGCATAAAAGAACCAGCTGGCCGAGCCGCTGTCCCACGCCCAGAGGCTGACGAATGAGCCGATCGCGCTGCCGAAGGCGGAAGGGGTATCGAAGCCTGATTCGGAAATCAGATTCCATCCTGAGGCCATGTTCTGGAAGGAAGATGCCGTGACGGGCGCGCCGGCGGGCAACGTTGCGGTGAATGAATTGATCGCGTTGACCCAGTATCCTTCTCCGGGATTGATGACGGCGAGGAAATCGTAGCCTTTGGATGCGGCATAGGCCGCCCCGCCGTCGGCCTTGGCAGGCGTGTAGAAAGCCCAGTTCCTCTTCGACGCCTCCCATTTCCATACGGTCAGGACATTGGCGGGGCTGTTGAATGTCGATGCGACGTCGATCGCAGCGTTTTTCGAATTGCCTGCAAGATTCCAACCCGGCGAGAATTCGCCGTATCCGGAATTCAGCGTGAGGTCCACCGGAATCGATGAATTGTAGCGGAGCTGCCCGAATAGCGCGGGGGCCATTCCTTCGCAATGCTGCTCGAAATTGATTGCGAATTTCTGCACGTTGCCAGAAGGATCGTAGGATGCTTCCAGGATGTCGAACCGCCCCGTGTCGGTATTGCATCCCCTTCCGTTTCCCGAAAAATCCAGCCCCGGGGTGCCCGCAGGGGTGAAGGCAGCCCTTTGAGCGTTCTCAAAGCTTCCGGGGGAAAGCTGATTGCCTGATGGCATCTTGAGGGACAGATACCACCAGCTCGAATAGCCCGACTGAATGACGCTGAAGGTGGGGAGATTCGATGCAGGCGAAGGCGGGGAGAACGCGTACCGGGAAGATGCGCTCATCAGTTCCGTTGCGCCCATCCCGATAGAGTCTCCTTGTTCGCTCGAATAATAGAGCAGGTTGCCTGTCGGCATGCCTAATAGCGTGCGCACCTGGAAGCTGCCGCTCACACCGCCTATCGTCAGTGTCGAACTCGAAGCCGCTGCAAAAGCCATCGGCGCGCGCAGCCTCACGGAAATGTAGTCGCCGCTGCTCACCGTGCCCGGATTGGAAGTATAAGGACCTAGGTCGACGCTGTATTCGCCTCCGGCGATGCTGATCGGGCTGGTCGTGTTGATTCCTGAAACGGTGATCGGGGAAGATGCCACGATCGCACCCGGAACGGCATTGCTACTTGGCGCGAAGCTGAATGGGTTCGGGGTCGTGACGGGGGCGAAGACAGTGTAGGAATTCACAACAGTGGTGTGGCTCGTCGCCACGCCGTTGACCGTATCTGTTTCGACGCTTTTGACTGGTCCTACCCTGGCGGCATACCAGGTCGTCAGGGTCGTCGAAGAATTGTATGCCTTTCCGTTTATGGTGCCGCTTTCTGTCAACTGCTGCTGCACCTTCAGCGCTGTGAACGTGCCTGCAGGAACGGTCACCGACTCGAAGCCGACAGGCGTGGTTTGCACTGCATACGGGAGTGTAAACGATCCTGCCGGGCCCAAATCATACGTTGCTGTGCCGCTGCTGGTAACAGTCGCACCCAGCGTCGCATCTGCAGGAAGATCGAGGATGGGCGAGCTGAGCGTGATTGTCACTGCCGACACGCCATACGCTGTGGAAGCCGTCAACGAATAGCCGATTTCCCTGATGCCGTTCGCATCGTTGGTCATGTAGGTGATGTCGCCGTTGTTCCTCGTCACGGCAGATGCGGTGTATCCGTTGAAATTAACGGGCGACCCGACCGTGTAGTTGGCGTACGAGCCGTCTTCCGTGGCGTTCCAGGCGTTGCCCGGGGCAAGCGGCTCGTAATCCGCGGTCGGGAAGGCATGCGCCGCTGCGGCATGGAGCAGCAACAGAATGAAGAGCAGGCGTTTCAAAAGATGTCCGTCGGAATTTTCAAGTCAATCTTGAAGATACCATAGAACAATTCCAAGCACCTGCCGATGAGCGGCGCCCGATCCGGACAGCATTTAACGGATCCTTGCATTGCACCAATCCTTGACTATGTTGAAAAACAAGTCCGGAGGAATGGCATTTGAGTTAAGCCTCGAAAACAATAGCGGATAAATAGGCTTGGGAAGCGCTTGCGAAGCAGAGGCATGGGCAAAAGAGGGGTGGGTAAAATGAACATCAGGACGATTGCGCTTTGTGTGCTGGCTGCGCAGCTGGGTGCGTGCGGCGGCGGGGGCGGTGGAAGTGAAGATTCATCGGCTCACCCGGTCAATCAGGCTACTTCGATCGGGGAAGCCATTACGGACGCCTTGCGTTCAGGCGCCATCCCTAAACTCAATCACGACAACACGATCACAGGGGTGGATGCGAATGCAAATGGCGTGCGCGACGACATCGATGCCTATATCGCTTCTCTCCCCGATACGCCCGCTCAAAAGGCTGTCCTGCTGCAGCATGCCGCAGTGCTTCAGGCTACTTTGACGGTCGATACGTCGAATTTCTCGGCGCTGCATGCCGTCGACATGAATCTGATGAACAGTATACGGTGCTTGCACAAATTTTACGGGGAAGGCATTGCATCCAGGAAATCGCAAGATCTAGAGAAATTCACGGTAAATACTCGAATCAGGCTGAATGCCTACGAGAAATTCAACAGCGCGCTTTCAGGGACCACGATCAAAATTCCCAGTACAGCGCCGAATTGCGCCCAATAACATGAACCTTAGAAAACTGCTGGTTCTTGCCTTTGCGGCATCGATAGGCCAGCCGGCAATTGCCTCAATCCATCTCCCTTGTAAGGCACCTGGATATACGCTGGGTTTTTTCAATGGTGCATGGACTACTAGACGAAGTGCTGAGGATGCTTTGAATTCCCTTGCAGCGGCGCTTCCAAAGACATACAACGGATACGAAATCTCGACCGAGCTTTTCTACAACCACACGGGTTGCGATACTCAGGGCGCGACTTGCCTGCAGGATCTTGCAGAAGTGTTCATACAGCGCGCGCAGGAAATAGACTCTACGGGCTCCCTGGCAAGCCATTTCGAGCTTTTCTGGGAAGCGATTGGCGATGGGAATGCATCCCTGACTCAAAAAATCGAGCAGATATATTCGGGTGCGCAATCATTGTTCGATTATCTCCATACGAAAATGATTTCGGGAATGATGGCAGGGCTGTCCTACCTGCTCAGCCATCCGCCTACAGTTTCAGATTATGTCTTACAAGACGCCAGTTTGGAGATTCTCGAGAATGATGGGGCGAAGCTGCTGCTGGTTGGGCATTCGCAAGGCAATTTGTTCTTGAATCACGCCTACGATTACATTGCAACGCGATGGGGTAAACAAGACGTTGCGGCCGTTCAAATTGCGCCAGCCTCACCGACATTGCGCGGGCAATATGTATTGGCCGATATCGATCTGGTGATCAATGCATTGAGGATACAGGGTGGCGCCAGCGTACCGCCGGTGAATATGACCCTTCCTCTTTCTTCATCGGATTGGTCCGGGCACTCGCTCATCGGAACCTATCTTGACCCTGCGCGTGGGGCGCGTGCCCAGATCATTGGTCTGATGAAAAACGGTTTGGCTGAGTTGAGTCAGCCTCCTGATGTGTATCATGCAGATCGCGCGTCATTTACAGTGGCATTGACTTGGAATGGCTTGGGTGACGAAGATCTTATTGTATTCGAGCCCGATGGCGGGCGCTTAGGCAGTGGGGTGGATCATCAGCCTGGTGGTTCTATGAATGGCGATTCTGCACATGGATATATGCCTGAAATCTTTTATGCCACCTGTAACCCATTAAGTTTTCAAACAGGTATTTACCATGTCTCAATATTAAGTGATAGCGTGGTTGATAACAAAATGGCAACTTTACAAGTTGCAACTCAAGAAGATGGCGTGATATTCACGAAGTCCTTAAGTACCGGTCCGGCATCGGATGTATATACATATACAGTTATTATTCCGGCTTTCGACATCATTGTTACCCAAGGCGCTTCCGCAGGCGAATATTCGATCAGCTTCCAATAATTGGATGCTTTATGGAGCTTGGATGAATTCGCGTGAGGTTGGGTGAAAACCTATTTGTCCTTGGGCGGCTTGACGATGCTGATGACGTTCGACTTGGGTTTCTCCCCGTCCACGAAATAGGGCTTGGCCTGCCCGAATTCGAGCGCTTCCGAAAGTTCCCTTTCGCGCTCCGAAATCAGCGCGAAGCAGTCCCTGATGTCGAGGATGGTCTCCTCGGAAAGCGGGTTGGGGCGGCCGCTGCGCGGCGTCACGTCCTTGACGACGTTTCCCAGTGTCCTGCGCATCAGGCGCAGGATGCGCTGCTCCTTGCTCAATTCTTCCTTGTCCATGGCCAGCTCCTCGCATGCAATGGTCCACTTTACATCAAAAGAGGTGAAATCCGAAACCCCGTTATAATCTCCGCATGAAAACGATCATGCTGCACCATGGTTCGCCCGAGAAGCCCGCTTACGGCGAGAAATGCAACGGCTGCGGCGCATGCTGCGCCGCCACGCCCTGTCCTGTCGCCCGCCTTTTCCTCCTGCAGTTCAGCGGAAGATGCAGGGCGCTATCATGGCATGAAAGCGAAGCGAGATATTATTGCGGCATGGTTTGTTCTCCGGAAAAACATTCCAGGCTCGTCCCGGAAAAATGGGGAAAACGGGTGGGGAAATGGCTCGCAAGACGGATTTCCTGCGGATCGGGGTGCGATTCGACGGCGGAGGTCGAATGAAGGGAAAGTGGAAGAAGGCCCTCATCGAGCTCCTCATTTTTGTTCTCGTGCTTTTCGGGATCAGGGCCTGGCAGCAGCGCGATGTCCCGCAAGGGCAGGCCCTGCAGGGGAGGCTTCTCGACGGCACGCCATATGTCCGGCCAAAGGAGCCCGTCCTCGTGCAGTTCTGGGGGACTTGGTGCCCGATCTGCAGAACGGAGGAGGCATCCATCCAGGCGCTCTCGAAAAAATACAGCGTAATCACCGTCGCATTGAAGAGCGGAAATGACGCTGAGGTTTCGCAGTACATGAAAGGACACGGGCTGGATTTCAAGGTCGTGAACGACCCGGACGGGCGGATATCCTCGCAATGGGGCGTGCACGCCGTGCCTGCCAGCTTCGTCCTGGACGGATCGGGGAAGGTCAGGTTCGTCGAATTCGGCTACACGACGGAGTCCGGCCTGAAAGCGAGGCTCTGGCTGGCGAGGCTCCTTTCCTGAGAAGGCTACTGCAGGCTCTCGGGCTTGGGCTCCTGGACGAGCACCCAGGGTTTGACGACGACGGCCCAGACGGCAGCCTTCGACTCGTACCAGATTCTCGCTTCCTCGTCCGTGGTCTTGCCCATTCTCCCTTCCAGGATCCACTGTTCGACCTTTTCCTTTTCGTCTTTTGATACGGAAAGGGCGGCTTCGACAAGGTCCAGGCCTGGCCTGACGGATACCACGCATCCCGACGCGAAATGGCGCTGGAGTTCGTGCCAGCCTATCAGGGAGGTGTCGAGATTCAGTTTGTCTTTGAGCAAGTCTTCCATATTCAGTCCAATGGGATGTATTTCACTTCGATCACTTCGAGTTCCTCTAGCCCCCCGGGGGCATCCAGATAGACGAAATCCCCTTCGCGCGCCTTCATGAGCGCGCGGGCGATGGGGGAGACCCAGCTCACCCAGCCTTTCGAAGTGTCGATTTCGTCGATGCCGACGATGCTCACCGTGAATGTCCTGCCAATGCTGCTTTCGACGGTGACCGTCGCGCCGAAAAACACCTGGTCCGTGTCTCGTCCCGCCGGATCCACGATTTCGGCGATCTCCAGCCTTTTGGTCAGGAAGCGGATGCGCTTGTCGATTTCCCTGAGGCGCTTCTTTCCGTAAATGTAATCGGCATTCTCTGACCTGTCCCCGTTCGATGCGGCCCAGGAGACCGTCCTGACGATCTCAGGCCTTTCCCTGTCCATGAGATCCATGAGCTCGCCCTTGAGCCTTTTATGGCCGCCAGGCGTGATGTAGTTCTTGATGCTTGAGGGAAGCTGCGGCGAGGATTCTGAAAATTCATCCTCTTGTGCGCTTTCCCTGACGAATGCCTTGCTCATGCGCGCATTTTACCAAAATTGGGCAATCCTGGCGGGTGGCGTATAATTGTCTGGTTGAAATAGATGGCAATTTATGGACATCCGCACGCTCTTCGTGGCGATAGCCGTATCCGATCTGGCGTTCGCCGTGGGAATTTTTCTTTACGTGAAGGGGCAGCATTCCGTCCATCATTCCATTGAAATCTGGGGAAGATCGCGACTGCTCGCAGGGCTGGGCATGCTGCTTCAGGGGATGCGCGGCATATTCCTTCCCGTATCGATGGTTGCCATTGCAGCCAATGCGCTGATCTTCACGGCCATCATCCTTTCCGTCGTTGCATTCAAATCCTGCCTGGACAAGCCGGCGCTGAAGACGCCCTCCGACGGGCTCGTTTTCATCGGCTTCGCCATCCTCTGGACGCTCCTGATGGCGTTCGGCATTCCGGAAAACATCAGGCTCGCCTTCTTTTCCCTTTTCCTGTCTTCGGCCCTGTTCGTCATATCGAAGGACCTGGCCATCGGGTGGCGGGGCAATTCGGCATTGCAGAAATTCATGGCCATCCTCACGCCCCTCTTCGCTTTGGCAAGCATCATGAGAGGGGGCGAGGCGCTTGTTTCGCCTCCTGAAGTGGTTTTTTCGCGCGATGTCCTCCTGCTGGCCGGAATGTTCATCGGCTTCATCGAAGCCATCACGACTTCCTTCGGTTTCCTGCTTCTCGCCAAGGAAAGGACGGACAGGGAACTCGAGCTTCAGGCCGGAACCGACCATCTGACAGGGTTGCCGAACAGGCGCTCCTTCTATTCGACAGCAGAGAAGCTCTTTTCGCTCGAAAAAAGGGCGGGCCAGCCCATTTCCCTGCTGCTCCTAGATATCGACCATTTCAAGACCATCAATGACAGGTCCGGGCACGACGTGGGAGACATGGCTCTCCAGGCTTTCGCCGGGATCCTCAGATCGACGACGAGGCAGTGCGATTTCCTTGTCAGGCTGGGAGGAGAGGAATTCGGGGTGCTGATGCCGGATACTTCGGCTGATTCGGCCGTGGATGCCGCAGAGCGGATCAGGAATGCCGTCGAGAACTGGCAAAAAGACGGGATTCGCATGACCGTCAGCATCGGAATCTACGGCGAGGAAGAAGCTTCGTCCGACCTGGACATGTATTTCAGCATGGCCGACGCGGCGCTCTACAGGGCGAAGGAAACGGGAAGGAACAGGGTGGAACTGCAACCCATTGACATGCATTTTGCAATGCGCGCCGATAAGGGGTAATCTTGCTGAATTATCGTGCAAGGGGAATGCATGGCGAAGAGGAAACTGCATGGCCATCCCGTCCTCATCCTCGGAGCAGGAAGGGGAGGCTCGGCGCTGCTCGAAATGTTCCTCGAAGACGAGCTGGTCGACGTTCTCGCCATCGCCGATTCCAATCCTGCAGCGCCGGGGATCCGCCTTGCACGTGAGCGCGACATTCCGGTCTATTCCGATCCCAGGGAGGCGGTTCTCGCCTCGCGGGACTATCCTGAATGCATCGTCTACAATCTGACCCACGACGACTCGATCGACGGGATCGTTGGGGAAGTGTTCGGCCAGAACAAGGTGACGAGCGGCGCGGAAGCCAAGCTGTTCTGGCAAATGGTCACCAAACTCAAGCGGATCAAGGAAGAGCTCGAAAAGAGCCAGAACCAGCTCGAGGCCATCATCCATCATGCGATGGACGCCATCATCACGATAGACGAATCGGGAAAGATGCTTGCCTTCAATCCGGCTGCTGAAAAGATCTTCGGCTATGGCCACAAGGAGGTGCTCGGGGAGATGGTCAACATGCTGATGCCCGAGCCGTTTTGCAGCAATCACGACGCGAATGTGGCGAACTATCTCGCAACGGGAAAGGGGGACGGGATAGGCACTTCAGGACGCGAAGTTGTCGGATTGAGGAAGAACGGCAGCTGTTTTCCAGCCGAGATTTCGCTTTCCGAAATGGTGCTGAGCGGGAAGCGCTATTTCGTGGGGATCGTCAGGGATTTGACCGAGCGCAAGGCGGCCGAAGAAAAGATCAAGCACATGGCACATCACGACCATCTGACCGACCTGCCGAACAGGGTGCTTTTCATGGACAGGCTGGATCAGGCGATTTCGCTCGCCAAGCGGTCATCCTCGAAGGTTGCCTTGCTTTTTCTCGATCTGGACGGATTCAAGCTCGTCAACGACGTGATGGGGCACGACATGGGCGACAGGCTTCTCCAAGGCGTAGCCCTCAGGCTCAACGAGATCGTCAGATCTTCCGATACGGTGGCGAGGGTGGGCGGGGACGAATTCGTCCTGGTGCTGAACAACATCGGATCGATGAAGGATGCCGCGCTCGTTGCCGAAAAGATCATCCAGGCCCTTTCCGAACCTTTCGAACTGAGCGGTGGGGAATGCAGGATAGGGGGGAGCGTCGGCATAGCCGTTTTCCCCGATGATTCTGAAGTGCCGGAAACCCTGCTCAAGCGCGCGGACGAAGCCATGTATTGCGCAAAGCAGAACGGGAAGAACAATTACAGGTTTCATGCGAGCGAATTGAATGAAAGGCTATGACGAACTCGTCAGGTCAGCGGCCGAACGGATCCGCGAAATCCTGCCCTGGGACCTCGCCAAGCTGATTGACTCCAAGGATGTTTTTCTGCTCGACGTTCGCGAGCCGCACGAATTTTGCCGCCTTCACATTCCAGGCTCGATCAACGTGCCCAGGGGCGTGCTCGAGCAGGCCTGCGAATGGGATTATGAGGAAACCGTGCCGTCTCTTGCGCAGAGGAAGGAAATGGAAATCGTCGTGATCTGCCGTTCCGGGAAGCGCTCCCTGCTCGCTGCGGAAAGGATGTTGGAAATGGGGTTTTCCAATGTTTCTTCGCTCATGACGGGGGTGAAGGGATGGAACGACTTCGAGCAGCCGCTCGTCGACAATGAGGGCAATCCCGTGGATGTGGACAGCGCGGACGAGATGCTGATCCCGAAGCTGCGGCCCGACCAGCGCAGGCCGTGAAATGGAAAGCGAAGACCAGCGTCTGATCAACAAGCACTTGGCTCTTCGACACCTGCTTGAGGCGAAATCGGCGCATCTGAAATGGCGAGCCTATGCTCTTGGGCTTGTCGAGGGCGTCGATTGCCCGCCGGGATGCGCTCCGCTTTCCTCGTTCGAATGCGAATTCGGGTTATGGTATTACGGGGATGGGGAAAGGATCCTGGGCGACATGATTTTTTTCAAGTCGCTGGAGGCGCCGCACGAAATCCTGCATTCGCTTTACAAGAAGATCTACATGCTGGCCCAAAGCGGCGAAATCGACGAGGCCAGGAAACACATTCCCAGCCTTCACGAAATGTCCGCCATCCTGATCGATGCGCTCGGCTACCTTGAAGATGAGATCAAATCCCTTCCCCCCGCCTGATCAGCCTGCTTCTTTCGCCTTGGCGATTTCCTTGTGCACTTCACTCATGTCGACCTTCTTCACCTCGTCGATGAGCTGGGCGAGGGAGGATGCGGGCAGAGCGCCAGCTTCGGAATAAAGAATCACCTGTTCGCGGAAGACCATCAGCGTCGGGATCGAGCGGATGTTGAAGCTGGCTGCGATCGCCTGTTCGACTTCGGTGTTGACCTTGGCGAAGACGATGTCCGGATGCTGCTCGGACATGCTCTCGAAGGTGGGCGCGAAAGAGCGGCAGGGGCCGCACCAGGGCGCCCAGAAGTCGATGATCACGGTGTCGTTTTCCGTGATCGCGTTTTCGAAATTCTGCTGGTTCAGTTCTATGGTGGCCATGGTTTTCTCCATTCAATTTATGAGACGAGGTAGCCGCCGTCCACAACGAGATCGGCGCCTGCAAGATAGGATGAATCGCTGGACGCGAGAAACAGGGCGGTTTTCGCGATCTCGTCCGATTCGCCGATGCGATGCATCGGCACGCTTTGGCTGATCGAATGCAGCATGCCGTCGATCGCCTCCTTGGGCATGCCGCTCTTTCCATAGATCGGGGTCATGATCGGGCCTGGGCTGATCGTGTTGACCCTGATCCCCCTGCCTGCGAGATAGGCGCCAAGCGTTCCGCCGAGGCTGGAGAGGGCTGCTTTCGATGCGGAATAGGCGGCCATCATGCTCATTCCCTTGTGGCCCGCGACCGACGAGGTCAGGATCACTGAAGACCCCTGGGAAAGCAGCGGAAGCGCCTTCTGTATCGTGAAGAAAGGCCCTTTCAAATTCGTGTCGAACATGCTGTCGAAATCGTCTTCGGTCGTCGCTTCATATGGCTTCATGACGGCGATGCCAGCATTGAGGAAAAGGATGTCTATTTTTCCCTCTTTTCGCTTAAGCGTATCGAGCAGCGCGTCTATTTCGGCAATGCTGCCCGCATCGGACTTCAGTACCGTTACGCCGGGAAGCTCGGATTTGGCCGATTCGATCGACTTTTCGCTGCGGCCCGTGACGTAGACCTTCGCGCCTTCTTCCTTGAAGAGCCTGGCCGTCGAGAATCCGATGCCGGTCGTCCCGCCCGTGATGAGCGCTATCCTGCCATCCAGCTTGCCCATGCCTCCCCCAAAAATATCAATGATTTCTAATATATGGATTCTTATGCAACAAGACAAGACCTGTCAAGCGAAAGGCTATGAGGGGCTTCGAAAAATTCAATTTCCATTTGCAGGCTACTCTTTCCTAGAATGGATCATCAACACGCCATGGAGGAAAACATGAAAATAGACATCGGCATTTCCGAAAAAGAGCGGGAGGGCATAGCAAAAGGGCTTTCGCGATTTCTCGCCGACACCTACACCCTTTACCTCAAGACGCACAATTTCCACTGGAATGTCACTGGACCCATGTTCCAGACGCTGCATCTGATGTTCATGGATCAGTACAACGAAGCCTGGATGGCCGTCGACCTCATCGCTGAGCGGATCAGGGCGCTAGGCTTCCCCGCTCCGGGAAGCTACGGGGAATTCTCTTCGCTTTCTTCCATACCTGAATCGAAAGGCGTGACAGCTGCGAAGGACATGATCAGGCAGCTCGTCGAAGGACAGCAGGCGGTGGTGAGAACCGCGCGAGAAATCTTTCCGCTTGCCGAGAAGGCAGGAGACCAGCCGACGCTCGATCTCCTCACGCAGCGCATGCAGATCCATGAAAAGAACGCCTGGATGCTGCGCAGCCTTCTCGAAGAATGAAGCCTATTTGCCCAGCACGTCGGCCCGTGTGCTCTCGGCGATTGCTGCAGCCTGGGCGATGAGCTCGGCGGGCACCTTGAGCTCCTTGAGGGTGGCGCCGAGGTTTTCCATCACGGCGTCGAAATGGGAGTCGTTGAGCCCCTGCTTGACGAGATGGGCATGACCGCGCCTCATGTCTTCGCCGGTATAGTTGTTGGGTCCGCCGAAGGCCATGGTGAGGAAGGCCTTCTGCTTGGCCGCCTGCCTGTCCATGTCGACGCCCTCGAAGAAGCGGCTGATCCTGTCGTCCTTCAGCACCTTCCTGTAGAAAATGTCGACTGCGGCGTTGACTGCGGCTTCCCCGCCGATCTTCTCGTAAAGGGTGGGTTCTCCCGCAAGCACGTCGCGTCGCGTGCTTTCGGCGATTGCTGCAGCCTGGGCGATGAGCTCGGCGGGCACCTTGAGCTCCTTGAGGGTGGCGCCGAGGTTTTCCATCACGGCGTCGAAATGGGAGTCGTTGAGCCCCTGCTTGACGAGATGGGCATGACCGCGCCTCATGTCTTCGCCGGTATAGTTGTTGGGTCCGCCGAAGGCCATGGTGAGGAAGGCCTTCTGCTTGGCCGCCTGCCTGTCCATGTCGACGCCCTCGAAGAAGCGGCTGATCCTGCCGTCCTTCAGGACCTTCCTGTAGAAAATGTCGACTGCGGCGTTGACCGCGGCTTCGCCGCCTATCTGCTCATAAAGCGATTCGGCCCGAGCTTGCGGAAGCTTTCCGGCTGTCAGAATCCTGAAGGCGATGAACAGGAAGGGGGAAAAAAGAAGCAAAAAAGGAAATGAATTTTCCATGGTGAACTCTCCGTATAGTCTGTTTTTTCCTGCCATGTCCATCCTGGCAGCATGGGTATGCTAACATAAAATGTATTCGAGATGCATCAAAATAACCGATCTGGTTTCGTGTCACGATTTCGAGTAACATCCGGACCCTCATGACGCGAAAAATAGAACTCTTGTCCCCTGCGAAAACCGCCGAAATCGGGCGGCAGGCGATATTGCACGGGGCGGATGCGATCTACATAGGCGGACCGGCCTTCGGCGCAAGGGCCAATGCGGCCAATTCGGTGAAGGACATCGCTGGACTGTGCGATTATGCACACCGCTACCATGCACGGGTTTTCGCGACCCTCAATACCATTTTGCACGATTCGGAAATCGAGCCCGCCAGGCGTCTCGTTTCCGAGCTGTATGACGCAGGGGTGGATGCGCTGATCGTTCAGGACATGGGCCTTCTCGAACTCGACCTGCCCCCGATCGAGCTCCATGCCAGCACGCAGACCGACATCCGCAGCATGGAGAAGGCGAAATTCCTGTCGCAGGCCGGATTCTCTCAGATCGTCCTGGCGAGGGAGCTCGACCTTTCCGAAATCAGGAAAATAGCCGATTCGGTCGATGCTTCCCTGGAATTCTTCATCCACGGCGCGCTCTGCGTCGCCTATTCCGGGCAGTGCTACATCAGTCATGCCCATACCGGCAGGAGCGCGAACAGGGGGGATTGCTCACAGGCTTGCCGCCTTCCCTATACCCTTCAGGATTCGAAAGGGCAGGTCGTCGCCTTCGAAAAGCATCTGCTCTCGATGAAGGACAACGACCAGAGCGCGAACCTTGAAGCGCTGATCGACGCGGGAATTTCCTCCTTCAAGATAGAGGGGCGCTACAAGGATGCGCCTTACGTGAAGAACATCACCGCGCACTACAGGCTGCTGCTCGACGAAATCATGGAAAGGCGGCCTGAGCTGGCGAAATCGTCGAGCGGCAAATCCGCGTTCGGTTTCGTCCCCGATCCGGACAAGACGTTCAATCGCGGATCGACGGACTATTTCGTGAACGGCAGGAAGGACGACATCGGCGCATTCGATTCGCCCAAGTTCCTGGGCAAGCCTGTTGGGACGGTGCTGAAGATGGGGGATGGCTGGTTCGAAATGGAGTCAAGCGAGACCTTGAGCAACGGGGACGGCCTTTCCTTCATGAAAAAGCGCGAATCGGTCGGCACGAGAGTCAACAAGGCGGAAAAAAGAGGGGATCTCTGGCGGATCCATCCGAACGAAATGGCGGGATTGAAGGTCGGCCTTGAGCTTTACAGGAACCGCGACCATGCCTGGGAGCAGGCGCTCGAAAAGACTTCGGCGGAAAGAAAAATCGGGGTCGGCTTGAGGCTTTCCGAAATTCCCGGCGGAATCGCGCTTTCCATCGTCGACGAGGACGGGTTTTGCGCCAGGGCGGAGGCCGAGGCGAATCTCGATCGGGCGAAGAATCCGGGGATCCTGGACGCCTTGAGGGAGAATCTGGGAAGGCTTGGGAACACCATCTTCCAGGCCGGATCGGTTTCGATCGAGTTTGCAGAACCCGTATTCGTCCCGGCATCCATGCTCAATGCATTGAGGCGGGATGCTGCGGCAATGCTCGAGAAAGCGAGGGAGGCTGGCAGGCAGAAGGGATACAGGAGGGCGGCCATCGAACCGCCTGTTCCCTACCCCGAGGAGACGCTCAGCTATCTCGCCAATGTCTACAATTCGAAGGCGCGAGCCTTCTACGAGAAGCACGGCGTGAAGCTCATCGATGCTGCATATGAGGCGCACGAGGAGAAGGGGGATGTTTCCCTCATGATCACGAAGCACTGCCTGCGCTTTGCCTTCAGCCTCTGCCCCAAGCAGGCAAAGGGTGTGGAAGGCGTCCAGGGGCAGGTGAGGGCGGAGCCCATGACGCTTCTCAACGGAAACGATAAGCTCACCCTGACATTCGACTGCAGGGCCTGCGAGATGCATGTGGTCGGAAAAATGAGCAAGTCCGTGCTCAATACGCCCCCGCCTTCGATCGTCAAGTTTTACAAGTAGCCTGCCGCCTTGTCCTGTTAAGGTCAGTTTAATCGGGCACGATTAGCATGCTCTCCTTGACCGAAACATGGAGATGACAATGCGCCTTCCCTTATTCGTCACGCTTTCCTTCCTGCTGGTTTCATCCGCATCGGCTGCCGAATGGATACACGGATGCCGGATCGCTCCCAAGTCGATCTGTCCCCATGCGGAACTTTCCAAGGCCGAGATGATCGGGGCGGACCTGAGCGGCGCTAACCTTCTCGGCGCCGATCTTTCGAATGCTTCAGCAGAAAAGGGAATATTCGCCGATGCCAATCTGTTCGGAGCGAAGCTGAAGGGAGCGAATCTCCGAGATGCGAAATTTTCCGGGGCGAGCCTGTTCGGCGCGGATCTTTCCGAGGCCAATCTCACCGGCGCTGATCTGAAGAATGCCAAGCTCAAACGGGCCGATTTCACGAATGCCGACCTGACGCGCGCCAATCTTTCCGGCTCCGATGTCTCTGGAGCCAGTTTTTCCGGAGCGACCCTGTGCGAAACGGTGATGGCCGACGGCACGGTCAGCAACAGCGGCTGCAAGGTCAAGGTTGAAGAGAAGACGAAGGTTGAAGACAAACCCAGGGCGGCGGGCTGCGAAGCCAAGCCTGGCGCTTCCTGCGCCAAAGCCAATCTTTCTGGAGCGGACCTGAAAGGGGCCGTCATGAGAGGCGCAGACTTTTCCGGAGCTGACCTGAGAGGCGCGGTTCTTTGCAAGACGATCATGCCTGACGGCACGCTGAACAACAGCGGCTGTCCCGTTCAATCGCAGGCGAACGAACCTTAGGATTTCAGCCGAAAGCGAAGGCGTCCATGGCGAGCATGCCTTCCTGGACGCCTGCATAGATGACTTCGGTTTCGAAGTCGTCTCCCGCAGCGCCGAGCGCGACGAATAGCGGAAGGAGATGCTCGTCGGTCGGGTGGGCGAGCTGGGCGCCCGGCGCATGCTTCCTGTAATCCAGAAGGGAAGAGAGGTCCTTCCGGTTCAATTTTTCCCTGAACCATCCTGAAAATTCAGTCACGTAGGATGGAATTTCGGTCATCCCCGGCCTGTAATGGGAAAGATTGTGGGTGAGATTTCCCGACGAGACGATCAGCACGCCGTCTTCCCTCAATGAGGCAAGCTTCCTGCCCATTTGGAAATGATGCAATGGGCTCATGCCGTACTGGATGGAAAGCGGAACGACCGGAACCGATGCGTCTGGATAGAGGAAGCGCAAAGGGATCCATGCCCCATGGTCCAGCCCCCGCCCCTCGGTTTTTCCTTCGAGAAGTTTTGCTGCGCGATGCGCGAGTTCGGGAGAGCCTTCGGCCGGGTAGTCCAGATCGTAAAGCTGATCCGGGAAACCCCAGAAATCGTGAATGGTCTCGGGCCTTCTTGATGAGCCGAGAACGGGAATGGCCGTGTTCCAGTGCGCAGAGGCGATCAGGACCGCTTCGGGTTTTTCCAGCCTTTCCGAAAATGCGGCAATCGCCTGCCCTGCAGGCCCGGGATCGAGGGCGAATGTGGGCGCGCCGTGTGGCAGGAAAAGGGTGGGATTCACGGCTTTCTCCGCCAGTTGCCTTCGTCGCGGACAACCTCGTGCTTCGCCCATGAGGCGAATTCGTCCCGCTTCATGATGCCCGAGTTGCCCCGCTGGGCACCTGCGACTGTTTTGAAGATCACGCTGTCATGCCCTTCGTCCACGATCTGCCTGACTGACCATTCCGGGCCGAACTCTCCATTGCTGTAATAATGCCCCAGGAAAACCTCGCAGGTCCCCTGGATCGAATGGCGCTTCGTGGCGAGTTCGTAGATGCGAGCGAGATCCTGCTCGCTGACGTCGATGAACGAATCGATCTGGCTCAGCGCATAGACGAAATCCTCGTGCGGAATCGGTTCGTATCCCGGAATGGTCGCGGGCGCTGGGCGCTTCGCCAGGGCGGCGGGATAGCGGCGCCAGGGAAAGAACCAGTTGAACAGGGTGGCTGTGCAGAAAATGGCCGTCGTGTTGAACAGGACCGGGTTGAGCACGAATCCGTATCCCAATGCATGGAGCTTGGCGGAACCCAGGCTCGCCACGAGCGCTGTCGCGCCTCCTGGAGGGTGGATGCAGCGCAGGTAATGCATAGCGCCGACCGCAAGCCCGACGGCGAGCGCAGGGCCCAGAATGGGATTCCCGATCAGCTTTCCGCAGCTGATGCCGATCAGGGCGGATATGAGCTGCCCCCCGAAAACTGGTCAGGGTTGGGAAAGATTGCCGTGGGGCACGGCGAAAAGCAGAACGGCGGATGCGCCCATGGAGGCTACGACCAATGGCGCGTTCTGGTTCAAAAGATGCGCGGTGGCGAGAACGACGAAAATGCCTGTGCATGCGCCGGCAAGAGAAACCAGGCGCTCAGCGTGGCTGACCGGCCGGCCGTCCACCCCCAATAGATTTAGAATTCTTTGTGGCATTTGAAATACATCATATCAGGTTTTCCAAAATGCTACGACAGCATGCTGGAACTTTCAATCGTCTCCTTTTTTTGATAAAATTCCGTCTATTCGATGGGCTGTTAGCCCATTTTTTGTTTGTGGGGTGTTATGGATCTTCGTGCGCTGCTGGAAACCACGCTTTCCGGCCTGGGATACGAATTGGTCGACCTTGAGGTGGCCAATGGAGGCAGGCTGGTGCGCGTGTTCATCGACAAGGCGGGCGGGATCAGCATAGACGACTGCACTGCGGTCAGCAATCACCTCACGAGGGTGTTCGCCGTCGAAAACGTCGATTACGACAGACTCGAGGTGTCTTCCCCGGGAATGGACAGGCCGCTCAACAAGGAGCAGGACTACGTCCGATTCGCCGGGCACAGGGCCAGGGTCAAGTTGAGGTCGCCGATTGGCGGACGCAAGATTTTTTCGGGCGTTCTGGGGGAGATGCATGACGGCGCTTTTCAGTTGCTTGTCGACGAAAAGCCGGTCATGTTGAAGCTTGCCGATGTGGAAAAGGCAAGGCTGATTCCCGATTTTGATTAGTGATTGGAGGCTGAATGAGTCGCGAAGTGTTGTTGATGGTCGATGCGCTGGCGCGCGAAAAGAATGTCGACAAGGAAATCGTTTTCGGCGCCCTGGAGGCGGCTTTGGCTGCGGCCACCAAGAAGAAGCTTCATGACGATGTCGATGTCAGGGTGAACATCGACCGCGTGTCGGGCAATTACGAGTCCTACAGGTGCTGGGAAGTCGTCGCTGACGATGCCGAAGAAATCACGCCAAGCCAGATCAAGCTTTCCGATGCGAAGGCGAGGGACGAGAATCTCGTGGTGGGCGATACGGTCGAGGAGCCGGTCGAGACGATCGAGTTCGGGCGCATCGGCGCGCAGAGCGCAAAGCAGGTGATCGTTCAGAAGATACGCGATGCGGAGCGCGAGCAGCTCATCTCCGATTTCCTCGAGAGGAAGGAGTTTCTGGTCAGCGGCACGATCAAGCGCATGGAACGCGGCAATGCGATCATCGAAGCGGGCAAGATCGAGGCTGTCCTGCCCCGCGAGCAGATGATTCCAAAGGAAAACCTGAGGATAGGCGACAGGGTGCGCGCCTATCTTTTGAAGATCGACAGAGGAGCCAGGGGCCCTCAGCTGATTCTTTCCAGGGTCGCCCCGGAATTCCTGGTCAGGCTGTTCGAGCTCGAAGTGCCCGAGATCGACGAGGGCATGCTCGAAATCGTCTCGGCTGCAAGGGATCCCGGCTCTCGCGCGAAGATTGCGGTGAAATCGAACGATCAGCGCCTCGACCCGATCGGAACCTGCGTCGGCATGCGCGGTTCGCGCGTCCAGGCGGTGACGAGCGAACTGGCAGGCGAGCGCGTCGACATCATCCTCTGGTCTGCCGACCCGGCTACCTTCGTGATCAATGCGTTGGCGCCTGCCGAGATCAGCGGCGTCGTCGTCGACGAGGAAAAGCACAGCATGGACATCATCGTCGAGGAAGACCAGCTCGCGCAGGCGATCGGTCGCAACGGCCAGAACGTGAGGCTGGCCACGGACTTGACCGGATGGCAGCTCAATCTCATGACGGTCGAAGAATCCGACAAGAAGAATCAGGAGGAATTCGAGGAAATCAGGGCGCTGTTCATGGAAAGGCTGGACGTCGACGAGGAAGTCGCCGACATTCTGGTCCAGGAAGGATTCAGCACGCTGGAGGAAGTGGCTTACGTGCCGCTCAACGAAATGCTCGAGATCGACGCTTTCGACGAGGATACGATCAATATCCTGAGGAGCCGCGCAAGAAATGCGCTTCTGACCGAAGCCATCGCGAGCGAGGAGAAGATGGAGCATGCTGCCGACGACCTCAAGTCGCTCGAGGGCATGGATGCCGGAACGGCCAGCCAGCTCGCTTCCAAGGGCGTTTCGACGAGGGAGGATCTTGCAGACTTGGCCGTGGACGATCTTGTCGAGCTGACCGGGATGGACGAGGAGCGGGCCGCCAAATTGATCATGGAGGCGCGCGCGCCTTGGTTCGAATGAGGGTTGAGGAAGATCAATGGGACAGATGAATGTAGAGCAATTTGCAGCGGAACTGGGCGTGCCCGGCGCGCAGCTGCTCGAGCAGCTGAAGGCGGCCGGCGTCGAGAAGCACGAGCTCTCCGATGTCGTGAGCGAGCAGGATAAAAGCAGATTGCTCGATTACCTGAGGCGCGCGCACGGCACCGGCGAGGGCCAGAACAAGATCACCCTGACCCGGCGTCAGACTTCGGAGATCAGGAAGGCGGACAGCAGCGGAAAATCGCGGACCATCCAGGTCGAAGTCAGGAAAAAGCGCGTTTTCGTCAAGCGAGAGGAGACGCCCGTTCCCGAGGTGCCCGTAAAGGTCGAGGTGCCGGAGCCGGTTCCCCAGGCCCCGGCCGCTCCCGCTCCCGCTCCCGTGATCGACGAGGCGCAATTGCAGCTCCGCCAGGAAGAGGCTGCCAAGCAGGCGGAACTCGCTGCGCGCCAGGCTGCTGAATTCCGCGAAAAAGAGGAAAAGAAGCAGCAGAAGCGCGAGGCCGAGGCCAAACCCGAAGAACCCAAGGAAGGCACGCTCCACAAGCCTCCCGCAACGGAAGAAAAGGGCGAAAAGAAGGGGGCGAAGAAAGCCGCGAAGCCGGCCTGGAAGGAAGAGGGCGGAAAGAAGGCTGGCGGGCTCAAGGTCAAGGGCGATACGGGCGTCAACCAGGGTTGGCGCGGCGGCAAGAAGGATCACAAGAACCATCATCGCAAGGAAGAGCATGCCTTTTCGATGCCGACCGAGCCCATTGTCCGCGAGATTCTTGTTCCGGAGACCATCAGCGTCGCTGCCCTTGCGCAGAAAATGAACGTGAAGGCGGCCGAAGTCATCAAGGTGCTGATGAAGCTCGGCAGCATGGTCACCATCAACCAGGTGCTCGACCAGGATACGGCCATGGTCGCCGTCGAGGAGCTGGGGCATGTCGCGAAACCCGCCAAGCTCGATGAGCCTGACGCCTATCTCGCCGAATCCATGCAGACGCCCGAAGCCGAACTGGAGCCGCGTGCGCCTGTGGTGACCGTCATGGGTCACGTCGACCATGGAAAGACTTCGCTTCTCGACTACATCCGCAGAAGCCGCGTGGCGAGCGGAGAGGCGGGCGGCATCACCCAGCATATCGGTGCCTATCATGTGGATACGCCTAAAGGCGTGATCACCTTCCTCGATACTCCGGGTCACGAAGCCTTTACGGCGATGCGTGCGCGCGGTTCGAAAGCCACCGACGTGGTCATTCTCGTGGTCAGCGCCGACGACGGCGTCATGCCGCAGACGATCGAGGCGATCCACCATGCCAGGGCGGCTGAAGTGCCCATCGTCGTGGCCATCAACAAGATCGACAAGCCCGAGGCGAATCCGGAACGGGTCAGGCAGGAGCTGGTCGCCCAGGGCGTGGTTCCCGAGGATTGGGGCGGCGACACCATGTTCGTCGAGGTTTCGGCAAAAACCGGGCTGGGCATCGACGATCTGCTCGACAGCGTCCTGCTCCAGTCGGAAGTGCTTGAACTCAAGGCGGCAAAGAACGTGCCCGCGAAGGGCCTCGTCATCGAGGCGAGAATGGACAAGGGCAAGGGGCCGGTCGCGACGATACTGGTCCAGTCCGGAACGCTCAAGCGCGGCGACGTGCTGCTTTCGGGCGCGGTTTACGGCAGGGTGAGGGCCATGCTCGACGAGAACGGCAAGCCCGTCAAGGAAGCGGGTCCTTCGATTCCTGTCGAGATTCAGGGCCTTTCAGACGTGCCTTCGGCAGGAGCGGATGCGATCGTGCTGGTCGACGAGAAGAAGGCGAGGGAAATCGCGCTCTTCAGGCAGGGCAAGTTCAGGGACGTCAAGCTCGCCAAACAGCAGGCATCCAAGCTCGAAAACATGTTCGAGCAGATGGCAGAGGATGCGGTGAAGACGCTGCGCCTCGTCATCAAGGCGGACGTGCAGGGCTCGGCCGAAGCGCTGGCCTATTCGCTGGAGAAGCTTTCCACGGACGAGGTCAAGGTCAACATCATCCACAGCGGTGTGGGCGCGATCACCGAATCGGACGTCAACCTTGCGCTGGCCTCCAATGCGGTCGTGCTCGGCTTCAACGTCAGGGCTGACGTCGCTGCAAGGAAACTGATCGCCACATCGGGCGTGGACGTGCGCTATTACACGATCATTTACGAAGCGGTCGACGAGGTCAGGGCTGCGCTTTCCGGCATGCTTGCGCCCGAGCGCAAGGAAAGCGTCATCGGACTCGTGGAAATCAGGCAGGTCTTCAGGATTTCGAAGGTCGGGGCGGTCGCAGGCTGCTACGTGCTCGAAGGCATCGTCAAGCGCGGCTCCCAGGTGCGCGTGCTGCGCGACGACGTGGTCATCCATAGCGGCGAGCTCGATTCGCTGAAGCGCTTCAAGGACGACGTCAGGGAAGTGAAGTCAGGCTTCGAATGCGGTCTTTCTCTGAAGAATTTCAATGACATCGAAGTCGGCGACAAGCTCGAGGTGTTCGAGATCGTCGAGATCGCCAGAACCTTGTGATGAGCAACACCAGGACGGAAAGGATCGCGCAGCAGATACAGCGCGATCTCGCCGAACTTCTGAGGAAGGAAGTCAAGGATCCCAGGGTGGGCATGGTGACGCTCACCGGGGTCGAGGTGAGCCGCGATCATTCCCATGCGACCGTATATTACACGGTGCTAGGGAGCGAGCAGGAGAAGGAATCGATCGCAGAGGGATTGAAGCGCGCGTCAGGTTTTCTGCACAGCCAGCTTTTCCACAGGCTGAAATTGCGCGTCGTGCCGCAGCTTCATTTCGTGTACGACGAATCGGTCGAGCGGGGAGCTTATCTTTCCAGGCTCATCGACGAAGCGGTCGGGGACGATAAATAGCTTCATGAGGCAGTGCATCGACGGCGTGCTCCTGCTCGACAAGCCCTTGTCAATGAGCTCGAACAGGGCGCTGCAAATCGCGAAAAGGGTTTATAACGCAGAGAAGGCCGGGCACACCGGAACGCTTGACCCGCTCGCATCGGGACTGCTTCCTGTCTGCTTCGGCGAGGCGACGAAATATGCCTCGATGATGCTCGAAGCGGACAAGGGTTATCGCGCAGTATTGAAGCTGGGCCAGACCACGACGACCGGGGACGCCGAAGGAGAGATTCTCGAGACCAGGGAAGTCGATGTCGATGCGCGCCGGGTCGAAGCAATCCTGGCCAAATTCAGGGGGGCGATCAGGCAGAAGCCCCCCATGCACAGCGCATTGAAGCACAAGGGAAAGCCGCTCTACGCCTATGCCAGGAAAGGGGTGGAAATCGAGCGCCCGGAAAGGGTCGTGACGATACGCTCCCTTTCCATGGATGATCTTTCGAACGAAGCGCTTTCCCTTTCCGTGCTGTGCAGCAAGGGGACCTATGTGAGGGTGCTGGCCGAAGACATAGGCAATGCGCTCGGATGCGGGGCTCATTTGAAGTCGCTTGTCAGGACGGCAACCGGGCCTTTCGATCTTGCGGATGCGCACACGCTGGAAGAGATCGAGGCGAGAGAAGACAGGGAAAGCCTTCTCCTTCCGTGCGACGCCCTGCTGCAGGGCTTCGAGAGGATGGATTTCGGGGAAGAGGACGCGGACTTTCTGGTGAACGGAAGGAAGGTGGAAATCGAAGCCTTGCCGGGGTCCTACAGGGCTTACGACGCCTCCGGATGCTTCATCGGGCTGGTGGAAGCGGACAATGAAGGAAAAATCCGGCCCAAGCGCATGATGTCCGGCAATTTCTGCTTGAGGAATTCGCCTGTTAAAAGGTAAAATACGAAACTTTATTTTGGAGAAGCGCTAATGTCTATCAGCACCGTGCAAAAGGCACAGATCGTCAAGGATTACCAGAGGGAAGACAAGGACACAGGATCCCCTGAAGTTCAGGTTGCCCTGCTCACGGCCAGGATCAATTACCTGACCGAACATTTCAAGACCCACATCAAGGATCATCACTCGAGGCGAGGCCTTCTGCGTCTGGTGAGCCGCCGCAGGAAGCTTCTGGATTACCTCAAGAGCGTGAATTCCGAAGGTTACAAGACCCTGATCGAGCGTCTCGGTCTGCGCAAGTAATTTTTAAAAGGATAGTGCCTTGAATCATTACAAGAAAACTGTTGCATACGGCCGCCACCAGCTGACCCTGGAGACCGGCGAGATCGCGAGGCAGGCGCATGGGGCGGTGATGGTGACCATGGACGACACGGTGGTGCTGGCAACCGTCGTGGGGTCGAAATCGGTCAAGCCCGGGCAGGATTTCCTGCCGCTCACCGTCGACTACATGGAAAAGACCTATGCGGCAGGTAGGATTCCTGGCGGCTATTTCAAGCGCGAAGGCAGACCCACGGAAAAGGAAACGCTGACGTCGCGCCTCATCGACAGGCCGATCAGGCCGCTTTTCCCCGAGGGCTTCTACAATGAAGTCCAGGTCGTCGCGACAGTCATGTCATACAATCCTGAAGTCGATGCTGACATCCTGGCGATGATCGGCACGTCAGCCGCGCTCGCCATATCGGGCATCCCCTTCAACGGCCCGATCGGAGCGGCCAGAGTGGGCTACATCGACGGCCAGTACGTGCTGAATCCCACCCTTTCGGAAATCAACCAGTCCGAACTCAACCTGGTCGTCGCAGGCACCGAATCGGCCGTGCTGATGGTCGAATCGGAAGCATTGCAGCTTTCCGAAGAAGTGATGCTCGATGCGGTCATGTACGGCCACAGCCAGATGCAGACCGTGATCGAGGCGATCAACGAGATGGCCGAGGAAGTCGGTTCCGAACCCTGGGACTGGGCTCCGCCCGCGAAGGACGAGGCGCTGATCGCCGAAGTCGCCTCCCGCGCTGAAAGCGCGCTCAGGGAAGCCTATGCGATCAAGCAGAAGCAGGCGAGAAGCGAAAAGATCGATGCGGTCAGAAGCGAAATCCTCGAAGGCCTCAACCCCGAGGGCGACGCGGATCGCGGGCAAACCATCAAGACCCTGTTCAGCGACCTCGAGGCGCGGATCGTCAGGGACCAGATCCTCTCAGGCGAACCCAGGATAGACGGGCGCGACACGAGGACGGTCAGGCCGATCACCATCAGGACCTCGGTTCTTCCCAGGACGCACGGATCAGCCCTCTTCACCAGGGGGGAGACCCAGGCGCTGGTCGTCTCGACGCTCGGCACCGAGCGCGACGCTCAGGTCATGGAAGCGCTCCAGGGAGACATCACCGAGCGGTTCATGCTGCACTACAACATGCCGCCGTACGCGACCGGAGAAACGGGACGCGTGGGCTCGCCCAAGCGGCGCGAGATCGGGCACGGCAGGCTCGCCAAGCGCGCGCTCGCAGCAGTCCTGCCCGCGCAGGACGAATTCGGCTATTCGATCAGGGTCGTCTCCGAGATCACCGAATCCAACGGTTCGAGCTCCATGGCTTCCGTCTGCGGCGGATGCCTCTCCCTCATGGATGCGGGCGTGCCGATCAAGGCGCATGTCGCCGGCATCGCAATGGGACTCATCAAGGAAGGCAACCGCTTCGCAGTGCTGACCGACATCCTCGGCGACGAGGACCATCTCGGCGACATGGACTTCAAGGTGGCCGGAAGCGAGAACGGCATCACCGCGCTGCAGATGGACATCAAGATCACCGGCATCACCCGCGAGATCATGAAGGCCGCGCTTTCCCAGGCAAGGGAAGGCCGCATCCATATCCTCGGGCTGATGAAGGCTGCGCTGCCCGCAACGCGCGAACAGATGTCCGACCATGCGCCGCGCATGATCAAGATCAAGATCAATCCCGAGAAGATCAGGGACGTGATCGGCAAGGGCGGCTCGGTTATCCGCGCCCTCACCGAGGAAACCGGCACCCAGATCGACATCAGCGAGGACGGCACGGTGACCATCGCCTGCGTCTCCGCCCAGGGCGGCGAGCTCGCCAAGAAGCGCATCGAGGACATCACGGCTGATGTCGAAGTGGGCAAGGTCTACGACGGCACTGTGCAGAAGCTGCTCGATTTCGGCGCAATCGTCGCCGTTCTCCCCGGCAAGGACGGCCTGCTGCACATCTCGCAGATCGCGCACGAGCGCGTGAACGCTGTGTCCGACCACCTCAAGGAAGGCCAGCAGGTCAAGGTCAAGGTTCTGGAAGCCGACGAGAAGGGAAGGCTGCGCCTTTCCATGAAGGCCATCCTGCCTGAACCGCCCAAGGAAGCGCCGAAGACGGAACCCGTCGCAGACTGAAAAAACCCGGGGAAACCCGGGTTTTTTGTCATGATCCGCTATTATGTCTCTGATGCACATGACAGGCGAAGCTGGATGTGATTTCATGGGTGAATGGCTTATCTAGGCAACAAATTGAATCGGCTGATCAGGGAACGGGCCTACTTGTCCGGCTCGTTAGCTGAGGTGGAAGATAAGACATCGGCACTGAAAGCGCAACTATCTGCACTACGCAGGGACAAACGTAAAATCCTGGTACGCCTTGGTGAGATCGACGAGGTTATCGAGGCTTTATCCAGGATTCAGGTAGGTCAAATACGGCCAATCCGGGCCATGCCCAGGCAGTATGTCAAGAAACACGGTGATTTCAGGAAGGAATTGATCCGTGTGCTGCAGGACGTCAACGGCCCGATACCCATGAGCCACCTGGTTCAGTATATGGCGGAAGCCTTTGACTTGCCGCGAAACAATCCTGCCGAACGCGAGCGAGCAACAGAGCTAGTCAGGCGTCCTCTCAATATATTCCGGCAGAAAGGTGCTGTGATCCGCCTGCCTACACTAAAAGGCACCACGGAAGGCATCTGGCAGTGGAACAACAACTACGATGGCGAGGCTTAATCTAGCTGCATTTCGGATGCTTTCGACCATAATACCGGGAAGCTCGATATCGAAGAGTGAAATCAGAATTACTGCTTTATGTAACGCATTTCCTCCTACAAAGTTAAATCCCATGGCTTTTCTTGGCACTACTAAAAACAAAGAAATAGTTTAAAATTCGATGAAAGGGGAAGTTTATGCCTACAATCAGCATGTTCTACGGCATCCTGGTGGCAATAATGTTCGAAGACAACGATCGTCACAACTTGCCGCATATTCATGTACGGTACTCCGGGCAGAAGGCGTCGATTACGATCGAAGATGGCGTTGTACTGGCGGGAAGCATTCCACCCAAGCAACTGAAAATGGTTCAAGCCTGGATTGAAATCCACAAAGACGAATTGTTTGCAGACTGGGAACTTGCGCTTGCTGGCGAGCAACCTTTTCGGATTGCGCCACTGCAATAACGAAGGAGTGTATTTATGGATATCCTGCTAGATGTGATCCGAGTGGAGGCCAAGCCTGACTACACTCTGCTTCTGGAATTCGAGAATGGGGAAAGGCGGATATTCGATATGACCCCATTGATGGACAAGAAGCCTTTTATCCAACTGAAAGGCTCTCCTCTCTTCATGAAGGCATCCGTTGATTACGGCACCGTCGTTTGGCCGGGCAATATCGACATTGCACCTGAAACGCTTTACGACCAATCTCTCCCGTCCTGACTTTAAACCAACCCCGTGCATTCGCTGCACGGGGTTTTCGTCAAAAGCGGATGCCCGTCATCTATTTGAAGATGGATTATTGACTTTCTTTGCGCGAAGTTTTGCGCGCTCCTGTCTAATTTTAGATTGAATAATCTTGGAGCCCGCTCGAATTTTCTCCTGATCTGCAGATGAGAGTCGCGCAATAAAGTCATCCAGCGTTTCAATGTCATTAGTCATGACCATTCGCCTTTTTGCTACGTACAATGTCCGCTGTGAACATCTTGCCGATCTGCCTGATCATCGTTGCTGAGAATCCATAAAGCAAAGCTGACGAGGGCTATCGATCCAAGAGAAATAATGGCGCACATTACAATAGAGCCGGTTACTACACTCATTTCTGCTCCTTATAGCGATTTTGTCAGCCCCGTTTCGCATAATGACCCAATGGGCAGCACTAACCTCATCATATTATAACAACGCCACTTTGTCGTCGACCGACTACGACGTCGAGGCTTGAAACAGCAATTCCGCCTTTCGCTTGTTTCCTCTGCAATAATTGACCCAATCGATGGAGATTCCGCTGCTGCAGACACGGCGCAGGAGTGATTTCACCTGCTCTTGGGTATCAGCCTTTCGGTAATCCTCGCGCCAGGCCATTTCGCAGGAATAATCCAGCATGTACTTCGGCGTGATGCGGTGATAAATCCCGATGCAGGAACGGCGCATTCTGCTGAAGAAGCTCTCGGCCTGGTTCTGGTTGATGCCCTCGTCGGTCGAGAATTCTTCCGAATGGTTCACGACGTCATGGAGGTAACCCATCAGCTTCAGGTTGCCGTAGGCAGGGAGCTCGTCGGAACGAATCGTCGAACTCTTCCTGACCCATGACTGCACGAGCGATTCTATGTCGGCGCCATTCTCGGAGCGGCAGATCGCCGTGACAGTTCTTCCAGCGCCTTTTCCCTTCTCGCCGAGCATTTCCCTCATGACGATGACGATACGCCGGTTCGGATGGAACGGAAACGCCGATGCCCTGGTCTTGGTTCTGTGCTGACTGTATTTGTCCGGCACCTGGGTCTTGTCTGCTGGCGTCGCCTTCTTCTTTTTGCGGCCCTTGCGCTTCTTGCCGGAGAAGTGGCCGCCATCGATCTCGATCACCCCGGAGAGCTTTTCGGTGCTGACGCTCAACATCAGTGCCTCTCGGATCTTCTGCAGCAAGGTAAACGACGTGCGATATTGCCCGCCGATAATGCGGCGGAGCGTCAGGGCTGCCAGCCCCTTCTGGTTGATGGCGAAGGAGAAGATCGCCATCAACAGCTTCCGGTATCCGATCTTGTGATCGGCGAACGGGGTTCCGGTCGTGACCGAAAACGTCCTTCCGCAATGCTTGCAACGCCACTGCTTCCTGGTGCGTATGGTGTGGTGCTGATCGACCACGCCGCAATCCGGGCAAATCTGCCTGCCCTTGCCCCATCGCATTTCCGCGAGAAACAGACGGGCCTCCTCGTCATCCATGGCGGAAACGATGTCGAGTGTCAGTGGGGTGGATTGGCTTCGCAGCCAGAAGTAGGCGGGCATCTGGAATGCTCGGATTACCCGCGCTTGCGCGTCATGAAGGAATAGATCGCGATGATCACAGCCACCAATCCCGCTGAAGCGAACCAGATCCAGGACCAGACGAGCGTAGCTCGTTGTCCTGATGTTTGCGGCAGTTGCTCACTGGCTTTGGAATAAGCCACCATCATATTGCTGGTTACGTTGATGTGACGATCATTGTCCAGCAATATTTGTCCACTGCTGCCAAAGGCAGCGTGCCAATAACGCATCCTTGCCTTGCACATGCCATTTTCTTGTTTTGGCTTGATGCCGATGGATTCAACATAAGCGCAACCATCCTTGGTCAGCACCGCGTCTATTGTGGAAAAATCATCCACTCTGCCATCAACCACCAGCCCTATCATGAGAAAGATCGCAACGACCGCTGCGCCGAGAAGTTTTACCGTTTCGTTGTCCATGTTTTTCCAATGGTGTTTGCTGATGCAACCAGTGTCGAAGTTGCGAAGAGAACATTTTATTGATGCAACTCTATTCTACAGAACATACGTTCTATACGCAAATATGTTCTATGAATTCTATTGCATCAGAACGTGGGTTCTATATAATCAGGATCATGAACAAGGATTCGATCTATCTCGGCCAACTCAGGGACTATTTTGCCCAGCACAGGATATTGCCGTCCTTTGCGGCCATTGGCGCTCTGGTCGGCATGAAATCGAAATCGGCGGTGTCCGCCATGGTGAATAGGCTGAAGGACGAAGGGTTCCTCGATTTCACCCCGGAACGGCGGCTGCAGCCCGGAAGACGGTTCTTCGAGCGCGAAGTGCTGGACTCGGTAAGAGCTGGCGGCCCGCAGCCTGCCAACGATACGCATGCTCATGCCATGAGCATTGACGAGTACCTGATCGAGAATCCCTCGCGAAGCGTGTTGCTATCGATCAAGGGAGATTCGATGATCGACGCCGGGCTCATGCCGGGTGACACGATCGTGGTGAAGAAAGGCGCCCCTGCATCGCCTGGCGATATCGTGGTGGCAATCGTCGACAACGAATTCACGGTGAAGTACCTGGCGCATGATAATCGGGGCTTCTTTTTGAAGCCGGGGAACAAAGCATATTCGCCGATTCGACCACAGGATCACCTGGAGATCTTCGGGTTGGTCGTAGGGAGTTTTAGGAAATACTGAATTAACTTTCAGTTGAAAGTTGAATTTGCTAAGTAGTGCGAACTACAAATGCTTAAAACAGATCGACGCTGAAGAATGCTACAAAGGCATAGCATCTAAAATTAACCGAGGCCGCTTCAGCTTCTTGTTCTTCATGCACATTGCATGAAGGCGTTGAGTAAAAATGAAGTTCGACTATAACTGGACCCAATAACTCACCAACATGACAAAACTAACAATAGACCAGAAGAAGGTTCTGACGGAGCAGATCAAGGCTCTTGATGAAGCCGGGAGCATTGTCACCGTCACACCCGGTCCCGACTTCAAGGGTGGGACGATCAGTTACAACAAACAGAGCGGAATCACCTTTCGCGAGTCAAATTTCCGGCTTACTGATGAAGAATACGTTAGGGCATGGTTGCTGGTGCGCCTGATTACGAAACTTGGCTACCCAGCGGATCGTATCGAGGTTGAACATACCTATACAATAGGGCGTCCGTCACCGACCTATGCACAGATCGACATTAGGATTCACACAAAGGACTCTGTGATCGGCGAGAAAGAAAAGATTTTTATGCTGATCGAGACAAAACGCCCTGATGAGTTTGATTCTTATGTGTCATTGATTGACGACCAGCTTTTTGCTACTGGCCGCGATGAGGTTTCCCGTGGCCTTCGGTACGTTGTTTGGCACACCGTCGAATTTCGTGGTGACGAGCCGCGTGACTTCTGTATGGTCATCGACTTCAAACAATTCACTGAGCACCGCGCCTGGGTAGAAGCTGGTGAACCAGGCCACAACCTGGACCTACCCCGTGAGTACGGAACAATCCGAAAGACAAAGTTTGTAAAGGGTGGCGAACACGACTTACGTACCGACTTGACTCGCATTGATTTTACTCGCCTACAACGTGATTTGCATAACCGTCTATGGGGCGGTGCCAAGATGGGAGACAACGATGTCTTCAAAAATCTGCTTAAGATGTTCATCGCCAAGATTCACGACGAAACCGGAACGGCCCCGGGATTCGCCTATCGATTTCAAGCTGACCTGAAAGATGGTCAGCCAGAGACTGCAGACGAGATTGTTGCCAAGATCGACGAGTTATATCGAGAAGCATTAGCGCACAACTTTGGCTATGACGCCGAGGCCCTAAGTCACGAGCGCATAAACAAAGAACAGTTCAACGCAAACCTCATTGCTTATGTTGTGGAAAAGCTGGAAGGTATTTCAATCACCGACAATAAGTTCTTTGATGATGATGTGCTTGGCGCGTTTTTCGAAGGCATTGTTCGGAGTGGGTTCAAACAGGAGAAAGGACAGTTCTTTACGCACACCAACATTGTCAGATTTGTTCTCCATGCATTGGAACTTGATCTCGACATCATCGAACGCCTTAATCGTAATAGTCCAACAATCCCGCATATCATCGATCAGTCATGCGGTTCTGGCACATTCCTGATAGAGGCCATGAAGCTGATCACAAAATCGGTTTTGCATCCACGCGATGATGTGCCGGCGCTTTCAAAAAGGGATCGAACTAGGCTCTTTGTCGATGAATGGTTCCGTCCGGGCCTTGAACCTAAGAGACTACAAAACAGATGGGCGCGTCAGTTCATTTACGGAGTTGAATATAGCCCTGACCTTGCTCTGGCGACCAAAGTAAATATGATCCTGCATGGCGATGGTAACGCCAACATTTTCAAGAATGACGGCCTTGCTGCATTTTCGAAATATGAGCCGACGAAGGACAACCTGAATACCCGCCTGAAGTTGGAAGACGGCATTGAAGCTCGCACCAACCTGGCTTACAAGCATTCGTGCAACGAGCAATTTGACATTGTGATAGGCAATCCGCCATTCAGCCTAAAGGATGCCCCCCGAACTATTTCCGAGTACAGCGGGCGCTTTATGTACGCGGGCAAGAAGAACTCCGAGAATCTTTTTGTGGAGCGTTGGTATCAGTTGCTCAAGCCTGGTGGCAGACTAGGGGTTGTTTTGCCAGACTCGGTTTTTGATACCAACGAGAATCTTTATATCCGGCTATTCCTCTACAGATTCTTTATCATCAAGGGCATTGTATCGCTGCCTCAAGTCGCCTTTCAGCCCTACACTCCCACAAAAACAAGCTTGCTATTTGCGCAAAAGAAGACGGAGACGGAGATTTCAGAGTGGGATAATGCATGGCGTATTGCAGCTAGAGAATACAAGAAGCTGCGTAATGCCGATATTGTGTCAACACTCCGCCTCAATGATCGATTGCGGAATAGCCTAATTGATATAGCTAGCCGTACAGATGTCGATTGGTATCCAAACGACACAATTCTGAACGCGAACACACTGCCTGCGTATATTCGTCAAGCTCTAGTAGATGGTTGCGCGGGAAGCGCTACATTGAAGAAGAAACTCCCCATATTGCTAGCCGATCATGACGCCTTCGTTACCGAAAATAGGCTCGCTACCGCTTATAAAGGGGCACAGGAAGAAGCAGCTCGCGCTACGCTCGCACGTTTGCTGCGTGATCGCAATCCGATTGACGCTGAGCAAATGGCATTTACCGACATGCTTAACGAAACCTATGATGAAATCATATTGGCGAGCGACCTGAACCATACAGAAGATCCAAAGGGAGAGCCGTACTGCAATGCCTGGTGGTGCTTCGCTGAAGTTACTAGCCGCGCCGACCTTAATCCGCCCATTTTCTTTGCCGAAGCCACACATGTCGGATATAAGCGAACAACCAGGCATCCAGAGGGTATTCCTCAACCAAATATCCTGTTTTAGACAGATAAGAGTGGTGAAATTGTAATCGATACTAAAAATCCAAAGTCTATCTTGGATTACATGCGAATTGACCTGCCTCCCACTAGGCATACCAGAATGAAGTTAGTAAAGTCCGTTTTTAGAGAGGAGAACGGACGTGAAGAAGCGTTTTACGGAAGAACAGATCATTGGGTTTCTGAAGCAGGCCGAGGC